>CAZBER010000015.1:3704-16466 GCA_964490985.1 uncultured Desulfovibrionaceae bacterium | reverse complement strand
GCGACATGCTGGGGCGGCTGGCGCACCGCCGGGCCGGGCGTGGGCTGGGCGGCGCGGCCGGGACCGGCCAGGGCCAGGGCGGCCAAGAGCAGGCAGGCCAGGAATGTCGGGCGCATGGGCATGGTGACCTCCGGTGCGGACGGCGTAACAAGCCTTTTTCGGCTCTTACGCTTGCTACCCAAGGGCCGGGGCTTTGGCAAGGACGCGTGGGATTGTCTTCCCCGGTGGGGGGCGGTATGGAAAATTTCTTGCCGGTAAGAATGCCATGAAGAAAAAATACGCCATTCCCTCCATCGCCCTGGCGGTATGCGCCATTATTGCCGCCGCCTGGCTCTACCATCTGTCCCGGGCACCCCTCTATTCCCTGGCCCGCCTGGTCCATGCCTGCGACACCCGGGACGTGGCCGAATTTCACAAGCATTTCGATTCCCAGGCCGTGGTCGCCTCGGGCATCGACGAAATCCTGGACACGTTTTTCGGCAGCCAGGGCGGACCCGGCGCGCCGGCTCCGTTCCGGTCCGGCCTGGGCGATCTGGCCAAGCCCATGCTCGTGCCCAGACTTGTGGCCGAACTGGACGCGGCCGTGGCCGAGGGCCGGCTGGCCACGGGCCGGACCCGGGACATGAATTCCCTGTCCCTGCTCCTTTCCAGCTCCCGGGTGACCCGGGAGCGCGGCATAACCTTTGTCACCGTGACCGGGGACACGGCCCGGGTCGGCCTGGTGACGGTTGATCCCAAGTCCGGGGTCAAGGCCGACATCGAGCTGGGCATGCGCCGGGTGGACGGGGCCTGGCGGGTGACGGAGATCAAGAATCTCAAGGTCATCCTGCGCCAGTCCCTGGAAATCATGGGAAAAGATGCTCCCTAGGCCGGGCGGCCCGGGGCGTTTTCCCCACTGCCATGGCCGGAATTTTCCCCGTTGTTTTCCGCTGGAATTCCTTTATAAACCCTGTCCCATGGCTCATTTGTGTCTTTCCGACGTCAGCGTGCACTTCGGCGGGTTGCAGGCCCTCTCGGAAGTGACTTTTGAAGTCCGGCCCGGGGAAATTTTAAGCCTCATCGGCCCCAATGGCGCGGGCAAGACCACGGTTTTCAACGTCATCACGGGTGTCTACAAAATTTCCGGCGGAACCGTGACCTATGACGGCCACACCATCTCCGGGCTGCGGCCCCATCACATCCTCAAGCGCGGCATTGCCCGCACCTTTCAGAACATCCGGCTCTTTACCGCCATGACCGCCCTGGAAAACGTCATGGTGGCGCGCCATTGCCGCACTTCGGCCTCGGTGCTGGGGGCCATCCTGCGCCCGCCGTCCACGCGGCGCGAGGAACGGGCCGTGCGCGCCCGGGCCATGCAGGCCCTGGCCTTCGTGGGCCTGGCCGGCCATGCCGACACCGTGGCCAAGAACCTGCCCTACGGCCTGCAACGCCGCCTGGAGATCGCCCGGGCCCTGGGCTCGGACCCGCAGACCCTGCTTTTGGACGAGCCGGCCGCTGGCCTCAACCCGTCCGAGAGCCGGGACCTCATGGAAACCATTGGCCGCATCGCGGCCTCGGGCATCAATGTCCTTTTGGTCGAGCACGACATGAGCGTGGTCATGAACGTCAGCCACCGGGTGGTGGTGCTGGACCACGGGGTATGCATCTGCCAGGGCTCCCCGGCCGAGGTCAGGGCCAACCCCGACGTCATCGAGGCCTACCTGGGCTCGGAAGCGGAGCAATGAGGGCGTTTCGCGAAACAGGATCGTATTGTAAGGAAACAAGAGAGGCTTTTTCAAAAACCAAACACAGCATGAAATTATCATGGGCGTTCCATTGTAACGCTCTGAATCCATAAGGGTTTCCAAAGGGCGCAGCCCTTTGGTCGCCGAAGGCTTCAAAAACGACAATTTCCATAAAAGCATCAAGTACGAGTAGCTGTTTGTAGAGGCGTCGCGAGAACGCCCGGGAGGCCGCGCGGGCGCGGCAAGGCGGGCAAACCAAGGACAAAGGAGGATTGCGGATCATGAAGAGCAAAAGCGTATTCCTGCTGGCCCTGATGTTTTGCCTGGCAGCCGCCACGGCCTCGGCCAAAACCCTCAAAATCGGGAGCTTAAGCCCCCTGACCGGCTCCTATGCCGCCGACGGCAACGACATTGCCAACGGCACCCGGGCGGCCATTGCCGCCATCGAGAAGGAAGGCGGCATTCCCGGCTACGACAAGATCGAGCTTTTGGCCGAGGACGACGCCTGCGATCCGCGCCAGGCCGTGGCCGCCGCCAACAAGCTGGTCAACGAGGGCGTGGTCGGCGTCATCGGGGCCTACTGCTCCTCGGCCACCATCCCGGCCTCCGAGGCCCTGTCCGAGGCCAACATCCCCATGCTGACCCCGGCCTCCACCTCGGAAAAGGTCACCGAGCGCGGCCTGCCCTACATGTTCCGCGTCTGCGGCCGCGACGACGACCAGTCCATCGCCGCCATGAAGTTCATCAAGGACGTGCTCAAGGGCAAGACCATCTTCATCGTGGACGACAAGACCACCTATTCCCAGGGCCTGGCCGACAACGTGGAGAAGCTGGCGGCCAAGGAAGGCGTGAAGGTCATCGAGCATGACCACGTCAACCAGGGCGACAAGGACTTCTCGGCCGTTTTGACCAAGATCAAGGCCGCGGGCCCCGATGTCTTCTACATGAGCCTGCAAAACTCCGCCTCGGGCGCGCTCATGCTCATCCAGGCCAAGCGCGCCGGCGTTAAGGCCGCCATCATCGGCCAGGACGCCGTGTACCATCCCCAGCTCATGGAAATCGCCAAAGACGCCGCCGAGGGCATGTACCTGACCTTCGGCTATATCGACGATTCCACCCCGGCCTACAAGAAGTTCCTGGCCGCCTACGAGAAGTACGGCAAGCCCGGCGCCTATTCGGCCTATTCCTACGACGCCGCCTATTCGCTGCTCTCGGCCATCAAGGCCGCCAATTCCACGGACCCGGCCAAGATCAAGGCCGAACTCCTCAAGATGGACATGGACGGCGCGTCCAAGAAGATCAAGTTCCAGGCCAACGGCGAATCCGGCTCCAACTACATCATCCGTGTGGTGAAAGACGGCCAGTTCAAGAACTACTGGGATCCCCAGACCGGCAAACTGTATTAGCAACCGTTTGATCCGGGGGGAGGCCGGCCTCCCCCCGGGGGTATGACCGCATCCATGCACTATCTCATCCAGCAGATCATAAACGGCCTGACCTTGGGCGGCGTCTACGCCTTGGTGGCCCTCGGCTATACCATGGTCTACGGCATCATTTCGCTCATTAATTTTTCTCATGGCGAAATCTTTGCCGCCGGCGGCTACATGGGCGTCATCCTGCTCAGCTTTTTCACTTCCAGGGGCCTCATGGAGCATCATCCGGCCATCGGGATCATGCTGTCCCTGATCCTGACCATGGGCTATTGCGCCATGCTGGCCATGGCCGTGGAAAAGGTGGCCTACAAGCCCCTGCGCCAGTCCTCCCGGCTGTCGGTGCTGCTCTCGGCCCTGGGCATGTCGATTTTCCTGCAAAACGGCCTCATGCTCACCCAGGGCGTCTACGACAAGGCCTATCCCACCCAGTTCGTCCAGGGCGGCTTCGACGTCTCCGGCGTGCGGGTGAGCTTCATGCAGATCGGCATCATCGCGGTTACGGCCCTGCTCCTGTTTCTGCTCAACGCCCTGGTCTTTCGCACCCGCATCGGCAAGGCCATGCGGGCCACGGCCCAGGACAAGGTCATGTCCGCCCTGGTCGGCATCAACGCCGACCGGGTGGTAAGCGCCACCTTTGCCATCGGCGCGGTCCTGGCCGCGGCCGCCGGCATCATGGTCGGGCTCTATTACGGCTCGGTGCGCTACGACATGGGCTTCGTGCCGGGCATCAAGGCCTTTGCCGCGGCCGTGCTCGGAGGCATCGGCAACATCACCGGAGCCATGGTGGGCGGATTCATCATCGGCATGGTGGAAATCATGGCCGCCGCCTACATCCCCTACGGCGGCGAGTACAAGGACGTGTTTGCCTTTATCATCCTGATCCTGGTGCTCTATTTCATGCCCACCGGAATCATGGGAGAAAATGTCGATGATACGCGGGTCTAGGCGATCCTGGCAGTTTTTCGGGCTGGGCCTGGCCTGGTTTTTTTTCCTGCTGTGGCCGCTGGTGGGCATCAAGGAAGACGGGTTTCACTTCGAACAGGCCTTTGCCGTCTGGCTGCGGGTGGCCGCGGCCGCCACGGTCTGTTTCGTTCTCTATCGCCTGGGCAAGGTCGGCGCCTTGAATCCCGTGCTCAAGCCCCTGGGCCAGGCCCGGGACGCCGCGGGCCTGGCTTTCGCCAAAACGCCCCGCTGGCTGCTTCTGACGATCCTGGCCATGGCCGCCCTGGCCTACCCGCAGGTGACCGAACGCTACGCCCAGGACGTGGCCATAAACGTCCTGGTCTACATCTGCCTGGGGCTGGGCCTCAACGTGGTGGTGGGCCTGTGCGGCCTGCTGGACCTCGGCTACATCGCCTTTTACGGCGTCGGGGCCTACACCTATGCGCTCCTGTCCGTGCACTACGGCCTGTCCTTCTGGCTGTGCCTGCCCGTGTGCGCCGCCTTTGCCGCCGTGTCCGGCTGCATCATCGGCTATCCCACCTTGCGCATGCGCGGTGACTACCTGGCCATCGTGACGCTCGGGTTTGGCGAAATCGTGCGCATCGTGCTCAACAACTGGATGCAGCTCACCGGCGGCCCCAACGGCATCCTGGGCATCAAGGCCCCGGGCGTGTACGTGCCCGAATTTTCCGGCGGCTCCCTTTCCTTTGAATTCCTTTACCTGCGCAAGCTCGAATACCTCTATTACATCATCCTGGCCCTGGCCGTTTTTACCGTCATCGCCGTCTACCGCCTCAATTTCTCGCGCATCGGCCGGGCCTGGGAGGCCATCCGGGAGGATGAGACCGCGGCCGAGCTCATGGGCGTGGACACGTTTCGCTTCAAGCTTTTGGCCTATGCCATGGGCGCGGTCTTCGGCGGCCTGGCCGGGGCCTTTTTTTCGGCGCGCATGCGCTTTGTCAGCCCCGAGAGCTTTACCTTCATCGAGTCGGCCATGGTGCTGGCCATGGTGGTTTTGGGCGGCATGGGCTCGATCCCGGGCGTGATCCTGGGAGCCTTGGCCCTGGTGGCCCTGCCCGAGGTGTTCCGGGGCTTTGAGCTCTACCGCATGCTGGCCTTTGGCGGAGCCATGGCCGTGATGATGCTGGTGCGCCCGGCCGGGTTGTGGCCGGCGGCGCGTATGGGCAAACGTTCGGACGATTCGGAGTAGGCGTGGCCGCGATTTTGGAACTTGAGGGCGTCTCGGCCCATTACGGCCGCATCCAGGCCCTTCGCGACGTGACGTTGCGGGTGGATGCCGGCGAGATCGTCACCATCATCGGGGCCAATGGCGCGGGCAAATCCACTACGCTCATGACCATCTGCGGCATCGTCAAGGCCACCTGCGGCGATGTGCGCTACCAGGGACAATCCATCCGGGACGTGCGGGCCGACCTTTTGCCCGAAATGGGCCTGTGCCAGGTGCCCGAGGGCCGGCGCATCTTTCCGAGGCTCACGGTCTCGGAAAACCTGGACATGGGGGCCTTTTTTCGCCGCGACGTCGACGAGGTCGAGCAGGACCGGGCCACGGTGTTTCGCCTCTTTCCGGTCCTCTACGAGCGCCGCCGCCAGCACGGGGGCACGCTTTCCGGCGGCGAGCAGCAGATGCTGGCCATTGCCCGGGCCATCATGAGCCGGCCCAAGATGCTGCTTCTGGACGAGCCGTCCCTGGGCTTGTCTCCCATGATCTCCCAGCACATTTTCCGGATCATCCGCAACATCAACGAGGAGCGGGGCGTCACCATCCTGCTCGTCGAACAAAACGCCAACATGGCCCTCAAACTGGCCGACCGGGCCTATGTGCTGGAGACCGGCACCGTGGTCATGGAAGACGCGGCCGAGCGGCTGCGCGAAAACGCGGACATCAGGAAGGCCTACCTTGGACAGTGACGCTTTGCCCCTCGACCCGCTCAATACGGCCCGCCTCGACGCCGTGTGCTCGCGCTTGAGGCCCGCCGAGGCCCCGGCCATCCGCGCCCGCATCCTGGAGGCCGTCCGCCGCCAGTGCGGCGACGCGCCCGATCCCGCCAAAGTGGCCCGGTTCCTGGACGACATTGCCGTGGCCCAGTCCATGTCCGGCATCGATATCGACTACGCCGAGCACTACACCCACATGCACGACGCCGGCGTGGACTTCATGCGCCTGGTTCAGGCCGTCAAGGCCGCTGATAGGAATAAGAAGTAAAGAAAAGATGCCTCCGGCGGCCGGGGGAAATGATTTCCCCCGGACCCCCTCGACGGAAGACATGTTGCGCTTGGGGCATGCCAGGGAGGTGTTTCGCCGTGAGCAAAATTGACGACATCCTGGCCCGCATGGAGGCCCTGGAAAAGGAGCTGGCCCAGGAGCTGGAGCAGGCCGGGCACGAGCTGCTCTATACCGTGGAGCGCAAAAAGGTTCGCTTCAGCCGGGAAATCAAGCGCCAGCATAAGCTCTTGGCCCGCAAATGGGCCGACTACGTCTTCGAATCCGGCCCGCTCATCATCCTGACCATCCCCATCATCTGGGGCGCCCTGATCCCGGCTCTGCTTTTGGATACCACCGTCACCGTCTACCAGTTCGCCTGTTTCCCGGTGTACGGCATCCCCAGGGTGCGGCGTCGGGACTACATGGTCATCGACCGCCATCTCCTGGGCTACCTCAACTGGATCGAAAAGCTCAATTGCGTCTATTGCGGCTATTTCAACGGGCTCATGGGCTTTGTGCGGGAGGTGGCGGCCCGCACCGAACAGTACTGGTGCCCGGTGCGCCACGCCCGCACGCCCAAGGCCGCGCATGGCCGCTACCGGTTCTTTCTGGGCTACGGCGACGCCAAGGCCTACCGGGAGCGGCTGGAGGCCGTGCGCCACGATTTCGACGACGTGCGCGGGCGGAAAGATCGCTAGACCGACTTGTCCACAAAGGCCTGACGGGCGAATTCCAGGAGCGCGGCGTCGAGCTTGAGGATGTCGTCGTCCGGGTATTTGCGCAGCACCTTGCCTGTGTCCGCGTCCACGACCACGGCCTGGATGATGCGGGTGGCCTCGTCGATGCGAAGCCGCACGGCCCGGTTCGGGAGCAGGGCCTTGATGGCGATGGTGTCGGCCGAAGACCGGGCCGGCTCCGCCGCTTTCGGAGCCTCGGGGCGCGGCGCGCCGGTCGCGGCCGGTTTGGCCGGCGAAACGTCGGTTGATGCCGGTGCGTCCATCGAAGCGGAAAGAGGCGAAATGTCCGAGGCGGCCATAGGTCTTGCCGGCAGGCGCTCCCTGCCCGCCGGACTCCTCCTTGTCTGAACCTATCGGCCCTGGGCCGGTCGATCTTTAGGCGGCCTGCCTGTTTCGGGAGGCCGCCTTGACCGCCGGAGGGACGCGGCGATGGCGCGCCCCGTCCCAGATGGTCAGGAGCACCGAGCCGATGATGAGCGCGCTGCCGGCATAGCCCAGCAGGCTGAAGTGCTCGCCGAACATGGCAAAGGCCAGCAGCGCGGCCATGACCGGCTCCAGGGTGGCCACCACTGCCGCCCGGGTGGGCTCCAGGCGCTTTAATCCCGCGTAATAGATGGAATAGGACCCGTAGGTGGACAGCACGGCCAGGATCAGGCAGGGCAAGGCCCCGGCCCAGGTCGGCCGGGTGAAATGGGTGAATGGCAGCAAGGCCAGCGACCCCACGGGCAGGGCATAGAGGAAGAGCGTCGGCGTTTTGTAACGGCCCAGGTAGTATTTGCCGAAGATGTAGTAGAGGGCGTAGGTGACGCCCGAGAGCAGGCCGAACAGGATGGCCTGGCCGCCCACGGCCGTTTCCTGGGAAAAGCCCGGCCCCAGGCTCACCCCGGCCACGCCCAGGATGGTGGCCGCCACCGCCGCCACCTTGTAGCCGCCCATGGGCTCCTTGAAAAGCAGCCAGGACATGAGCGCCACCCAGGCCGGGGCGGTATAGAGCAGCACCGAGGCCAAAGCCGCGCCGCCGGCGGACACGGCCACCACGTAGGTGCCGAAAAGCCCGGCAATGCCGGCCACGCCGAATCCGGCCACGGCCGGCACGTCGCGCCAGGCCAGGCGCGTCTCGCGGTTTTTCACGGCCTGGGCGGCGAACAGGAACCAGGCCAGGGTGGTGCGCCAGAAGGCCACTTCCACGGTGTCCATGCCGGCGGCAAAGGACAGCTTGGACAGGGGGCCGATCAGCCCCCACATGGCGGCGGCGCAAAGGACGTAGACATAGCCGGTCATGCTTCCTCCGGGCCGGGAAAGCCGTCCCGGCGCGCGGCATGGAGCTATCAGAAAGCGGGCCGCCTTGAAAGGGAAACCCCCTGGCTGGGGAGGCGTTTGTCGGGCTGTTTGTTGCTTGTTTTCGCCAGCCGGTATATTTCCTGAAAGGATTCGTCCCGTCCCTGGGACGCCAAAGGAGCATGGGATGCTTGTCCGGAGACTTTTTTGCGTAAATGATCCCAGCCACGCCGATTTCGGCTGGTCCGCCGAAAGCCGGTTCCTGCACACCCGCAAGTACGACGCCTGCGGCAACACCATAGCCCAGTGGACCGTTCCCGTGGCCGACACCGTTCCCGGCGAGGTGACCTGCGCCGTGTGCGGCGGCGCGGTGTACGTGGCCGGCGCGCCCCTGGCCGTCCCGGGCACGCTCATGGCCTGTGATTTCCTGGGCCGCTGCCGCGATATTCCCATTGACGCCAACCTGGGCAAGCTCGACAGCCTGGCCCGGAACCTGGCCGAGACCCCGTACCCGGCCGCCCGGGCGCGGCTGGCTCCGGTGGTGGCCGCCCTGTTCGTGGCCGTGGCCGACGACCCGGCCGCCCTGGCCGTGCTGGAGCGCCATCGTATCAAGGATCTGTATCCCGTTGGTTAGGGTTGCATCCTTAAAAGCATGACAATCCCTGGCTCGCGAGAATTCAAGGAGGAACGCATGTCCAAGGCAGACCCCGCGTTTGAACAGGCCCTGGCCGTTGGCCGGCCGCCCAACATCAAACAGCTTTTTCCCAATTCCAAGGCGCTCATCGTCAGCGGCAAGGCCATTGACCGGGCCATGATCAAAAAGGGCCACGCCATGACCATTGCCGCCAACGCCCGCAGCAATTTCGTGCTGCGCGGGGCGCTCATGGCTGCCCAGCGGGCCAATGCGGCCATCATCCTGGAGATCGCCCGCTCCGAGTCCACCTACTGCAACGTCACCATGTGGAACATCGCCCGCCAGGCCGACCAGGCCATGAACGAGCTCGGCATCACCGTGCCCGTGGCCATCCACGCCGACCACTACGGCATCAAAAAGCCGTCCGATGTGGCCGCGGCCAGGGAGGAGATTCCCACCCTGTTCGAGGCGGGCATCACCTCCATTGCCATCGACGCCTCCCATCTGCCGGACGAAGAAAACCTCCTGTCCAATATCGAGCTGGCCCCGCATGTGCCGTCCTGGGCCGGGTACGAGACCGAAGTGGGCGAGATCAAGGGCAAATCCGGCCTGTCCACCCCGGAAGAGGCGCTCTTTCTCATCCAGGGCCTCAATGCCAACGGCATCCACCCGGACTGGATCGCGCTCAATAACGGCACCACCCACGGCATCGAGGCCTCGTCCTCGGGCATCCAGGTGGAGCTGACGGCCAAAATCCACGACGCCCTGGCCAAATACGGCATTTCCGGGGCCCAGCACGGCACCTCGGGCAACTCCTCGGCCAAGCTCAAGGAAATCGCGGCCAAGACCGCCACCACCAAGGCCAATGTGGCCACGGCCCTGCAGATGATTTCCTGGGGCCTCAAGGTCAACGATTACGGCAACGCCATCCTGGACGAGGCCGGCAATTTCATCAAAATGCCGGACCAGGGCCTGTCCGAGGAACTCTGGGCCGAGATGCGCGGCTATGCCGATGGCAAGGCCATCAAGGCCGGGGACTACAAGAAGCTCAACTGCGTCTTCGAGAACAAGCTTCTCGGCCAGCCGGCGGCCGTGCGCCACCGCATGTCCATGGCTGTGGCCGATTTCGTCTACTGGCTTTTGACCGACGTCTTCAATGCCGGCGACACCGCGCCCCTGGCCATCGAGGCGCTTCTGGCCGCCGGCTCCCACGACCTGGGTCCCAAGGTGGGCCGCATCGAGGACCCTGCCGCCTGGACCAAGGAGAAGATTCTGGAGCGGGCCAAATCCTTGTCCAAGGACAAGGGGCCGCAGGGCGATTTCGACGATTGACCGCGTCGCGTGGCGACGCCGCGGCAGGCCGCGCGCCTCAAGCGGCCGCCAAAGGGGGATGACATGGAACGACTGCGAATCCGGTTGGGCCTGGCCATCCCCTTTGTATTGGTTGTCTGGGTCACTGTCGGACCGAAACCGATCCAGGGAGGACAGGCCATGGCCATGACCATTACTTCTCCGGCGTTTGACCATCAGGGCGACATCGCGCCCCGGTACACCTGTGACGGAGACGACCTGTCGCCGCCCCTGGCTTTTGGCCAGGTGCCGGACGGGGCCAGGAGCCTGGTGCTCGTGTGCGACGATCCGGACGCGCCGGGCGGGGTCTGGGACCACTGGGTGCTCTACAACCTTTCTCCGGGCACGCCCGGGCTGCCCCAGGGCCTGCCGGCGTCGGCAACCTATCCCGACGGCAGCATGGCCGGCAAAAACAGCTGGGGCCGCCTCGGCTACGGCGGTCCCTGTCCGCCGCGCGGGACGCACCGCTACTATTTCACCCTCTACGCCCTGGACGCCCCCTTGTCCCTGCCGCCCGGAGCCGCGAAAAAAGACGTTCTGGCCGCCTCCAAGGGCCATATCCTGGCCTCGGCCACGCTCATGGGGCGCTACAAGCGGCGCTGAGTTGGGAGCGGGGGCCTCGCCACGGGCAAGGAATGGCCGGTTTTGGACAAACGCGCCATCTCGACGCCGGCCCACCGAGATGCTAGGGACGTTCTATGCTTTTAGGCATCGACGTCGGCGGCACCCACACGGACGCGGTCCTTATCGGCCGGGAAGGCGTGGTGGCGTGCGCCAAGCTGCGCACCAACCACGAAAACCTGCTGGCCACCATCCGCGACATCCTGGAAAGCGTGGTGTCCGTGGCCGGGCCGGCGGCCGTATCCCGCCTCAACCTCTCCACCACGCTCTCCACCAACGCCATTGTCGAGGGCACGGCCGAGGCCGTGGGCGTGTTCGTCTCCGGCGGCCCGGGCATCGATCCCGAAACCTACCGCATGGGCGAGCACTTTTACGTCCTGCCCGGGGCCATCGACCACCGGGGCCGGGAAACCGCCCCCTTGGACACGGCCACGGCCCGCATGGGGCTGCGGCAGTGCCGCGAGGCCGGCATTGCGGTCTATGCCGGGGTCACCAAGTTCTCCACCCGCTATCCGGACCAGGAACTGGCCCTCAAGGAGCTCATGAGCGGCCAGGCCGAATACGTGTCCCTGGGCCATGAATTTTCCGGCCGCCTGGGCTTTGGCCGGCGCATCGCCACGGCCGGCCTCAACAGCTCCGTGTGGCGGCTCTACAACCGCTTTTGCGACGCCGTGCAGCGCTCGGTCACCCAGCTCGGCCTGGCCCCGCGCATCATCAACGTGCTCAAGGCCGACGGCGGCACCATGCCCCTGTCGGTTTCCCGCTCGCTGCCGGTCCAGTCCATCCTGTCCGGCCCGGCCGCCTCGGTCATGGGCATCATCGCCGCCTGCGACATCCGCGAGGATTCGGTCATCCTGGACATCGGCGGCACCACCACGGACATGGCGGTCTTTGCCGCGGGCGCGCCGCTCATCGAAAACGAGGGCATCGCCATTGCCGGCCGACCCACCCTGGTGCGGGCGCTGCGCACCCGCTCCATCGGTGTGGGCGGCGATTCGGCCATTACCGTCAGCCGCGAGGCCGTGCGCGTGGGGCCGAGACGCCTGGGGCCGCCCATGGCCCTGGGCGGGCCGCATCCCACCCTGGTGGATGCCCTGAATATCCAGAACGTCATTGCCCTGGGCGATGCCCGGGCCTCCTACCAGGGGCTTTTGGCCGCGGCCGCGCCCCACGGTTTCGAGCCCGAGGAAGTGGCCGAGGCGGCCATTTTAAACGCCGTCAACCACATCCGCTCGGAAGTGGCGGATTTCGTGCGCGAAATCAACGACCGGCCCGTGTACACCATTTTCGAGCTCCTGGAAGGCCGGAGCGTCAGGCCGACCCGGGTCTACGTCATGGGCGGGCCGGCCCTGGCCCTGTCCGCCCTGCTTCAGGACGCCTTTTCCGAGGAAGTGGTGGTGCCGGAAAGTTTCGCCGTGGCCAATGCCATTGGCGCGGCCCTGGCCCGGCCCACGTTCTCGGTGGAGCTTTTCGCGGACACGGCCGCCGGCCGGCTGACCATCCCGTCCCTGGGCGTGGCCCGCTCCATTGCCGCCAATTACAGCCCGGCCGCGGCCGAGGGCGAGGCCGCCACCCGGCTGCGGGACTACCTCGCCTCCATTGGCGCGGACGCGTCCGAGGCTCCGGTGGAGACCACGGAACTGTCCTCGTTCAACATGGTCGAAGGCCAGTCCCGGGTGGGGCAAAACATCCGCGTGGCCTGCCAGGTGCGGCCCGGGGTGCTGGCGGAATACAAAAAGGCGGTGTCCGCGTCATGCTGAAGGCCAGACACCCTCTGGGCATCGTGTTTTTCCCGGCCTTTGACTGGGCCATTTCCCCC
>CAZBER010000015.1:0-3694 GCA_964490985.1 uncultured Desulfovibrionaceae bacterium | reverse complement strand
CAACTGCGCGAGGAGGGGGTCTTCGACATCCCGGGCATCACCGAGCTCAAGCCCGACGTGGCCACCGAGGCCGACGTGTCCCGGGTGCATTTCTGCTTCCCGGACGTGGCCAGCGTGACCACGCCTTCGCACCTGGTCTCGGCCGGCGGGGCCATCCGGGCCGGGCGGGTGGTGCTGGAAAAGGAGGCGGCCCGGGGTTTCGCCCTGGTGCGGCCGCCCGGACACCACGCCATGAAGGTGGTCCACGGGGCCCGGGGCTTTTGCAACATCAACATCGAGGCCGTGATGCTCGAATGGCTGCGCGAGCGCTTCGGCCCCATGCGCGTGGCCATCGTGGACACGGACTGCCATCACGGCGACGGCACCCAGGACATCTATTGGCACGACCCGGATACGCTCTTCATTTCCCTGCACCAGGACGGTCGCACCCTGTATCCGGGCACGGGCTTTCCCTATGAAATGGGCGGCCCCCAGGCCCTGGGCCGCACGGTCAACGTGCCCCTGCCGCCCGGCACCTCGGACGAGGGCTTCCTGCACGTCATGGAGCACCTGGTCCTGCCGCTTCTGGACGATTTCAAGCCCGACCTCATCGTCAATTCCGCCGGCCAGGACAACCACTTCTCCGATCCCATCACGGACATGGCCTTTTCGGCCCAGGGCTATGCCCGCCTGACGGAAATGCTCGGAGCCCAGGTGGCCGTGCTCGAAGGCGGCTACTCCATCCAAGGGGCCTTGCCCTACGTCAACCTGGGATTGGTGCTGTCCATGGCCGGCCTGGATTTTTCCCACGTGCGCGAGCCCAGTTTCGATCCCGAGGCCGTGCGCCAGCCGGCCTGGGTGACCCAGTACATCCAGGACGTGTGCGGAGAGATTTTGAAGCTGGCCCGAAACCCCAAGGCCCCGGAGGCCGGGGAGCGGGCAAACGGCTGGTTCACGCGCCGCAAGACGCTTTATTACGACACCGACGCCATCACCGAATACCAGACCGAATCCGTGCGCCTGTGCGACCACTGCCGGGGCACGCTCAAATTCGAGACCGAATCCACGCGCAACCCCCTGTGCCTGGGCGTGGAGGCTCCCATCGGAGCCTGCGAAAAATGCGTGGAAGAGGCCTACCGCATCTACGAAGCCAGCCAGATCAAGGGCGCATACCGCCACCTGCAGCTCATCGACCGGGTGGGCAAGACGTACCTGCACTTTAACGGCTGATCTGTCTGGCGCCGCTGGCGCGGCAGAGTCGCCGATCCCCGACGTCCCTCTCCTGGGGCCAAGCCCTGTTTCCTGCCCCGAGCGCCCGGAACCGAACCCTCGGTCCCGGCTCCGGTCCATCCCTGCATGACCGCCTGAACGCGCCGCCTCTGACGGCTGTCCGACGTTCCCGATCGGGCGCGAGCCCGGGCTTCCCGTTCAATTGCCGCTTGAAATCCATAGGGAAAAGACATCCGCAAGAGCGGGGTTCCCGTCAGCCGGGCGTTTCAGGCCTGACTGTTGTAATCGGCAAATTATCTGAAAACGCTCTTTTTCGAAGAAGGTCTTGACATTTCTTCGTGTTTCTTCGATATACTGTCCTTTACTGGAGAATCCAGTTTATTCATTGGAATATTAACGTGTTAGCAGTAAATTTCACAGAACAGTTCCTGCGCGCGAAACAAGAGTCGCGTTGTTCAGGCAGGCAGTGCCCGGCTGGAGCAGGAATACATTCGAGCCCGGCTGGAAACAGCGTCGCCAACACCCGGCCGAAGGATGCTGCGGCCCGGGTCCGCCCGCGAGGAAGGCGCGTGGCCGGCAGGCGGCCGGCCATGCGCCTTTTTTCCATATCCTGGCTCCATGCGCGCTTTGCCGTGGGGTCGGGGCGCATGTGGCAACCCCAACAAAGGAGATGCAGATGAAAATCCTCAAGAAGCATGTCATCGTGGTCATGTCCCTGGCGCTGACGCTCCTGGCCGGCTCCGCCCTGGCCCAGCAGACGCAAACGCCGCCGTCCGGAACCGTCGGCACCATCATGAACGGGGATGAGACCAAGGCCCTGGGCCAGGGTTGGAGCATCAAGAAGGATATCCTGGGCAAGGACGTGTACAACGAGAGCAATCAGAAGGTGGGCACGGTCGAGGACATCATCGTGACCCGGGAAAAGGCCACTTCCTACGCCATTGTCGGCGCGGGCGGCTTCCTGGGCATGGCCAAGCACGACGTGGCCATTCCCATCAACCACTTCAAGACCGAGAACAACCGGATCATCCTGCCGGGAGCCACCAAGGAATCCATCAAGGCCATGCCTGAATTCAAGTACAAGGACTAACCCGTGCAGCCGGGTTGCCTTGTCGAAAGGCCCGGTCGAATGAAACGGACGGGGCCGGCGGTGTGACCGCCGGCCCCGTCCAGGCGATTTTCGGGTAAAGGCGGACTACAGGGACTGCAACACGTCGCCCAGGGCGGCGGCGAACAGGCGCAAGTCCTCCTGCTCGATGGTCAGGGGCGGCAACAGGCGCAGCACCCGCTCCTGGGTGAGGTTCAGCACAAAGCCCCGGTCGAGCAGCGCCTTCCAGACATCGATGCCCGGAAAGGCCAGCTCGATGCCGAGCATGAGCCCCATGCCCCGCACCGTGGCGATCTTGTCCGGAAACTGCGCCCGCACGTCCTCGAACAGGGCCAGGGCGAAATCCCCCAGCCGCGCCGCCCGCTCGTCCAGGCGCTCGTCCCGCATGATGTCGCAGACCTTGGACGCGGCCGCCGCCACCAGGGCCCCGCCGCCGAACGTGGTGGCGTGGGAGCCCGGAGCAAAGCCCTTGGCCACGGCGTCCGTGGCCAGCACCGCGCCCATGGGCAGGCCGTTGGCCAGGGCCTTGGCGCAGGTAAAAACATCCGGCGTCAGGCCGAAGTTCTGGAAGGCCCAGAACTTGCCCGTGCGGCACATGCCGGTCTGGACCTCGTCCACCATAAAAAGGATGTCGCGCTCCCGGCAAAGCCCGGCCACGGCCTCCAGATACTCCCGTTCAAAGGGCTTTACGCCGCCTTCGCCCTGGATGACTTCCAGGAGCACGGCGGCCGTGCGCCCGGTTGCGGCCTGGGCCATGGCCGCGATGTCCCCGGCCGGCACGGTGACGAAACCCTCGGGCAGGGGAGCGAAGCCGTGCTTGATCTTGTCCTGGCCCGTGGCCGTCAGCGTGGCCAATGTGCGGCCGTGAAACGACCCGGCCAGGGTTATGATCTCATACGCGTCGCGGCCCTTGACCGTGCGCATGAAGCGCCGGGCCAGTTTGATGGCCCCCTCGTTGGCCTCGGCCCCGGAGTTGCAAAAAAAGACCTTGCCCGCATGGCAGGTGGCCAAAAGCTTCTCGGCCAGCTCCACCTGCTCGCGCTGGTAAAACAGGTTGCTGACGTGCACCAGCTCACGGGCCTTTTGCGCCACCACCGCGGCCACGCCGGGATGGCAATGGCCCACGTTGGCCACGGCAATGCCGGCCAGCAAGTCCATATACTCGCGGCCGTCGAGATCGTACAAACGGCACCCGGAGGCCGACGCCACGGCCAAGGGATAACGGCCATAGGTGTGCATCAGGCAGGACTGCTCCCGCTCCTTGAGCTTGTCGAACGCTTCACTCATACGAGCCTCCTTTGGGTATAGTTGGAGGTGAAGAGCCGGGGGGAGGAAACCCCCTTTTTTGCAAAAAAGGGGGTTTCCTCCCCCCGGACC
>CAZBER010000014.1:0-63867 GCA_964490985.1 uncultured Desulfovibrionaceae bacterium | reverse complement strand
CCGCACGGGATACGCCCGTTAGGGAAACATACAAGGCTTCAAAAACGACCCTTTTTGCAAGAGCCTCATTCATCAAGCAAAGCATGCCGCGACCAGGTCGCGGCCTTGTGGGCCTGGCGCACGGGTTCGGTCAGGCGGTAGCGCGGGGCCAGTTTCAGGACCCAGGCCAGGGCCGCATCCACGGACACCCGGTGGCCCGGGGAAACGAACACCGGCTTGACTCCGGTCCGGGTGCGCACCACCCATCCCACGTGCTCGCGGCCGATAAAAAGGGGCGCAGCGTCGCCCCGGTCGGGACCGGGCTCCCGGGCTTTTCCCACCAGCCGGGACTTGGCGCAGCCAATGGACGGCAGACCCGAGGCCAGGCCCACATGGCAGGCCAGCCCGAGCCGCCTCGGATGGGCAATGCCCTGGCCGTCGCACACCAGAAGATCGGGCCGGCGCTCGAGCCGGGCCAGGGCGGCCAAAACGGCCGGGACTTCCCGAAACGAGAGATATCCCGGTATATAGGGGAAGGGCACCGGGGTTTCGGCCCGGCCGACGGCCGCGAGTTCCAGGGTTGCGGCCGACACCACGGCCACGGCCGCGCGCATGGTCTCCTCGGCGGCGTTGTAGCCGCAATCCACGCCGCCGATGAACCGGACTTCGCCCACGCTGTCGGTAAGCTCCACCAGGCGGCGCAGGCGTTCCTGGGCGATGACCGCGCTTTCCAGGTCCCGGGGCCAGTCAGGGGGAATGGGGTCCATGACGTTTCCTTTGTCGCATCGAGGGCTTGACGTATCCGGCAACCCACGCGAAAACGGCATGGGTCCCGAAAAACGCAGCCGGCCCGGATCGGCCCGGCCGTGTAGGGACGTACCGCGTTTGGGAACGGAAAGGCAATCAAACACCAAAGGAGGCGCGCGATGCAGGGAAAAAAGGTGCTGCGGCTGATCGGAGGCCTGATCCTGGCCATGGCCGTGGCTTGGCCCACAGCGGGTCTGGCCCGGGAAGTGCCGGTGGTGACGGGCGAACATTGGACGAAATCCACGCCCCAGGAGCGCAAGGCCTTTTTGGTGGGCGCGGCCACCATCATGGAACTGGACCAGGAAGTGCAGGGCACGCCGCCCGTGCCGCCGAACAAAAGCCTCATCGACACCTGGTGCCGGGGACTGAGCCACTTCACCTTCGAAGAGATGCAGTCGGCCATCGACGCCTGGTACGCGGCCCATCCGGACCGGCTTTCCCGGCCGGTGGTGGAAGTCATGTGGTATGAGCTGGCCAAGCCCAATGCCGACAAGCCCTAGGGAGGGATTCATGAAACGTCTGATCGCGCTCTCCTGCGGCCTGGCCCTGGCCGCGACCCTTGGCTGCACCAATATGACCAAAACCCAGCAGGGCGCGCTTTCCGGCGCAGCCTTGGGAGCCGGAGCCGGCGCGGCCATAAGCGCCATTTCCGGCGGCAATGCCGGCGTTGGCGCGGGCGTCGGCGGCGCCCTGGGCGGCATTGCCGGGGCGCTTATCGGCCACAGCCAGGAGCGGCGCTACTAGGTTGCGTCCTGAGAGGCTTTTGCAAAACGTCGTCTTTGAAGCCCTCGGCGACCAAAGGGCTTTGCCCTTTGGAAACCCATAAGGGATTCAGGATGCTGCGATGTAACGCCTGTTGCTGGCGTTCCCGTTGATTTTTGCAAAAGCCTCGGACGGATGTTGCGGACGCACACGGCGTTTTCGCCATGATCCGCCCGAGCCATGCATGCATGTCGACGTCACCATCATCGGGGCCGGGGCCGCGGGGCTTTGTTGCGCCGTGGCCTGCGCCCGGCGGGGCCGCCGGACCCTGGTCCTCGACCATGGCAACAAGCCCGGCCGCAAGGTGCTGGCCTCGGGCGGCGGCCGGGCCAATTGCACCAACAGCCAGGCCGGCGCGGCCGACTACTGCTGCGCCAACCCCCATTTCGTCAAATCCGCCCTGGCCCGGTTTTCCCCGGCCGATTTCCTGGACTGGATTCACGGCGGCGGCATTGCCACGGTGGAGGAGGCCGGAGGCAAGATTTTTTGCCGCGACGGCTCGGCCGGCCTGGCCCGGTTCCTGGCGGACCAGGCCCGGGCCGCCGGGGCCAGCCTGACGCTGGCGGCCGAGGTGCTGGGGGCGCGGCGGGACGGCAATGGCTTTGTCACGGACACCAAGGCCGGCCCGGTGCGCTCGGCCTCTCTGGTGGTGGCCACGGGCGGGCTGTCCTGGCCGGCGCTGGGGGCCTCGGACCTGGGCTATCGCTTGGCCCGGGGATTCGGGCTTGGCGTCACCGGACTGCGGCCCGGGCTGACGCCGTTTACGGCTCCGCCCGAGCTGGCCGGATTTTGCCGGGAGCTGGCCGGCGTGTCCCTGCCGGTGCGCATTACCGGGAAAACCGTGGTGGCCGGGGACATGCTTTTCACCCACAAGGGGATTTCCGGGCCGGCGGTCCTGGATGCCTCGCTTTTCTGGCGGGAAGGCGAAGCGCTGGCCATCGACCTCCTGCCCGGCCTGGACCTGGAACAGGCTTTGGCCGCGGCCGGCCGGCTGGAGATTCAAAACGCCCTGGCCCGGCATCTGCCCCGGCGTCTGGCCATGGCCCTGTGCGCCAGGCTGGGCCTGGCCGGCCCGGCCGCCGGGCTCTCCAAAAAGGCGCGGCGCGGCCTGGCCGCCAGCCTGGCGGCCTGGCCCTTTGCCCCGGCCGGGGTCGAGGGATGGGCCAAGGCCGAGGTGACGCTCGGCGGCGTGGACACGGCCGGCGTGTCCTCCAAGACCCTGGAAGCGGCTGCCGTGCCGGGCCTGTACCTGGTGGGCGAGGTGCTGGACGTGACCGGCCGGTTGGGCGGGTTCAATCTCCAGTGGGCCTGGTCGTCGGGCTTTGCCGCCGGGGAGCGGGCCTGAGCGGAAAGGGACGCTTTACGAGACCGCGGCCCGGGGCTGGACCGCCATCCAGGTGTCCAGGGTTTCCAGAAGCTTGGCCTTGGGAATGGGCTTGACCTGGAAGTCGTCGCAACCGGCCTCCAGGCTGCGCTGGCGGTGTTCTTCGAAGGCATGGGCGGTCAGGGCGATGACCGGCGTGCGCCGCCGCCCCTGGTCCGCCTCCAGGCGGCGCAGGGCCTCGGTGGTCTGATAGCCGTCCATCTCCGGCATTTCCACGTCCATGAGCACGATGTCAAAGGGCTGGTCCCGGAAGACCTCCAGGGCGGCCGGTCCGCTGGGAGCCCAGGTCAGGGCAAAGGGCGAGCCCTCGAGCATAAGCCGCATGACCTCGGCGTTGGTGGTGCTGTCTTCCACCAGAAGCACCCGGGCCGCGCCGCCGCCCGCACGCCTGGCCAAGGAAGCCTGGCCGGCCGGCTGCGCCGCGCCTCTGGTCTCGGCGGCCTGGCTGGCCGGGCGCAGCGGCAAGGTGACGGTGAAGGCCGAGCCCCGGCCTTCCTGGCTTTCCACCCGGATATGGCCGTCCATGAGCTCCACGAGCTTTTTGCAGATGGCCAGGCCCAGGCCGACGCCGCCGCAGTGGCGGCTGGACGTGGCATTGACCTGGGTGAAGCGGTCGAAAATGGCGGCCAGCTTGTCGGCCGAAATGCCGATGCCCGTGTCCCGCACGGCCAGGCGAAGCCGCGGCCCGGACCGGGGATTTTCTTCCCGGCCGACTTCCACCACGATTTCGCCCGAGGCCGTGAACTTGACGGCATTGCCGACCAGGTTCACCAGCACCTGGCGGATGCGCTCCGGGCAGCAGAAAACCGAGGCCGGGAGTTCGCCCAGGGAGGCCAGGCGCAAATCGAGGCCCTTTTTTGCGGCGTCGGGCCGCATCATGTCCACCACGTTCCCGGCCAGCTCCACCGGGTCGCAGGCCTTTTCCTCCATGATGAGCCCTCCGGCCTCGATCTGGGACAGGTCCAGGATGTCGCTTAGAAGCCCAAGCAGGTTGCCGCCGGCGATTTCAATGGCTCTTATGGCCTCGGCCTGCCGCTCGCTCAGCCGGGATTCGGCCAGCACGCCGGTCATGCCGAGGATGGTGTTCATGGGGGTGCGGATTTCGTGGCTCATGGTGGACAAAAATTCGCTCTTGGCCCGGTTGGCCGCTTCGGCGGCCTCCTTGGACCGCAAAAGCGCCTGTTCCATGGCCTTGCGTTCGGTGATGTCCACCAGCACCGACAGGATGCAGGCCTCGCCGTACGCCTGGCTGGGCACGGCGGAATACAGGGTGACCAGGCGGGCCCCGTTTTTGTGGCGCAGCTCGACCTCCTGGGCCATCACCGCCCCCTGGCGGCCGATCTCGGCCACCAGCCCGTCCCGGTCCTCGGTCCGTGGCCACAGGCCGATTTCCAGGGAGGTGCGGCCGATGACGTCGTTTTTGGCGTAGCCGAACAGGCGGGCCGCGGCTTCGTTGACCTCGATCAGGCGGCCGTCGCGCCGCGCGGACACGACAATGCCCACCGGACTGAAGCGAAAGAGCTTGGACAGCCGGTCCTGGCTTTCCCGCAGGGCGGCCTCGTCCTTTTTGCGCCGGGTGATGTCGGTATGGGTGCCGGCCATGCGCACCACCGCGCCCTGGGCGTTTTTCAGGCTGGCCCCCCGGCCGAGAATCCAGCGGTAGGCGCCGTCCTTGTGGCGCAGGCGGTATTCCACGGCAAAGTTGTCGATCTCGCCGTCGGCGCAGCGCTTGTTTTCGCGAATGACAGCCTCGGCGTCCTCGGGATGGATGCGCTTGGTCCATTCCTCCACGGACTGGCCGACCGCATCCGGGCCGTAGCCGAGGATTTCCATGTAGCGCGGGGAGAAATAGACCGTGTTCGTGCGCAGGTCCCAGTCCCAGATGCCGTCGTTGGCGCCCTTGGCCACCAGGGCGTAGCGTTCTTGGCTGTCGCAAAGCGCTTCCTCGGCGCGCCTGCGCTCGGTGACGTCATTGCCGATGCACTGGATTTCCCGGATCTGGCCATCCGGGTCGCGCACGGCCCGCATGGCCCAGGCGATCCAGACAGGCTCCCCGTTGCGGCGCCTGTTTTCCCGGACCAGGCAACGGTTGGACTCCGGAGATTGGCTGATTGCGTCCAGCAGTTCGGCCAGCTCTCCCTGGCGCGCCTGGGGCTCGATGAGTTCGGCCAGGCTGCGCCCGAGCATGCCGCCCTGGTCGTAGCCCAGAAAACGCTGGCCGTAGGCGTTGCAAAACGTGACCCGGCCCCGCAGGTCCAGGCGCAAAATGACGCTGTTGGCCCCTTCCACCAGTTCGCGGTAGCGCTCCTCGCTTTGGCCCATGGCGGTGAGCAGTTCGCGCAGGCGAAACGTCTGCCGCCGCACCCGACGCCGCAACAGGACATTGAAGGCGGCCAGGACCAGGGCCGCCGCGGCCACTGCGGCCAGGGTCCACAGGGTGTACCGGACCAGGGCCGAAGGAAAGAGCGTGTCGGCCTTGTCCTGGCGCACGAATTCCTGGGCCGCGTTCCAGTCCATGGCCACCGGGGAGACCGGCACGCCGGTCTTTTTCTCCCACAGCATCCCGGTGTCCACCAGGATGCCCTGGACGTCGCCATCCGGCGCGCGAAAGACGCACGGCGGATAGTCGTCGTCCAGGACCACGGTCAGGCGGTCCGGCCGGACCATGACCGGGGCCTCGGCCCGGGCCTGCCCGGCCAGAGCCGGGAGCGCAACGAGGGCGGTCAGGGTCACGGCCAGGAAACAGAGCCAAAGACAGGCTAGGGATGCGGCAAGAATACCGGGCTCGGGTCGGGACCGGATCATGCCGGGTTCCGGACGTCCGGATGGGGGCCGGTACGACCCAAGGGCAGGCAGCGGCGCACAGGAGCCATGGGCAAGGTCGTGGTCCTCTTCGGTCATGTCGTTTCGCGCCGCGCAGGGTCGGGTGAAACAAAATCCCGGACACGGTGGGGTCGCCTGGCTGTATTGCTTTTTGAAATACTCCTACGCCAGTTCGATACATCCTTCAATGGCCGCAGGCCGCCAAGCCGGCCAAGCAGGCGGCGGACAACGGCAAAAGGGGAGCCGGGCGACTCCCCTTTTTTTGCGGATTTTGCGCCCGGACTTACGGGATCAGGAGCGGGGCCAACGCCGTGATGCTGGGAACCGTGGACGCGGAATCGGACGGGGAATCCTGGGTCGCGCCCGAGGCCTGGTCGGACGATGAGCCGGACCCGTTGCCGGAGGATGCGCCGGTCCCGGCGTCGGCCGATGTGTCCGAGCCGCTGCCGGCCGACCCGCTGCCGCTCGATCCGTTGGAGGCCAGGTTCAGGTAGCGGGCCATGGCCGAATTGATTTCCTGGCCGTCGGCCAGCATGGGGAAGGACAGGCTGCCGAAGGAGGCCGGCGCGCTGGCCAGGTAGAGGCTGGCCGGCACGGTGTCGGCGGAAACCGAAGCCAGGCTTGCGTCCGAGGTGACGTTGCCAGTCAGGACCGTGTCGGTGATGCCCGAGGCCACGGTCATGGGGCCGTTGTTTTTGATCACATTGCCCAGGACCACCTGGTCGTCGGAGTGGTCCATGATCTCGATGCCTTCCTGCTGCACCACGTTGCGCAACAGCACGTTTTTCGGCCCGGCCGGTCCCCAGTAGTCGGTGTCGTCGATTTCCTGGACGATGTTGCCCTCGAACAGGTTGCGGAAGGGGTAATGGCCGTGGATGGAGATGTCGCAGGGCGTCCAGTCGGTGTCCTCGCACTTGGGATTGACGGAATAATTGTAGCCGTAGACGTTGCCGTTGGCCCCCTGGCTGATGACCATGGCGTGGCGCAGGGTGTCGAAGGCGTTGTTCTGGACCAGGCTGTCCGAAACGTGCCGGCCCAGGTTTACCCCGTAGCCCCGGCCGCCGTCGCCGTAACTGTGGGAATACTTGAAGGTGGAGTCCGTCACCTCGATGGAGGCCGAGGATTCGGCGTAGACGTGGGAGCCCACGGTCCAGGTGCTTTCCACCCGGCGCACCCAGCAGTTCAGGGCGTACTTGAAATGGATGATGTCCCCGCCGTCGGTGCCGCCGCTGTCCTGGCGGGTCAGGCCCAGGTCCTCGATGCCCACGTCGTGGCCCATGTTGTAGACGCGGACGCGGGCGGACAGGCTGGTCTTGAAGTCGATGCGCAGCGGCTTGTCCAGGGTCAGGGTCGTGTCGGCTATGGTGACGACCTTGGCGAACTGTCCCACCACGCTCTGGGCCCAGTCCTGGTTCCATTCCGGGTCCGTGTACATGATGGCCCCGTCGTTTTGCTGCTCGATCTCCACCATGTCGCCCAGGGAAAAACCGGAGGCATTGGCAACCGTGATGGTGGTGGCGCCGGCCGCGACGTCCTGGGCCAGGTTCACCCAGGCTTTGGAGTTGTAGGTGGTGAAGTCGATGCAGGGCTTTGAGGATTTTTTCAGGTCAAAGACGAGCTTGGACTTGTCGCTGCCCTCGCCGCGCAGCACCGTGCCGCTGGCCAGTTCCAGGGAGGCGGTGATGCGGTAGCTGCCCTCGGGGATGGACAGCACGCCCGGATGGGTCAAGGCCTTTAAGGCCTTTTGGAAGGCCTTGGTGTCATCCGAGGCGCCGTCGCCCTTGGCGCCGTAGTCGCGTACGGACAGGGTCGCAACCGGGGTGGGCGGGGCGGAGCGCAACCCGGCTTTTTCCCACTGGGCAATGGGGTCGCTGTAGGCGGCCAGGGCCGGAGCGGCAAACGGGCCGCCGGCGGCCCCGAGCAGGAATGCGGCAATGGCTGGGGAAAAGAGGCGAAAAAGGTATGGTATGGTCATGGCGGATCACTCTTGGCGCTGCGGGCCGGTTTGGACGCGCCTGGGGCGCGCATGGGAATGATCGCGAATCGTTCGCAACGCGAACAGTGCACGGGACGTGCCGGCCGGGAATAAATCCGGATGGGAACCCTTAACGCCGTGGCATGATACATGATCAGGGGCTGGAAGAGGGGCGGCAAAAATTGCCGGCTTGCGTTCAACTTTTCCACAAGAAGTGGAAAACGCTGGGGCTGCGCCGTATTACTGCGGTCCGGTTGACCGGGCGGCCGGTGCGACTGCCCGGATCGGTAAAGACAGGCCCCTGCCGGTTCGCCAACCGTTTTGCTGGTCCGGCCCTATCTGGACATGCAGTGCAAGTATTGATGGTTTTTTAAAAAAACGACGCTTTTCCCCTGGCCGCACCCCCAAAAGCCGTATCAAAAAATCGCCATTGCGTTGGGCGAAAACAGGCTTGCCATACTCCGGATCGTTCGGTATTGGGGGCGCTGTTTTCCACAATCAGTGGAGAACTTGGGCTACCCGGCAATTTTTTCCGCCTCTGCCGCGTTCCTAATCATGTATCATGCCACGGCATTCACATTTTCGCCAATATTTTTCCCCAAACGGCACACCCCGTGCATTATGACCAGCTATCGATCCGAGAACAGCGCCGGACGCGTCCCAGCCATGCAGCAAGATAGGGGCAATGGTCACGACCTGATCCATACCCGAGCGGCGAAAACGTTTGACGTCCCACAGCGGCATTCCGTTCGTTTCTCCAGGCCGGCGGCGTAGCCTTCCCGATCGGGACGTGTCTGAACAGGAAACAAGCGGCGTCGGCAAAGCAGCAACCGCAACGTGTATCCCAAAGTGGCAAAGGCATTTTTTTGTTCGTTTATCAAACAAACAGTCGAGGGTTGTATGGACAAGGCTCTGCGTGTCTTTTTCTTGATGCTTCTGGTTTTTATGCTCACCATCGGCTTCATGCCGTCGGTGTCGTCTGCCGGAACGACCTGGGTAAACTGCACCGTGACCAGTGTCGGCCCCAGCAATACGGATGGCTATGTGCAACTGACGGCCCTTGATGGCTCCTTCACCAAGCGGTGGTTCCACCTGACCAGCGCGGCCACGAATTCGCTGCTGGCCACGGCCATTGCGGCCTTTACCAGCAGCGGCAAGAACGTGCAGGTCGGATTGACGGGAAAGGCGGCCTATTCCGATGTGACGGCCATGTACATTTATTAAGGCATGATGCGAGCGCCGGCGTCGGCGGGCACGCCCGCCGCCCGGGCCTGCCGTGAAATCGTCCGGTCCGGCATGTCGCACCTCCGGATGGGGCGATTTCCAGGCAGGCGGCATCCGGTAAGGCCTGGAGATTCGGTACGGTCGACACGTCGCAGGGCCGGGCCTCACGGCAGTGCCCGCATCACGTCTTGTCTTGCGCCCTGGCCAGGGTGCGTTTCCTGAAAATACGCTGCGGGTTCCGTGGCCTGCTGCAACGATAAGGCGGTCTATGGGCGTCAAAACGATAATGGCTTTGTTGGGTGCGTTTCTCGCGCCGTCCCTGGCGGCCTTGACGGCCATGCCGGCCTGTGCCGCCGGCCTGGAGGGCCTGCCGGTTTCCGTGCAGTGCCAGGCCAATGCCTCGCTGGCCCAATGCCTGGAAGCAGTGGGCGCGGCCTGCGGCGTGCCGGTGGCCTGCGCCGGTTGTCCGGAAACGGCGTCCCCGGTCCAAAACCGTTTTGACGGCTCCCTCAAGGACGTCCTGGGCCAGGTGGCCGAACGCTTCGAGCTGTCGAACTACACCATGGACTTCAATGACGCCACGCGCCAGGTCGTCATCCGCATGCTCGGCGCGGAACCCGCGCAATCCCCGGCGCAGCCGGCCCAAGCCGCGGATGCGCAGCCCCAAAAGCCCGCCGCCACGGATGGCGCCGCGAAAAACGTCCTGGACCAGGAAGTCGTTCCGCCGGCAACGGAAGGCGGGGCGGGCGTGACCTTGCGGGAGGTTTCCAGCGTTCCCGAGAAAAATCTCCTGAACCAGGGCGCAGCCGATCCCCAGGACGACATCGTCATTCCTTCCCCGGGCACTGGCGAGCCGGGCGTGACCGCCCGGGAGCTCGAGGCCCTTCGCGAGAAAAACCGCCAGGAGCAGGGCCAGGTCGATCCCCTGGACCAGGAGGTCTTTCCGCCCTCGGAAGAGGGCAACTCCGGCCTGACCCAGCGGCAGATCGACGGCATCCGCGAAAAAAACCGCCAGACCCAAGGCGCGGCCGATCCCCTGGACCAGGACGTGTTCCCACCGTCCTCGGACGGCGGCCCGGGCCTGACCCAGCGGCAGCTCAACGACATTCGCGCCAAAATGGGGTTTGCCCCGGGCCAGGCCACGCCCGTGGCCAACGAACCCCCGCCGCCCCTGGACGGCGATCGGGGCGCGGCCTTGCCGTCACAGTAATAGGCAGGTCTTGCAAAAAGAGTCGTTTTTGAAGCCTTCGGCGACCAAAGGGCTTTGCCCTTTGGAAATCCATAGGGATTCAAGGCGTTACAACGTAATATTGATGATTGAGAAATATGACGCGGCCCGCTGTCAAGCCTGGTCCGGCTTGCCGTAGGCCGCCGGCACCCAGGCGAATCCCGCTTCGTCCGAAGACGCAAAGCCTGCGCACTCCCTGGCCCGGATGCGGCCGATGCCGGGAAAGGGCAGGTGCGCCCCGGCGATCCACTCCTGTTTTCCGGCCAGCCGGGCCATGAGGTCCGCTCTGGCGGCAACGGCCGCTGGCTGGTCCACGTCGTAATCAAGGGAAATGGCGGGCCTGGGAAACTGCACGGCCAGGGCATGCACCACATCGCCCCAGGCCAGCAGGCTTTGCCCGGCCGTACCCACCCGAAAGCCGCAATGTCCGGGCGTGTGGCCCGGCACGGGCACGGCCTCCACCCCGGGGGCCGGGGACTGGCCCAGGGCAAAGGGCGTAAGCCTGCCGGCCTGGGCATAGGGCGACAGGGCCTGGCGCAGGGCCGTGAGGGTTCGTTTCTTTTCCGGCGGGGCCTGGGCCAGGAGCGCATCGTCGAGCCAGTAGGCGAGCTCGACGTCGCGCACGCGCACCACGGCCTCGAGAAAGGCCGGACCGCCGTCAACGTTGGCCAGGCCCAGGGCATGGTCGCTGTGCAGGTGGGTCAGCAGGATGGTGTCGATCTGCTCCGGGGCATAGCCCGCGGCCCGGATATTGTCCGCCGCAAAGCCCGCCCTGGCCCCGAAATACGTGCCCGCGCCCGTATCCACCAGCATCAGGTTGCGCCCGGTGTTGACCAGAAAGGCGTTTATGGCCACCGGGATGCCGGCCTTGGGATCGATGCATCCCTCCTCCAGCAGCGCGGCCATGACCTGGGGCGGCGCGCCGTGCAGGATGGCCGGATCGATCCTGCCCTGGCCGTCGTACACGGCCGTGACTTCCACATCGCCCACCAGCAGACGGAAATAGCCTGGAACCTGGGTGGCGCGCCTGGGCGGCGCGCCGGCCGCGGCCGGCGGCGTCCAGGCCGTGGCTGGGGCCGCGGCCAGGAGCGCGGCGCTGGCCAGAAACGCCCGGCGACTGATCATGGCAACCTCCCTTTGCCTGGATGGCAGGCTCTGCGGACCGCCGCAGCAACGGTGTTTTCGGGTCCCACAGTAGGAGCCGGGGAGCCGTGGCGCAAGAAGGCACGTTCCCGTGACCAGCACACCTGGCGGGAACCGGGCCTGAGCGCTTTTGCGGCGCGGGAAGCGCCGAGGGGCCGGCCTTGTCCCTGGACGCCGACGGCCCATGTCCGCTACAACGGCAGGTAAGGAGACCGGCCCAGGCCGCACCCGAACGAGGAAGCCCATGCCCATCCACAACCCGGACATCGAGCGGATACTCAATGAAGTCGCCGACCTGCTGGAGATCGAAGGGGCCAATCCGTTTCGGGTCCGGGCCTATCGCAACGCCGCCCATGCCGTGTCCTCCTTGTCCGAGAGCGTGGCCGACATGGTCGCCGCCGGCCGGGACCTGACCGAGCTGCCTGGCGTGGGCAAGGATCTGGCGGGCAAGATCGAAGCCATTGCCACCACCGGGTCCCTGCCGCTTTTGGAGGAAATCCTTGCCCGGACGCCCCGGAGCCTGGAAAAATTGCTGGCCATTCCGGGCCTTGGCCCCAAGCGCGTGGCTGTGCTGCACAAGGAGCTGGGGATCGCCGACGCGGACGGGCTCAGGCAGGCCGCCGAGGCCGGAAACCTGCGCACCCTGGCCGGCTTTAGCGCCAAGATCGAAGCCAATATCCTCAAGTCGCTGAGCCGCGTCACGGGCGCGGGCCGCGTCAAGCTGGCCCAGGCCGAGCCCCAGGCCGAGGCCCTGCGCGCGTTTCTGGAGAAATCCAAGGGCGTGGAAACGGTGGTGATCGCAGGCAGCTACCGCCGCCGCCAGGAAACCGTGGGCGATCTGGACATCCTGGTCACCTGCCAAAAGGGCTGCGTGGTCATGGACGATTTCACCGGCTTTGCGGACGTGGCTACCGTGGTCTCCAAGGGAAGCACGCGTTCGAGCGTGATCCTGCGCTCGGGCCTGCAGGTGGATGTGCGGGTGGTGCCCCAGGCCAGCTACGGCGCGGCCCTGCATTATTTCACCGGCTCCAAGGCCCACAACATCGCCGTGCGCAACATCGGCCTGGCCAAGGGATACAAGGTCAACGAATACGGGGTGTTCAAGGACGAAAAGCAGGTGGCCGGGCGCAGCGAGGAAGAAATCTACGAGCTCATGGGGCTGCGCTACATCGAGCCCGAACTGCGCGAGGACCGGGGCGAGCTCGAGGCCGCCCGCCAGGGGAAACTGCCCCGGCTGGTGACGCTTGCGGACATCCGGGGCGATCTGCACACCCACACCAACTTTTCCGATGGCCGGGACGCTCCCCTCGCCTTGGCCGAGGCGGCCAAAAAGCGGGGCTACGAGTACCTGGCCATCACGGACCATTCCCGGCGGCTCACCATTGCCAAGGGCCTGGACGAGGACCGGCTGCTGGCGGCCATCGACGCCATCGACGCGGTCAACGACCGCTTGAAGGGCCTGACCCTGCTGCGGGGCATCGAGGTCGACATCCTGGAGGACGGGACCCTGGACCTGCCGGACCGGGTGCTTGCGCGCCTCGATATCCGGGTCTGCTCCGTGCACTCCGCCTTCAGGCTTTCCCGGGAAAAGCAGACCGAGCGCATCCTGCGGGCCATGGACAACCCGCTTTTCAATATCTTGGCCCATCCCAGCGGCCGCCTGATTGGGCAGCGGGAGCCCTATGACGTGGACATGGACCGGATTCTGGAAGGGGCCCAGGAGCGCGGCTGCGTTCTGGAAATAAACGCCCAGCCCGAACGGCTGGACTTAAACGACGTGCATGTCCGGCGGGCCAAGGAGCTGGGCGTGCGCCTGGCCATTTCCACGGACGCGCACTGGTCCAGGCAACTGGATTTCATCCGCTTCGGCCTTGACCAGGCCCGGCGCGGCTGGCTCGAGGCCCCGGACGTGATCAACACCCTGCCGCTGGCGGAGTTGCGCAAGCTCTTGCAGCGGTAGGGGACGTTTTTGTGCCCAAATACCGACAAGGAGAAACGACATGGCTCCGATCCTGGAAATCTCTTTTCGCAATTTGGACCATAGCGCCACCCTGGAGTCCCTTATCCGCAGCAAGGTCGCCAAGCTGGAGCAGGTCTGCGACCACATCGAATCGCTTCGGGTGAGCGTGGAATACGTGCACAAGTCCAAGTCCACGGGCAATCCTTGCCGCGTGCGGCTGGACATGACCGTGGCCCCGAGCCTCGAATTCGTGGTCGAGCGCGAAAGCGAGGTGGCGGGCGACGTTTCCGTGGAAATTGCGGCCATCATCCGGGACGCTTTCCAGGCCGCGCGCCGGATACTGCAAAAAATCGACGCCAAGCAGCGCGGCGAGATCAAGGCCCATCCCCAGCAGCAGGTCACGGCCGTGGTCTCGGAGCTGTTCCCGGACCTGGACTATGGATTTCTGCGCACCCTGGAAGGCGAGGAGGTGTATTTTCACCGCAATGCCGTGGCCGCAAACGCCTTCGACGACCTGCGCAAGGGCACGGGCGTGGCCTTTGTGGCCGAGGAGGGCGAGAAGGGGCTGCAAGCCACCTCGGTGCGGGTGGTGGACCAGCCTTCGCAGTAACCCGCAGGCATTGCCGGCAGGCACAGCGGATTCCCCGCTGCGTTGCGGCGGGAAATCCGCCCTTGGCGCGCGTCGGCGTCTTATGAAGCCTTTTTAGCCCTCCGACGGACAGGCCCGCTTGATGGCTTCAAGCATGGGCGTCAGACCGGATTCCAGTTTGTCGAACAGCTCCGGCAAGATGCTGTCGGCAGCCAGGGGCTCTTCCCTGGCCAGGGCCGCCTCGATCCGTTCGGCCATTACCCCGATTTCCTGGGCTCCCAAGGTCCAGGCGGCGCCCTTGAGGGCGTGGGCGTGTTCCTTGATCCCGGCCGTATCGCCGGTGGCGTGGAGGGATCGGAAGCGTTTCGGCGAGGTGGCGAACTTGGCGGCAAAGATATCGAGAAGCTTGGCCAGCAAGGCCGTGTCATCCCCGACCCGAAGCCGGACAACCGCCATATCCATGCCCGGGATGTCGAAAGGCGTTGTACGGGGCTCGACCGGCTCCGGCTGGGGCGGCGATTCCGGGACATCCATGCCGAGCCAGCGGGCCATGACGCCAAGCAGGTGCTGCGGGGTGACGGGTTTGGCCAGGTAGTCGTTCATGCCGGCATCGAGGCAGCGCTGCCGCTCGGAACGGTCGGCATTGGCGGTCATGGCGATGATGGGGATGTCCGTGAGCCCAAGGACGTGGCGGATGGCCCGGGCCGCCTCATAGCCGCCCATGACCGGCATCTGGATGTCCATGAGCACGGCCCCGTAGTCGGCGCTTTTGCCGGACAGGGCGTCCAGGGCCTTTTGGCCGTTGTCCACGGTGTCCACGGCCAGTCCGGCGGATGTCAGGATTTCCAGGGCGACTTCGAGGTTGATGTCGTTGTCGTCCACCAGCAGCACCTTGGGCCGGGGCGACTGGCCAAGCCCCTGCTGCGGCGTGTCCGGGGCCAGGGGGGCCGGCGTTGGCGGCGCTTTGGCCTGGACCGTTGCCTCCGCGGCCGGACCGAGGGCAAACCGGGCCCGAAACGTAAAGGTGCTGCCGCGGCCCGGCTCGGACGCCACCTCGATGGCGCCGTGCATGGCCTCGGCCAGACGCCGGCTTATGGCCAGTCCCAGGCCGGTGCCGCCGTAGCGCCGCGACGTGGACGTATCGGCCTGGGTAAACGGCCGGAAAAGCCCCTTACGTTCTTCGGCCGTCATGCCGATGCCCGTGTCCCGGACGACGAACCGCAACCGCACGTCATGCTCCCGGCGTTCCTCCACGGCAATGGCGATGGAGACCTTGCCCTGGTCCGTGAACTTGACGGCGTTGGAGGCCAGGTTGACCAGGATCTGGCACAATCTGGTGGGGTCGCCGATCAGGGTCGGCGGCAGGTCCGGCGGCGCGTTCAGGAGAAAGCCCAGTCCCTTTTCCAGCGCCCGATGGGCGATCATGCCCTGGAGGCTGTCGAGCACGGCGGCCAGGGAAAACGGCACCTGCTCAAGCTCCAGCCGGCCGGCCTCGATCTTGGAAAAATCGAGGATGTCGTCGATGATGCGCAAAAGCATGTCGCCGGAGAGATTGATCTTGTCGAGATACCGTTGCTGCTGGACGCTCAGCGGCGTCTTGAGCAGCAGGTGGGTCAGGCCCAGGATGGCGTTCATGGGCGTGCGGATTTCGTGGCTCATGTTGGCCAGAAAGCCGCTTTTGAAGCGGCTGGCCTGCTCGGCCATCTCCTTGGCCAGCGTGAGTTCGTTCTCGGCCCGGATACGCTCGGCCAACTCATCGCGCACCGCCCGGTACAGACTGGCGTTTTCCAGAAACACCGAGGCCTGGGCCGCATAGAGCGTGGCCGCCTGGAACGAGCCTTGGGTAAAGCGCAGCGGCGAGAAACGCATGGCATAGAGCACGCCCTGGGTTTTCCCCTCCCGATGGATCGGGACCGCCAGGAGCGAGCGCGCCTGGCGGCCGTCGGGCAGGGGCGCGCAATCGGTTTCGGAGAGGTCGACCAGGCAGTGGGGCCCGCCGCTGGAGAGGCTCAAGTTCGCCAGCAGCCGCTCGGCCAGCCGGACCGCCGCCTCTGTCCACGGCCGGTCGATGCCCGAAAGGAACACGTCCGCCAGGCGGCGCCCGGCGTCCGGGAGGACCAGGACCGCGGCGCTGGCCCCCACGAGCGGCGGAAACCAGCGGGCCGCTTCCCGGGCCATGGAGGTTTCGTCGGGGGCATGGCCGATGGCGTATCCCGCCTGGACGATCTGCTCGAACTGGGCGCTCAGTTGGGCTTGCTTCAGGGTCAAGGCGATCCGCCGGGTCATGGTCATGAGCAGGTCGGCCTCGGCCTGGGAGAAGGGGACCGGGCCGCACCGGGCCAGGATCTGCACGCCGCGGGGCGCATGATCGCCGATCACGGGCAGCCAGATGGCCGACTTGACGCCCAGTTCCCGCAGATGGGCATCCACGTGCGGATTCTCGGCCGCCGTTGTGGTCAGGATGGGCAGGCCCGTGCACATGGCCTGGGATACATAGCCGTTCGGGTCGTCCGACAGGGGCTGGCTCAAAAGCCCCTCGGGCAGGCCGATGGCGGCCACCGGAGCGAAATGCCCGGTGCCCACCGGGTCCAGAAGCACCACGATATCGGCCAAAAACAGCTCGGACAGGGCCGACATCACCTGGTCGAGCAGGACTTCCAGGGGCGCGCGATCGCACAAGACGCTTAAAAGCCGCGTCAACCGGGTCGTGTCGCGAATGGCGGCCTGGGCCGCGGCAATGGCCTTGTCCCGGGTATCAAGCACGGTGGAGGCGTCGGGGGGGCCGGCCCGGGATGCATTCTGGTCGATCTCGGACATGGGCCTTTCCTATAAGGCCAGAACGGAAAACGTGGCGTTGTGGGTTCCAAGCACACCCACGGTACGGGCAAATTCGCCGCAACAGTAGATGCCGAAGGTGGGCACGGTTCCCGCCGCCTCCTGCAGCCGGCGGGCCTCTTCGCCGACCCGTTCCTTGAAAATGGTGGCCCGGGCGGCGCAACTGAAGGCCAAAAGCGCGCTGGCCCGGGGATAGGCGGCCAGGGCCGCATCCACCACTTCGCCCACAATGCCCAAAAGCGTGTCGGCGCTCCCGCGCATCACCTGGACAGCGGCCCCGGGCGGCGGAACGCAGCCCTGGATGCGCAGGCCGCCGTCCTCGGTCTTGGCCCGGGCCACCCGGATCACAAACGAGCCGTCCGGTTGCAGCAGGCCGAAGGGATGGAGGATGGAGGTTCCCCAAAACGCCTCGGCAGACAATTGTCCCGGAGCGATGCCGAGCTGTTCCTCGTAGACTTCGGCTGCCGGGCGGCCTCCGAATTCCATGATGACGGTGCCCTCGGCCCGGGTGACGAGCAGGGGCACGCCCATGGGCTGCCAGCCATGGCGCGTGACCACGGGCAACGGCCGGTCGCTGTTGATCCACAGCCCCACGGCGCCGCCCTCGATGATCTGGTCGTCGTGGAACACGTGCGTGGTAATGAATTTTTGCTCATCGGCCGAAGCGCCGCCGATGATGGGGACCTGGGGGCCGGTGACGCGGTAGATGCCGCAAATAAGCTGCTGGAGATCGCCGTGCAGCGGATCCGCAAAGAGCAGGAACGTGCTGGAGGTTCCCGGGCCGGCTTCGGCCCGGCTTTGCCGGGCCATTTCCTGGCCGATGCAATCCAGTTCGCCGGGACGGCAGGGGGCCGAGGCCAGGCCGAAACCATAGGGGCCGGCGGTCAGGGCCAAAACCGCCACTCCCGCGCCAAAGCCCATGTAGTCGCCCTGGACCATTTCCCCGGAGCTCGTGGAGCCGATGAGGCGGGCCGGCCGGGTAACGGACCGGATGCTGGCGATCAGGGCCGCCAGGTCGTATCGGGGGGTGGTAAAGACGATGACCAGGGCCGGGCGCTGCCCGCCAAGGGACTCTACCGCCCGGACGGCCGCTTCCCGCCCCGCCTCGGATGCGTTGCGCAAGGTGCTCCGGCCAATCCCCACATGCACATTTCCAGCGTTATCGACGTGTTGCATGGTTGCTGTCCCGGGCAGACGGACCCTGATGCTTACGAGGCAGGGGCGCTCGTTTGTGTGCGTGGTTGCGCAGCAAGACCATGACGAAGGGAAGCGTTTGCGGCCGGACAACGCGGATGCATTGTTGCATTGTCGCATGGCCTCTGGTGTGCGATCGCACCCTCAGGGGTAGATTCACCCTTCTACGGAAGGTCATCTTGTTGCGCGTTGGCGCTGCTGCGAAGAAATTTGTTATCATCATGGCGAAAACGGCATGGCTACCGAAGGGATTTCACAGTCCAGGATTGCAAGGCAGATGCCTCTTTCGCTACAACCCGTGGCCTGGATGCTTTGTTTCCCCGACACCCCGGTCAGGAGACGGAAAATAAGACTTTTGATAGCATCCGCTTCAGCCATTTCATAAACGATGCGTTAGGCTGATTCAGTTGATTCAAACGCTTTGACTTATCCTGCCTTTTAAACGCACAGAGAGCTGTAGGGAAACGACTACAGCTCTTTTTAAAACGAAACGTGACCGCTGTCCAGGCGCATCCGGGGAAACCGCTGCCAAAGTCATGGCCGCTGTGGTAAGGTTCCGCCATAACAGTAGAATCCTGGCGATATGCGTGACGGCCAGAGAGGTCGGCAGGATTTTTCCGGCCCGGCCCGCTGGGGCGGCGTTGCGCCTTCCTGGGATTCATGACGCATCCCCGGAACCCACGGTTGCCAATGGGTGGAAATCCGGTGCGGCCAGGCTGCCTGTCGGGCCAGGGTCCGTTGACCTGGGCCTGGCCCTGTGAAATCATTCCGGCCGGCTGGCGCGGTCATTGCTGGCGCTGGGCCATGAAAGGACGTTTTATGACCGATTTCTGCCCGTGCGGGTCCGGCCAGGCGTATGCGCACTGCTGCGGACCGCTTCTTGGCCGGCAAAAGTCCGCGCCCACGGCCGAGGCATTGATGCGCTCCCGCTACACGGCCTATGTCCGCAGCGACGTGGGGTATCTGGAAAAAACCCTGGCCCCGCGCAAGCGCGCGACGTTTAGCGCCCGGGATACGTTGGCCTGGAACGCGGACGTCTCCTGGACGGGCCTGCGCGTCCTGGCCGCCAGCAACGGCGGGGCCGGGGACGAGGCCGGGGTGGTGGAATTCGTCGCCGCCTATGTCAAGGCGGGTGAGAGCCACGCAATTCACGAGGTCAGCCGCTTCCGGAAAAAAGGCGGGACCTGGTTTTACGTCGACGGCCGCCCCGGCGGCCAAGGCGCGGCCGCGCCCGAGGCCGTGGCCCCGATCGCCAAGGTCGGCCGCAACCAACCCTGTCCCTGCGGCAGCGGCAGGAAGTTCAAGCACTGCTGCGGCTGACGTGACGCTCCTGGCCACTGCCGCCATCACCTTTTCCAAGCGCCTCCTGGCCCAGGCCCTTGGTCCCGGCGGCGTGGCCGTGGACGCCACGGCCGGCAACGGCCATGACGCGGTCTTTCTGGCCGGTTTGGTCGGCCCGGCCGGGGTGGTGCACTGCTTCGACATCCAGGCCCAGGCCCTGGCCAAGACCCGGGCCCTTCTCGACGACGCGGGCCTGGCCCAGGCGGCCCGGTTTCACGCCACGGGCCACGAGCACCTGCTGGCCTGCCTGCCCCAGGCCCATCGCGGCCGGGTGGGGGCGGTGGTCTTCAATCTGGGCTATCTGCCGGGCGGCGACGAGGCGGTGATCACCCGGCCGGAGACCACCATTGCGGCCCTGGAAGCGTCACGACAGGTATTGGCCCGGGGCGGGGTCATTTCCGTGGTCTGCTATACGGGCCATGTCGGCGGCGCGGCCGAGGCAGCGCAGGTTGCGGCCTGGTGCCAGGCCCTGGACTTTGCCGCCTGGCGGGCCGCGCGCTATGAGCTGGTCAACAAGCCCGGCCACCCCATCTGTCTGTTTTTCATTGAAAAACATGGTTATTAACGCTGGGATGCGGCCTCAGCGCCAGTCTTCCATCCAGCCTGACCCAGCCGTCCCTTGGGCTGCCCCAGGCCGGTCCGACCGGAGAGCCGGGCGACTCGGGCGCGTATCCGATTTTCGGGCCTGGGCCAGCCGCAGCCGAAGATAATCCGCCAGGATGCGCCGTTCGTCCTCGGCGATGTCCTCCGGCAGCCGAACCTTGTCGCACCAGACGCCGGGCGCGCCGCACCGGCCGGCCAGGTCCAGCCGGTCCACGGGCTCGGCGCCAAGGAGCATGGCCAGCCAGGTGTCCTCGGGATCGAACCGGGCGTCGGCCACCTGGGGCTGCCAATAGTCCGGGGGTGTGAGCAGCAGGCTTTGGCCGATCAGGAGAAGCGTGCTTGCCGCCAGGGCCGCCCGGCCGATGCGCCGCCACCCCAGCCGGTCGAGCCAGGCCAGCCCGGCTGCCGCCAGGCACAGGACCAGGGGAAAGTAATACCAGGAAAAGCGGGACTCATCGCTTTGGTAGAAAAAAAGCAGCACCACGAACAGGCCGGTGGCGGCCGCCAGATAGGCCGTGGCCGGGGAAAGCCGGAAGCGACGGCCCAGGGCGGCCAGGGCCAGGACAAGGGCCAGGGGGGCGAGAAAGCCGAAATACCAGGCCCAGACATTGGCGTAAAATCCGGCCATATGCAGGGACAGGTGCAGGAGCCCGAACTGGAGGGGCACGGTTTCGTGGGGAATGGCCGCGTTCCAGGCAGCCAGGACCAGCCCGCCCAGGCCGGCCACCAGGGCGGTGCAAAAGACCCTGGACCAGCCTGGCCGTCCGGCCAGCCAATCGCGCCCAACCGTCAGGGCCGCGCCGGCCAGAAACGGCAGGACGCCGTAGAGCTGGGTCAGGCCGGCCACGAGACCGGCCAGGCCGGAAGCCCGAAAGGCGCGCGCGTCCTTTTCCAGAAACCATTCCAGCATGAGCCGGACGGACACGAGCATGCCGGCCATGGCCAGGGGATCGGCCAGGACGAGGCTTCGGAAAAAGGCATACGGGGACAGCACGGCCACGATAAACAAGGCGGCCTGCTGGCCGCCCGAGAGCCCCAATCGTCTCCAGATGGACAGCAGGGCGGCCAGGGACAGGAAATGGGCCAGGCACAGGGCGGCCAGCACCACCATGCCGCTCGATCCGGCCCAGGCGTCCAGGGCGGTCACCAGCACGAAGACCGGCGCGCGCAGGGTCGAAAGCGGTCCGCCGGCCGTGCCGGCTACAAGCGCCTTGAGGTAGAGGCCTTGCAGGACCCAGTCGAAGCCGTCGTATTCGATGCCCGGATAGCTCGACACCAGGCCCGGGCCGAGGCCGCGGAACATGCAGTAGAACTGGACCAGGGCCACGGCCAGGGCGGCGGCCAGGCCCAGGTTGCGGGCCAGGCCGTTCTTGGATTTCCAGGGGGACGGCATCGGTTTCATGGCGGCGCGTTCACGGCGTCGTTGGCAATGAGCCAGTCCCGGCTGGCGGCGATGATGGTGTCGAGCAGCGCGGCCTCGTCGGGACCTGCGCCCATGTGCTGTCCCGCAAGCGTCACAACGGTTTTGGGCTGGGGCACGGCATCGGCCAGACGCTTCCGGGCCGCCTCGGGAATGAGCCGGTCGTCTTGCCCCTCGAGGACCAGAAACCGTCCCGAGAGGCGCGGCAGATGCACGGTCGGCTCCAGGGGGCGCAGCAGGAAGCCGACGCAGGGGGCCAGAAGCGTGCGCGCCCAGGCCGGTTCGATGTACGGATCGCCGGCGAAAAGCGCGTGCAGGGGCGCGCCGCCATAGGCCAGGATGGTCCAGCCGACGGGTATGCCGTCCTGCTGGGCCGCGTGCTGCACGGCGGGCGCGGCCAGGCCGCCCAGGGAATAGCCGAGAAGGCTCAGGCGCGCGGGGTCGGCCCAGGGCTGCTGCGCCAGCCAGCGAAGGGCCGAGCCGGCCTGGCCGGCGATGGTCAGGGCTCGCCAATAGAGGCTAGGCAGTTGGCGGGGAACGTCCCGGCCTTCCGGAAAAAAGACCGGAATCGGCCAGTCATAGCCGACCAGGACATTGGGACCCGGGTTCTCGATCAGCCGGATGTTTTCCTCGCCAGAGGCCAGCCCGCCCATGACGAACACCACCGGCAGTTTCCCGGCCGGCAGCGGATCGGGCAGGTTCACCGTGAAACCGATGTCGCCCAGTTTCGGGCTGCCAAGGGTCACATGCAACATCTTTCGGCCCGCCGTGGCCGCCAGGGGCGTCTGCCTGGCCGCAAGCCCGCGCTCCGGCCCGGGCAGGAAGGCCAGGGGATGGTATGACGCGGCCTGGAACAGCGCCGCGCCCGCTGCCAGCAGCCCGATCAGAAAAAGAAGGAGCCTGCGCATGGCCCCGTTTTCCCCTCTTGCCGCGAAAAGTGCAACAGCCTGCCGGAAACCGGGGGATGGCGGAGGGAGATGCGCGCCAGGAAGGCCCGTTATTCCAGGCCGTGTTTTTTCAGCAATTGATAGAGGTGGCCGCGGGAGAGCCCGGAGAGTCTGGCCGCCTCGGTCATGGAGGCGGTCTGCTCCAGGAGGCCCTTGAGATAGCTTTTCTCCGTGGCCTCGCGAAAATCCCGGAACAGGGGGTAGGCCTGTTTCCGTTCCATGGCGGCGAGCGTCGCAGCCGCCGGCTCGCTCTCCGGCGGACGGATGCGGCCCCTGGCCACGGCCATGCGGATGTCCACCGGCAAATGGCCGGAGAAGATCACGGGCTCGTCGCCGGCCGCGGCAAAGGCCCGCTCCAGGGCGTGCACCAGCTCCCGCACATTGCCCGGCCAATCGTAACGGGCCAGGGTCTCCAGGCAGTCCTCGGACAGGGTCTTTTCCGTGGACCCGCTTTGCCGGCACAATTCGCCCAGATAGTGGGCGCACAGCAAGGGGATGTCCTCCCGCCGCTCCCGCAAGGGCGGCAGCATGATGGCCACGCCCTTGAGCCGGTAGAGGAGATCGGGCCGGAAGAGGTCCAGCTCGGCCATTTCCCGCAGGTTGCGGCTGGTGGCCGCCACCAGCCTGAAATCGCTTTCGATCTCCTCCCGAGCGCCGATGGGCCGGAACCGGCGGGTCTCGAGCAGGCGCAAAAACGCGCGCTGCATGGATGGCGGCAGTTCCCCCACCTCGTCGAGAAAAAGCGTCCCCAGGTGGGCCAGCCGGGCCACGCCGTCGCGGCTTTGGTCCGCGCCGGTGAAGGCGCCCTTGGCGTGGCCAAAAAGGCGCGCCTCGAGCAGGCTCTCGGTGATGGAGGCGCAATCCAGGGCCACAAAGGGCTGCCCGGCCCGGGGACTGTGGTCGTGAACGGCCCGGGCGAACAGCTCCTTGCCGGTTCCGGTTTCCCCCAGAAGCAGGACATTGACGTTGCCGGCCGCGGCCTGACGCACCTGTTCCAGACAGGTCCGCAAGGCCCGGCTCTCGCCCACGATCCCGGCCGGCGCGAGCAGGCCGGGCCTGGGGCAGGTCTCCCGCTGGCGGCGGAAGGCCAGGACCCGGTTCATGGTCAGGGTGAGGTTGTCCACGGACAGCGGCTTGGTCAGGTAGTCCCAGGCCCCGTGGCGGATGGCCAGCTCCGCGCCCTCGGGGTCGCCGTGGCCGGTGATGATGACGATCTCCGGCTGCGAAGGCAGGTCCCGCAGGGCGGGAATCGCTTGCAGCCCGTTGCCGTCGGGCAGCAGGATATCCAGGAAAATGACGTCCGGAGGGGCGTGGCGGCAAAGGGCCAGGCCCTCGGCCAGGGTGGGGGCGCAGGCGGCGTCATGCCCGCCTTCGGCGGCGGTGGCGGCGATGAGGCGGCAGATGAGGTTGTCGTCGTCGAGGACGCGGATGCGGGCCATGGTTCAGATTCCGGTGGCCGCCTCTCGCAGGCTGGCCAGGGTTTGTTCCAGGGTCGTGCGCAAATCCCGGCACAGATCAGGCGAGAGGGAGACATCGCCCCCGGCCAGATGTTCCAGGCAGGTGGCCCGCTCCCGCAGCTTCGAGGCCCCCAGGGCGGCGGCTTCGGATTTGACGGTATGGGCCAGACGCAGGGTCTCCTGCCGGTCGCCCCGGGAGATGGCCGCCTCGATGGCGCGTTGCCGTTCCTCGGCGCTCTTTAGGAATTCATCGACCAGCATCCGGTACAGGTCGCGCCGCCCCCCCAGCAGCCGCAAGGCCTCGGCCGTGACCACCAGGGGCGCGTCCTGCGCCGGGCGAGAGCTCCCTTGCTTTGTCTCGACCGCTTCGCCTCCGGGAGCCCGGGGCAGGGCGGCGGCCACGGCTTCCCGCAAGAGCCGCACCTCGATGGGTTTGACCACCACGGCCTGGATGTCGTCCCTGGGCAGGGCGTGGGCCTCCTCCGGATCGGCAAAGGCGGTAAGCACCAGGATCGGAGCCGGTCGGGCTCCCCGGACGCGCTCCGCCTCCCGCAGCCGGGCAATGGTTTCCACCCCGCCCATCCCCGGCATCTGGAGGTCCATCAGGATCAGGTCAAAGGATTCCCGGGCAAAGAGCTGGAGCGCCTCGACGCCGCTGGACGCCGGACGGACGGTGAGCCCCCACTCTTCCAGAAGGTCCTGGAACAGCACCCGGTTGGCGTGATGGTCGTCCACCACCAGGGCGCGGCCGGCCAAGCGGTCCTTCCCGGCCGCAAACGGCGGCGGGCGTCGGTCCGTCTCGGCCTTCGGGGCCTCGACGGGCGTCGCCAGCCCCAGGTCGGCCGTGAAGGTGAAGGCGCTGCCGTGGCCGACCAGGCTTTGGACGCTGACGTCGCCGCCCATGAGCCGGGCCAGCTGCCTGGCGATGGACAGCCCCAGGCCGGAGCCGGCATGGCGTCTGGAGAGGGAGTCGTCCACCTGGTGGAAGCAGCCGAAAATGGTCTCCAGGTCGCTTGGGGCAATGCCCGCTCCGCTGTCCTCCACCACCGAGCGCACCATGACCCGGTCGCCTGCGGCGCGGGCCAGGTCCACGTGCAGGCGGACATAGCCCTGGCTGGTGAATTTCACCGCATTGCCGAGAAGGTTGGCCAGCACCTGGCTGAAGCGGAAGGCGTCCCCATTTAATCGCTGCGGCACTGCCGGGTCCACGGATACGGTAAAGGCCAGCCCCTTTTCCTGGGCGGCAAAGGCAAAGAGGTTGGCGGCCCGGTCCGCCGCCCGCCGGAGATCGAAGGGCTCCGGGCGAAGCTCCATGCAGCCGGAGTCGATGCGGGCGAAGTCCAGGATGTCGTTGACGATCTCCAGAAGCGACCCGGCCGACTGGGCGATGAGCTTGATGAAACGGACGTCCTGGTCCGGCCGCTCCTGGCGCAGGAGCCTGTCCGAGAGCCCGATGATCCCGGTGAGCGGAGTGCGCATGTCGTGGCTCATGTTGGCCAGGAAGCGGCTTTTGGTGCGGCTCAAGGCCTCGGCCTTCTCGCGCTTGCGGCTCAAGTCGAAGGAGTAGCCGCCAAGGCCGAGCAGCCCGACCAGCCAGATGATGCCGTAGGCCGTGGCCTGCTTGCGCAGGTTGGCGTCGCGATAGGCCAGAAGCGGCGCAGCCGGAAAGCTCACGGTGATGCCGCCCCGGATGGCGCCGAGGGTGTCCTTGGGATGGCAGTGCAGGCAACTGGCCTCGGCGGTCAGGGGCGCCAGGAAGCGGAATTTGTCCTCCCCGCCCTCGGCCGGCACCAGCTCGAAGCGGTCCAGGCCAGGGACCAGGGCGGACAAGGTGGTGCGCTCCCAGGCATCCGGGGCGTTTTCCGGCCGGATGGGATTCAAGCTGGTGATGTGGAGCCTGACCCCGTCGCGATGGGCGGCGATTTCCGCGATCTGGCGGGTCATGTAGGCGGGATTGACCTTGATGAGGACCTGGCCGGAAGCGGCGCGCAGCACCCGTTCCTCTTCGGGGAGGTAGGGGTTGGGGGCGGTCGCGTCGCTTTGGGGGAGAAACACGCCGCCATGGGCGGAATTCCAGGCCCGGGCGGCCACGATCTGCTGGAACAGGGCCCGGGCCTGGCGCTCGGCCAAATCCTGGATGTGGCGGCGCTCGCCGACAATGCTCCAAAGAAACAGCGCCGCCAGCAGCACGGTCCACAGCAGTCCGAGCAGGATGGGAATGACGTAGATGCGCTTCATGGCAGTTCCCGGCATGGCGCCGTTTCGGGAGGCGATGTCCCCGGTTGGTCGGACGCCGCTGGCGAGGCCATGCTAGCGTGAGCCGTCCGGCCTTGTCGAGAACGCTTCTTGGGTTGCATGCCGAAGCCGAGGCCCAGGGCCTGGCCCCTGGTCCGGCAGGCGGCGACGCAGTCGCCGCAGTTGTTGCAGGCAAGCCTTGCCTCCTTCGGTCGCCTGGGGTCGAGGTCCAGGGAGCAGGCCAGGCGGCAGGGCCGGTCTCCCTTGGCGCAGGTGCAGCGCCGCTGGTCGAACCGCACCCGCAGGGACCGGGGGCCAAGCCGGCCGGCCAGGAGCAGGAGCACGGATTGGGGACAGAGATACCGGCACCAGAGACGACGGCCCAGGCAGGCCTCGATGGCCAGAACCGCCGGCACGGCCAGGGCCGGGACCAGGAAATCGCCGAGCGCGGCCTGCTGGAGAATGCGCGAATACCACCCCGGCATGGACAGATGGTTGAGAAGCGGCGGCAGGCCGACAAGCCCCACCGCGACGAGGCCGAAGCCGGCCAAGCCGGCCTTGACGGTAAATCCGGTGCGCCCCTTTCCCCCGTGTGCCCGGTACGGCTGCTTGCGGCCAAGGCCGTGGACAAGCTCGGACAGGAGGCCGAAGGGGCAGGCGTAGGCGCAAAAGACCGGACCCAGGCCAAAGGCCAGGAGCAAGGCCAGACCAGCCCCGAAAAGGGCCTGGCCGCCGATCCCGCCGGAGGCGAAAAAGACCTGGAGGGCGGCCAGGGGATCGCCCAGGGGCAGCCCGAGCAGGTCCAGGGCAAAGTAGTTGCCGGTGAGCCAGTGGATGTCCCGGGCATTGGCAAAGGGGGCCAGGCTCATGGCCGTGACCAGAAGAAGCTGGATGGCGCGCCGCCAGGCGCGAAGCCCGGGCCGGCTCATGTTTGCCCTCGGCCCGGGACGTCGGGCTTGGGCACGGTGACGATGGCCTCCTTCGGGCAGACCTTCTCGCACACCCCGCAACCCACGCAGTGTTCGGTGATCACCGGGAAAAGCCCCATGTCCATGATCAGGGCGGTGTTTCGCAGCGGGCATTTCTCGTGGCAGGTCTTGCAGAAGACCGAGCCCAGGTAGGTGTGGCAGCGGGACTTGTCGATCCAGGCTCTCCCCATGTTCGCCTCTTCCATGGCGATCACCGGCCGAAGCGCCCCGGTCGGGCAGACCGGCGGACAGCGCATGCACAGGGTGCAGGGCGACCGGCCGGGCTCGATGCAGGGGGTGCCCAGGGCGAGGAGCGGGAAGGTTCCCCCGAGGAGGATGGCGCGGGAGGGACAAACCTGGGCGCAGCGGCCGCACTGGATGCAGCGCTTGAGGAATTCCCGCTCGCGCAAGGCTCCGGGCGGGCGAAGCGGCAACAGAACGGCCATGGCGTCCCCGTCAGCCGGCCGCTTGGCCGGCTGTGGGCAGCTCGTCTTCCAGATTAAGGTAGGCCGCGATCACGGCCAGGACGCCGGGGACGGCCAGCAGCCGGGCTTCGGTTTGCGGCAACGCGGCATGCGGGGCCTCGACCACGACCACCAGGGTATGGGGGTGGGCCAAGGCGTTTTCCCGGTCCGCCAGCTCCACGCCCGGCAGGGCGGCCAGGGCTGCGGCCACGGCCTGCCTGTGCTCCGGGCGGACCTCGACGAGGAAACTGGCAATGGCCATGATCTGCTCCTCAGTTTTGTGGCTCCCAATCGCTACCACATCATTTGCGTGTAACAACGTAAGGTATTGTTTTTTAAAAAACATTGCATGTTTTTTTAAATAAAAGGGCCTCAGGCCCGGGCGATGCGGGCGGCGCAGATCTTGAATTCCGGCTGCTTGGAAATGTCGTCCACCGCATCCACGGTCAGATCGTTGACCAGTTTGGCGGCATCGAAAAACGGCGCGAACACCAGGCCCGGGCGACACACCTCGCCCACCCGGGCGGGCAGGGTGAGCTCCCCGCGCCGGGTCTGCAGGCGCACGGCATCCCCGTTGCCGATGCCCAGGCGCTTGGCGTCCTCGACATTGACCTCCACAAAGGCATGCGGGAAGGACTTGCGGATTTCCGGGACCTTGCCGGTCATGGTGCCGGTGTGCCACTGGTCGATGACCCGGCCGGTGGTCAGGACAAAGGGGTATTCGGCGTCGGGCTCCTCGGCCGCGGGCTTGTGGGGCCGCAGCCAAATGGTGGCCCGGCCGTTGGGGTTGCCGTAAAAGAAGTACTTGTCCGGATGGCCGGCCGGCACCATGGGGTCCTCGCCCCGGGCATAGCGAATCCTGGTGCCCGGATGGTCCTCGGTGGGGCAGGGCCACAGCAGCCCCGAGGCCTTGCGCAGCCGTTCCCGGGTCATGCCCTTGAAATTGTAGGCCGAGGCAGCCGAAATGGTGCGCCATTCATCCCAGATATCGGCGGAATTTTTGAACGGCACGAGCTTGGGATCCACGCCCAGGCGAAGGGCCAGGTCCACCAGGATGTTCACGCTCGGCCGCGCCTGGCCGGGCGGGTCGATGGCCTTTTCGGTCAGGGAATAGCGGCGCTCGGAGCAGCCGTAGACGCCCTCGCGCTCGCACCAGAAGGCGGCCGGAAAGACCACGTCCGCGTATTTGAGGGTTTCGGCGTCGCCGAAGGCCTCGATCACGGCCATGAACTTCCCGTCTTTTTTCATGTTTTCCGTGTACTTTTTGGCATTGGGCAGGCTTTGGGCCGGGTTGGTGCAAAGCACCAGCAGGGCCTTGACCGAATCGCCCAGGGCGGAAAAGAGAGCCGTGGCAAAGAGGCCGGGCTTGGGATTGAGGCTGTCCTGGGGCAGGCCCCAAAGCCGCTCCATCTCGTTTCGATGGTCCTTGTTGGCGACAAGGCGGCTGTTGGGCAGCAAGTGGGCCAGGGTGCCGGTGTCGCGCACCCCGCCGCAGGCATTGGGCTGGCCGGTGAGGGAAAAGCTGGTGGAGCCGGGCTTGCAGATCTTGCCGGTCAAAAGATGCAGGTTGTGCACCAGGTTGTTGGCCCACACCCCGCGCACCCGCTGATTGAGGCCCATGCACCAAAGCGACATGGTGGCGCTGGCCGAGGCGAACATCCTGGCCGCGGCTACGATGTCCGCCGCCGGAACGCCGGTGACCGTGGCGGCGTACTGCGGGGTGTATTCGGCCAGGAAGGCCCTGTAGTCGTCAAAGGTCCGGTCCACGGGCTTGCCGTCCTCCATGGCCTTGAAGGCGGCATACTTGCCGTGGAACCGGGGATCGTCGAGTTCCTCGTCCAGGATCACCCGGGCCATGGCGTTTAAAAGGGCCAGGTCCGTGCCGGGCTTCACGGGCAGGTACAGGTCGGCGATGCGGGCGGTGTTGGTGAGCCTGGGGTCGACCACGATGATCTTGACGTTCTTGTCGTTCTGCTTGCGGCTGGCCAGGCGGCGAAACAGCACCGGATGGCATTCGGAGGTGTTGGAGCCGACGATGAAAAAACAGGTGGCCGCGTCCATGTCCTCGTAGCAGCCCATGGGCTCGTCCTTGCCGAAGGTGGTGGTGTAGCCGCCCACGGCCGAGGCCATGCACAGCCTGGGATTGCCGTCCACGTTGTTGCACTTGAGCCCGGCCTTGAAGATCTTGTTGGCCAGGTAGGACTCCTCGGTCAGGGCCTGGCCCGAGCCGTAGTAGGCGATGGCCTCCGGGCCGTGCTTGTCCAGGGCCTCCCTGAATTTTTTCGCGGTCAGGTCCAGGGCCTCGTCCCAGGTGGCCTTGGCCAGGACGCCGTTTTTGCGGATAAGCGGGTCGGTCAAGCGGTCCGGGGCGTGGACCACGGCCGGGAGCAGGGCGCCCTTGAGGCACAGCATGCCCTGGTTGTGGTTGTTCGGGTCGCCCTTGACCATGACCACCTTGCCGTCCCGCACCCCGACCATGACCCCGCAGCCGGTGCCGCAAAACCGGCACACGCCTTTGACCCAGCGTTCGGGACCCTGATCCGTGGCGGCCAGGGAGCGCCCGCGATCGAGAACCAGGAAGGCGGCCAGTGCTGCGGAATACTTTATGAATTGTCTGCGATGCATGGGGAGCCTCCTTGGGCCGCCAGTGTTATTCGAATTTCTGCTTGGATTCGGTCTTGGCGTAGGCTTCGTGGTGCAGGGAGTTCATGTGGAACTGGTGGCAGGTCTCGCACCTGTCGCGGACCCCGAACCGGGTGGCCATGCGCTCGATGGCCGGGGCGTGGCAGCGCTGGCAGACCACCTCCACGCTCGGCTTGGCCGAGAAGGGCACCGCGCCCTGGCCGTCGGGCTGGCCGTGGCAGACGTAGCATTTGACCAGGATCATGCCGTGCTTGCTCTCGTACCAGTCCTGGGCCGTCTTGGGCGTGGCCTTCTTGTGGCAGACGTAGCAGTCCGAGCTGTCCTCGGGCACTTCGCCGTGCTTGACCTTGGCGCCCTCGCACCGAAAGCCCGGGAAGGCCAGGTTCAGGTAGAGGAAATACGCCGCCGCGAACCCCGCGATTCCCACCGGCAAGGCAAGCCATTTTCGTGCTTTCATGGTGGCACCCTTCCCCTTTATTCGCCCGTAAGGGGCAGTTTGGCCGCGAAATTCCGGTTGCAGTCGTAGCGCCGGTCAAAGACGGGCAGGTGGGCCATGTTGTTGTGGCAGGAGGCGCATGTGCGCCGGCCGACCCCGTCCTTGCCGAGCCAGGCCTGGTGAGCCTTCTGGCCCTCGAGGCCAAGGGGCTCGCCCTTGACGTTTCGGGTCAGGTCCTGGTGGCAGGCCAGGCAGTTTTCGTCCTGGACAAAGCGCCGGGCCAGCCCCTGCATGGCCCGCCGGTCCAGGTCCCGGGTGTCGATCAGGGAATGCAACAGCAGGTCCCTGACCCCGAGATAGGACTTCACCGCCATGTAACCCAGGCCGAATGACGGCGGCAGATGGCACTGCCGGCACTCGATGGGCTTTTTGTCCTTGTCCACGGCGTGGGAAGAGCGCTTGAGCTCGAAGCTGTGCCGCTCCATTTCATGGCAGGACAGGCAGAATTCCGTGGTTGAGGTTCGCTGCATGGTGTAACCCGCCACGGCCGTAAAGACGACGAGCAGGATCACTATCGCCAACCAGAAGGATTTCCTCATGGCAACACCATCGGGTTGTTGTTTTCAAGTCTTGATGGACGGAAGGGATCAAGAAGCGTGCCTGAACCAAAGGCCGGGCTGGAGCCGGGATTTCCGGCCGCCCGGCCTGCGGCGGCGACACCAGGACTGTCTGCTCGAGATGACAGGTGTCAGATGCAAATGACACTGTCCGCCATACCTGACACCTCCCGGCGGCCTGTCCGCCGCCTCCCCGACCATGGCGATCCCGCGAGCCGTTGCCTGAAGCGCTTCCAGGGCAAGAACGGCGGCTTAAGGGGAATTGGTTTGGCCTTTGCAAAGGCCGTCGGCAAAGCAAAAGGGCCAGGAGGTGAAGCGATGCCGCAAAAGGGCACAAGCATCCGGACAATGCTGCTGGCAGGCGGCGCGGTGGTCGTGGCGGCCGGGCTGATCCTGGCCTTGGGGCCGGGCAAGCTCCTGGCCAAGTCCGAGTCGCCGGAGTTCTGCGCCTCCTGCCACGTCATGGAGGCCGAGTACGAGGCCTGGTTCCACCAGGGGGCGCACCGCCGCCGGCAATGCGTGGAATGCCACCTGCCGGGCGACAACCTGCCCAACCATTACCTGTGGAAAGCCATCGACGGCATGAAGGACGTGGTCATGTTCCATTCCGGCCGCGTGCCCGAGGACATCCGCCTGTCCGGGCACGGCAAGACGGTGGTGCAGGCCAACTGCGTCCGCTGCCACGAGTCGATGGTGGACCGTATCGACCAGGGCCGCACGTGCTGGGACTGCCACCGCCGGTTGTCCCACAAGCGAACCGGGGAGGTGGCCGCGCAATGATGACGCGAAACGACAACAGCAACAGCGAGGGTATGACGATGCGGTGTGGAAACTGGTGGTCCCTGGGGCTTTACGGGCTGCTTTCGGCCTTGTTGCTCTTGCCGTGCGCCTGCTCCCCGCCCAAGGCCGAGCCGGTCAAGACCGTGACCATCCCGGAGGGGACCCTCAATCCCACCCTGTGGGGCAAGGCCTATCCCGACGAATTCAGCCTCTGGAAAAAGACCGAGGAGCCGGAGCCGGCCGGCAAAAGCAAGTACAAGCGCGGCTTCGACGCCGACCACATCACCTACGACAAGTTGGCCGAGTATCCTTACATGGCCCTGCTTTTCAACGGCTGGGGCTTTGGCGTGGAATACAACGAGCCCAAGGGCCACGCCAACATGGTGCGCGACCAGATGGAGATCGACGCCTCCCGGCTCAAGGCCGGCGGCGTGTGCTTGAGCTGCAAGACGCCCTACGCCGCCGGGCTTCGCCGGGAGATGGGCGAGGACTACTACAAGATGTCCTACAAGGACGTGCTGGCCAGGATTCCCGAGCAGGACAAGACGCTTGGCGTGGCCTGCGTGGACTGCCACGACAACAAGGACATGTCGCTCAAGGTCTCCCGCGACTTCAGCCTCCAGCCGGCCCTGGAGTCCATGGGTGTGGACTGGAAGAAGCTCTCCCGGCAGGAGATGCGCTCGGCCGTCTGCGCCCAATGCCACGTGACCTACAATATCCCTAAAAATGCCGAAATGCAGTCCGTGGGCCTGTTTTTCCCCTGGCAGAACAGCAAGTGGGGCGCCATCACCATGGAGGACATCATCAAGAAGATCAGAAGCGATGATGCCTACAAGGAATGGAAGCAAAACGTCACGGGCTTCAAGCTGGCCTTCATCCGCCATCCCGAGTTCGAGTTCTTCTCCAACAACAGCGTGCACTGGAAGGCCGGGGCGTCCTGCGCCGACTGCCACATGCCCTATATGCGCATGGGCGTGAACAAGGTGTCCGACCACCGGGTCATGAGCCCGATCAAAAACGACATGAAGGCCTGCATGCAGTGCCACACCGAGGGCGCCGACTGGCTCAAGCAGCAGGTTGTGGCCATCCAGGACCGCACGATTTCGCTGCAGCTTCGCGCCGGCTACGCCACGGCCGTGGCGGCCAAGCTCTTCGAGCGGGTGCACCAGGCCCGCGACGCCGGCAAGACCATCAACGCGGAGTTCTACGCCAAGGCCAAGGACTTCTACGAGGAGGCCTTCTACCGGTCGCTGTTCATTGGCGCGGAGAACTCCGTGGGCTTCCACAACCCCACCGAGGCCCTGCGCATCCTGGGCGATTCCGTCGCCTTTGCCACCAAGGCCGAAGCGTTCTTGCGCCAGGCCCTGATGCAGGCCGGCGAGGAGGTGCCGCTGACAGTGGACCTGCAATTGGCCAAATACTTAAATGACCGGGGTGAAAAGAAGCTCCAGAACGCCCCGGCCGTCGAGTTCAAGGACCCCATGGGCCTCCAGGAGCGGTTCTAATACAAGAACGGGTTCCCCTCCGCCCGAGATCAGCCGCGAAAATGCCCACCCCGGGATGCCGGGGTGGGCATTTTTGCGTCCGTAACATGCACCGGACACCAGTTCCGCTGCGCCCTGTTTTTGAAACAGTCCTGGCAAAAAACACCAGAGAAAGGGCGTTGGCCGTAAACCGTCCCGTGGAGCCGGCTTCATCGCTGGACGCAGGCCGAAGCTCAGCGGGGCGGGCAAGGCTCGCGTTCCAGGGTCCACCATACGCGCCCGGCTTTTATGTGCAGGCGCAGGCAGCGGTACTTCACGAGGTAATGGATTCCTGCCGCGGCTGCGGCGAACCCCGAGGCCGCGCCCACGCCCAGGGACCAGCGGGGGCCGAACCGGTCGGCCACCCAGCCGACGATGGGCGCGCCGATGGGCGTGCAGCCCAGGGCGATGGCCAGGCGCATGGCCATGACGCGGCCCCGCATGGCCGGCTCGGTGGCCAGTTGCATCAGGCTGTTGGTGGTCGTGGTGAAGGTCAGGGCGGAGAGGCCGACAAGGAAAAGGGCCAGGCCAAAAAGGCCGTAATTGGGCATGATGGCGGCCAGGGCGCAGCCGACCCCGAAGAGGGCGGCGCCGGAGAGCATATGCCCCATATGCGGCCTGTCCCGCCGGGCGGCCAGCAATGCCCCGGCAATGGTGCCGATGGCCATGACCGAGGTCAGAAACCCGTACCGGCCCGCGCCGGAATGAAAGACGGTGACCGCCATGGTGGAGATGAAAATCGGGAAGTTGAGCCCAAAGGTGCCGATCCAAAAAAGCATGACCAGGATGGTTTTCAGGTCCGGACGCTTCCGGACGTAGGCGAATCCCTCGATGAGGCTTCCCCGGGTCCGGGCCGCCCGGCTGCTCGGATGCAGTTCCCGGACGCGGAGAAACCCCAGGGAACAGAGCACGGCCAGAAACGAGGCCGCATTGATCAGAAACACCCAGCCGGTCCCCACCGAGGCAATGAGCACGCCGGCAACGGCCGGGCCGATCATGCGGGCGGCGCTGAACGAGGTGGAATTGAGCGCCACCGCGTTGGCCAGGTCGGCTTCCCCCACCAGGTCCGCCACGAAGGTATGGCGCGCGGGCGCGTCAAAGGCGGCGGCGCAGCCGAGCAGAAAGGCGAACACGTACACGTGCCACAGCCGCACGATCCCGGCCACGGTAAGGAGGCCCAGCCCCAGGGCCAGGGCCCCCATGGCCGCCTGGGTGGCCAGCAGCAGCTTTCGCCGGTCGAGATGGTCGGCCGCAAACCCCGTCCAGGGCATAAGCAGCAGCTGCGGCCCGTACTGAAGCGCCATGACCACGCCCACGGCCGTGGCGTTGTTGTGGGTCAGCTGGGTGAGCACGAGCCAGTCCTGGGCGATGCGCTGCATCCATGTCCCGACATTGGACACGAGCGCGCCGCCGGCCCACAGCCGGTAGTTGAAGCCGGCCAGAGACCGGAAGGTGCCTTTCATGAATCCGTTCATGGCGCTCCAAAAGGAAGGTTACGCCTGGCTTATAGGATAGTTTGGCGCTCGTTAAAATGAGAAAAGGGATAGACCGGCCATGGTCTATCCCTGAAATTTGGTCGGGGCGAGGTGATTTGAACACCCGGCATCCTGCTCCCAAAGCAGGCGCGCTACCAGTCTGCGCCACGCCCCGGCCGAAGAGGCGATTTGGTTACTGCAACTTCCCTGGCATGGCAAGGGTGTTGCGCCGCAACGCCTTGGCTTACGGCAATCCCGAACCGGCAATCCGCTCGCCGCACTCCGGGCAGGCCCCGGCCTTGGTCCGCGTCTGGCGCACCAGAAATCCCGCCCGGTCGATGACCTTGGACCCGCACGTGGGGCAATACGTGCTGTTGTGCCCGTCGCCGGGCACATTGCCGACGTAGACATACAAAAGCCCGGCCTCCCGGCCGATGCGCCAGGCCCGCTCCAGGCTCTCCAAGGGGGTGGAGGGGCGGTCGCGCATCTTGAAGTCCGGATGGAATCGCGACACGTGCCAGGGCGTTTGCGGCCCCAACTCCTTGACCTGGAACTCGGCCATGCGCCGCAGCTCGTCCTCGCTGTCGTTCAAGCCTGGAATAAGCAGGGTGGTGGTCTCGATCCACCAGCCCAACTCCCGCATGCGGACCAGATTTTTCAGCACCGGCGCCAGCTTGGCGTCGCAGGTGTGCTCGTAGAACTGCGGGGTCATGGCCTTGAGGTCGATGTTGGCCGCATCCACCAGGCTGGCCAGTTCCGTCAGGCAGTCCGGTCCCTGGAACCCGTTGGACACCATGATGTTTTTAAGCCCCTCCTGATGGGCCAGCTCGGCCGTGTCGCGCATGAGCTCGAAAAAGATGGTGGGCTCGGAATAGGTGTAGGAGATGGAGGCCGCGCCGCTGCGCTTGGCCGCCGCCACCAGCTCGGCCGGGGTGGTCTTCTCGCCGGCTATGGGCCGGCCCTGGCGTGGGGGCTGGGACAGGGCATAGTTCTGGCAAAACGAGCAGGCCAGATTGCAGCCCATGGTGCCGAAGGAAAAGGTCGTGGAGCCGGGCATGAAGTGGTAGAGCGGCTTTTTCTCCACAGGATCGAGGTTGGCGGCGGCCACCCGGTCGTAGGTCAGGGTAAAAAGCGCGCCGTCCTGGTTGACGCGCACCGCGCATTTGCCGCGCTGCCCGTCTGCGATGCGGCAGAAATGCGAGCACAGGCGGCACAGGACCTTTTTGTCGTCCAGCGGTTTCCACAAGGCGGCCGGATGCATAGGCACCTCCTTGGCCGGGGTTACGATCCGCCGCCCGGCTTTGCCGTTGGCGGCTTGCCCTGGCCCCAGGTTCCGCCAGGGGGCGTTTGCCCGGGCTGGCCGCCCGAGGCGGACGGCGCGCCCGGCTGGTCGGGCTGGCCCGACTGGGAGGAGCCCGAGCCGATCTGGGGATAGATGTAAAACGGCCCGACCTGGGGCTGCTGTTCGGTTTTTTTGGGGCGCGGCCGGATCTCCATGACCTGGTTGCCTTCCTCGTCGCGGCCCATGCGCATGTGGTCCGTGGTCCCGATATGGATATCCCGGCGAGGGGCCTCTTCCTCTTCCTCGAAACGCGGCATCGGGGGAGCCTGGGGCGGCTCGGTTTCCATGCCGTCGGCCCGGGCCGAGGGCGTGGGCCCGGCCGTCAGGAACAGGGCCAGGGATAAGGCCGGGATCATGACCCATCGCCAGAAACCGCTGGTCCATGCCCGCATATCCCGCCTCCCTTGAGTTTTGGCGGCAAAAAAACTACGATCAGCCGTTTTCATCTTGCATCTCGTCAAGGAGCTTTCCCATGGCCGACAGAGCGGCAGCCTATAAAGCCGCCGGCGTGGACATCGACGCCGGCAACACCCTGGTTTCGCGCATCAAGTCGTTGGTGGCCGGCACCTACAGCAAGGGCGTGGTGTCCGACATCGGCGGCTTCGGCGGGCTTTTCAAGCTCGAATCCGGAGCCTATGAGGAACCCGTCCTGGTCTCGTCCACCGATGGCGTGGGCACCAAACTCAAGCTCGCCCACGACTTCGATATGCACGATACCATCGGTATCGACCTTGTGGCCATGTGTGTCAACGATATTCTGGTTCAGGGCGCCAAGCCGCTTTTCTTCCTGGATTATTTCGCCACGGGCAAGCTTGAGGTCGATCTGGCCGAGCGCGTCATCGCCGGCATCGCCGAAGGCTGCAAGCAGGCCGGCTGTGCCCTGCTTGGCGGTGAGACGGCCGAGATGCCGGGGTTTTACCCCGACGGCATGTATGATCTGGCCGGCTTTTGCGTGGGCATTGTGGACAATGCCAAGATCGTGGACGGGTCGAGCATCGGCGTGGACGACGTGATCATCGGCATCGAGTCTTCCGGCCCCCACTCCAACGGCTATTCCCTCATCCGAAAGCTCCTGGACGCATCCAACCTGGGACGAAACGACCCCATTCCCCATTCCGGCATGTCCGTGGCCGACGCGCTCTTGGCCCCCACCCGCATCTACGTCAAAACCGTGCTCAACCTGCTGCGCGATTTCGACATCAAGGGCATGGTGCACATCACCGGCGGCGGCTTCTACGACAACGTCAACCGCATCCTGCCCCGGGGCGTGGCCGCGAAAATCCGGTTCGGCTCCTGGCACATCCCGCAAGTCTTCGAATGGCTGCGCGGCCAGGGCAACCTGACCTGGCCGGAAATGCTGCAGGTGTTCAACTGCGGCATCGGTTTCATGCTGGTGGTGGCCCCGGAAATCGCGGACGACGTCATGCAGCGCTTAAAGGCCCTGCACGAGTACGCCCGCATTGTCGGCCACATCGCCATTCGCAAGGAAGGCGGCGAGCAGGTGGAAGTGGAGTTTCCGGACGGGGAATGCTGATCAGGCCCCGGCCGTTTCCTCCAGATAAGGATTGAAATAGCCGAAGCGCAGCCAGGGGCAGGCCTTGCGCAGGCGCTTGCGGAAGTTTTTAAATCCCATGGAGGCCAGGCGGGCCGGATTGGCCATGGCCCCGCTGGCCCGGGCCACGTTCAGGTACAGCTCGGGATCGAGGTTGAGGTTTCGCAGTTGCACGAAATCCAGCCGCGTGGCCTCGATCAGTTCGGATAAGGCCGCAAGCTCCGCCTCGGTGTCGCTGACGCCCGGGAAAAACAGGAAATTGAGGGACACGAAAAGCCCGGCCGCCTTGGCCCGGACAATGCTCTCCCGCACATCCCCGAACCCGTAGCCCTTGGGCCGGTAATAGGCCTCGTACAGGGCCGGCTCGGCGCTCGACAGGCTGACCCGGATCGACGAGCCGCCGGCTCGGGCGAAATCCTCCACCCGATCCGGAAAGCTGGCGTTGGTGTTGATGTTCACCGTGCCCCGGCCGCCGCGTTCCCGGAAAAGGGCCACGGCCCGGCAGATGACCTCGGCTTCGGTCAAGGGTTCGCCCTCGCAGCCCTGGCCGAAGGAGAACACCGGCCTGGGCTCGCGGCTGCCGTGTTCGGCCATGATCTCCACGATCTCCTCGGCCGTGGGCCGAAAGGCGATGCGGTTCTGGGTGGAGGGAAAGCCGGAGTCCGGCTCCTGAAGCGACAAACAGCCGATGCACCGGGCATTGCAGGCCCGGGAGGTGGGCAGCGGGGCCTCGAAGCGCCCGAGGGCCAGGTTGCGCGCGGCCGGACAGCAGTAGGTCAGGGCGCAGCCCGTCAGATGCTCCACCAGCCGGTTTTTGGGGAATTTTTGGCGCAGCGCCTCGGCGCCCTTGATGATGCGGCCCCGGGGAATGCCGGTGAACACCTGCCGCCGGTCCTCGTCCACCCTGGCCGCGGCCACCACGAACCGGTCTCCGGAAAAGCCCACCGCGCCGTAGGCGAAAAGCGGCAGCACGGGCGCGCCCGACCGGGAGGCATAGGCCGCGGTGGCCGAAAGCGTGTGTCCGGGGCACACGAAGGCGGCCACGGCCCGCTCGTCCAAGCGTTCCACCGACCCGGCCTCGGGATCGAAGCCCAGGGCGTCGCGGCCCGGCAGCAAGAAGAGTTCGCTTTCCGGCGGTAGGGGAATGATCTCGTCCGGCCGCGGCGGCTCCAGCCGGTCGCCCCGGCGCACCAGCATTTCCAGCTCCGGATGGTCGTAAATGTTGCCGGCCTCGTCGGCATAGACAAGGCTTGGACGCGGCTTGTGTTCGGCCATGGCTTCTTCTCCTCGAAACAACGAAAAAGGGCGGAACCGCCATGCGGTCCCGCCCGGAAAAAACATGGGAAGCGCAGCGATTAACGCTTCGAGTACTGGAACCGGGCGCGGGCCCCGCGCTGGCCGTACTTTTTGCGCTCCTTCTCGCGGGAGTCGCGGGTGAGAAGGCCGGCCTTTTTCAGCACGCCGCGCAGTTCCGGGTCCAGGGAGCACAGGGCCCGGGAGATGCCGTGGCGCACGGCCTCGGCCTGGCCGGTCATGCCGCCGCCGGCCACATTGACCTTCACGTCCACCCGGCCGTCGATCTTGGCCACGGCCAGGGCCTGGCGCACGATGGCCAGCAGGGTGGGGCGGGGAAAATATTCGTCGTAGGGCCGATCATTGATGAGGATGCGGCCATTGCCCTTGTAGAGGCGGGTGCGGGCCACGGCGCATTTGCGGCGGCCGGTGCCGTAATAGAATTCTTCGCTCATGGGGTTTCTCCGCGTGCCGGTTACACGTCGAGGGTTTCGGGCTTTTGGGCCTCGTGGGGGTGGGCCTCGCCGGCGTAGACCTTGAGTTTTTTCAGCATGGCCCGGCCGAGGCGGTTTTTGGGCAGCATGCCGCGCACGGCCTTGCGGATGACGTCTTCCGGCTTCTTGGCCAGCATGTCGCGCAGCGAGGTTTCCTTGAGGCCGCCGATCCACCCGGAGTGGCGATAGTATTTCTTCTGGTCGAGCTTGCGGCCGGTGGTGCGCACCTTGGCGGCGTTGACCACGACGATGAAATCGCCGGTGTCCAGGTGCGGGGCGAATTCCGCCTTGTGCTTGCCGCGCAGGCGCACGGCCACGGCCGAGGCCAGACGGCCGAGGATCTTGTCCGAGGCGTCGACCACGAACCAGTTGTGGGTAATATCTTTGGGCGTCGGGCTAAACGTTTTCATGACGGCTCCTCTAAGTTGCTCGAAAGACGAATCGTGTAAGCGCCGGGGGCACGGATGTCAAGCGTCTTTTTCGCCAGAAGGGCCAGGCGGTTGCCCTTGGCCGGGCCTCGGGCTAGGGTCGGTCCATCTTTTTCGCCAAGGAGCGGGCATGGTCAGCGTTCGCAAGAGTTTGTTGCAGCTCGTTTTCGCCGGATCGTTCATGAAGCGGTGGAACGACAAGCACCGCAGCATGGAACTGGTGGAAGTGGACAAGCAGGCCCACAAGATGATGGTGGCCTGGATGCTTTACGAGCTCAATGCCGCCCACCTGTCCGGACCCGAGCGCCTGGCCCTGGGCCTTGAGGTCGTGGAGGGCGGGCTTTTCGAATACCTGTACCGGCTGGTCATCACGGACATCAAGCCCCCGGTCTTCTACAAGATCAAGGACAACCCCGAACATTACCGGCAGCTTACGGCCTGGGTGTTCGAGCAGCTCGAACCCCGGGTGCGGGAGCTGGGGGAGGGCTTCTGGCAGCGGCTGCGGGCCTATCTGGCCAAGCCCGGCGGCGCCTCGCCGGCCCGGCGCATCCTGGACGCGGCCCATCTCTACGCCAGCGGCTGGGAATATACCCTGATCAAGCGCGACAACCCCTGGGACGACGAGCTCCTGGAAATCGAGTCCTCGTTTCGCGACGGTCTGGCCCGGTTTTCCGATTTGCGCGGGGTGACCGACCTGGCCGGCTGGCTTTTCGAGGGCAAAAAGACGCCTCTTGGCCATTTCGGCCGGCTCTTGGGCCAGTTGCGCTTCCAGACCCGCTGGTCCCAGACCCCGCGCATTCCCGAGACCTCGGTTCTGGGGCACATGTTTCTGGTGGCGACCTTTGCCTATTTCTTCAGCCTGGCCGTGGACGCCTGCCCGGCCCGGCGGTGCAACAATTTTTTTGCCGGCCTGGTCCACGACATGCCCGAACTGCTCACCCGCGACATCATCTCTCCGGTCAAGCAGTCGGTGAGCCAGCTTGGGGGGCTCATCAAGGAATACGAGAACCGGGAACTGGAGCGGCGGGTCTTTTCCGTGCTGGCCGGCGGCGGCTACGGCGGGTTGGTGGATCGGCTGTCGTATTTTCTGGGCATGGAGGTGGGCTCGGAATTCTACGAGTCCATCCGGGACGCGGACGGCCGACCTTGCCGGGTGGACCCGAACGAGCTGCACGAGCGCTACAACGACGACGCCTTTGATCCCAAGGACGGGGAGCTGCTCAAGGTCTGCGACTCCCTGGCCGCCTTTATCGAGGCCTATACGGCCCTGCGAAACGGCATCACCTCGGATCAGCTCCAACGGGCCGTGTGGCGGCTGCGCACCCAATACGCCTCCACCACGCTCTTTAACCGGGTGCACGTGGGGGCGCTGTTGGCGGATTTCGATTAGGGTCCGGGCCTTTCGGCCTTCCCAAGCCGGCCCAAACATGGTTAGCTTCCCGCCATCCCAGACCGGAGGCCACCACCATGCTTCGCAAACGCGCCTTTGACGCCATGCGCACCGATATCCTGACCGTGGACGCCGCCGAGACCCTGGATGCCGTGGCCGACAGGCTCGGGAAGCATCTGGAGAAAAGCCCGGACATGGACGCCGTGGCCGTGATGCGCCAGGGGCGGTTTTTCGGCCTGGTGAGCCTGCGCACCCTGCTTGGGGACTTAAACGACTGCGCCCTGGACGCCAGCCTGCGCACGAGCCTGGGGCCCGACGACTTCGAGACCACCTACCGCGAGGCCTGCCGCCACTGCATGGCCCGCCGGGCCGTGGAGGCCGCCCGGCGCGACATCCCCCGGGTCTCCCCGGCCGATCCCCTGCACCTGGTCCTGGACGCCATGATCAAGGCCGACAGCCGCTTTGCCGCGGTCATGGAGGGCGAGCGCCTGCTCGGGTTCGTGCCCCTGGGGGAAATCTTCAAGGAATTGCGGCGGCAGTGCGGCCGGCCCTGACCGGCGGCCTCCCCAAGGAAACGGTTTTGAGACGAGCGGACCGGGCGGTCCCTGGGATGGAAGCGTTTTATTTGGCCAGGGTGGCCGCCAGGCCCAGCAGCCGCTTGGCCATGTCCGCGGGATAGCGGCGGCTGTCGTCCAAAAGCTTTTTGGCCGCGGTCACCGGGTCCATGGCCTCGGCATAGGGCCGCTTGGTGATCATGGCGCAGTAGGAATCCGCCAGCCCGGTCAAAAGCCCCAGCTCCGAAATGTTGCCCATGGTCAGCTTCTGGGGATAGCCCGACCCGTCCAGGCGCTCGTGGTGCTCGGACACGCACCGCTCCATCTCCGGGAACTTGATGTCCAGCCGGGCCAGCATTTCGTAGCCGGCCATGGTATGGCCCCGGATTTTTTGCATCTCCTCCGGGATCAGGGGCTTGGCCTTGTCCCGGATAAAGGCCGGCACCCGGGTCATGCCCAGGTCGTGCAGGAAAATCCCCAGGGCCGTGCGGTCCAGGACGGCCCGGCCGTTTTTGCTGTCCCGAAAGGAGTCCGGCTGGCCGGACAGGAAGAGCAGCACGCCCATGAGGCCGCAGTTGACGGCGTGCCTGGCCAGGCTGTGGACGGAATGCATGCGCTTGGCCAGGGCCTTGGCCCGGTGGAAATCCTCCCACAGGTACTCGGTCAGCACCAGCACGTCTTCGCGCACCTTGTCGTAGACCAGGCGCACGGGCTGGTCGAAAAAAGCCTCCATGCGCCGGGTCAGGGCGATCTGGAAGATGTCGGCGATCTCGGATTCGGTGAGGTGCTTGTCCAAAAGCACCAGGTCGAGCTGGTAGCTGATGTGCTTGACGTAGACGGCGTGGTCCTCGCGGGAGACGAAGATGACTCCGGCCGCCACCAACTCGGCCAGCTCCAGGGTCTGCTCCTTGGTCAGGCGCTCGCCAACCTTATAATACGGGGCGACCCGGCTGACGTTTTCGATGAACCGGTAGATGTTGAGCGGCGGGCGAAACTTGCTGAAGCTTTGGAGAATGTCGGGATTGATCTGGTAATATTCCTCCTCCAGCCCCGCCAGGATATCGTTTGCCGGCCTGTTGCGCATGCTGCCTTCCGTGGGTCGTTTGCCGCCATAGGCGTTTTGGCCTTCAGGTCGCCGCCTGATCAGGGCTGCACTGCGGCCGGACGGATTCCCCTTAACGGGTTCCCGAACATTCTGGCAAGACTCGCTTTTGCCGGGTTTGGGGCCCGGGCCGCGCCCCTGTTTTTCCCACCTTTTCAGACCCTTCCCTAATACCCTGAAATACCACTCTCTTTGCAGAAGTCCTGGATTTTTGCCCCCCTGTCTCCCACTTGGACCCCAAAAACAGGGCCGCATTGACCGGGTTTCCTGTCAAGATGTGGTTTCCCCTTGACACCCCAATCCGTTTGGTGGAGAGAATGTGGGAAATTGTGGTAAGAAGTGGTTGGAAACCACTGTGAGGGGTCGTGTTTAGAGGGCATTCCTTCCGCAGCCTCGATCCCAAGGGTCGCCTGATGTTGCCGCCCGAATTCCGGGAGGAGGTGCTGCGGCATTCGCCCGAAGGCCGGCTGGTGCTGACCAACAATTTCGACGGGGCGGTCAGCGGCTACCCCATGCCGGAATGGGAGCAGGTCGAGCGGAGCTTTCAGGGAGGCAACAAGCTCGACCCCAGGGTGCGCAATCTGGAGCGGTTCATCATTTCCGGGGCCATGGAAGTGACCCTGGACAAGCAGGGCCGCATCCTGATTCCGCCCCATCTGCGGGCCTATGCAGCCTTGGACAAGGACCTGGTGTTGGCCGGGGTGGCCACGAAATTTGAAATCTGGAACCAGGCCCGGTTCGAGGAGCGGCGGCGGCAAGTGGAAGCGAATTTCGATGCGGACATGGCCGCCCTGGCCCAAGCCGGCTTCACCTTGCGGCTGTAGGGAATACCTGTGGATGCCATGCTGGGGCACGTTCCGGTTTTGTTGCGGGAAGTCATCGCCATCCTGGGCATTGCTCCCGGAATGCGGATTTTGGATGCCACCGCCGGCCTGGGTGGACACATCGAGGGGATGATCGAGGCGGCCGGCGGCGATGTGCGGGTGCTTGGCCTGGACAGGGACAGGGAGGCCCTGGCCCGGGCGGGAAAGCGCCTGGAAGGATACGGGGACCGGGTGCGCCTGGTCCGGACGCGGTACAGCCGGTTTCCCCAGGCCTTGGGGGAGGCGGGATGGGAGACGGTTGACGCGGCCTTGCTGGACGCGGGCATGTCCTCGCTGCAACTGGATGATCCCGGGCGCGGCTTCGGGTTTCTGGCCGACGGCCCCCTGGACATGCGCATGGGGGCGGAAGACGGCGGCGAAACCGCCGAGGGCCTGGTCAACCGGGCGCCCTTCGCCCGGCTGCGGGACATCATCCGGGAGTACGGCGAGGACCCCCAGGCCGGGCGCATCGCCCGGGCCATCGTGGCCGCCAGGGAGGAGGCCGCGATCACGACCACGGGCAGGCTGGCCGAGATCGTGGCCGCGGCCACGATCTCGGCCAGCCTGCCCGAGATCGTGGCCGCGGCCTACCCGGCCAAATGGCGGGCCACGGCCAGGCAGCACCCGGCCACCAGGACCTTCCAGGCCCTGCGCATGGCGGTCAACGAGGAGTTGCGGGAGTTGGAGGAGTTCCTGCGGGCCATTCCCGACTACCTGGCCGTGGGGGGCCGGGTGGCGGTGATCTCCTTTCACTCCCTGGAGGACAGGCTGGTCAAGCGGGCCTTTCGGCACGAGGCCTCGGGCTGCCTCTGTCCCAGGGAACAGGTCGTGTGCGTGTGCGGGCATGTGCCCAGGCTTCGCATCCTGACCAAAAAGCCCATCGTGCCGGGGGCGGATGAGGTTGAAGCCAATTCTCGGTCCCGAAGCGCCAAGCTGCGGGCGGCCGAGCGGCTGCCGGGGTAAAGCCGTCTCCTCGAAAAACGGGTCGTGTTTTTCGGGGACGCGGCAGCAGGGGACCCGGCCGGAGCAAGGAGGGGGGAAATGAGCGCGCTTTCCAGGGAGTGGGCCGTATCCATGGCCTTTAGCATCTTCCTGATGCTGGTCTTTGGGCTGGGACTGGTGTGGCTCAACATCGAGCGGGTGGACCTGGCCTACGAACTCAACAAGATGCAGCGCCAGATCGACGAGGCGGACACCCTCGTGGCCAAGCTCGAGGTGGAGCGCAACACGCTCATTACGCCCGCGCGCCTGCGCGAGATGGCCCGGCAGTACGGCCTTGGCCCGGCCAGGCCCGGCCAGATCCGCCGGGTGAGCGCCTCCGGCGAGGTGGAGGCCTCTCCCCTGGTTACGGCCTGCGAGGATCCCAAGGCCCAGGCCCAGGCCCAGGCTTCGGCCAATGCGCCGGCCAAGGCCGGCTCCAAAATTTCCGCCAAAGCCGCGGCCAAGGCGGCCGCCAGGGCCGCGGCCAAACCCGCGACCCAACCATAACCCTGCCGAGCCGGACATGCGCAAGGTATCCAGGGAACGGCAGCAGAAAACGGTCCGCGATTGGACGCGGGTCAAGCTGGTCTGCGTGGGCGTATTTTTCGGCTGCGCCTGGCTCGGGTTGTGGGCCAGGGCCGGCTATCTCCAGATCGTGGCCGGCCCCCAGCTGGCCCGGGAGGCCATCCGCCAGCACCTGGCCTCGGAAGTGGACAAGGGCGCCCGGGGCGAGATCTACGACCGGGGCGGCCGGCTTCTGGCCAAGAGCGTGGAGTTCGAGGCAATCTATGCCCGGCCCAAGGAAGTCGAGGACGTGGACAAGACCGTGGCCTTTTTGGCCAAGGTCCTGCACGTCAAGGAGCAGCGCCTCAAAAAGAAGCTCACCAGTTCTTCGCCCATGGTCTATCTGTCCTGGCGGGTGGGGGACCGCAGCGCCGCGCGCATCCGCGAGGCCAATCTGCCGGGCATTCATTTTTCCAAGGAATTCGGCCGGTTTTACCCCAACGGCCATCTGGCCAGCCAGGTCATGGGCTTTGTGGGCGTGGGCGACGTGGGCCTGGAGGGCGTGGAAAAGGCCTTTGACGAGCGCCTGACCGGCCGCCAGGCCAAATACGTGGTCCAGCGCGACGCCTCGGGCCGGCGCTTTTTCTTCGACGCCCAGGGCCGCGAGCTGGCCGACATCAACGGCCACGACGTGCGCCTGACCATTGATTCCCAGATCCAGTTCTTTGCCGAGGAGGAGCTGGAAAAGGCCGTGATCGACAACAACGCCAAGTCCGGCGTGGCCCTGGTGGTGCACGTGCCCACGGGCGAAATCCTGGCCATGGCCAACTATCCCTTTTTCGAGCCCAATGTGGGCCGGGGCATCAGTCCCCGCATTGCCCGCAACCATGCCGCCCTGGACGTGTACGAGCCGGGCTCGACCATGAAGCCGCTGCTGATCGCCGCCGCCCTCCAGGAGCGCACCACCAAGGTGGATACGGTTTATAACTGCGAAAACGGCAGATTCGCCCTGGCCAACCGGGTCATCAAGGACACCCACTCCTACGGCATGCTGCCGGTCAACAAAATCTTGCGGTTTTCCAGCAACATCGGCGCGGCCAAGATCGGGCTCCAGCTCGGCGCGCCGCGCCTGTACTCCTACTTCGAGAAGATCGGCTTCGGCCGGCCCACGGGCCTGCCCATCACCGGCGAGGGCAAGGGCCTTTTGCGGCCGCTTAAGGCCTGGTCCATATTGGATTTGGCCACGGCCTCCTTTGGCCAGGGCGTGGCCGTCACCCCGGTGCAACTGGCCCAGGCCTTTTTGATTTTGGCCAACGACGGCGTGTACAAGCCGCTCAAGCTCGTGGCCGAACCCGCCGGCGCCGCGCCCGAGCGCCAGACCTTCCGGGTCTTTGACGCGGACGTGGCCCGCACGGTCCAGCGCCTGATGCGCGAGGTGGTGCACGAGGACCACGGCACCGGCCGCTCGGCCATGATTCCGGGCCTGGAGATCGGCGGCAAGACCGGCACGGCCCAGAAAGCTTCCCCCACCGGCGGCTACAGCAACAAGTACCTGGGCTCCTTTGTGGCCTTTGTTCCGGCCGTCAGCCCCGAATACATCGTCATGGTCATGGTTGACGAACCCGAGCCCAGCCACTACGGCGGCGTGGTCGCGGCCCCGGCCGTGCGCGACGTGACCCTGCGCATGCTGTCGTACCTGGGGCGCATGCCCGAGACCGTGCAGGTGGCTCCGCTCGCCGCCACCGCCCCGAATTCCGGGGCGAATCCGGGGGCCGCGCCGGCGTCGCCTCCGGCGGCCACGCCGTCCAAGGCCGACAAGGAGATTTTGGAGATCGCCCAGTCCGCCACTGTGGCTCCCATTTCCGTGGCTGCGGAAGGGGGGAGCCCGGCTGCCCCGAATTACGTGCCCAATTTTGCCGGCATGCCCCTGCGCAAGGTTGTGGAGATTTTGATGAGCAAGGGCATCGTGCCCCGCCTCGAAGGCCAGGGGCTGGTGGTGTCCAAGCAGAGCCCGGCTCCGGGCGCGCCCTGGCCGGGCGAAAACAAGGCCGATTTCGTGCTCTGGCTGGCCAGGCCGTCGTAAGGACAGTGATGATGACGACAACGGAACACGGCGGCGAAAACCGCTTTCAGGATGTGCTGGACCAGGTCCGCGCGAAGGAAATCCCGGTGGCCGCCCATTCCGCCAAGGTCACGGCCGGCGGGGTGTTTGTGGCCATTGCCGGGCCCGGCGTGGACGGAGCCCGGTTTATCGGCGACGCCCTGGGCCGGGGCGCGGCCTGGATCGTGGCCGCGCCCGGCACGGTCCTGCCGCCGGACGCTTCGGCCACGCTCATCCCGGTGGACGAGCCCAGGCTGGCCCTGGGCCGTCTGGCCGCGGCCCGGTTCGGCACGGACCGCTCGAACATGACGCTGGTGGCTGTCACCGGCACCAACGGCAAGACCACGGTGTCCGCGCTCATCGAGCGCCTGGCCGCGGCCGCCGGCAAGCGCGTGGGCGTTTTGGGCACGGTCAGCTACCATTGGCCCGGTTTTTTCCGCGAAGCCAGCCTCACCACCCCGGATTGCCTGACCATCCACGAAAGCCTGGCCGCCATGGCTAAGGCCGGCTGCGACCTGGCCGTCCTGGAGGCCTCGTCCCACGCCCTGGACCAGGACCGGCTGGCCGGTATCCATTTCGACGCCGCGGTATTTACCAACCTGACCCAGGACCACCTGGACTACCACCAGGACATGGAGTCGTATTTCACGGCCAAGGCCAAGCTCTTTCGCCGCTACCTCAAGCATCCGGCCGCTGCGGTGCTCAACTTCGACGATGCTTTTGGCCTGCGCCTTTTGCGGGAAAACCCGGCCGGTCTGGGCTATGGCCTGACCGTGCCCCCGGCCGGCTTCGACCGGCTGCTTGTGGGCCGCATCCTGGCCCATGGCCGGGAAGGCCTGCGCCTGCGGGCCGAGTGGGGCGGGCAGGGTTTTGACGTGGCCTCGCCCATGCCCGGCCGGCACAATGCCCAAAACATCCTGGCCGCCCTGGGCGCCATGCTGGTCCTTGGCCTGCCGGCCAAGCCCGAATTCCTGGCCGATTTCCACGGCGCGCCCGGCCGCCTGGAGCGCGTTCCCAATCCGGCCGGCCTTACGGTTCTGGTGGATTACGCCCATACTCCCGACGCCCTGGAAAACGTCCTGGCCGCGGCCCGGGAATTCACCGCCGGCAAGCTCTTCGTGGTGTTCGGCTGCGGCGGCGACCGCGACCGCACCAAGCGCCCCCACATGGGCGCGGCCGTGGCCCGCTACGCCGACGTGGCCGTGCTGACCTCGGACAATCCGCGCCACGAAGACCCCCTGGCCATCATGGACGACGTCAAACCCGGCCTGCGGGAGGCCCGTCGGGTCATTTGCGAGCCCGACCGCCGCCGGGCCATCGAGCTGGCCCTGGCCGAGATGCGCCACGAAGACGTGCTGGTGGTGGCCGGCAAGGGCCATGAAACGTATCAGCAGATCGGCGACGTGAAGCACCCCTTTTCCGACGCCGCCGTGATCAAGGAGCTCACAGGATGCGTATGAGCCTGTCCGATATCCTTGCTGTCACCGGAGCCGTTGGCGACATCGGCGAACGGGGCAATCCGGTCATCGAGGCCGTCCGTATCGACAGTCGGGCGGTTTTGCCGGGGTGCCTGTTCGTGTGCGTGCCGGGCGAACGCCTGGACGGCCACAATTTCGCCGCCGAGGCCGTGGCCAAGGGCGCGGCCGCCGTCCTGGCCGATCGGCCCCTGCCCGGCCTGCCCGAGGGCACGCCGGTCTTGCTCGTGCGCGACACCGTGGCTGCCCTGGGCAAGCTGGCCAAGGGCTGGCGCGAGCGCACCGGGGCCAGGCTGCTGGCTGTCTCCGGCTCGGCCGGCAAGACCACGGTCAAGGAGCTGGCTGCCGCCATCCTGGGCCGGGTCCAGCCCACGGCAAAAAACTACAAGAATTACAACAACCAGATCGGCCTGCCCCTGTCCATGCTGGAGGCCGGCGCGGACGACGCCTTCTGGGTCATGGAGCTGGGCATTTCCGCTCCCGGCGAAATGGAGGTCCTGGCCGGCATTGCCGAGCCCGACGTGGCCGTCATCCACAACGTGGGGCCGGCCCATCTGGAAGGCCTTGGCAGCGTGGCCGGCGTGGCCGCGGCCAAGACCGCCCTGTACGACGCCCTGCGCCCGAATGGCGTGGCCCTGGCCTCCATGGACTACCCGGAACTCTGGGAAGCGGCCAAACGCCGGCATCCTGCGGTGCTTGGCATGTCCACCCAGGGCCGCGCCGCTCCCTACCGGGCCAAGTACCTGGGAGCCCTGTCCGAAGGGCGCGGCCGATTTTTCCTGAAACTTCGGGACTTGGAAATGGAGGTCGTCACCCCCTTGACCGGGGTCCATTTCGCTGAAAACATCCTGGCCGCGTCGGCCGCCGCCCACGAGCTGGGAGCCGGGGAGGAGGCCATCGCTTCGGGCCTGGAAACGGCCGTCATGCCGGAACAGCGGTTTTTCTGCCGTCGCCAGGGTTGCTACACGGTTATCGACGACACCTACAACGCCAATCCCCTGTCCATGCGCCGGGCCATCGAGGCCGCCGCCGAGGCGGCCCATGGCAAGCCCCTGGTCCTGGTCCTGGGCGAGATGCGCGAGATGGGAACCCATGCCGAGACCGAGCACGCCCGCCTTGGGGAGTGGACCGCCGCTTCCGGGGCCAGGGCCGTGTTTTTCCACGGCAGCCATGCCCAGGCCGTGGCCGAGGGCCTGTCCCGGGGCGGCTATGCCGGGGTGTACGCTGCGGTGGATTCGCCGGAAGCGTTTTTGGGAACATTGGCCGCCACCGGGCTGACCGGCGGCGTGCTGCTTTTCAAGGGATCGCGCTCCATGCGCATGGAAGAATATCTATCGGCATTTATGCAGAGCATTCAAAAGGACGCGGGAGCATGATCTATTCCCTGCTGGTGCCGTTGGCGGCGCATATTAGCGCCTTCAACGTCTTTCGCTACATCACCTTCCGCTCCATCGCGGCGCTTTTAACGGCCCTGGTGCTGTCCATCCTGCTTGGGCCGCGCATGATCCAGTGGCTGACCCGGCTCAAGTTCGGGCAGCACATCCATGAAGACGTCGCCGCCCATCGCCGCAAGGCCGGCACTCCCACCATGGGCGGCCTGCTCATTGCCCTGGCCATTGTGTCCAGCGTGCTGTTGTGGGGCGATCTGGCCAACGGCTACGTGTGGATGACCATCTTCGTGTTCCTGGGCTTTGGCCTCCTGGGCTTTATCGACGACCACGCCAAGGTGGTCAAAAAGCAGAACAAGGGCCTTTCGGCCAGGGGCAAGCTCCTGGGCCAGCTCGTTATCTCCGGCGTGGCCGCGGCCGTGCTTCTGTCCGACCCCGAGTATTCCACCCGCCTGGCCGTGCCCTTTTTCAAGCACATCAACCCGGACCTGGGCTGGCTCTATTTCCCCTTTGCCATGCTGGTCATGGTGGCGGCGTCCAACGCCGTCAACCTGACCGATGGCCTGGACGGGCTGGCCATCGGCCCCATGATCGTCAATGCGGCCATGTTTTCGCTGTTCATCTATGTGGCCGGCCATGCCCAGATCGCCCGCTACCTGCAGGTGGCCCCGGTGTCCGGGGTGGGGGAGGTCACGGTCTTTTGCGGGGCCATGGTCGGGGCCGGGCTCGGGTTTTTGTGGTTCAACGCTTATCCGGCCCAGATATTCATGGGCGACGTGGGATCGCTCTCCCTGGGCGGTGCCTTGGGATTCATCGCCGTCTTGTGCAAGCAGGAGTTGCTTTTGATCGTGGTCGGCGGCCTCTATGTGGCCGAGACCGTGTCGGTCATCCTCCAGGTGGGCTACTTCAAGATGACCGGGGGCAAGCGCATTTTCCGCATGGCCCCCTTGCACCACCATTTCGAGCTCATGGGCGTGCCGGAATCCAAGATCATCATCCGGTTCTGGATTCTCTCCATCCTGTTGGCCCTGGTGGGGCTGTCCACCCTCAAACTACGGTAGGGAGCCATGCGCGAAATGCTGCATAGCGATCAGTTGCGCGGCCACCTGGCGGTGGTGGTGGGGGCGGGGGCCTCGGGCCGGGCTGCGGCCCGGCTGCTGGCTGCCCTGGGCGCGTCCGTGCGTTTTCTGGAGAAAAAGTCCGAGGCCGTCTCCGACGCCTTTCGGGCCGAAGCCGAGGCCGCGGGCTATGACCTGCGCCTTGGCAGCCACGGTCCGGCCGATTTCGCCGGCGCGGACATGGTGATCCTGTCCCCGGGCATCCGGGCGGCGGGTCTGGCCGACTGCCTGGCCGCCGCGCCCCGGGCCCAGGTGCTCTCCGAGCTGGAGCTGGCCTCCTGGTTCACCGCCGAGCCCATCATCGCGGTCACCGGCACCAACGGCAAGACCACCACGGTCATGCTCGTCAGCCACCTGCTGGAGGCCACGGGCCGCAAGGTCTTTACCGGCGGCAACATCGGCACGCCCTTGTCCGAATACGTCCTGGCCGACGATCCGGCCGACGTGTTGGTGCTCGAGGCCTCGAGCTTCCAGTTGCAGCTGGTCAAGACCTTCCGGCCGCGCGTGGGCGTGCTGCTCAACTTCTCGGCCAACCACCTGGACTGGCACGCCGACATGGAAGAGTACCTGTCGGCCAAGCTCAACCTGTTCGCGGCCCAGCGCCCGGACGACGCCGCCATCCTGCCCGAGGCCCTGCGCCCGGTCCTGGCCGGCCGCCGCTTCACCCGGGCCGGGGTTACCTGGTTTTCCTCCACCGGCCGGTTCACCTGCCCGCGCCTGCCCGGGGCCCACAACCAGGCCAACATGGAGGCCGCCTACCTGGCCTGCCAGCCCCTTGGCGTCACCGAGCCGGCGGCCAAGGCCGCGTTTGCCGACTTCGCCCCGGCCCCGCACCGCATCCAGGCCATTGGCGAAAAGCGGGGCGTACTGTTTGTCGACGATTCCAAGGCCACCACCGTGACGGCCATGGAAGCGGCCATCAAGAGCTTTGACCGGCCGGTGCGGCTTTTGGCCGGCGGCGTGTTCAAGGGCGGCGACCTGGCGGCCCTGCTGCCGCTTCTGGCCGAGAAGGTCGCGTCGGTGGGGCTTTTCGGGGCCAGCCGCGAGGTGTTCGAGGCGGCCTGGGCCGGCCATGTGCCGCTTTTTTACGAGCCCACCTTGCGCGCGGCCACGACCCGGCTTTTCGCCGAGGCTGCCCCCGGGGACGTGATCCTGCTGTCCCCGGCCACGGCCAGCTTTGACGGCTACGACAGCTACAAGGCTCGGGGCCGCGATTTCCAGGCCATTTTCGCCGACTTGCCCGATGCGCCGCCCAAGCCGTCCCCTTCGTCCCCGTCGCCGGAGGAAGCCGTATGAGCCGCACCGTCGCCGCTGCCGCCGCGGCCGAGAAAAAACGCCTCGGCCCCTTTGACTACTGGCTCTTGGGCGCGGCCCTGCTTCTGGCCGGCCTGGGCCTGGTCATGGTCTTTTCCTCCAGCGGCGTCATGGCCGAGCGCCTGGTCGGCAACCGGTACTACTTTTTCCAGCGCCAAAGCCTTTTTGCCCTGGCCAGCCTCGTGGTCATGGCCGCTTTCGCCTGGATGCCGCGCCGCATCCTCCACGGCCCGGTCTACTTGTGGCTCTTGTGCATTGTCGGCCTCCTGGCCCTGACCTTGGTGCCGCCGTTTTCCGTCAAGGCCGGCGGCGCCCGGCGCTGGATGCACCTGGGGCCGGTGACGCTCCAGCCCATGGAGCTGGCCAAGGTGGCCCTGGTCTTTTACCTGGCCTATTTTTTCAGCCAGAAGCAAAAGCTCGTGCGCTCCTTTTCCGTGGGCTTCATTCCGCCGGTCATGGTCACGGGGTTCCTGGGCCTGATCCTGCTTTTGCAGCCCGATTTCGGCGGCGCGGTCTTTTTGGGCATGCTTTTTTTCCTCATGAGTCTGGTGGGCGGCACGCGCCTGACCTATTTGGCCGTGTCCATGATGTTCGGGGTCGGGGCCATGGGGCTTCTCATTGCCTCCTCGCCCTACCGGTTCAAGCGCTGGTTCGCCTTCCTGGACCCTTTCAAGGACCCCCAGAACGTGGGCTACCAGCTGGTGCAGTCCTTTTACGCCTTTGGCTCGGGCGGCATTGCCGGGGCCGGGTTCGGGGCCGGCAAGCAAAAGCTCTTTTACCTGCCCGAGGCCCACAACGACTTCATCATGGCCGTCTTGGGCGAAGAGCTGGGCTTTATCGGCGTTTCCATCGTCTTTATCTGCATCGGCATCCTGCTGTGGCGCTCGTTTAAGGTGGCCATGGCCCAGGACGATCTGCGCGACCGGTTCACGGCCTACGGCATGGCCCTGGTCCTGGGCCTGGGCTTTATCCTCAACCTGGCCGTGGTGCTCGGCTGCGTGCCGCCCAAGGGCGTGGCCATGCCCTTTTTGAGCTACGGCGGCAGCAACCTCCTGGCCTGCTTCCTGTGCGTGGGCGTGCTCCTCAACCTCTCCCGGAGTGCCAGGGCATGAGACGCCTGATTTTGACCACCGGCGGCACGGGCGGCCACATCTTCCCGGCTCTGGCCGTGGCCGAGGCCCTGCGCCGCCAGGCCCCGGACGCGGACATCCTTTTTGTCGGCGGCCAGGGCCCGGAAAACGAGCTGGCCACCAAGGCCGGCCTGCCGTTCGTGGGCCTGCCGGCCCGGGGAATCTTTGGCCGGGGCATCAAGGCCCTGGCCGCGCCCGTGTGGATGGGCCGGGCCTTTGCCCTGGCCCTGCGCCTCCTGCGGACCGCCAAGCCCCATGTGGTGGCCGGATTCGGCGGCTATGCCGGGTTTGTTCCCGTGGTCGCGGCCCGGCTCTTGGGCATTCCCACGGCCATTCACGAGCAAAATAGCGTCCCGGGCGTGACCAACAAGATCCTGGGCCGCTTGGCGGATAAGGTGTTCGTCACCTATCCGGACACGGCCCAGGCCTTCCCGCCGGCCAAGACCGCCCGCCTGGGCAACCCCATCCGGGGCGATATCGCCGGAGCCGCAGCCGCGTCGCGTCCCCAGGGCCGCCGGCATCTGCTGGTCCTGGGCGGCAGCCAGGGAGCCCGGGCCGTCAACGACGCGGTCCTGGACGCGCTGCCGCGCCTGCTCGACGCCGGCGTCACCGTGCGCCTGCAGACCGGCCGGGTCGATTTCGACCGCATCCGGGCCCGCATGCCCGAACTTTTGGCCAACCGGCCCCACCGCGAAAACGAGCCCAAGGTGGTCATCGAGAATTTCATCGAGGACATGGCCGAGGCGTACGCTTGGGCCGACCTGGTCCTGGCCCGGGCCGGAGCCACCACCCTGGCCGAGGTGACGGCCGCGGCCAGGCCTTCGATTCTCATTCCCTTCCCCTTTGCCACCCACGACCATCAGGCCGTCAACGCCGCTTTCCTGGCCAAGGCCGGGGCGGCCGAGGTCGTACGCCAAAGCGAACTGCCCGGCCGCGATCTGGCCGCCCTGGTGGATGAACTGTTTTCCGACCCCCAACGTTTGGCCCGCATGGGCGCGGCGGCCGCCGCCGTGGCCCTGCCCGATGCCGCCGACCGCATTGCCGCCGCCCTGCTGGAACTGGCGGCCCATGGAGATAGAAAGTGATCGAACCCCTGTCCGCCCCGACCGCCGCTTCTGGCCACATGCGCACCAAGGTGCGCAAGATTCATATGATCGGCATTGGCGGCTCGGGCATGAGCGGCATTGCCGAAGTGCTGCTCAACCTCGGCTATGAAGTCTCCGGGTCGGATCTGGCCTTAAGCCAAACCGTCAAGCGCCTGGGCGGCCTGGGCGCAATCATTTCCATCGGCCATGGCCGGGAAAACCTCAATGATGCCGACGTGGTGGTCAAATCCACGGCCGTGGCCGCCGACAACCCCGAGGTCCTGGCCGCCCGGGACCGGGGCATTCCGGTCATTCCCCGGGCCGAAATGCTGGCCGAGCTCATGCGGCTTCGCACCGGCATTGCCGTGGCCGGCACCCACGGCAAAACCACCACCACTTCGCTTCTGGCCACCATTTTCACCGAAGCCGGCAGCGACCCCACGGTCATCATCGGCGGCCGCTTGAACGCCTACGGGGCCGGGGCGCGCCTGGGCGAGGGCCAGTACCTCATCGCCGAAGCCGACGAATCCGACGGCTCGTTTTTGTGCCTGGCCCCCATCGCCACGGTGGTCACCAACGTGGACGCCGACCACCTGGACCACTACCCGAACCTGAAGGCCATTGACGACGCCTTTGCCGCCTTTTTAAACGGCATCCCCTTTTACGGCATAAACGTGGTCTGCCTGGACGACCCGGGCGTTTCCCGGCTCATGCCCCGCATCAACCGGCCGACCCTCACCTATGGGTTTTGCGAAAAGGCCCGCCTGCGCGGCAAGATCCTGTCCACCGGAGCCCAGAGCCGTTTCGAGGTCTTCCTTGACGGCCGCTCCCTGGGCGAGATGCATCTCAACCACCCGGGCCGCCACAATGTTCAAAACGCCCTGGGCGCCATTGGCCTGTCCCTGGAGGCCGGCATTTCGCTTCCCGTCATTGCCGAGGCCTTGGCCAAGTTCGGCGGGGTGGGGCGGCGCTTCGAGATCAAGGGCGAGCGGGACGGCGTGGTGGTGGTGGACGATTACGGCCACCATCCGGCCGAGATCAGGGCCACCCTGGCCACGGCCCGGACCGTGTATCCGGACCGCCGACTGGTGGTGGCCTTCCAGCCGCACCGGTTTTCCCGGACCAAGGCCCTGTTCGGCGATTTCTGCACCTGTTTCGAGGGCGTGGACGAACTGCTTTTGACCGAGATTTATCCGGCTTCCGAGGCCCCCATTCCCGGGGTCAGCGGCGAAAGCCTGGCTCAGGGCATCCGCCAGGTGAGCCGGACGCAGGTGACGTATTTTCGGGATTTCGCCGCCCTGGAGGCGGCCCTGCCCGGCGTGCTCAAGCCTGGGGACCTCTTTTTGACCCTGGGGGCCGGCAGCATCTGGCAGGTGGGCGTGCATTTTCTGGAAGGCGGCCATGGCGCTTGAGGTGCGAGGCGGGCCAAAACTTTCGGCCCGCACCACCCTGGGCCTGGGCGGCCGGACCCAGGCTGAACTGGTCCTGACCGACCCTGAGGACGCCTTGGGCCTGGCCCAGGCCCTGGCGGGCCTGGGCGGCGCGCCCCTGGTCCTGGGCGGGGGCAGCAACATCCTGGCCCGGGACGGGGAGCTGCCCCTGGTGGTGGTTTCCCCCCGGCTGGCCGGCGAACCCGAGACCCTGCGGGAACGCAGCGGAGACAAGGTCCGGGTGCGCGTGGGGGCCGGGGTCAAGCTTCAGCGGTTTTTGGCCTGGCTGGCCACCCAGGGGCTGGACGGGCTGGCGGGGCTGACCGGGGTGCCCGGCGCCGTGGGCGGGGCCGTGGCCGGCAATGCCGGGTCCTATGGCTGCGACATGGCCGGGGTGCTGGCCCGGGTGCGGGTCTGGACTCCGGAAAACGGCCTGGCCTGGCTGGGGCCGGAAGGTTTTTCCACCGGCTACCGCCGGTTCGCCCTGGCCGGCGAGCCCAAGTTCTTTCTGATAGTGGCCGTGGAGATCGACTGCGCGGTGCGCGAACCCATAGCCATTCGCGCGGACATGGTGGCCAACCTGAAGCGCAAGCGGGCCGGCCAGCCCATAACGGCCGCTTCGGCCGGCTGCGTGTTCAAGAACCCGCCCGGCGAGGCCGCCGGACGGCTGCTGGAAGCGGCGGGATTTCGGGGAAAGCGACTCGGGAACATGGCTTTTTCGGACAGGCACGCCAATTTTCTGGTCAATCTGGGCGGCGGGGCATCGAGCGAGGCATTCGAGCTGATTGAGGCGGCACGAGAGGCGGTACGGCGCACGAGCGGATACGAACTGGAACTGGAAGTGAGGGTCGCGCCATGAATGTCAGAGTCGGAACATTGTCTGGTCTCGCCGCCGGCGGAGCGGGCAAGCGGCGGCGCAACAGCTACGGCGGGAGCATGCCCCGCGTGACGGTCAAAAGCCGCGTCACCAAGTCGCGCGGCAACCGCAACCGCAACTCCCGGGGGGGCACGTCTCTGGCCATGCCCAAGGTGAGTCTTGGCGGCGTGGGCCGGTTTTTCACCCGGGCCGTGTCCATGGCCTTTCTCGGAGTTTTGGTCCTGGCCGTGAGCGTCGGCCTTCTGGCCGGCTACCGCTGGCTGACCACGGTCAATTATTTCGCCCTGCAAAATGTTTCCGTCACCGGCTGCTCGCGCCTGTCCGAGGACCGCATCAAGGAGCTGGCCGGCCTGACGCCCGGAGTCAACGTGCTTTCCCTGTCCATGGACCGCATGCGGGACCGTCTGGCTCGGGAGCCGTGGGTGGAATCGGTGGCGGTCAAGCGGGTTCTGCCCGGGTCCATCATTGTGAATGTGAAGGAAAAATCTCCTTCCTATCTTGTGCAGTATCAGGGAACACTCTATTACGCCGACGAAGCGGGACGCATCATCGACACGGTCGAGCCCGGCCAGTTCGTGTCCCTGCCGCAGCTTGAGATCGAAGCCGGCATGGAGAAGCATCTGGACCTGTTGGCCGATCTGCGCCGGGCCGTGGCCGAGCACCGCCTGCCTTTTGATCTCGGGCAGATTGCTTGGCTGCGCCTGAGCTGGGGAAGGGGACTGGAAATTCAGTTGATGGACACGGGCATACTCTTGTGCCTGGGGTCCCGGGAGTGGCAAAAGAACCTGGCCCGGATGAACCTGGTCTGGACGGACTTGCGCAAGCGGGGGGAGCTCGACAAAATCGGGCTCATCACGTCCGAAGGGGACAAGGTTTGGGTGGAGAAGCGCGGCAATTCGGGGGAAGCGCCGCGAGGCTAGGGGACCGGAGAGCGGGCAACGTCAAGGATACGTTCAGGGAGCGGGTTTATGGCCAGGTCGGAACTTATAGTCGGGCTCGATATCGGCACCACCAAGATCTGCGTGGTCGTCGGGGAGCTGTCGCCCGAAGGCGTGGATGTGGTGGGCATCGGCACCAGCCCCTCCACGGGCCTTCGCAAGGGCGTGGTGGTCAATATCGAGCAGACCGTGCAGTCCATCAAAAAGGCCCTGGAAGAGGCCGAGCTCATGGCCGGGTGCGAGATACGCTCGGTTTACGCCGGCATCGCCGGCAGCCACATCAAGGGCTTCAACAGCCATGGGGTCATTGCGGTCAAGGGCGGCGAGGTCGGCCCCCGGGACATCGAGCGGGTCATTGACGCGGCCAAGGCCGTGGCCATTCCCCTGGACCGGGAAGTCATCCACATCCTGCCCCAGGAATTCATCGTCGACGACCAGCGGGGCATTGCCGATCCCCTGGGCATGGCCGGCGTGCGCCTGGAAGTGCGGGTGCACATCGTCACCGGGGCCGTCACCAGCGCCCAGAACATCATCCGTTCCTGCCACCGGGCCGGCCTCGATGTCTCGGACATCGTGCTGGAATCCCTGGCCTCGTCCAAGGCCGTGCTCACCGGCGAGGAACGCGAGATCGGCGTGGCTCTGGTGGACCTCGGGGGAGGCACCACGGACCTGGCCATTTTCGCCAACGATTCCATCAAGCACACCGCGGTGCTGGCCCTGGGCGGCACCAACCTGACCAATGACATCGCCTTTGGCCTGCGCACGCCCATGGCTTCGGCCGAGAAGATCAAGATCAAGTACGGCTGCGCCCTGGCCGAGATGGTGCCCAAGGACGAGGTCATCGAGGTCATGAGCGTGGGCGGCCGCGAGCCCAGGCGGCTGTCCCGGCAGGTGCTGGCCGAGATCTGCGAGCCGCGCGTGGAGGAGATGCTGGCCCTGGTGGACCAGGAACTCATCCGTTCGGGCATGAAAAACCTGATCGGCGCGGGCGTGGTCCTGACCGGCGGCACGGCGCTCATCGAAGGCATCCAGGAACTGGGCGAACAGATTTTCAACCTGCCCACGCGCATCGGCTACCCGGACAAGGTCGGGGGCCTCAAAGACGTGGTCAACAGCCCCATGTACGCCACGGCCGTGGGGCTTCTCATGTACGGCGCGGAAAAGGAAGGCGTGGAACAGCGCTTCCGGATTCGCGACGAGAATGTGTTCAACCGCATTCTGGGGAGGATGCGGAAATGGTTCGTGGACGTGAAGTAGCGTCCATGTGCGGCATTTAGGGGGATAACCAGGGAGTTTTCAGGGGGAGGATCGTATGGAATACTTGGAACTCGAACACGGATCCAATGCCCGCATCAAAGTGGTGGGCATTGGCGGCGGCGGCGGAAACGCCGTGGAAAACATGATCTGCTCGGCCATGTCCGGCGTGACCTTCATCACGGCCAACACCGACATCCAGGCCTTGCAGAAGTCCCAGGCCGAGTACCGCATCCAGCTCGGCGAAAAGCTCACCAAGGGCCTCGGGGCCGGCGCCAATCCCGAGGTGGGCCGCGACGCGGCCCTGGAGAGCATTGACGTCATCCGCGACGCCATCGGCGATTGCGACATGGTCTTTGTCACCGCCGGCATGGGCGGCGGCACGGGCACGGGCGCGGCTCCGGTCATCGCCCAGGTGGCCAAGGAGGTCGGCGCGCTGACCGTGGCCGTGGTCACCAAGCCGTTTTATTTCGAGGGCAAAAAACGGTTGCTCCAGGCGGAAAAAGGCGTGGCGGCCCTGCGCGAGACCGTGGACTCCATCATCACCATTCCCAACGACCGCCTGCTGTCCCTGGCTTCCAAAAAGGCCACCTTCCTGGAGATGCTCAAAAAGGCCGACGAAATCCTCTATTTCGCGGTCAAGGGCATCTCGGACCTCATCACGGTGCCGGGGCTCATCAACCTCGACTTTGCCGACGTCAAGGCCGTGATGGGCGAAATGGGCCTGGCCATGATGGGCTTCGGCACGGCCCGGGGCGAATCCCGGGCGCGCGAGGCCGCGCTCAAGGCCATCACCAGCCCGCTTCTGGAAGACGTCACCATCGACGGCGCCAAGGGCGTGCTCATGAACATCACCTGCGGCCCGGACCTGACCATTGAGGAAGTGGACGAAGCCGCTTCCACCATCACCGAGGCCGTGCACGAGGACGCCAAGGTCTTCTTCGGCACGGTCTTCGATCCCGACGCCACGGACGAAATGCGCATCACGGTCATCGCCACGGGCATCGAGTCCTCCATGGAGCGCAATGCGCCTCAGCAGCAAAAGCGCGAGGACGCCAAGCCCGTGGAAGTCATTACGTCGCTGAGTCGCCAAAAGTCTGCCGCGCCGGGTTCCGGCCCCGGCGGCCACGGCGGAGGCGGCGGTCAGAGCCCCCGCAGCGTGCGCGTGCTGAGCAGCCAGGGCAACGACTACAACATCCCGGCCTACCTGCGGAAAGGCGGCAAAAAGGCCGGTCCCGAGGCGGCCCTGTCCCAGGCGCCCATAAAGACCCAGCCCGTGGGCGAGGAAGAATTCATCTTCGACGAGGAGGAATTCGAGATTCCCTCCTTCATCCGCATGCAGGCGGATTAGAAGAACCAACAAAACCGCAGGCAGTGCGATAACGGCTGCCTGGCGGTGCGGCATTCCGGCGCAAGCCGGAATCCGGCAGCCCGGCGAAGCTGGACCCCGGCTTTGGCCGGGGTGACGAAAAAGCGAGCGGTGACGCCACGCCAGGAGGGGATTGCCCCTCCTGGCCGCTCCGTGCGGCCTTCCCGCCGGGGGAAGGCCCCGTACCGGGGCAGGAAGAGGGATTGAGCCAGCAACAGCGCGCGAAAGTCTATTTCGGATTGGACCGGCCGGCCGGGCGCGATTTCGGCGGCCGGCTGCCCGTAGCCCTGGCCGTGCCCGGCGAGGCCCGGGCTGCCCTGTCCGCCCTGGGCTGGCAGGCCGTGTGGCGGATTCTCGACGCCAATCCGGCGTTGGCCGTGGAGCGGGTCTTCTGCCCTGGCGACGCCCCGCCCCGGGCCGAGGATTCCGGCCGGCCCCTGGTCGACTTTCCGGTCATCGCCTTTTCGCTCTGCTACGAGGAAGAATACCTGGCCGTGCTTTCGGCCCTTAAGCGTTCCGGCATCCCCCTGGACTCCGACCAGCGGCCCGATTTCCCCATCATCCTGGGGGGCGGGCCGCTGGCCTTTTTAAATCCCGCTCCCATCCTGCCCGCCCTGGACCTGCTCTTTGTGGGCGAGGCCGAGGCCGGCCTGGCCGACGTCCTGGAAACCCTGCGCCAGGCCGCGCTTTCCGGCGCGGACAAGGCCGCCTGCCTGGAGGCCGTGGCCAGCCTGCCCGGCGTCCTGGCGCCGGGCCGCACGCCCACGCCCGTGGCCCGCACCCGCCGCATCGACCCGTGCGCCACCACCAGCCTGACCGAGCCGGCCCATTCCTGCTTCGTGTCCGGGCACGCGGAATTTCGCGACATGTTCCTGGTCGAGGTCAACCGGGGCTGTCCCTACGGCTGCCGGTTCTGCGCCGCCGGCTACGTCTACCGGCCGCCCCGCCAGGCGAGCCTGGCCGACCTCCAGGCGCTCATCGAGGACGTCGGTCCCCGCAAGGTGGGGCTGGTGGGCACGGCGCTCACCGACTGGCCCGACCTGGTTCCCTTTCTGGAATGGCTGCGCCAGCGCAAGACCAAGTTTTCCCTGTCCTCGGTGCGGGCCGACGGCCTGACCCCGCAACTCATGGCCATCCTGCGCGCATCGGGCCTTCGCACCCTGACCCTGGCCCTGGAGGCCCCCAGCGAACGCCTGCGCCGGGCCGCCAACAAGCAGCTGTCCGTGGACGCGCTCCTTCGGGCCGTGACCCTGGCCGGCGAGCACGGCGTCAACCACCTCAAATTCTATCTGATCGTGGGCTGGCCCGGCGAGACGCCCGAAGACTACGACGAACTGGCCCCGCTTTTGGCCGACGCGGCCGCGGCCGGCAGCATCGGCCGGGGCAGGCGCGGCGTGGCCCATGCCACGCTCTCGGTCAACCCGCTGGTGCCCAAGCCCTTTACCCCCATGCAATGGGCGCCCATGGCCGCCGAGGCGGTCATCGAGGCGGATTACGCCCGGGTCCGGGAGGCCGTGAAAGGCCTCAAAGGCTTTCGCGTGGAGGCCGAAACCCCGTCCATGGCCCGGCTTCAGGGCCTTTTGGCCCGGGGCGACGGCCGGCTTTTTGACCTGATCCGCCTGGCCGCCGCTGCCGGAAGCTTTCGCCGGGCGCTCAAACAATGGGACGGCGACCCGGCCTGGTACCTCGACCGGCAGCGTCCCCGCCACGAGGCCTTTCCCTGGGATATCGTGGACGTCGGCGTTTCCCGGGACTATCTCTGGCGCGAGTGGGAACGCTACCAGGCCGGCCTGGTCACGGCCAAATGCCCGCCTGCCGGATGCGACGCCTGCCGGCGCTGTCTGTCGTCACCGCTTCCTTGACAGCCAATTTCCGATCCCATACGTAGAATAAAGCCATGGTCCCGCCGCCCGCGTGCCGGGACCATTCCTGGCCTCGGGCGTCTTCAGGCCGCTTTAAGCTGTGTGTCTGCATCGTCACCCGAAAATACGGAGGCCGTCATGAAGGTGGACGTGTACGAAACGCAATGCTCCCGGACCATGGGAAAGCATTCCCTGCTGGTGGTGGAATCGGGCGCCAATATCAATGCCTTGCCGGAATCGGCGAAAGAGGAGCTGGGCCGGCTTACATTCCAAAAAACCATCGAGCTGCGGGGCGACCAGAAAATAGACGGCATGGACCCCCAGGCGGTCATGGGCGACATCCAGGAGTTCGGCTGGCACATCGAAGACTGATGTCGCCGTCAGGCCCCGCCGGACAATAGGGGATGACGTCCTTTACCGGGCGCGGTATGCTTTTTCCCGGCCCATGCCGGCCACTGCACCCAAGGAAAAAGAAATGTCCGCTGCCCTCTATCTGTCCTTTGTCGCCGCTGCCGCCGTTTTGCTCGTCATCCCCGGTCCCACCGTGCTCATGGTCGTCAGCTACGGCCTGTCCGAAGGCCGCAAATCCCTCTGGGCCCTGGTCCTGGGCGTGACCCTGGGCGACGCCGTGGCCCTGACCTGCTCCCTGACCGGACTCGGAGCGCTGCTGTCCGTCTCGGCCACCGCCTTTACCGTGCTCAAATACGTCGGCGCGGCCTACCTCGTCTGGTTCGGCCTCGGCATGATCCGCTCCACCGACACCCCAACCGTCACCTTGGTCCCGAGCCGGCCCGGCAAAAAACTGGCCCACGCCTTTGCCGTCACCGCCGCCAATCCCAAAACCATCCTCTTTTTCGTGGCCTTCCTGCCCCAGTTCGTCACCCCGAACGCCCCGGCCGGACCGCAACTGGTCCTCAACGCCGCCACCTTCGTGGTCCTGGGGGCCATCAACGCCACCCTCTACGCCAACCTGTCCGCCCGCGTCGGCGAACGCATCCAAAGCCCCCGCTTCATCACCCGGCTGCGGCAACTGGGCGGCGGCGCGCTTATCGGCGCGGGGCTGCTTACCGCGGCGGCGAGGCGGTAAGGCGGCAGGGCGGCAGGGGCGTTGCGGTGAATGCCTCCGGCGGCCAGGGCTCTGCCCTGGTACTGGGGTGCTGCCCCAGACCCTGCCAGGGCTCTGCCCTGGACCCGCCGGGGAGCGAGGCCCC
>CAZBER010000013.1:43540-67147 GCA_964490985.1 uncultured Desulfovibrionaceae bacterium | reverse complement strand
GGGGGGTCCGGGGGGAGGAAACCCCCTTTTTTTCAAAAAAGGGGGTTTCCTCCCCCCGGCTGGAGACGATGATGCGTAAGTTCATGGGATTACTGATGGCGGCGTGGCTGCTTTTCGCCGCGCCGGCCGTGGCGGCGGTGGCGGGCGAGGTGAACGTGACCGGGCTGTGGCGTGGTTCCATTTACGGCTCGGATTTGCAGGCCCGGGTGACCCAGGACGGCAATTTCGTGCGGGCCGAAGTGGTGGTGCATGCCCTGACCGGCGAAACCAATGTCTACCACGTGGTCGGGGCCATTTTCGACGGCCATATGTATGTGCTGCACGGCAGCGGCCATGTGTTCGAGGGCAACGCCAAGGACGGGGCGATAAGCGGCGTGCTGACCACCAAGGGCGGCAGCAAGATTACGCTGCGGGCCACCCGGGTCCCGTGCAAGACGAACGGATAGGCAGCCGCCGGGCCGGCGATTTTTCGAGGGGGGAGCGTGGGGAGTTTCGCTTTGGCGGTCATGGCGGCCCAGGTGCTGGTGCTGGCGGCCCTTTTCCTGCTTGGGCAGCGCCATGTGCGCGGCGGAGACGGCCCCGAGGCCATGCCTGCGGGCAAGGCGCCCCGGGCGGCGGTGATCGTGCCCCTGACCGGCGACGCGCCGGGCATGCGCGAGGCCATCGCCTCGCTTCTGGACCAGGATTATCCCGATTTCACGGTCATTTTCGTCACGGCCCGGGAGGATGACCCGGCCGTGTCCCTGGTGCGGGAGGTAACGGTCCGCGACGACCGGGCCATGCACGTGCTGGCCGGGCCGGCCGAGGCTTGCGGCCAGAAAAACCACAACATCCTGGCCGGCATCCGGGCCGCGGCCACGGCAGAGGTGTTTGTCTTTTGCGACAGCACCCACCGGGCCGGGGACCGGCGCTTCGTGACCAACCTCGTGGCTCCCATTGCCCGGGGCGACGCGGCCATGACCAGCGGCTTCCACAAGATCGTGCCCGAAGATTTCCGGACCGGCACTCTGGGCATGCTCATGACCTGCATGGCCCTGCACCTGATGCAGCCGGTGCGGGCCATCACCCAGCCCTGGGGCGGGGCCATGGCCATTTCCCGGCAGGCCTTCGACCGCTTCGGGCTGCGCAAGCTCTGGGGCGCCAACATCGTGGACGACTTCTCCATGGGGCCGTATCTGCACCGCTTTGGCGTGGCCGCCTGGCCCGTGGCTTCGGCCTGCCTGGAGACACCTCTGGCGGGCATGACCCTGGCCCGCTGGGACGTGTGGCTCACGCGCCAGCTGCTGTATCTCAAGTTCTGCATTCCGCCGGGCTGGCTGGCTTCCATTGTCGCGGTTTTCGTGCTGTCCGCGCCGCCGGTCATGGCGGCCGGGATACTGCTCGGCTGGCTGGGGGGATGGGCCGGCAACGGCCTGGCCATGGGCACATTGCTCTATGTGGCCGCATTCCTGGGCCTTAGCCTGCTCTACCGCCGGCTCTCCCCCCGGCCCGTGCCGCTTTTGCCCTGGCTTCGGGGTTATGTGGCCACGTTTTTGATGCTGGCCTGGTCGTTCGGCCGCACGTTTACGACCAACACCATGTCCTGGCGCGGCATCGACTACCGCGTCGGCTGGGGCGGCGTGGTGCAGCGGATCATCCGGACGCGGTGATGTTTTCAAAACAGCATACAAACGGCCGCTGCTTCCATAACGGAAACAGCGGCCGTTTTGCATTGCAGCACATGAAAACGGCCGCCGCTCCCCGGGGGTGGGAGCGACGGCCGTTCGGATGCGGCGCTTACTGGTGGCCTCGGTAGCCCCAGGCCGGAGCCCGGTCCGGCGGACCGTGCTTTTTGTGCTTCTTGTGCTTGGAATGCCTGGGAGGCGCGACGCGGGGCGCTTCGGGATGCCTGGGGCCGTGTTTCGGGCCAGTATAGGTCGGCGGGCCGTAGGGCTGCCCCGGTACGGCCTTGGGACCGGGAGAGCCGGCCGGGCCGGAGGCCGGGCGTTGTCCTGCCGGACCCACGGGCTGCCTGGGAGTCGGTTGCTGCACGGTTGCCCCCGCAGGCTGCCCCCGGGTCGGTTGCTGCACGGTTGGTCCCATGGGCTGTCCCTGGGTCGGTTGCTGCACGGCTGGTCCCATGGGCTGTCCCTGGGTCGGTTGCTGCACGGCTGATCCCATGGGTCGGCCTTGGGGCGGAGTTCCGCTCTGGGTTCCACCCTGGGGACCGCCCATAGCCGGACCGCCCATGGTCGGGCCGCCTGCGGCCGGGCCGTTCCCATCCTTTTTGGCCAGGGACTGGCCGGGCCACAGGAGGCAAAGCCCCAGGGCCAGCACGGACAACGTCTTTACGATGTCACGCATGACGCATGCTCCTTTTTAAGGGTTCTCGATGGCACTGCGCCGGGCCGGCGGGAAAGCGGCGGGAGGGAGATGTGCTTCAGGCCAGCCCGGCCTGGACCTTTTGCGCCTTGACCTCCAGCCACCACTGGCGGACCAGGAAAGCAAAGGGCAAAAGAGCCAGAATCTCGGGAATTTCCCGGATGCCCAGGGGGCGGGCAACCGCATAGAGCCCGGCGGCGCAGGCGCAGGCCGCGCCGATGCGCCACAGGGACTTGAGATCGATGATGCGCATGGTGGCCTGGCAATAGGCCGTGGTGGTGACGGCCACGGCCGCCTTGGTGATGAGCATGGCCAGGCAGGTCCCGAGCAGCGGGTCGGCCGGAATGAGCGTGGCGCACAGCGCCAGGTTCAGGGCCAGGCCGGCGATATAGGTGAGCAGAAGCAGGCGCTGCTTGCCCTGGCTCATCATCAGGTAGGCGGCCAGGTTGTGCACGAAGCCGCAGATGATGGTTCCCACCAGCCATTTCTGCATCCACATGGCCTCATGGTAGGCCCCGCCGTAGATGAGCCCGATGATCCGGTCGGATTCCACGAACAGCACGAACATGACCGGCAGGGACACGCCGATGAGCCAGCGCACGGAATTGTTGGCCAGGCGGCCGAATTCGCCCTTGTCGCTTTTCCACAGCCGCACGAACAGCGGATACAGGACGCTGCGCAAAAGCAGGTTGGACACCAGGATGGAGATGCCGTCCACCAGCTCCCAGGTGGCGCTGTACTGGGCCACCTTGGTGGGGCCGCCCTGGCCTTGAAGGAAATAGAGGTTGGCCTTGTTGTAGAGGATGGCGGCCAGGGCCATGAGTACGAAAACCGAGCCGGTCTTGGCCGTGGCCCAGGTGCGGGCCAGGGATTTGCGCTTGAGGGCCAGTCCGGAAAAGTCCGTGGTGCGCAGGGCCATCCACACGCCGCCGGACAGGGCGGCGGTGTTTTCGATGATCTTGAACAGCGCGATCCAGTGGGGCTTGGCCCCCAGGGCCAACAGCGCAATGGCGTAGCCGTAGCCCAGGACGCCGGCCACCACCCGGATGCGGCCCTCCAGGTCCTGGCGGCCCTCCACCCGGATGGCCACGAAAAAGGAGCTGGCTATGGCCTCCAGGCCCACGCCGGCCGAAATGACCAGGGTGAGGTTTTTGAGCCCCGGGGTATAGCCCTGCCAGTAGACGAAGATCAGGACGCCGAGCCACCCGGCCACCAGGAGCGCGCCCTTGAGCAGGGTGTACTGGGCCAGGATGTCGCCCTTGTGGCTGAATTTCTTGGAGAGCGCGGACACCAGGGGCTGGTTGAGGCCGAATTCGCCGAGAAAGAGGATGATGGAGGCCAGGCCGAAGGCCACCATGAATTCGCCGTAATCGCTGGTGGAAAGCCGGGCCAGGTAAATCAGGAAAAACGTGTGCAGTCCGTCGTGGATCCACTGAGCGCCGGCCAGGTGGGCGAACTTGTTTAAAATGCCGTAGGACGGACGGGCAGGGCTTTTGGCGGACTTGGGTGCGGCTTGGAGCATGGAGGATTCCCCTCCCGGCCGCCTGGGGCGGCCGGGAGGAAGGGCAGGTCCCGGCTAGCGGGCCTTGGACTTCTTTTTGGAGGTGCGGCCGGTTTTCTTGGCCGACGCGGCCTTGGCTTTCTTGTCGGCGGCCTTGGTCCCCTTGGCCGCAGCCTTGGCAGCCTCGGGCGCCGGCGCGGCAGCGGGCTTGGGAGCCGCCTCCGGCTCCTTGGCCGCAGCCTCGGGCGCGGGCTCGGGTTCCCTGGCCGGCTCGGGGGCAGGCTCCTTCTTGGCCGGTTCCGGTTCGGCCACGGCCATGGGCGGCATGTCGATCTTGATGGCCGGTTCGGCCATGGCCTTGGCGGCAGGGGCCAGATCAGTCCGGGTAGCCGGCACCGGGGCCGGCTCGGGCTCGGGTTCCTTCTCGGGTTCGGCCACCGGCTCGGGTTCCGGAGCCGGTTCCGGCTGCAACGCTTTCACGGGCTCGGGTTCGGGAACCGGCTCTGGTTCGGGCGCAGGGGCCGGTTCGGGCTGGGGCTCTGGCTCCGGGGCCGGCTGGGGCTCGGGCTCGGGCACGGGTGCGGCCGCAGGCTCCGGAGTCGGCTCGGGTTCCGGAGCCGGCGCAGGCTTCGGCTCGGGAGCCGGTTCGGGCTCGGGCGCGGGTTCGACAACGGGCTCGGGCACGGGAGCCGGTTCAGGCGCGGGGACTGGTTCCGGAGCCGGTTGCGGCTCGGGCTCTTTCACGGGTTCGGGAGCCGGTTCCGGAGCGGGTTCGGGCTGGGTCGCGACAACCGGCTGGGGCTCGGGCTGGGCCGCCTGGGCAGCCTCGGCCTCGGCCGGCGCGCCGCAGCCGCGCGGACAGCACTGGATAAAGGCCCCGAACTTCTCCAACTCGTCCACACGGCAGCTCCAGACCAGCTTGCCCTTGTAGGGCAGGGCGTCCGGGCAGCCGTCGCACATGTTCTGGCGGCCGTCCTCAAAGAGGTCGCAGGGCTGGATGACCATGATGGACTGGATGCCCACCGGCTTGGCCCACAGCCTGGGCCGCATGAGCAGGCGGCCGAAGATTTTGCGCAGGCTCTTGTTGAACGGGGCCAGCAGGGCCAGCTTCTGGAACCACTGCATCCAGCACGGCCGGGAATAGGCCAGGTAGGTGCCGTAGGCCAGGTGATGGAAGGACTGCACCCATTCCGCGAACTTGGGGTCCAGATAGCCCAGGATTTCGTCCTTGGTGCCCACGCGCAGGGTGAGCAGCCATTTCATGGACAAGGGGTCCTCGGTGCCGTTCAAATAGGCGCAGGGCTCGTGTTCCGGATAGGCCAGCCGGATGGCGTCGGCGATCTCCTGGGACATGATGTCCTGGTGGGCTTCCTGGTTGTCGAGCTGATAGACGAGGTCGCCCACGTCCACGGGCTTGCCGTGGACGAACACGTCGAAATTGTTCTTTTTGCGGGCCGAGCGGAACAGGATGTAGACCATGGTCTGGACGATATCGATGTGCTCGTGGGCCCACTTCGTGAGCATGGGAATGTCGGGCAGGGTGTCGCGGTAGATGGTGGCGTTAAAGGAGCACGACACCTGGCCCTGGCCGTGCTCGTGGATCATCTCGGCGAGCTTCAAGCGCAGCGCGCACAGGTCGCCCTCGCTGGCCCCTTTCCAGCCCGGCCGGTTCTGGTGGGAGTCCACGTGCATGGTGAACCCGACCACGCCGGCGGCGGTCAGCTCCCGCACCAGTTCCGGAGTCAGGGCATGGCCGTTGGAATTGATGATGGGCTTCCAGCCCTGGGAAGCCACGTACCGGACCAGGGGCACAATGTCGGGATAGATCAGCGGTTCGCCGCCGGCGATGGAGATGCCGTCGGTGCGCCGCAGCTTCTTGACGGTCTCCAGTTCCCGGATGACCTCTTCCAGGGGCTTGTGGCCGAGAGGGTCGTTTTCGCGGTAGCACCCTTCGCAGTAAAGATTGCATTTCGTGGTGGGTTCCAGCCACGTAATGGAATTGTCGGCCAGGTTCCAGGGAAGGCGATAGTAGGTCTCCGGGGTCAGCGGTCGTTTTCTCATGGCGCTCCGGTCCGTCGTGACTTAAGGATTTGGCCGCGTCTGACCGCGACTTGGCGTTGCGTTACCGTAAATGGGCCAGTGTGGCAACCGGCCGGCCCGGACAGGGAATCAGAAGCCCTTGTCCAGGGCTCCGATGATGGCCCCGGGCGCGCCGCCGGCGGTCCTGGGCACCAGCCGGCCGAGGAGGGGCACGCGCCGGGCGGCCTCGCGGAAGGCGGCCGAGCGGCGCAGATTGACCACCAGCAGGGTGATGATCATGACCGGGAAGGGCGCGATCTGAAAGAGCGTGCCGGAGAGTCCGGGCAGCACGTCCTGGAGCAGGATGCCCGACACCTGGATGGCGGCGAAGAAAAGCGCGCCCAGGGCCACGCGCACGGGCTTCCAGCCGCCGAAGATGACAATGGCCAGGGCGATCCAGCCGGCTCCCTCGCAGCCCTGGGGATGGCCCCAGCCAGGCTTGACCGACAGCGAATAAAAGGCTCCGGCCGCACCGGCCATGGCTCCACCGAAAAGGCAGTACCAGACGCGGATGCGGCGCACGGCAAAGCCCCGGGCCGCGGCCGCGGCCGGGGATTCGCCCACGGCCCGAAGGAGCAGCCCCGGCCGGGTGCGCATGAGGAAAAACCAGACCCCGACCACGGCCAAAAGGCTCAAGAGCACCACCGGGCTTTGCCGGAAAACGGCCGGCCCCAGGACCGGGATGTCGGCCAGGCCGGGAATCGACAGCACGCCCAGGCTCGGTCCGGGCTGGCGGGCCTGGGCATGGCCCAGGAAATAGGCCAAATCGCGGCAAAAAAGGGTCAGGATAAAGCCCACGGCCAGCTCCGAGGCCCCGAGCCAAAGCCCCAACACGACCAGCACCCCGGCCACGGCCATGCCGGCGGCCGCGCCGGCGGCCAGGCCGAGCCAGGGATCGTTCGAGGCCCGGGCCACGGCAAAGGCGGCCATGGCCGCAAAAAGCACGGTGCCGTCCAAGGATAGGTTGATGACCCCGGCCCGCTCGGAAAGGGTCTCGCCCAGGGCGGCCAGGATCAGGGGCGCGGCCGCGAACAGCACGGCCCCGATCTGGGCGACAAGGTACTCCAGGCTCATGCGCCCCTCCTGCGCACGGCCGGCCACAGCCGCCGGGCCGCGAACAGCGTCAGGACCATCACCCCCTGGATGACGCCGGCCAGGGACGAATCCAGGCTCAGCTCCAGGGGAAGCTGGACAGCGCCCACGGTGAGCACGGCGAAAAACAGGCACGCCAGGGGCAGGGCGCGCAGGCCCAACGAGGCCATGAGCACGGCCAGGATGGCGGTATAGCCGTAGTTGCCGGAAATGGACGGAATCAGGCGGTGGTAGAGCCCGGTGACAAGGAGCCCCCCGGCCAGGCCGGCCAGGGAACCGCACACGGCCATGGCCGCCAGCATGCGGACCTTGGGCCGAAGGCCCAGGAGCTCGGCGGCCCGGGGATTTTGGCGCACCGCGGACAGGGTGAGCCCGAAAAAGGTGCGGCGAAGCAGCCAGTAGACGCCGCCGTAGGCGGCTGCGGCCAGCAGCAGTCCGACCAGGCTCAAGGGCCGCATGCCCCAGCCAGGCAGGCGAAAGGCCTCGACCAGGGGCTCGGTGCCGCTCATGGAAGCCATGCCCGGCCGCTTCCAGGGGCCGAGGATGAGCCACAGGGTCACGCCCATGGCCACGAAATTGAGCCCCAGGCCGGAAAAGATCTCGTGCACCCGGCCATGGGTGCGCAGCACCCCGGCCACAAGCGCCCAGGCCGCCCCGCCGATCATGGCCGCGCATAAAGCCAAGCCCAGAACCAGGGACGGGGGAAAGGCCCCGGCAGGATCGAAAAGCCGCAGGCAGCCCAGGCAAAAGACCGCGCCCATGGTGATCTGGCCTTCCACCCCGATGTTCCAGAGATTGGCGGCAAAAGTGACGCACAGGGCCGCGCCGCAAAGGAGCAGGGGGGCAAAGGCGGACAGGGTGCGCAGCCAGGCCTGGCCGGACCCCAGGCCGGCCCGGACCATGACGGCCAGGGTGTCCAGGGGCGGCGCGCCGGCGGCAAAGAGAATGGCCAGGGTGGCGGCCAGGGCCAGGCCCAGGGCAAAGCCGATTCGGGCCAGGGGGGCGGCGCGGCCCATCATGGCGCGCTCCCGGCCCGGCCGGTCATGAGGTCGCCGAGCAGGGCGGCGTCATACGCATCCGCGGGCAGGTCGGCCACCAGGCGGCGGTTGTAAAAGACCAGGACCCGGCTGGCCTGGGTCAAAATCTCGTCCAGATCCTCGGAGAAAAACACCACGGCCGCGCCCTGCCTGGCCCGTTCCCGGAAATGGTCCCAGATCTGGGCAATGGACGACACGTCCAGGCCCCGGGTGGGGTTGTCGGCCAAAAGCAGCTTGGTGCCGTCCGGGACCAGGGACAGCAGCAGGCGCTGCTGGTTGCCGCCGGACAGGGAGGCTGCCGACGCGCCCGGATTGTTGGTGAGGCGAAACGCGCCCACGCAGCGGTCCCGAAACAGCTCCCGGGCCTGCCCCCGGCGCTGGGGAAAGGCCAGGCGCACGTGGTCCAGCAGGGTCAGGCCCGGGAAAAGCCCCTCTTCCATGCGCGCGGCCGGGAGATAGTGGATGCCGGCGGCCCGGAACCGGGACAGGGGCTTGCCGGCCAGGGCCCGGCCGGACACGGTGAGCCGCCCGGACACGACCCGGGCAATGCCGGCCAGGCCGCGCAAAAACGCCTCCTGGCCGCCGCCCGAGATGCCGGCCAGGCCCACGATCTCGCCCGGCCGGATGTCCAGGGACAGGCCTTCGATGACGGCCTTTTCATCGGCAATGGTCACGTCGCCAAGCGAGGCCAGGGGCGCGGCCGCCTCCGTGGCCCGGAGCGCGGCCGCCCCTGCGGCCGCGGCATCGCCTTCCAGGAGACAGGCCGTGGCGTCGGCTCCGAACATGGTGGCCAGGATGGCCGGCGGCGCCAGAGGCGCGTCAAAGGCGCCGGCCAGTTTGCCCTGGCGCAGCACGAACACCCGGTCGCACAGCTCCCGGGCCTCGGCCAGCTTGTGGGTCACCAGCACCACCAGCCGGTCGCCGCTGGCCACAAAGGTCTTGAGCACGGAAAAAAGCGTTTCCTTTTGGGCCGGGGAAATGCCGGTGGTGGGCTCGTCGAGAATGAGCAGGCGCACCTCCCGGTCGAAAAGCCGGGCCAGCTCCAGATGCTGGCGCTCGGCCACGGTCAGGCCGGCCACGGGCGCGTCGGCGGGCAGGACAAAGCCCAGGCGGCCGCACACTGCGGCCAGCCGGGTGTGGGCCTCGCGCCGGGGCAGGATGCCGCCGCCCAAGGCGAAGTTCTCCCATACGGCCAGGGGCGGAAAATCCAGCGGGTCCTGGGTCAGCATGCCGATGCCCTGGGCCAGGGCGCTCTCCGGGGTCAGGCCCTGGTACTCCCGGCCGTCAATGACCACGGTTCCGGCGTCCGGGGTAAGGACGCCGCACAGCACGCGCATGAGCGTGGATTTCCCGGCCCCGTTCTCGCCGAGTAAACCATGGATACGGCCCGGCTCCAGGCGCATGGTCACGTCGTCGTTGGCCGCAAGCGCCCCGAAGCGCTTGACGATATGGGACAAGACGACGTTCACGGCCAGACGTTCCCGGGCGCGCCCCTATTTGGAGGCGCTGGCCCCTTCCATGCCCTGGAGCAGCTGCGGACAGAACCAGATGTCCTTGTCCGAGGGCTTCTGGCCGGCCTTCACGAACGGCGTGCCGTCCTGGTAGTTGAGCGGGCCGGCGTACAGGTCCACCTTGCCCGAGCCCAGGTCGGCAATGAACTGGTCCAGGGCCTTTTTGGCCTCCCCGGACAGGGCCGCGCCCGGCAGGAAGCCCACCGGGCTCTTGTCGGGATTGTTTATGTCGGCGAAATCCGGGGACAGCCAGTCAAAGGCGGGCTTGTAGGTCCCGGCGGCCACGGCCCGGGCAATGGACAGAAACGGCGGCCCCCAGTTGAAATACGGCACGCCCAGGCACACGTTCTCGGCCCCCTGGCAGGCCAGCTTGTAGTCATAGGGCAGGGCGTACACGTCGGCCCCGGCCTTTTTGCGGGCCCCGGCCACGGTCAGGGCCTCGGGGGTGTCGATGCCGGAAATGACCACGTCGAATCCCTGGTCGAAAAACGCGGCCGCCACCTGGTTGGGGTCCGAGGTCACGCCCGGGATGTTGAACCAGAACCCGATCCAGCTCACCTTGAAGGTCAGGCCCTCGGGCTTATTGCCCCGCACCTGGGTCCAGGCATAGCGCGCCCCAAGAAAGGCGGCGTCGGCCAGGCGGCGGGTCTCGTCGTTAATGAGCGGCCCCAGGAAGCCGATCTTGCCGGTCTTGGTGGTCATGGCCGCGGAAAAACCGGCCATCATCTTGGCGTATTCCATCTTGCCGAAGACGTTGCCCAGGTTTTTCGGGGCCTTGCCCATGAGCACGTCGTCGCCGGACACATGAATGAATGTGATGTCCGGATGCTGCTCGGCGGCCTCGCGGATGCCGTCCTTCATGTCGTCGGAGCCGGCCAAAACCAGGGTCGCGCCCTTGGCCACCAGGTCGTCCACGAGCTGGGGAATGGTGACCCCGGGCCGGTCGGACGGATTGACCTTGTCCAGGTAGAGCATCTTCGAGCCCGGCAGATGGGCTTCCACGTATTTGCCGCCTTCGTACTGGGCCTGGCTGTAGCCTTTGTCGTTGTAGGGGCCGACCAGCAGCAGGCCGAAGGTCAGGGGCTTGTCGGCGGCCAGGGCCGTTGCGGCCCACAGGCACAGGACGGCGGCCAGAAGGATCGGGGCGCGGCGCATGACGATCTCCTTAGACGTGGGATGGGGGTGGTAGGGACCTTAAAAAAAGCGGCTGGAATTGACCAGCCTTCAGGAAAACTTTCCTAGGATCGTCCCGGCAGCCGGCCGTCCCGCAAAAAGCCGTCCACCAGATCGAACACCATGTCGTTGCCGTAGAAGCTCTCGGCCGCGATGCGGGCGCGGCAGGCGTCCAGGCCTTTTTCGAAATCCGGAACGAGCGTCGGCGACAGGTTGGCCATGTCGGCGGCTTGGCCGTAGCCCAGCCGTTCCAGGTACAAGGCGTTCAAGTGCTGCTCGAACGCCCCGGCCACGGGAAAGGACAACACGGGCTTGCCGTAATAAAGCGCCTCGGACATGAGGTTGTGGCTGCCGCCGCAGATCACGTAGGCGCACGAGGAGAGGTCGCGCAGGAACCCTTCCTCGGAGTAGCTGCGAAAGGTCAGGTTGCCGTCCACCTTGTCCATCTTGTAGCCGTAGACCCGAAACTCCCGGTCAATGGTCCTCAAATACGGCGCAAAGGCGTCGCAGATGCCGCAGCTCTGGTAGACCACGATATGCTCGCCCCGGGTCGGGGTCTGCGTCAGCACGCTTTGGCGCAAAATGGGCGGAGCCACCCGGGCATGGGCTCCGGGCTTGGTGGGCGGCCGGTAAAAGGAGATGGCCAGATAATCCGAGCAGGCCGAAAAGAGGAACCGGATAGAGGCCCGGATGCCCCAGTAGTCAAGGCGGAGCCGGGCCGGCACGTCGTGGTCGCAGCAGGAGATGACGTGCTGGTGGTCCAGGGACAGGCAGGGGATGCCGGCCCGCTTGGCCGCGATGGGCACGAAATATTCGTAGTCGGAAATAGCCGCGTCGGGTTTAAATTCCCGGATCAGGCGCTTCAGGCGGGCCAGCTCGGAGCCGCGTTTGGCCAGGGTGCGCAGGGCGAGCCCCAACGTAGCCGGGGTGTCCAGGCGCTGGTTTTTGTAGCGGGTGCCGGGGTTCTCGAAGCGCTCCACCCGGAATTCGCGGGACAAAAGCCCGGCTCCCTCCTCGCTGGAGACAAACAGAAACTCATGCCCCATCTCGGCCAGCCGCCGGGCCATGATGAGCGCCCGAATGGCATGCCCGTGCTGCGTGCCGTGAACGCCGTAGAGAATGCGGGCCATGGGTGCGGTCATGCCTCCGACAGGCAAGGAAGTTTGCAGGAGCGGCCACGGTGGTGCGTCCGCGATTCCATTTCGTGGAGAGGAGGGGGAAAGTCCTCTCCCGGCGCAAGCGTGCGTAATCGAGGGCATCCCCTACATCCGCCCTTGCCAGGGCGTCAAGGCAATGGCGCAAGGCGCGGAACCAGGCAATCACCGTAGTTCTGGCGCACCGCCAGGCCGCGGCCGATCGTCGGCGTCGTTTCCTTACGGCAGCGTCACTTGGCCTCCACCAAGGCCGGAGCCTGCGCCTCGCTTTTTTTCATGTGCTCGAGCATGATGCGCCGCACTTCCCGGATGGCCAAGGGGTGCTCGTGGGCTCCATGGCCGGACTTGACGATCAGCTCGGACTGCGCCCCGTCCAGGTGGGAGCTCCAGTAGGGCACGATGCCGTCGGTTCCGCCCGCCACGCCCGCCTTGTCCTCATTGCCGATGATGGAATGAAAGGGAACGGCCACAGGCATGGCGGCCGATTTTACAAGCAGCGGATTTTTGGGCGAAAGCCCGTCAATGCCCGTGGGCAAGGTGCTTGGGGGGAGCTTGTGGCCGAGGGTGGCCAGGGACGCAAAAACGGACGTGCTGGCCTTGACCAGGGTCACGGGCAGCGTAACCAGGGCCCGGCCGATCTTGCCGATGGTGCCCAGGGCCATTTCCGAACCCCGGTGGGGCGTGCAGATGAACACCACCTCGGTCACGAACGGCAAGGGCTTGAAAAAAAATACGCTGTCCAAAAGCGTCCTGACCTCCGGAGCAAGCGACAGTTGCGTGGGCGGCGTCTTGGACAGGTCGTTCCACAGGCCATCGCCGCTCTCCTGCACCATGGCCTTGGTGAGCAGGCCGCCCATGCTGTGTCCGACAATGAGCATGTTGTTAAACGCCGGATTGGTGCCGTCGGGGTCCAGGCTTCGGCGGGCTTTTTCCAGGGATTCCCGCAGCAGCTTGGCCGAATAGTAGACCGGATTGCCGGTGGGATAGGAAAAATACCAGAACTGGTAGCGCTGGCGCAGCACCGGATCGCCCATGAGGCCGTTGATCATGGGCAGCCAGGTCATCGGCGAGCTGATGAGACCGTGGACAAAGACCACCGGGATTTTGTCCTTCTGGTAGGGCTGGAGCATGTACAGCCCCTGGGACGATTCCAGGGCCGCGGGATCCATGAGCCCCTTGATGCCCTGGGGGGCCGGGGCGTGGGCCGCCATCCAGGCCAGGGGCGTGGTGGTGTCGGTTTCCAGGGGTATGGTGGTTTCGCCCACCTGGATGGTGTTCACCCGCATGGGGTCGTAGAGTTCCACCCGGCTGTGGTACACGTGCCGGCCGGCGTTTTCGGACCTGGAGGCGAGGTCCAGCCGCAGAAACAAGGTCGCGGCAAAAACCTGGCGCACCTGGGGCAGGTACTCGCTTCCCGCTATTTGGCTCCCGGTCTCGGCGGCGTCGCGCACGAGAATGAGCGGCACGCCCAATCCGGGCACGGAGTTGGTGACGTCGAGCCCGGAGACGGCATATTCAAAGGCAAGGTGCATGGAAGAAATGTCTTCGGGACGAAACGGCAGGCCGTTTTGCCGCTCCTTGACCTCAAGGGAGCCGGCAGCCATGGACAGTTTCATGTTCGGACGAAACCGCATGCCCGTACCCCGGGCGTAGAGCAGGTACCGGGACAAGGAGCGGTTGTAGAGTTCCGAGGCCAACCGCGTGTTCGGGATCATGTAGCCCTGGCGGGGGAGGACCTGGGGGTCGAACAGGAACAGATAGGAATAGACGACGCAGGAAAGATCGTACTCCGCGGCCTTTTCCGGTTGCGACGCGAACCGCTTGGCCAAAAGGTGCGACAGCTCCATGAGCGCAAACAGGGTGCCTGGCCCGGGATCGGCCTGGTACTTGGCGTCCAGGGCAAGAAGGAGGCCTTCGGGCTCGGTCTTCCACTGTTCGAGCAGGTCCCGTTGCTTGAGAAAGGCCAGGGTGAGTTCGCTGGGGCGGTCGGAGTTGATGGCCGACCGGTCCAGGGCGTCGAACCGTTGGGCCAGGGGCGCTTCCCTGACGGTGATCCCGGCGCAGCCGGCCAGAAGGGCCGCCACCAGGATGCAGGCCACCAGGAGGCGCAGCCTGGACAAGGACGCGAGACAGAGCCGGGAGCTGCCGGAATGCTGGGTCATAGGAATGCCGCGCAGGAGAAATGTGGCGTCGTGCGTGCCGGGGGATCAAACCTGTCTTTTCCTGGAGACGAACCAGGAGCGCCTTCACCATGAAAAAGGGCCAACGAAAAACCGGGTCGCCATCAAAAAGGACCCGGTACGACGCGCCGCGGATGCCGTTTGTGCCGCATGATCGGCCAGCGCGGCATCACGGGATCGTCTCTCCGGGCATGGAGAAACCACGCCAAGCCGCTTGCAACAGCGCAATGCGCCGTTCACGCGCGCTCGGCGTCCCTGGCGTTTCGGGAGTCGGTACGGGTTTCGGGCAAATAGTCCGTAACCCCCTTGGCTGTCCAATGAAAGTTGGCCCGCCCCGGCGGAGGGGTTGCGGCAGGAAGGGCGATACCGCTTGGCGCACGCTTCCCAAGGCCTTGGCTCGCCTTGAATGCGGGCAGACCGCCCCCTTGCCAGAGCCATCCATTGCTTCGGCGATGCGGTAACGGAGCGAAGCGGCGGCGCGTCTGATTTGCTGGTCGCTTACAAAATTTCCGACACACCCGGCGACGTCATCGAGTTCGATCGGAGAGCCTTTACGTCGCGCATTGGCGGCGCACCGAAGAGGCGACGGTACTCCCGGCTGAATTGAGAGGCGCTCTCGTAGCCGACGCGAAGCGCGACGCTTCCGGCGTCAAGGTCTTCGCTCAGCAAGAGACGCCGTGCTTCGTGAAGGCGAAGGTGCTTCTGAAACTGCAGCGGGCTCATCGACGTAAGCTGGCGGAAATGATGATGGAGCGTCGAAACGCCCATTGCGCAGCGCTCGGCCAGTTCCTCCACACGCAGCGGCGCAGCATAGTTTTCGCGAAGCCAGGCGACAGCGCGGGCGACGCGGTTGCTCTGCGTGCCGATACGGACGATCTGGCGGAGGCGCCCGCCCGCGGGACTGGTCAGCACGCGGTAGAGCATCTCCCGTTGAATGAGATCGCCGAGAATCGGCGCGTCGCTCGGCGTCGCCAGGAGATCGATCAGCCGGGCGAGAGCATCGAACAACGGCTTGGTGGCTGGCCCCACCGCCATCGCGGATTCCGGGAGCGCAGACGGCTCCTCTGTGTCGATCTCGGCGATGAGCTGCTTTGCAGCCGTCATATCGAGCTGCAGCACTATCGAGAGGTAAGGGTCTTCCGGGCTTCCATTGAGGACTTCGGTGATTGTCGGCAGATTGACAGCCGTAAGAAGAAAAAGGGACTCGTCATACCAGTATGACGAGCTTCCAAGGATAACATGCTTCCGGCCATTTATGATCATCGCAAGAGATGGGTCGTATTGATACGGCGTCGGCGGAACCGGACGTGTGCGTTTCGCCAGGGTCAGCCCGAGATGGGGCGCTTGTAGGTCTTCGCGATCCCCGAGCAAGTTCAAAATCGTCTTTGCCAGTTCGCTCCGGATCGCCAGGGTCTCCTGGCGTCGCGCATCGTCCTCTTTGGTGGTCCTGTATTCCATCCCACACGCTCCAGTTCAAAGCATCATAGCAACGTCGAGGCATAACCGCTTCGAAAAAAGCCGCAGGTCATAGAATCAGGCAAGAATGAGGCAGGATTGAGCTAACGCGATCTGTCAGCTCCGATCATGAATGGCACGAGCCAAAAGAGGCCAGCCCATCATCGGAGGTGTCGTTATGGCCGGAAGGCTAGAAGGAAAAGTCGCGCTGATCACCGGCGCCGCGCGGGGCATCGGAGAAGCTCACGCCAGGCTCTTCGCGGCGGAAGGCGCACGCGTGGTCGTCGCGGATGTGCTCGTGGAACAGGGCGAAGAGCTGGCAGCGCGCCTGCGGGAAGAGGGGCGCAAGGCGGTCTTCCGGACGCTGGACGTCACGAGCGAAGCGGAGTGGGCTGACGCCGTCTCGGCGTCGGTCGCTACCTTCGGCAAGCTCACGACGCTGGTCAACAACGCGGCGGTCTTCAACAACGACGGCCTGGAGAAAACGTCGCTCGCCGCCTGGAACAACGTCATCGAGGTGAACCTCACCGGCGTGTTCCTCGGCCTGAAGGCCGCAATGCCGGAGCTGGTGAGAACGGGCAACGGCGCTGTCGTGAACATCTGCTCGATCTATGGCCTGATCGGGACGACCGGCTTCACCGCCTATCACGCCTCGAAGGGCGGCGTGCGCATGCTGAGCAAGGCGAGCGCCCTCGAATACGCCAAGAAGGGCGTGCGGGTGAACTCCGTCCACCCCGGAAACACGCATACGCCCGCCTGGGACGATCTGACGGAAGGGGAGCGGCGGGCGCTGATCGCCATCGTCCCCATGGGAGGCCCCGCGCAACCGATCGATGTCGCCTACGGATCGCTCTACCTCGCGTCGGACGAGGCGCGATTCGTGACCGGCTCGGAACTCGTCATCGATGGCGGCTGGAGCATCCCCTGACGGTCGCCTGGGCGTGCCCGGTTCCGTTCCGAAGTGGCGGAGGGAGAGGGATTCGAACCCCCGGACGCTGGCGCGTCAGTGGTTTTCAAGACCACCGCCTTAAACCGCTCGGCCATCCCTCCGCATTTTTCAAGGGCGCCACACCTGGCGCGAAAAGGGTTCCTAAGGCTCTTTTCCCGGCGGCGCAACTGGTGCGCGGGTCGGGTCGCAGCCCAGGCGCACCAGTTCCCGGCCAAGGGACTCGGGCATCTCCAGGAAGGCCAGGCCCAGGCCGGGCAGGGTCCGCCCGCCCCAAGGCTCGATCCAGGCCACCCGCGACCGCACCTGGGCTGCCTCCAGGTCCGGAAATCCCACCAGCAACGGCTCGTCAATCGTCCATGCGGCCGTTGAAAACACGAAACAGCCCCAAAAGGACATATTGAGCGTGGTCGTGCGCTCTCCGGCCTGGCCGGACAGCATGGCCCCCCGCCACAGGGTTACCGGCAGGTGCGCCTCCACCCGGTCGCCCCGGCGAAAGCTTCGGGGCGCGAACTCCCGGCAGGCCTCCACAAAGACCGAAAGCCCGCCCTGGGCCGTCAGCACGGCCTTGGTCCCCAGGGCGTACACCGTATCCGTGGCCGGATCGTGCTTGATTTTGACCGACGGAAACACCTCGGCCAGGTCCTGGAGCAGCTTTTTGTCGAAGCGCTTGTCCCGCAGGATGGTGGGGACGTCGAACAGCATGCCGCTGTAGCGGTTGCGCCGCACGGCCTCGGTCAGCGCCTGGGGCCCGGCCGCCACGTCGCATTCGGCGCCAAGCTCGGACAATTCCTCCAGAAACCGCTCCCTGGCCCGGCCATCGCGGGCGACCAACAGCATCCGCATACGCGCCATTCCCCTGTCTGGGGTTCCGGAACACGCCTTTCCGGCCTGGCCCGGGCCAAGCCGCGCTTGTCCGCGCCGCCCCCAGGCTTGCGGCATGGGGCGGGGCGGATTTCCATCGCAAACCCAGGGCCGCCCGACGGCCTTGTTACGGTCCGACGCGTCGCGCCCGGCTACCGGCGTTCTTCGATGAGCCGCCGGGCCCGTTCGGCCAGGGTGCCCACCTCGGGTTTGGTCACCTGGTCGTCGGCCCCCACGGAAAGGCCCTTGTGATAGAGCTGATCGTTTATGAGCGACGAAAAAAGGACCACCGGCAACTCCTTGAGCACCGAATCGTCCTTGATCTTGCGGCACAGGGTATGGCCGTCCATGGCCGGCATCTCGATGTCCGAGACGATCAGGTCCACAAACTCCGACAGGGGCCGGTTTTCCTCGGTGACGGCCTTTTTCCAGTCCATCAGCCGGTCCCAGGCGTTTTGGCCGTTGATGTCCTGGACGACCTCGAAGCCGTCCTTTTCCAGATAGCTGGCGATAAGCCGGCGGATGGAATTGGAATCGTCCACCACCAGGGTCTTGCGGATCGCGGACTCCGGCGCGGCTGCCTCCTCGGCGGCCTCGCGCTCGGTTTTCATGGCCAGGGCGGGGTTCAGGTCCCAGATGATCTGCTCCATGTCGAGCAGGAGCACGATATGGTCCGGAAACTTGACCACGCCCGTGAAGTTGTTGGCCGCAAACGAGGCCACGAAACCCGAGGGCGGCTCCACTTCCTGCCAGCTCAAGCGATGGATGCGCGTCACCCCGGACACCATGAAGGCGTTGATGACCTTGTTGAACTCCGAGACAATGACCTTGGTGTTGGCGTCCCGGGCCATGGGCTTGCCCAGCCACAGGCTGAGGTCGATCAGGGGAATGACCCGGGAGCGCAGGTTGAACGTGCCGATCACGCACGGATGCGGCGTCTGGGGCATGCCCGTGACCTTGGGCAGGCGGATGATCTCCAGCACCTTGGCCACGTTGACGCCGTAATGGGCTCGGTACGGCTTTTCTCCGGGTGCGACTTCCTCGTCGATGTAGAACTCGATGATTTCAAGCTCGTTGGTTCCCGACTCCAGCAAGATGTTCGTCTGCGCCATACCGTCCTCGAATGTTCCGCTGCTCCGTGTTCCACGCCGTCCAAGTCGCCGCCCTCGTCCGGGAACCCGGGTCCGGCAGGGTTCCATAACCCTGCTTAGCCGCAAGCCGTTTCCCGCGCAAGGCGTTTGGAGCGCCGTATCCGGCCCTGCGGCTTTACAGGCACGCAAACCTTGGACTACATAGCCGCCGATGTCGCAAACCGCCAAGCCTTGCACCCGACGAGCACAATAATTTGAGCCTTCCCAAGACCGCCTACATCCTGCTGTGGTATCCCCTGCCCTCGGAAACCTTCATTTTCCGGGAAGTGGAAAACGCCAGGGCCGCGGGCATGCCTTTTGCCATGTACACGCTTTATGGCGAGGCCGGGAAAAACCTTTCCCCGGCCATGCGCCGAGCCGCCGCAGGGGTCAACCGGCTGGGCGTTACGGCCCTGCCGCGCATCCTGGCCGACATGGCCTGGTGGGCGGTGCGCCGGCCCGTGGAAACGGCCCACATCCTGTCCGAAATCCCCTGGCGGCGCTGGAGCTGCCTGGAAGTGGCCGGCGAAAACACCTGGGCCATGGCCGCCGGCTTTACCCTGGCCCGCCGCTTTCTGGCCGACGGCATCGGCCACATCCACGCCGGCTGGGCCAATGGCCCGGCCACGGCCGCCTGGGTGGCCTCCAGGCTCTCGGGCATTCCGTTTTCCTTTTCGGCCCGGGCCGGAGACATCTATCCCCAGGACGGAGCCCTGCCCGACAAGATGCGCGCCGCCGTGGCCATCCACACCAACAACAAGGCCAACATCGCCTATCTGGCGGCCATGGCCCCGGAGGCCGCGGGCAAGATCCATCAGATCTACAACGGCCTGACCCTGGAGGAGCGCGGCGAAGCCCACGTCCACATGGAACCGCCCTACCGGCTCCTGGCCGTGGGGCGCTTTTGTCGCACCAAGGGCTTTGACGTGCTCATCGACGCCTGCGCCATCCTGGCCCGGCGGGGCTTTTCCTTCCAGCTCACCCTGGTCGGGGCGGGCCTGCCCTGGCCCACGGCCGTCATCCGCCGCCGCATCCGGGCCCATGGCCTGCGGCCCCGGGTCTTTTTGCCCGGTTTCGTCTCCCACGACCGCATGAGCGAGCTCTACGCCGGCAGCGACATCTTCGTCATGCCGAGCGTGATCCATGCCTCGGGCGACCGCGACGGCATCCCCAACGTCATCATGGAAGCCCTGGCCCACCGCCTGCCCGTGGTGGCCACGGACGTGTGCGGCATTCCCGAGGTGGTGGAAAACGGCGTCACCGGCTTCCTGGTTCCCCAGCGCAACCCCGAGGCCCTGGCCGACGCCATCATGGGCATGGCCGCCGACCGGGACCGGGCCCTGGCCATGGCCGAGGCCGGCCGGCAGCGGGTGCGGACCATGTTCGACCCCAAGGCCAACGCCCGGGCCATCCTGGAATTTTTCGAGGCCGCAACCCGGAGCCGGGCGTAGCATGTGCGGCATTGCCGGCTTCGTGTTGCCGGACGGCGGCGGCCTGCCGCCCGAAGAAGCCCGCCTGGCCTGGCTGTCCCGCATGACCGGGGCCATGACCCATCGCGGCCCGGACGGCGAGGGGCTGCACCTGGACGGCCCGGCCGCCCTGGGCCACCGCCGCTTGTCCATCATCGACCTGGCCGCCGGCTCCCAGCCCATGGCCGACGCCCAGGGCCGGGCCGTGGTCACGTTCAACGGTGAAATCTACAATTACCGGGAGCTCAAGGCCCGGTTCGCGGCCAAGGGATTCGCCTTTCGCACCAATTCCGACACCGAGGCCATCCTGGCCGCCTGGCTGCTCGAAGGCCCGTCCGGCCTGGACCTGCTGGAGGGCATGTTCTCCTTTGCCTTGTGGGACCGGGAAAGCCGCATCCTTTTCGCGGCCCGGGACCGGTTCGGCAAAAAGCCCTTTTACTACACCCTGCAAAACGGGGTCCTGGCCTTTGCCTCGGAGCTGACCGCCCTGCGCCGCCTGCCGTTTTTGCGCTTCGAGACCCCGCTGTCCGCGCTCATGCGCTTTGCCGCCTACGAATACGTGCCCACGCCCCAGACCATCTACCGGGACGTGTTCAAGCTGCGGCCCGGGCACTCGCTCCTCTACAGGGACGGCCGGCTCACCACGGTCCCCTACTGGGACATGCCCGCGCCCGGCCCGGAGCCCAAGGCGTCCGAAGCCGAGCTGTGCGAAACGCTGCGCCTGCTTCTGGCCCAGGCCGTCAAGCGCCGGCTGGTGTCCGACGTGCCCTTGGGCGTGTTTTTATCCGGCGGCATCGACTCTTCCACCGTGGCCGCGCTCATGGCCGGCATGGTCCCGCGCATCAAGACGTTCAGCATCGGCTTTTCCGAGGCCTCCTACGACGAGTCCAAGTACGCCCGCCTGGTGGCCGGCCGATTCGCCACGGACCACCACGAGCGCATCCTGTCGGCCGACGCCTGCGGCGCGCTTTTGCCCGAAATCGTGGCCCGCTTCGACGAGCCCATGGCCGATCCGTCCATTGTGCCGACCTACCTGCTCTCCCAGGTGACCCGGGAAAACGTCACCGTGGCCCTGGGCGGCGACGGTCCGGACGAGCTCTTTTACGGCTACGAATACTATCCGGCCTTTGTCCTGGCCGGGCTCTACGACCGGCTGCCAAAGGCCCTGCGCCGAGGCCTGGTCGAGCCCTTGAGCCGGCTTTTGCCCCATTCGGCCGGCTACGTGAACCCGCGCTTCGTGGCCGACACGTTTCTGGCCGGGGCGGCCGCGCCCCAGTGGCTGCGGGTCCAGACCTGGCTTTCGGCCTTTACCGCCGAGGCCCAGGCCAGCCTGTGGCGCGATCCGCACCAGGCCTTTCTGGCCCCGGACACCCTGTTTGCCCCCACCAAGACGCTTTTTCAGGATTTTCCCGCCGCCGATCCCCTGGCCCGGGTCGGCTACGTGTTCGCCCGCCAGTACATGCTGGACTACATCCTGGTGAAGGTGGACCGCTGCTCCATGATGCATTCCCTGGAGGTGCGGGCTCCCTTCCTGGACCGCGACGTGGCCGAATTCGTGTGCCGCCTGCCCTCGCGCTACAAGCTGCGGGGAAGCTCGCGCAAATACCTGCTCAAAAAGGCCGTGGCCGGCATCCTGCCACCGGACATCCTCAAGCGGGGCAAGCGCGGCTTTCTCATCCCCACGGCCGCCTGGCTGCGCGGCCAGTTGCGGCCCCAGGTGGACGAGCTTTTAGGCCAGCGCCACCTCAAGGCCCAGGGCATTTTCGACCCCAAGACCGTGGCCAGGCTCGTGGGCGAGCACGCCACGGGCGCGGCCGACCACCGCAAGAAGCTGTGGACCCTGCTCGTGCTCCAGTTGTGGCTGGCCCATCACAAACCGGACCTCGTGGCGTGACGCATTCGGAAGACGCGGCATAAGCGCTACAATAACTACACTGCTGTGGAAGACGTCTTTGCGGCGAAAGCAAATCCGGCAGGCTAACCGAAAAAACTGGACCCCCGGCTTTCGCCGGGGTGACGAAAAGAACGGACGCAAGGTCTCAAGTCAACGCCTATGCCAAACGCAACCAGCTCCCCGGCCAACCCGGAAGCGGCCCTGACAAGGGAAGCGCTTTGCCGTTCGGGCCGAGCCGACATTCTCCTGTTTCTGCTCGTTTCCACCATTGCCTCCACGGCCGGGCTCCAGGCCTGGCAGACGCTCATCAACAACTTTGCCGTGGAAGCGGCCCGGCTTTCGGCCGACCAGATCGGATTCATCCAGTCCGTGCGCGAGGTGCCGGGCTTTCTCTCCATGCTGGTCATCTACGTGCTGCTCGTCCTGTCCGAGCAGCGCGCCGCCTCCCTGTCCGTGCTGCTCCTGGGGCTGGGGCTGGCGGTCACCGGGTATTTCCCGTCCTTTTGGGGCGTGACCATGCCCACCCTGGTCATGTCCACGGGCTTTCACTACTACGAGCCCCTCAACCAGTCCCTGACGCTCCAGCACTTCAACACCTTCGAGGCTCCGGTGGTGCTCTCCAAGGTGCGGGCCGTGGGAGCCCTGGCCAACATCGCCGTGGGCGTGCTCATCTATTTCCTGGCCGACGCCATGGGCTACACCGGCATGTTCGTCTTGATCGGAATCGCGGTGGCCATGGCCGGGGTATGGGGACTTTTCAAAAAGCCCTGCCCCATCCATGTCGCGCCCCAGAAAAAGAAGATGTACCTGCGCCGGCGCTACTGGCTCTACTATTGGCTGACGTTTCTGGAAGGCTCGCGGCGGCAGATTTTCATCGTCTTTGCCGTGTATCTCCTGGTGAAAAAATTCGACTACTCCGTTCAGGCCATCACCGTCCTGTTCGTGATCAACAACGCCATCAATTATTTCTTCAATCCCATGATCGGCCGGGCCATCAACCGTTTCGGCGAGCGTCAGCTTCTGACCATCGAATACGCCGGCATGATCGTGGTCTTTCTGACCTACGCCTATACCGACTCCCACATCGTGGCCGGGGCCATGTATGTCCTGGATTTTCTCATCTTCAATTTCTCGGTGGCCGTGCGCACCTACTACCAGAAGATCGCCGCGCCAGAGGACATGGCTTCGGGCATGGCCATGGGGTTCACCATCAACCATATCGCGGCCGTGGTGGTGCCGGTGGTGGGCGGAATTTTGTGGATGGTGGACTACAAGATACCGTTTTTCATCGGCGTGGGCCTGGGCGTCCTTTCCTTGGCCCTGACCCAATGCATGCGCCTGCCCCGGCCCTCGGCCGGGGCGTAATCCCCTCTCAAGGCAGCGGCTGCCCCTGGGCCGAAAGATTTGCTTCCGGACTCGTCTCCGGGCTCGGCTCCCGGCCTTCCACCAGGGCGCGCACGTAGAGCACGAGCGATGGCCGGTCGTCCGGGGGCACCACCCGGGACAGCACCGGATCATGGCCCACGCCCGTGAGCATGGCCCGCAGCAAGGCCGCCTCGTCCATGGCCCGGACCTTGTCCGAGCGCAGGTTTCCCGGGCCCGGGGCAAAGCTTTGCCCCACCGGGGCCTCGCCGTCGCCCTGTTCGCCATGGCAAAAGACGCAATACGCGTTGTAGACGAACCTGCCCCGGACCAGGCTCGTGGCCGCCTCGGCCGGGGCCTCGCCGCCGCGGCGTTCGGACGGGAAAAACAGGCCCGGCC
>CAZBER010000013.1:25896-43530 GCA_964490985.1 uncultured Desulfovibrionaceae bacterium | reverse complement strand
ACCTCTCCACCGCCGAGATCGTCGAGCAGGTGCGCCTCGCCGCCGCGGCGTGCGGACGGGAAAAACAGGCCCGGCCCGGTGGGCACGGAATCCTCGGGCAAAACCGGCATGCGGGCGTCATAGGCCCGCAAGGCGGGCTGGACGCGCATGTCCGGCCCGGTCATGATCATGTCGAAATACACCAACCCGCCGGACACCAGGGCCACCAGAACCGCCAGCACGACATAGGGCTTATTCATTGAACCGCCTCGTCTGCTCATAGCCTTGGGGCTCCAGGGGCTTGAGCGGCTTGGCCCAGGGCAGGGGCGGCAACTGGCGGGGCACGGCCTTGTCTTCAAAAGGAGCCAGCTCGCGCAACGGGGGTTCGAGGGTGGAGTAGACCGACTGGGCCGGCGTGTCGGGCAAGGCCCCGAAATCCCAGGTCCGGGGGGGATCGGAAATCCTGGTGTGCAGGAACATGCCCAGGGCCAGGACCGCAAAGGAGATTCCCAGGACCCAAGCCCAGCCCGCAAACGGACCTCCCGGCGTATATTCCTCATAGACTTCGTATTCTTTGTCCATGATCCATCCTACCAATTGGGGGGTGAAGCGATCTTCTCGGCAAAATAGACCACCATGAAAATCACGATGCCCACGTAGGTCAGAAGAAGCACCACCGGCAGGGACTGCAGAAAGGTCATGGTCGGGGGACGGCTCTCGTCCCCGGCAGAGCCTTGGGACGGCTCCAAGGGCTTGCCGGGCCGGGGCTGCCAGATGGCCAGATAGGACGCCACCGCAGTCAACAGGAGCACCAGCCCTCCGCCCAGGGCCCCCAGAAGCCACTGGCCGCGCAGCACCTCATAGGGCAGCATGCCTGCCTCCTTTTGCGTCCCGGTTCAACCTCCGGACATCAATGAATGAAGCCCTGTCCATGGCTGAACCCCTCCTTGTCGGGCGGGCCGAAGGTGTTTTTCCAGTCCGGCTCATAGGCCGCGCCAATGCCCTTGGGGGCGATGCCGGCGTCGGTGTAGCCCAGAAACGAAACCGCCAGGTAGTTGGCCAGGTCCCAGATCTTCTCCGATTCCAGGGCCCGCTTGAAGTAGGGCATGGCCGAGCCGGTGATGCCGTTCATGATCTGGAAATAGAAGATGCCGCCGATGTAGCGGTTGTCCACCAGATGCCGGCGCAGGGTCGTGAAGTTGAGCGGCTTGGGGTAGAGGAAGGGCGCGGCCGGTCCTTCCCCGTCGCCGATGGGGCCGTGGCAGCCGATGCAAAACTGCTGGAATATCTTCTTGCCGCGCTCCAGGCCCGCTTCCGTGGCCGGATAGGGGTTGGGCATGTTGCGCCAGGTCTCGGGAATGCGGGAGTGGAGCCATTCGACGTTGAAATCAAAGCCCTTGGCAAAGGCGGCGCTCACCTCGGCCTTCCAGTAGTTTTGCCGGGCCACCCGGTAGTCGGCGTTTTTCATGCCCGCGAACTGGACATAGGCCGTGAGCTTCCGGATGGCGTCGGCTCCCAGGAACTCCCAGGCGGGCATGAGCGACACGGGGCTGGTGAAGCGAGGATTGGTGAAATGGGCCAGATGCCAGTCGTCGGGATGCTCGCCGCCCTCCTGGACCAGGTCCGGGCCGGTGCGTTCGGTGCCCACAATGGCCGGCTCGATGCCGTAGTAGTCTCCGGGCTGGGAGATGCGCTCGGCTCCCAGATCCCAATCCAGGACCCGAATAAATTGGGTGTGGCAGTAGCTGCAGCCGTTTTCCACATAGAGCTTCAGCCCTTCCTGCTCCTCGGCGGTCATGGGCCGCCAGATGTCGGATGGCGGGTAGCGCATCATGGAGGCGGGCATGAAGACCATGGTCAGCACCGCGGCCCAAAAAACCAGCAGTCCGCCGATGAAAAGGAGGGCAGGAGTCATCCTCATGGCAAAAGCCCCTGGGGTTCCAAGGCAGGATCATAGGGTTCGCCGTGGCGCACGGTCATGACCAGGTTGCCCAGGCCGACGAAGGCCGAGGCGATGATGGACAGGCCGAAGACGGCGCGCAGGACCATGTAGGGGGAAATCTGGGGCAGCACCCGGTACACGATTTCCCCGTTGTACCAGGCCTGGCCCTGGATGAGGCCGGCGATGGACAGGACCACGAAAAACCCGCCCAGCCCCAGGGTAAGCAGGCCGAACTGGAGGTTGACCAGCCGCTCGGACCAGAGGCGGCGGCAGGCGGCCCGGGGCAGGATGTGCCACAGCCCGCCCAGGGCGATGTAGCCGGAAAAGCCCAGAACCGCGATATGGGCATGGCCTATGTTGAAGTTGCCGAGATGGGTCACCCGTTGAATGAACGGCAGGGATTGGGCCGAGCCCTGGATGCCGGTGACCAGGTACCAGATGGTGCCGGCCAGGACGAGCCGGCCGGCCGGGTCGCGCAGCAGTTTGCCGCCGGCCCCCCGGGCCGTCATCCACAGGTTGACCAGCACGGTGAACACCGGCACGGCCATGGCCCCGGAATGCACCACCGAAGCCACCTTGAGCCAGTTGGGGATGGGGGTCTGGAGGATATGGTGGGCGCCGATGTGGGTGTAAAAAAGAACCAGGGTCCAGAAGCCGATCAAGGACAGGGTGTAGGAATAGAGCCTGGTTTCCGTCACCCGGGGGATGACGTAGTAGGCCAGGCCCACGGCCAGGGGCGTCAGCAGCAGCCCCACCAGGTTGTGGCCGTAAAACCACAGGAACACGGAATCCACCAGCCCGGCCAGGGCTCCGGTGGAAGGATGCCACATGACGTTGCCGACGAAATAGACGCCCATCATCCACAGGATCGTGCCCACGAAATACCAGACCGACACGTACAGGATGTCCTCTTCCCGGCTGCGCACGGCAACGATGAGCAGGGCGATGACCAGAAACAGGGACAGCATCAGGGAAACATCGGCCCACCAGACATATTCGGCGTATTCCCGGCCCTGGCTGATGCCGAAGGCAAACGTGACCGGGCCGGAAATCACGGTCAGGTTCCACAGGAAAAAAGCGAGCCACACGAGCCGTTCGGGCCACACCCGGGGCTTGATCAGGGCTTTGACGTAATACAGGCCGCAGCCGATCAGGATGTTGCCGAGAAAGCCGAAGATCACGGTATTGGTGTGCGCGGGCCGGGCCCGGCCGAAAACCAGCCATGGTATGTTCTGGAACGTGTCCGGAGCCACCAGGTCGATGGCCGAGGCCAGGCCGTAGAGGGTGCCGACCACGAACCAGAGGGACCCGGCCCACAAAAAGGCCAGGGTGGCGCTGTGTTCCTTGTCGTAAAAGGCGGTCATGGGCGTGTCCTAACGGTGACAGGTGAAACAGTCGTGGGTCGCGTTGTAGGCCTTGTGGCAGGTCATGCAAAATCCCATCTCAAAAAGCTGCGGCTGCTTGATGCGGTCCATTTCCTTGACGTTGCCGTGGCAGTGGCCGCAGTCCACGCTGCGGTTGATGTGCTGCGAGTGGTTGAACTTGACGAAGTCCGGCAGCTCGTTGACCCGCTGCCACGGCAGCGCAATGTTGTTGTAATAGTGGGAGCGCAGCTGCTCGATGTCCCAATAGGTGATGATGATCCGGGTGTGGCACAGCATGCAGGTCTCCACCGGCGGAATGCCGGCCCGGGGCGAGGCCTGGACCGTGTTGTGGCACATGAGGCAACTTATGCCCTTGACCCCGGCATGGACCCGGTGGCTGAAGGGCAGGGGCTGTTCCGGCCCCAGGGGCGCGGCCGGAAGGTAATGGTACAACCACCAGGCCAGGCCGAAAAGGCCCACCGTGACAAAGGCCAGGAGCCACTGCCAGGCCAGGGAACGACGCCCCGGGGAGGCGGGCGATGGATGCGGCGCGGTCATGGGCGCTCCCCTTCGGGTAACGGAAGAACCGGCAGCCGGCGGCCAAAGCGCAGGACGCTAAAACCGAAAAGCCCAAGCAGGGCCGCTCCCGCGCCCAGGTCGGCCAGGCCGAACAGCGGGCTTCCGGGCAGGCTGGGAGTCACCAGCCACCAGCGCTCCAGCCACAGGCCAAGAAGGATGAGCAGGCAGATGGAGCCCAGAATCCTGGGCCGTCGCTTGGCCGGGATGGTCAGGAGCATGACCAGGGGTCCCAGGTAGGCCACCAGCAGCAGGGCCACGCCAATGCCCTTCCAGGGCTGGAAATGGAGCCGCGGCACCGCGAAACCGGTCTCATGGGGCAGGTTCTCGTACCAGATGAGCAAAAGTTGGCTGTACATGGTGTAGGTGGTCAGGAGCGAAAAGGTCAGGGTCAGCCGGCCCAGGTCGTGCAGGCGGTCCGGGTCGGGGTCGGGCAGCCTGGCGGCCAGCAGGGCCCAGGCGGCCACCCCGGCATAGAGCCCGGAGACGAAGAAATAGGTTCCGAAAAGCGAACTGTACCAATTGGGCGTCAGGGCCATGACCAGGTCGAAGCCGAGCAGGCTGAACACGCAGGCATAGGCGGCAATCAGCACCATGCCGGCTATCTGTCCGGCGCATTGCCGCCGGCGGGCCAGATAATACCAGGCCAGGCCCCAAAAAAGGGCCAGGGACGCGAAATCCCGGGCAAACAGGAAATTCGAGTCCAGCCAGAACCCCTGGGGAAAGGTGCGGCCGGGCCAGGGCGCCCAGGAGCCGGAGGCCATCCACAGGACAAGGAAGATGATCAGGGAAACCGGGGCAAAGACCAGGCCCGTTACGGCCAGGCGTTCGTAGGAGCCGGCCCAGCGGCCGTTGCTGGCCTGGACCACGGCCGGCCAGACCACCATGCCGCCGGCCAGGGGCGTGAAGTACAGGAAGCTCGACAGCAGGGCCCGCCAGGCCGGCAGCGCGCCGAAGAGAAAGGAGACCAGCCAGGCGGCCAGGCCCAGGACGGCCGTGGCGGCAAAGGCCAGGTCCGTGGCCCGGCCCTGGGGGATGCGGCCGAGGACGGCGCTACCGGTAGACATGGAGCTCCTCCGGATGGCTTTGGGCCAGAAAATCCATGGCCGCTTCGGTCGTTTCCCCGGGAACGGCCAGAAACAGGCCGAATTTGTCGCGGCTAAAGCGCCTGTCGTAGCGGGGCATGGGACGCAGCCGGTAGAGCTTGGAGAAATAGATCAGGGCTCCCAGGTTGGTCAGGCTGCCGACCAGAATGAGCATTTCCGCAGCCGGTATCCAGAAGGGAACATAGGCAAAGGGCCCCTTGCCGCCGACGAGCAGGTTGTTGACCAGGGCCGTGCCCAGGGCCAGGGCCCAGCCGCCCAAGAAGCCGGCTATGCAGCCGATCAGGGTGTACACCCGGATCGGGCTGTGGGGCGTGCCCAGGACTTCCTGGAGCTTGGGCAGCTTGTAGGGCGAGAAGGCCTCCAGTCTGGTGAATCCGGCGGCCATGGCCCGGGAGGCCGTCTGAATGAGGGCCGCCGGATTGTCGTAAATGGCCATGACCCCGGGCAGGCTGCCCCGGGCCGGTTCGACCTGGGCGGCCGGGGCCTCGGCCGGGACGTGCTCGATGCGCTCCTCGTCGAGCTGGGCCTTGAGATCGGCAATGGGCACCGTGGGCACGAGCTTGGCAAACGACAGGAACAAAAAGAGGAACAGGCCCAAGGCCCCGGCCGTGATGGTGAGCTCCACCGGGCTGGGGAGGTAGGGACCCCAGTTGTGGGGCATGAAATCATGGGCCGGGGAGCCGATGATGATCATGACCCGCTCCAGCCACATGCCGGCCAGCACGGCCAGGGACACGATGATGAGCCAGGGGGTGCTGCGGCGAAGCCTTTTAAAAACAAGGGTGGCGGGCAAAAAGACATTGAGGGGAAAAAGCGACCAGAAAATGATGCCCATGGGGCTTGTGGCCCGCCAGTCCATGAACTGCAGCTCGAAGATGTCGCCGCTGTACCAGGCGATAAACGGCTCGATGATGTAGAAATAAGCCATGATGAACGTGGTCACGAGCATGGTCTGGGCCACCAGGTCCAGATGCTCGTCCTTGACCAGCCGGTCCAGGTGCAGGAGGCGGCGCATGGGGATCATGAGCAAAAGGACCATGGCCAGGCCGGAATGCACTGCGCCGGCGACGAAATACGGGGCGTAGATGGTGGTGTGCCAGCCGGTCAAAAGTCCCATGGCAAAGTCCCAGGACACGATGGAATGCACGGATACGACCAGGGGCGTGGCCAGGGCGGCGAAGAAGAGATAGGCCCGCTCGTAGTGCCGCCACTGGCTGGCCGCCCCGGACCAGCCCAGGGCCAGGATGGTGAAAAGCCGGGTCTTCCAGTGCTTGGGGCCAAGCCGCTCTTCGGCCCAGTCCCGGGCCGCGGCCGCGTCGGGCACCAGGCCCACCAGGAAAAAGATGGTGCTCACGGTGAGGTAGGTGCTCACGGCCAGCACGTCCCAGATGAGCGGACTGATGAAGTTGGGCCACAACTGGCGCTGGGAAGGGTAGGGGATGATGAAATAAAACCGCCACAGCCGGCCCAGGTGGATCAGCGGAAACGTGCCGGCGATCATGACGGCAAAGACGGTCATGGCCTCGGACGCCCGGGAGATGGAGTCCCGCCAGCGGGCCCGGGTCAAAAAGAGAATGGCCGAAATGAGCGTGCCGGAGTGGCCGATACCGATCCAGAAGACGAAATTGACGAGGTAAAAGCCCCAGTTCACCGGCTCCTTGAGGCCCGTGACGGTCAGGCCCACCTTGACCTGGTAGAGCAGGGCCAGGAGCAGGCCGCCGAACGCGCCGGCCGTGGCGGCCAGGGCCAGCCAGTAGATGCGCCGTCGTGGGGCCCGGGTGGCCTCCAGGATATCCTGGTTGACGTCCTGCAGGGAGAGGCCGTTCATGCTAAATCCTCCCAGGACCGGCGCACGGCGTCGTTTTCAACCCGCTTGGCGTAGAGCACGGCCGATTTGGTGTTGAGCTCGTGCAGGAGCTGGTAGCGGCGCGGCTCCTCCCGAAAGCGCCGGGAGATGTCCGAGTTGGGGTCGCGCAGGTCGCCGAAGGCAAAGGCTCCCACCGGACAGGTCTGCATGCAGGCCGGCACCACTTCGCCGTCCCGCACGGGCCGGTCCTCGAGCTTGGCCTGGTATTCCGCCGAACGTATGCGCTGCACGCAAAACGTGCATTTTTCCATGACGCCCCGCACCCGCACCGTCACTTCGGGATTGAGCTGCCAGTCCAGGGGCGGCTTCCAGACGCCGTCGCGCCAGTTGAACTTGCGCACCTTGTAGGGGCAGTTCTGGGCGCAGTAGCGGGTGCCGATGCAGCGGTTGTAGATCTGGGCATTGAGTCCCTGTTCGTTGTTGACCGCGGCATAGACCGGACAGACCGGCTCGCACGGGGCCGCGTCGCAGTGCTGGCAGGGCAGGGGCAAAAAGCCCAGCCGGGCCGGGTCCTCGGGGTGCCGGTAGGGCACGATGCGAAGCCAGGCCATCTCCCGGCCCCGGGCCACTTCCTTGGCCCCGAAGACCGGAATGTTGTTTTCGGCATAGCAGGCCACCCGGCAGGCCCCGCAGCCGATGCAGCGATCCAGGTCGATGGCCATGGCCCAGCGGTGCACCGCGTGTTCGTGGCCGCCGTACATGTCCCGCCTGGGGTCGTAGCCCGAGGGCAGGGGCATGGTGATGGCCTCCGCCGCCTGGCCGGCCGCCAGTTCGGACCGGGTGGTCCAGCGCAAAAGCTCCCGGCCGTGCTGGTCCTGGGTGGCCAGGGGGAGGACCAAGCGGGCCGAACCCACGGGATGCACGGTCACGCCGGCGAAAAGCCGGCCCGGCTCAGCTTGTCCGGCCGGTCCGAGCAGGGCAAAGGCATTGCCCCCCACGCCCTGGGCCGTCTGGCCAAGGCCGGTGTGGCCCTGGCCCACGCTCACGGCCACGGCGTTCTCCGCTATATCCTGGGTCAGGCGGGCCGGCACGCGCATGGTTCCGGCCATGGAGGCCACGGCCACCAGGTCCCCGTCGGCAATGCCCAGGACCTTGGCCCGCAGGGGATGGATGTCGAGCCAGTTGCCCCAGGCCACGGAGGCCACCGGGTCCGAGGCCTCCTGCAGCCAACCCCGGTTGGCCAGGCTGCCGTCGTAAAAAAAGACGGATGGCCAGGCCATGAGGTGCAGCGGCGCGCCGCCCGAAGTCGCCTCGGTCCGGGGCGGCAGTTCGGGCAGGGTTGCCGGCAGGGATATTCGGGTGGAGCCGGGCGCAGCCGGCTCCGTTTCCACGAAACCCTGGCGCAGGGCCTCCAGCCGGGCCGCCTCGAACGGTCCGGTCACGCCCTTGGCCGCCAAAAGATCCCGCCACGACGCTTCCAGCCAGGCCTTGAAGCTCGCCTGGCCCGGTTCGCCCGCAGCCCGGGCCAGGGGCCGGCCGGCAGCCTCGGCCAGGGACAGCAGGATGTCGCCGACCGGCCGGGTGTCGTGGAGCCGGGCCATGGTCGGCTGCATCAGGCACGTCAGGCCGGTCCAGGGCTCGTAGTCGCCCCAGGACTCCAGGGGCGAATCCACGGGCAGGGCCCAGTCGGCCAAAAGGCTGGTCTCGTCGGGCATGGTGGCCAGGCTGACCAGGGTCCCGGCTTGGCGCAGTTTTTCGGCCAGGCCCGGGCGGGTGAAGGCCGGGTTGACCTGGTGCAGGATCACGGCGTCGCGCTCGGTCAGCTCCGAGGCCCAGGCGTCCAGATCCACGGCCGAGGCGGCGCGGGAAAGGGCGTGGGTCCGGGAGAAATCCAGGGTCTGGCCGATCCGGCCGCAGGCGGCATTCAAAAGCCCCACGGCCAGGGCCAGGCGGTAGGCTTCGGTCCCGCGCGCGCCCAGGGGGCCGGGCAGGGCCAGGCTGGCCGCAGCCGTGGCGAATCGCCGGGCCAGCCACTCCACCCGCTTGCCGGCCTCGGGCAGGCCGGGGATGGCCTCGGGCCGGACATCGGCCACCAAGGGAGCCAGACGCCCGCTGCCGGGCGCGCCCCAGCCCCGGTCCAGCACCACCTTGAGCACGGCCAGGGCCAGGTCGGCCTCGCTGCCGGCCGGGATCTGCACATACACGTCGGCATTGGCCGCGGTCATGGAAAACTGCGGCCCCACATGCACGTAGCAGCCCGGGTTGTCGAATCTTGCGTGCATGTGCGTAAAGCGCCGGGCAAATTCCACATTGGAGACCCAGGTCTCCAGAAACTGCGCGCCAAAGCCCAGGAGGAAATCGCACGCATCGATGCGGTAGCGGGGAATGGCCGCCTGGCCGAAGAGGGCCTGATGCGCCTGAAGCAGGGGATCGTGGCCAAAGGCGTCGAAATAAAGGACCCGGCCGCCAAAGGCCTGGGCAAAGGCGGTCATGACCTCGGCCAGGGCTCCGGTCTCCAGGCGGCTTAACACAAAGACCCGGCCGCCGTCGGCCCCCAGCCGCGGGGGCAGAGCGGTCAGGGCTTCCTTCCAGGCAGCCGGGGCCAGGCCCGTGTCCTGCCGCCGGGCCGGAGCCCGCAGCCGGTCCGGGTCGTAGAGGCCCACCACGGCGGATTGGCCACGGGCGCACAGCGCGCCGTCGTTGACCGGATGCCCGGGCGTGCCCTCGGCCTTGGTCACCCGGCCGTCCCGGTGGGCCAGGCGCATGCCGCAGCCGGCCGGGCATTCCCGGCAGGTGGTGGCGAAAAAGGTCGTGGCCTCGGGGGCCACCTGGCCTGGGGGCTTGATAAAAGGAAGGAGGTGCTGCGGAAGCTTGGTTCCGAACCCCATGGCCGCATACAGGCCGCCGCCCGCGCCCAGGCGCAGAAACGCCCGCCTGCTCAGATCACGACTACCCTTGCCCATGGCCGGCCCTCATGGCCTTTGCAGCCCGGATGCCGGCTGCCGTAAGTCCCTTGCGCCAGTGTTGTCCCTGCCCACGCGTCCTCTCCAAAGGCCAACGGCCGCAAGAAAGATTCGTTATTTTGCATCCTACCGACTTTGGGAAATCGGTCAACCCGGAAAAGCGGATTCGCAGGAGGCTCCGGTCGCGGCCCGACGCGAAACGCGACCGGGCATCCGCCGCAAAGCCGGGGCCGATCGGGGAGTCGCGCCCAGCCCGCGCCTGGCCGCACCGACTGTAGCCTTTCCGGTATCGTCGGCCTGAATTGTTTTCAAAGAACCGAATAACTCTCGATACGCATCGGATTTCCATTCTTTCTTCGATGCCGCCGCAATGACGGCATCGTCGAAAACCGGCCCTGTTTTTCATGCATTGCCCGATACGACACGGACATGACAGCCGGTTTCGCCGGCATTGCCGAACTGCGCCAACCGGCAATTGCAACACGGATACGAAAAAAACAAATTTTTTGTTGAAACAAAAAACCCACGAGGGTAACAATAGAAGATGATCCCCCTCCTCGGGGGTGAGACTCTTGGAGAGACAACCCCTTGCGTGAGGGGTTTGATCTCATTGCAGGCCTTTTACGGCTGAAAGGAGTGTTGTATCTTTGCCTAGTATTCAAAAAATACTGAATTTTCAGGGTGTTATTTTGATATAACACAAAAACTGCTTATCAAAGGATAAAAACGTGGCCAAGACAATCCTCATCACAGGCGGCGCCGGATTCATCGGCTCGCACCTGGCCGACGAACTGTTGCGGCAAGGGCATGCGGTACGGGCCCTGGACAACCTCTCCCCCCAGGTCCACGGCCAGGCCGGCCGGCCGGACTATCTCCAGGACGACGTGGAGCTCATTGTGGGCGACGTGCGCGACCCGGACGCGGTCAAGCGGGCTTTGCGGGGCGTGGATGCGGTGTTTCATCTGGCCGCGGCCGTGGGCGTGGGCCAGTCCATGTATGAAATCGAGGAGTACGTCAGCGTCAACGGCGTGGGCACGGCCGTGCTGCTCGAGGCCATCATCCGAAAGCCCGTGGAGCGGCTGGTGGTGGCCTCCAGCATGAGCATCTACGGCGAGGGCCTCTACCGCAACGCCGACGGGCGGCTGCGGCCCATGGCCCAGCGCAGCATGGAGCAACTGACGTCCCGGGACTGGGAGGTCCGCGACGCCGACAACCGGCCGCTCGTCCCGGTGCCCACCCCGGAGACCAAGCCGCCCGTGCTCACGTCCATCTACGCCCTGTCCAAATACGACCAGGAGAAAATGTGCCTGATCGCGGGCCGGGCCTACCGCTTCGAGACCGTGGCCCTGCGCTTTTTCAACATCTTCGGCTCGCGCCAGGCCTTGAGCAACCCGTACACCGGCGTGCTGGCCATTTTCGCCTCCCTGCTTTTAAACGACAAGCCGCCGCGCCTGTTCGAGGACGGCAACCAGCGCCGGGATTTCATCGACGTGCGCGACGTGGCCCGGGCCTGCCGCCTGGCCCTGGATGTTCCGGAAGCGGCCTACGGCGTCTTCAACATCGGCAGCGGCAACGCCTACACCATCCGGGAGCTGGCCGAGCGCATGGCCCGGGCCATGGGCAAGGAACACATCAGCCCGGTGGTCACCAACACCTGCCGGGTGGGCGACATCCGCAACTGCTTTTCCGACATCGCCCAGGCCCGCCAGACCCTGGGCTTTTCCCCGGCCATCTCCTTAGACAGCGGCATCCGCGACCTGGCCTGCTGGCTGGAAGGGCGGGTGGCCTGCGACCGCGTGGAACAGGCCACATCCGAACTGGTCCGCCGGGGGCTGGCCATTTGCCGGGCCGAAGCATGACCCCCCGGGCAAAGGCCTCCGAGCCCCGGGCTTCGGCCCTGGGATTGACCGAATACTTCCGGCCCGGGGAGCAGGCCCGGGTCAGGCGCGCCCTGGACGACATGGCCGCGCTTGGCGTCACCCGCCTGCGCACGGCCCTGTCCTGGGCCCAGTGGCATGCGCCGGGCGGGCCGCAATGGTATGACTGGCTCCTGCCCCGGCTGGCGGCCCGGGTCGAGGTGCTGCCCATGGTCCACTACACGCCGCCGTCCCTGGGGGTTGCGCCCAAATCCAGCGCGCCCCCCCGCCGGCCCCGGGACTACGCGGACTTCATCGACACGGTCATCACCCGCTACGGCCGCTATTTCGACTACCTGGAGCTGTGGAACGAGCCCAACAACGTCAACGACTGGGACTATCTCCACGACCCGGACTGGGCCATTTTCTGCGACATGGTCGGCGCGGCCGCCTACTGGGCCCAGAAGCGCGGCAAAAAGACCGTGCTGCCCGGCACCTGCCCCACGGACAGCGCCTGGATCGACCTCATGGGCCGGCGCGGGGTGCTGGCTTGCATCGACGTGGTGGGCCTGCACGCCTTTCCCGGCACCTGGGACTTCGACGGCCGCTCCTGGGACCAGATTCTGGTCGAGGTCCGGGCCGTTCTCGAACGCCACGGCCTGTCCCGGGACATCTGGATCACCGAAACCGGCTATTCCACCTGGCGTCACGACGACATCAACCAGGCCCGCCGCCTGCTGGCCGCCCTGGATGCCCTGGGGCAGGGCGTGGGCCGCGTCTACTGGTACAGCCTGCACGACCTCTCCCCGGAACTGCCGAGCCAGGAAGGCTTTCACGAGGACGAGCGCCACTACCACACCGGACTTTGCCGCCACGACGGCGCACAAAAGCTCCTCTTTCGCCTGCTGGCCCAGGGCGGGCCGGCCCAGGTGGAACACGCCTGCGGCCTGTGCCGGCCCTGGGCCGAACCAACTCCGCCCGCGCCGCCGCTTCTGCTTTCGGCCAGGCCGGCGCGTTCGGATATTCCGATTGCCGCAGCCGCGCCCGGGTCGGGCCCGGCCCTTGTCCTGGGCGCGGGCGGCAGCCTGGGCGCGGCCCTGGCCAGACGCCTGTTGGCCCAGGGCCGGTGCGTGGCCGGCCTGGACAACCTGTCCCGTCCGGACAGCGAGGCCCGGTTGCAGGCCCTGGCCCAGGATTTCGGCCAGCATTTCTACCCCCACCTGGCCGACGTGCGCGACCGCTATGCCCTGCGCCGGGCCCTGGCCGGCGTGGACACGGTCTTTGCCCTGGTCGGCGTGGACCATCTGCCCCGGCCGGCCGACCCGGCCCGGGACTGCGACACCCTGATCCGGGGCAGCCTGCTTTTGCTCGAAGAACTGCGCGGCCTGGCCCGGCCGCCGCTTCTAATTTACGCCTCCACCTTCCGGGTCTACCAGAGCCTGCCCCGGGAGGCCCTTGTGCGGGAGCCCACCCGCTTTGCCCCCCGCGACCCGAACCTGCGCGCCCACGGCATTCCCGAAAGCCATCCCCTGGACCTGTCGAGCCTGACGGCCTGCCACCACGCCGCGGCTGAGGGCTACGTCCTAACCTATGCCAAGGCCCACGGCCTGGCCGCCGCGGTCCTGCGCCTGGGCCGGGTCCTGACGCCAGGAGAGACGCCCGGCCTGCATCCGGCCACCCTGGATGGGGCCGGCCCCGAAGCCGGCCGCGTGGTGCGGGACTATCTGGCCCTGCCCGATTGCCTGAAGGCTTTTCGGGCGGCCGAGGCCTTGGGTCGGAGCCTGGCCGGGCGCGCCCTCAATGTCGGCGGCGGCCCGGCAAACGCCGCCAGCCTGCTGGAACTGGCGGCCATGGCCGCCATGCCCCGGCCGGACGCGCTCCAGTTCGACCCGGCCGACCCGGCCGCGCTGCCCGGCCCGGCCTATTATGTTTCCGACCATCGCCTCTTCACCCGCCTGACCGGCTGGCGGCCACATCCGACCCTGGCCCAAGGGACAGCCGTTTCGGCCGGAGAAGGCGACGCGGACCAACGATCCCTGGCCCAGGCCAGGGTCGGATAGCGAGGACCATTATGCGCTACGCTCTGGTCAATCCCCATTGGATCTTTGAAGGCAGCGTCTATTTCGGCTGCCGCCAGCCGCACCTGCCCCTGGAACTGGGCTATGCCAAGGCCCTGCTGGAAACGGCCGGGCACGAGGCCGTCATTGTCGACGCCCATCTGGAGGGCCTGGCCCTGCCGGAGCTGTCCGCCCGGGTGGACGCCTTTGACCCCGAAATCGTGGTCCTGCCCACGGCCCCCACCTATCTGTTCTGGCGCTGTCCGCCTCCGGAGCTGGCCCGGCCCAGGGAAACGGCCGCCGTGCTGCGCCGCCCGGGCCGGCTGCTGGCGGCCATCGGCCCCCATGCCTCGGTTACGCCCTATGATACGCTGCTCAAACTCGGCGCAGACGTGGCCGTGCTCGGGGAAAGCGAGGAAATCCTGCCCCGCCTGGCCCAGGGCGGGCCCGAAGGCTGGCCCGGGGTGCCGGCCATCGCCTTTTTCCGGCCCGACGGGATCTTCGTGTGCCGGGGCGGCCCCCAGGAAACCGACATGCACCGGCTGCCGGCCCTGGCCTGGCCCCGGGACACCCTGGCCCGCCACGGCCACCACCATCACCGCTTCGACCAGCCGCCAAAGGGGCCAGGCGCGGAAATGGAGGCCTCCCGGGGCTGCCCCTACCACTGCGCCTTTTGCGCCAAGGAGCAGGCCCGGGGCCGCTACCGCCAACGCCCCTCGGCCGTGGTTGCGGCCGAGCTCGACGGGCTCATCGCGGCCGGCGTCACTTACGTCTATTTCATCGACGAGCTGTTTTTGCCCCGCCGCGACCTGCTGCGGCTTCTGGCCGAGCGGCCCGTACACTTCGGCATCCAGACCCGCATCGACCTGTGGACGTCCCGGGACCTGCGGCTTCTGGGCCAGGCCGGCTGCGTCTCCCTGGAGGCCGGGGTGGAAAGCGTGACCGAGGCCGGCCGGCAGGCCCTGGGCAAGCGCTGCCGCCTGGGCACCGAGGCCATGCTGTCGCTTCTGGCCCTGGCCAAGGAACACATCCCCTTTGTCCAGGCCAGCCTGCTGCTGGGGCCGGGGGACGATGCCCGGGCCGTGGAGGCGTGGCGGCAGCAGGCCCTGGCCCGGGGCATCTGGGCCAACCAGCCTGTCCCGGTCTTTCCCTATCCCGGCTCGCCCCTTTTCACGCGCCTTTTCGGGCCGCCGGCCCGCACGGACCAGAAGGCCTGGGACCGGGCCGTGGACCATTACCTGGCCGGCCCGGCCCGCTTCAGCGACATCCAGGACCCAAACCCCCGTCCCCTGCCGGAACTCGAAGCCCGGCCGGGCAAAGTGGAGGCCTCATGAGCGCGCCGACCCCCATTCGCCGCGTCCTGATGACCGCCGATACCCTGGGCGGCGTCTGGACCTATGCCCTGGACCTGGCCCAGGCCCTGGCTCCCCACGGCATCCGGGTGGACCTGGCCGCCATGGGCCGGCTCCCCACCGACCGCCAGCGGGAGCAGGCCCGGGAGGCGCCCGGCCTGACCCTGCACGAAAGCGGCTTTCGCCTGGAATGGATGGATGATCCCTGGGAGGACGTGGCCCGGGCCGGGGAGTGGCTGCTCGACCTGGAACAAACCGTGCGGCCCGAGGTGGTCCACTGCAACGGCTATGCCCATGCCGATCTGCCGTGGTCGGCCCCGGTGCTGGCCGTGGCCCATTCCTGCGTGCTGTCCTGGTGGTGGGCGGTGCGGGGGGAGCCAGCCCCGCCCCAATGGGACGAATACCGCCGCCGCGTGGCCCAGGGCCTGGCCCGGGCCGATATGATCGCGGCCCCGAGCCGGTTCATGGCCCGGGCCGTTACGCAGTGGTACACGCCGGACGCGCCCTGCCGGGTGGTGCCAAACGGCCGGCGCGAAGGGATTTTCGCGCCCGGCCCCAAGGAACCGTTCATCTTTTCGGCCGGCCGCTTCTGGGACGAGGCCAAGAACCTGGACATCCTGGCGGCCGTATCGCCGGCCTCGGCCTGGCCCGTGTACGTGGCCGGCGCGGCCGGAGACCGGACCGGGGACGGCCTGACCCTGCTCGGCGAGCTGACGCAGCCGGAAATGGCCGACTGGCTTTCCCGGGCCGCGGTCTACGCCCTGCCGGCCCGCTACGAGCCCTTTGGCCTGTCCGTGCTCGAAGCCGCGCTCTCGGGCTGCGCCCTGGTGCTGGGGGACATCGCATCCCTGCGGGAGAACTGGGACGGCGCGGCCCTGTTCGTGGCCCCGGACGACGCCGGAGCCCTGGCCCGGGTCCTGGACCGGCTGGCCCGCTCCCCGCCGCTGCGAAGCGCCCTGGCCTTAAAGGCCCTGGACCGGGCCCGGAATTTTTCGGCTTCGGCCATGGCCCACGGCTATATCGCCGCCTACCGGGAACTGGCTGCCGTCACCCACAGGCCGGCTTTCGCCGCCTCATGACCAAAGGAGAATACGCGCATGCGCCTGGCCCTGTTCTACCATTCCCTGGTATCCGACTGGAATCACGGCAACGCCCACTTTTTGCGGGGCATCACTGCGCACCTGCTCGACCTGGGCCACGAGGTGGCGGTCTTTGAACCGGCCGACGGCTGGAGCCGGACCCATCTGCTGGCCGAGCACGGCCGGCCCGCCCTGGCGGCCTTCCGGCGGGCCTATCCGGGCCTGTCGAGCCGTCTCTACGACGCCAGGACCCTGGACCTCGGCCGCGCCCTGGACGGCATGGACGCGATCATTGTCCACGAATGGAACGACCCGGGCCTGGTGGCCCGCCTGGGCCGGCATCGCCGCCGCCACGCCGGCCTGCGCCTGCTCTTCCACGACACCCACCACCGCCTGGCCTCGGACCCCCAGGCCATCCGGGCTTTCGACCTGTCCCATTACGACGGGGTGCTGGCTTACGGCGAGGTCCTGCGCCGCCTGTACCTGGACAAGGGCCTGGCCGGCCGGGCCTGGACCTGGCACGAGGCCGCCGACACCCGGGTCTTTCGTCCCCTGCCGCGCCGCGCCGTGGCGGGCGACGTGGTCTGGATCGGCAACTGGGGCGACGAGGAGCGCACCCAGGAGCTGCGCGACTATCTCCTGCGGCCGGTCAAGGCCCTGGGCCTGGCCGGCCGGGTGTACGGCGTGCGCTATCCGGACGCGGCCCTGGCCGAGCTTTTGCAAAGCGGCCTGACCTACGGCGGCTGGCTGCCCAATCCGGCCGTGCCCCGGGCCTTTGCCGCCTACCGGGCCACGGTGCACGTGCCGCGCCGGCCCTATGCCGCCGTGTTGCCCGGCATTCCCACCATCCGGGTCTTCGAGGCCCTGGCCTGCGGCATTCCCCTGGTGTGCGCGCCCTGGGAGGACGCCGAAAACCTCTTCCGGCCGGGCCTGGACTACCTGGTGGCCAAAAATCCCGATGCCATGCGCCGGGCCCTGGCCGACGTGCTGGGCGACCCCGGCCTGGCCCGGTCCCTGGCCCGAAACGGCCAGCGCACCATCCTGGCCCGCCACACCTGCGCCCATCGCGTGGCGGAACTGCTGGCCATCCTGGAAAGCCTGGGCTGCGACGTCAGCCTGCCAAGCCCCAGGGAGCTCTCCAATGCCTACGCCTAGAACCATGGCCTTTTTCGGATCGAGCCTGGTCTCGGCCTACTGGAACGGCGCGGCCACCTACTACCGGGGCATTGTAAAGGCCCTGTCCGGACACGGCTTTGCCGTCACCTTTTACGAGCCCGACGCCTATGACCGCCAAAAGCACCGGGACATGGCCGACCCGCCCTGGGCCAGGGTGCGGGTCTATCCGGCCGGGTCCACGGACGACGCGGCCAAGGCCCTGGAAGAGGCCGCTTCGGCCGACATCATCGTCACGGCCGGCGGGGTGGACCTCCAGGAGGTCGATCCCCGGACCCTGGCCTCCCGCCTCGTGGCCGGCCTCTACTTCTGCGGCGAGGTGCTGGACCTGGACGCCGACACCGGGGGCTACAACCTCCAGGCCGCCTTTTCCACCGGCT
>CAZBER010000013.1:0-25886 GCA_964490985.1 uncultured Desulfovibrionaceae bacterium | reverse complement strand
GGCCGCTTCGGCCGACATCATCGTCAAGGCCAGCGGGGTGGGCGTGTTCGACGAATTCCTGGAAGCAGCCGTGCCCGACTGCAAGCGGCCGGGCAACCACGTGATCTTCTGGGACGTGGACGCCCCGGCCACCCTGGACCGCCTGGCCGGCAACCCGCAGGACCCGTTTCGCCGGCAGGTCCCGCGCTATGACGCCATCCTGACCTATGGCGGCGGCACGCCCGTGACCGACGCCTACCGGGCCTTTGGGGCCAGGTTCTGCCTGCCTATCTACAATGCCCTGGACCCGGACGAGCACCACGCCGAGGCCCCGCGCTTCGACTGGCGCTGCCACTTGAGCTTCATGGGCAACCGCCTGCCCGACCGCGAGGCCCGGGTGGAGGAGTTCTTCCTGACCCCGGCCCGCCAGTTGCCGAGCCGGACGTTTCTTTTGGGCGGCAATGGCTGGCAGGACAAGCTCCTGCCCGAAAACGTGCGCCGCGTGGGCCACGTCTACACCCGCGACCACAACGCGTTCAACGCCTCTTCCCGGGCCGTGCTCAACATCAGCCGCCAGTCCATGGCCGACTACGGGTTTTCCCCGGCCACCCGGGTCTTCGAGGCGGCCGGGGCCGGGGCTTGCCTGATCACCGACGCCTGGCGCGGCATCGAGGCCTTTTTCGAGCCTGGCCGGGAAATCCTGGTAGCCGAAAGCGGCGCGGCCGTGGCCGAATGCCTGGCCGGGCTGTCGACGGCAAAAGCCCGGCGCATGGGCCAGGCCGCCCGGGCCCGGGCCCTGGCCGAACACACCTACGACCACCGGGCCAGGCTTCTCGCCCGGCTGCTCGACCGGGGAAGCCCCGACTGATCGGGCGCGTAAACGCCGAAAGCCGCGCCCACAAGGAGAAACAAGCCGTGCGTATCGTGTTTTTGGGCCTCACCATCACCTCGTCCTGGGGCAACGGCCATGCCGTGACCTACCGGGGCCTGACCCGGGAACTGGCCCGCCTGGGCCATGACGTGGTCTTTCTGGAGCGCGACGCGCCGTGGTATGCGGCCAACCGCGACCTGCCCGACCCCCCGTTTTGCCGCACCGCGCTCTATGCCTCTTTGGACGAGCTCATGGAGCGCCATGGCCAGACCATAGCCGAAGCCGACGTGGCGGTGGTGGGCTCGTACGTGCCCGAGGGCGTGGCCGTGGGCGAGTTCGTCACGGCCACGGCCCGGGGCGTGGCCTGCTTTTACGACATCGATACGCCCGTGACCCTGGCCCGGCTGGCCCAGGACCGGTGCGACTATCTCTCCAAGCGGCTCGTTCCCCGCTATGACCTCTATTTCTCCTTCACCGGCGGCCCGACAGTAAACCGCCTGACGCGGGAGCTCGGCTCGCCCATGGCCCGGGTCCTGTACTGCTCGGCCGACACCGAGGCCTATTATCCCGAGCCCGCCGCCATCCGCTACGACCTCGGCTACATGGGCACCTACAGCGATGACCGCCAGCCCGGGCTCGACGCCCTGCTTCTGGCCCCGGCCCGGCGGCTGGCCGGGGCGCGCTTCGTGGTGGCCGGGTCCCAGTATCCGGCCGGCCTGGCCTGGCCGGCCAACGTGGCCCGCCAGGAACACGTGCCCCCAAACGAGCACCGCGCCTTTTACGCGGCCCAGCGCTTCACCCTCAACATCACCCGTTCCGACATGGCCGCGGCCGGCTATTCGCCGAGCATCCGCCTGTTCGAGGCCGCGGCCTGCGCCACGCCGATCATCAGCGACGCCTGGCCCGGCCTGGACACCATCTTCCGGCCGGGCCGGGAAATCCTGGTGGCCAAGTCCTCGGACGAAGTCCTGGAATACCTGCTGGGCACCTCGGATGCCGAGCGCATGGCCTGCGGCCGGGCCGCCCGGGAACGGGTCCTGGCCGAGCACAGCGCAGCCTGCCGGGCGGAAGAGTTCGTGGATGCCGTCAGCGCGGCCGCGCCCCGGGGGCCAGGGCCGCGCCAGCGGGCCTGAGAATCACATGCCGGGAGCGCCGGGGTTCTCCCCGGCGCTCCCGGCCAGACGATGCATCCAAGACAAGAATCTAGGAACGCTCGAAGGCGGGCATGGCCTTGAGGGTTTCTTTCGTGACCCTGGGCAGCACGATATGGCCGTCGCTGACCTGCAACTGGTTGACCGGAACGGCCACGTCATGACGTCCCATGCCCAGAAATCCGCCCACACCGATAATGGCGTAGGAGATGGCCTTGTCGCGCGTCACCAACAGGTCTTCGATAGTGCCGATATCCTCGTTCGATTCATTATAGACGTCCTTGCCCAGAATATCATCCTTGAGGCTCCACTCTTTGGACAAGGCGCGGACTTCATCTCTGGTAAGCCGCACGGACGAACCGGGATTGATGCTAGGTTCCATAACGCTACTCCTGTTTAAAAATTGTTTTCCAGTAGCAGACGTTGCCTGCTCCAATACACCACAGTTTGGCTTTATAGCATGATTTTTCCGCGTTGCAACAAGGAAAATATCCTTGCCTTGCAGAACATGCGGCTGCCGGTGCGGCAGTCCGGGAGCGCGGGGCCAAGGCTTCAGCCCGCAACACCCATGGGCAGCGGCTGGCGGACGCGGATGCCCTTGGCCGTGGCCAGGTACAGGGCTGCGTTGATGCAGCCCACATGGCTGAAGGCCTGGGGATAGTTTCCCAGCAGCCGGCCGTTTTCCCGGTGGATTTCCTCGGAAAAAAGGCCCAGGGGGCTGGCGTGGCCCACCAGGCGTTCGAAAATTTCTTCGGCCCGGTCCACCTGGCCGCCAAGGGCCAGAGCCTGGACCAGCCAGAAGCCGCAGGCGGCAAAGGCCCCTTCCCGGCCGGTCAGGCCGTCGTCGTTGTCGTAGCGCAGCACCAGCCCGTCCGCGACCATGAGCCGGTCCATGACCGCCTTGATGGTGCCGCGCACCCGCTCGTCCGTGGGCGGCAGGAACCCGAGCAGGGGAATGAGCAGGCTCGAGGCGTCCAGGTCCTCGGCATCGAAGCTCTGGACAAAGCTGCCCAGTCGGGCGTTGAAGCCGCGTTCGAGAATGGCCCGGCGAATTGCCGCGGCCGTGGCCCGCCAGCGCTCCACCGGGGCCGCAAAGCCCTTTTCCTGCACAATGCGCAGGGCCCGATCCAGGGCCACCCAGCACATGAGCTTGGAAGAGACGTGGTGGCTCGGGGCCACGCGCACTTCCCACATGCCGGCATCCTTGTCCTGCCAGGCCCTTTCCACGTGATCGACCAGGCCCCGCAGCGCCTCCCACAACTCCGGGTCCACGTCGTGGCCGTAACGCGCGGTTTCGTAGATGGCGCTGACGAGTTCGCCGTGGATGTCGATCTGGTTTTGCCGGGTGGCGTTATTGCCCACGCGCACGGGCTTGGAACCTTCGTAGCCGGCCAGGTTGTCCAGGGTGCGCTCCCGGGTGTCCACGGCGTCCAGCCTGGGGTAGAGGACCTTGAGGCTGTCCGGGGTTTCGGTCTTGACGATCTTCTCGATCCAGCGCCGAAATCCCAGGACCTCGTCCCGGTGGCCCAGGTGGTACAGGGCCTGGGCAGTAAACGAGGAATCCCGAATCCAGGCGAAGCGGTAGTCCCAATTGCGCGAGCCGCCGATTTCCTCGGGCAAGGAGGTGGTGGGGGCCGCGGCCACGGCTCCGGAGACCGACGCGGTCAAAAGCTTGAGCACCAGGCCCGAACGGCGCGTCAGGGCCAGCCAGCGCTCCTCGATGCGGCAATCCCCGTCGCAGGGAGCCTCCATCCAGGCCTCCCAAAAACGCCGGGTCTCCTCCAGCCGGGACTGGGCCTGGTCAAGGGGCGGCAGGGCCGCCTGGCCGTATTGCACCTGAAACCAGACCGGCCGACCGGTTTCCAGGCGGAAAAACGCCTGGGCCGCATCCCCTTCCACGGCCAGGGCAATGTCCGTCCCCAAGTGCAGCGCCTCTTCGCCGGCCCGGGCCTCGACGCCCTGGGCCGTGGGCCGCAGTTCGGCGCGCCGCCTGGCGTAATCGAAGCGCGGGGCAAAGCGCACGCAAAACTCCATCCAGCCCCGGCGGCATTCCAGCTTGCGCAACAGTGCGGCCGGCCTGGCCGGGGCCGTGACCACGGGCATGAAGTCCGTGAGCGCGGCCTGGCCGCTGGCGGTCTCGAAATGGGTGACCAGGATGTTGGTTCCGGGCAGGTAGCGCTGCAGGGAGGCGAACCTGGCCCGGGGTGTGACGATGCAGCGCCCGCCGCGTTCGGGATCGAGCAGAGCGGCGAAAACCGAGGGCGACTCCAGAGAGGGCAGGCACAGCCAGTCCACGGAGCCGTTTTTCCCGACCAGGGCGCAGGTCTCCAAGTTGCCGATAAGCCCGTAGTCTTCGATGCGCAGGGTGTCGCGTTCCATAGCGTCGCTTTCGGTTGCAGTGGCAGGGCAAGGGGCGGTTCACAACTCGAATTGCCGGGCGTCCTCCTCCTTCCAGTCCAGGCCGAGGCCCGGCCGGCCGCGGTCCGGGGCCAGGCGGCCGCCCCGGGGACGGGGCGCGCCGTCAAAGAGCAGGGCCTCGATGCGGGCGTGGTCATGGAAATATTCCAGATGCCGCAGCGCCGGACAGGCGCAGCCGAGGTGCACGTGCAGGGCCGGGGCGCAGTGGGCCGACAGGGGCAGGTTGTGGGCCTGGCACAGGTTCGCGGCCGCCAGAAAGCCGGTGATGCCGCAGCGGGTGGCGTCGGCCTGGAGCACGTCCACGGCCTTGGCCTCGATCATGCGTCGGAAGTAGGCAAGGTCGAAGCCGTATTCGCCGCAGGCGATCTCCATGGCGGCCGGAGTGCGCTGGCGCACAAAGGCCAGGCCGTCCAGGTCCTGGTGGGGGACCGGCTCCTCGAACCAGGACACCCCCCAGGAGGCCAGACGTTCGGCCATGGCCAGGGCCTGCCGGGGACCGTAGCCGCCGTTGGCGTCCACAAACAGTTCAACTCCTGGACCCACGGCCTCCCGGGCCAGCCGGACCCGGCCGGGATCGGCAGCCGGGTCCCGGCCGATCTTCATCTTGACCCGGCCGAAGCCTGCCTCGGCCCAGCCCTGCAACTGGCGCGACAAGTGGGCGGCATCGTAGGAAGTGAACCCGCCGCTGCCATAGGCCGCCACTTCGGATCGAGCGGCCCCGAGCAGGTCGACCAGGGGCAGGTCCAGGAGCTTGGCCTTGAGGTCCCACAGGGCGTTGTCCAGGCCGGCTGCGGCCAGGCGGGTGAGCCCCGAATCGCCCAGGTTGCGCAGCCGGCCAGTCATGGCGGCCCACAACTCGGGCAGGTTCAGGGCCTCGCGGCCGGACAGACCCTCGGCCAGGACATCGTTGACCAAGACCGCCGCGGCCCGGTGGGCGTAGGTATAGCCCAGGCCACGGCGGCCCCCGGCCTCGGCCGCAACCAGCACCAGGGTGGTGGCCCGCCAGGACAGGGTGCCGTCGGATTCGGGCTCTTCCGTGGGGATGCGGTAGGCCCGGGCTTTGATGGCCCCAAGCGGGGCGGCGGGGCGCGACGCCATGGTCAAGCCGTTGCCTCGTCTTGCGCGGCCTGGGTCATTTCCGAAACAGGAACGTGCTCATCATCTGCTTGGCCGTGTGCTTGAGAATGCCCACTTCATTGGGGTCGCCCTGGGTCAGGGTGCTCATGTAGCCCTTGGCCTGGTCAAAGGTGATGTGGGGCGGCAGAGGCGGCACGTCCGGGTCGGTGTGCACGTCCACCACGGCCGGCCGGTCCGCGGCCAGGGCCTGTTCCAGGGACGGGCGGACGTTCTCGGGCCGGGTGACCTCCAGCCCCAAAAGGCCCAGGGACGTGGCGTAGCCCGCGTAGGAAAAGCCGGGCACGTCCTGGGAAACGGCAAACTTGGGGTCCCCGGCCATGATGCGCTGCTCCCAGGTCACCTGGTTGAGGTCGCGGTTGTTCAAGACCACCACCACGAGCCTGGGATCGGACCACTTCTTCCAGTCCCGGGCAATGCTGATGAGCCCCTGGTTGCCGAGCATCTGCATGGCCCCGTCGCCCACCATGGCCACGGCCACCCGGTCGGGGTAGGCGTGCTTGGCCGCAAAGGCGTAGGGCACGCCCGGGCACATGGTGGCCAGGTTGCCGGACAGGCTGGCCATCATGCCCCGCCGGATGCGGATATCCCGGGCATACCAGTTGGCCGCGGACCCGGAATCGCAGGTCAAAATGGCCTTGTCCGGCAAAAGCGGCGAAAGCTCCCAGAACACCCGCTGGGGATTGACGGGCGAGGCGTCGAGCATGGCCCGGGCCTCCATAACCTCGCGCCACTCCTTGACCCAGCCCTCGATCCGGGTGCGCCAGGAGCGGTCCTCCTTGCGCGTGAGCCGAGGAAGAAGCTCGCGCAGGGTCAGGGCGGCGTCGCCGTGGAGATTGACGTCCATGGGAAAGCGCAGGCCGAGCTTGCGGGCCTGGATGTCGATCTGCACGCCCTTGGCCGTGCCTTCCTTGGGCAAAAATTCCGCATAGGGAAAGCTCGACCCGATCATAAAGAGCGTATCGCAGCCCATCATCAGGTCCCAGCTGGGCTTGGTGCCCAAAAGTCCGATGGAGCCCGTGACATAGGGCAGGTCATCGGGCAGGGCGGCCTTGCCCAAAAGGGCCTTGGCCACGCCCGCGCCGAGCTTTTCGGCCGCTTCCATGACCTCGTCCGTGGCCCCCAGCGCCCCGGCCCCGACCAGCATGGCCACCTTGGCGCCGGCGTTTAGAATGTCGGCCGCCCGGGTCAGGTCCTGCTCCATGGGCAGCACTCTTGGCCGGTTGTAGCCCACGCCCGTGTAGGTGGTGCCGTGCTTGCGCGGGGGCGAGGCCACCATTTCCATCTCCTGGACGTTGTTTGGCAGGATGATGCAGGTGACGCAGCGCTCGGCCAGGGCAATGCGCACGGCCCGGTCCACCAGGTGGCGGATCTGGACCGGAGTGGAGGCCATGTGCACGTAGTTGTGGGCCACGTCCTTGAAAAGCGACAGCAGATCCACTTCCTGCTGATAGTCGCTGCCCAGGGCCGTGGTGGCCTGCTGACCCACAATGGCCAGGACCGGCTGGCTGTCCATCCAGGCGTCGTAGAGGCCGTTGAGCAGATGGATGGCCCCGGGGCCGGAGGTGGCCATGCACACCCCGATCTCGCCGGTGAACTTGGCATGGGCGCAGGCCTCGAAGGCGGCCAGCTCCTCGTGGCGGGCCTGGATGAATTCGATCTTGTCCTTGGCCCGGCTAAGCGCCCCCATCACGCCGTTGATGCCGTCGCCCGGGTAGCCGAAAATGCGGCGGATGCCCCAGTCGTACAGGCATTGGATCAGGAAATCGCTGGCAGTCTTGGCCATGGTGTCACCTCGCCCGGCACGAAGCGCCGGTTTGCTGTCCAATCCGTCAATCCTCGCCGTAGGCCATGGTGCTAAGTAGCGCGTTTTCGGCCTGGCGCGAATCCAGGCGGGTGTGCTGCACCACCACCGGGACGTCGGATTCGATGACCGAGGCGTAGTCCGTGCCCGTGGGAACGGGTTCGGGCTCGGTCAGGTCGTTGAAGCGCACGTGCAGGGTCCGTCGGGCCGGCACGGTGAAGACATAGGGGCCGGCCGGCTCGCGGTCCTTGAAAAAGACCGTCAGGCGCACGTGGGCGTCGACATCCGAGGCATTGAGGATGCAGGTTGCCTCGTGGCTGACCATTTCCGGCTCCGGGCCATGGCTCCAGGCCGGGATATAGCCCTCGGCAATGGCCCAGCGCGTTTTTCCGATGGCGTATTTCATGCCGACCCCTTGCCGCCCCTGCCGCCGCCCAGGGCCAGGCCCGTAAGCAGGCCCAGGCCCAGGGCCAAGGCGCCCAGGCCGATCTGTTTGCGGTGGGTCAGGACGAAAAGCTCGGACGCGCCGCTGCGGGACCGGTTGTCGAAACGGCCATGGGCCCCGAAACGGCCCGGAGCCGGCTCGAACAGGTTGTCCGGCCGGTTCGGGTCCTCGGCTTCGTCCATCTGCTGGGCCTCGTAGTTGGAGCGGCCGAGATAGGCGTCCAGCAGCCCCGGGGCCACGTGGTTGCCCACCATGGCCTCCACCGTGGAACAGCCCAGCCACACTTCGCGCCGGCGCTGGTGGGCGGCCCAGTACACGGCCTCGGCTCCGGCCTCGGGCTGGTAGACCGGGGACACGGGCTGGGATTTCTTGGACATTTTGGACCGGCACCATTCGAACTGGGGCGTGTTGAGGGCCGGCATCTGGACCATGGTGACGTGCACGCCGGATTTGTCGTGGATCAGTTCCGACCGGATGGAGTCGGTAAAGCCCCGGATGCCGTGCTTGGCCCCGCAATAGGCCGATTGCAGGGGAATGCTGCGGTCGGCCAGGGCCGAGCCCACCTGGACGATGACGCCCGTGTTGCGCGGCCGCATGCGCTCCAGGGCGGCCCGGGTGCCGTAGACCGTGCCCAGGTAGGTGACTTCGGTGACGCGCCTGAATTCCTCGGGCGTTACGTCCGCGAATTCGCCGACCACCGTAACCATGGCGTTGTTGATCCAGATGTCGATGGGGCCAAAGGCCTGTTCCGTTTCCGCGGCGGCGCGGCGGCAGGTTTCGGGATCGGCCACGTCGCCGACAATGGCAATGGCTTCCCCGCCCAGATGGGTCACTTCCGCCCGGGCGTCTTCCAGGCGCTCCCGGCTTCTGGCCACCAGGCCGATTTTGGCCCCGCGCCGGGCAAAGGCCTGGGCCACGGCCCGGCCAAGCCCGGCGCTGGCCCCGGTAATGACCACCACTTCAGGGGTTGCGGGCGTTGTCATGGCAATGCGCTCCTGGCGGGGGTTGTCGACCCGGCCGGGGCTGTCGCCGGCAAGGGCGTCCCAGATAAATTCGGACAGATGCCGGGCCTGGCGGCCGGTTCCGTCTTTTATCTGGGTGCGGCAACTGAAGCCGTCGGCCACGATGGGTACGAAAAGGGGCGTGCGGCGCACGGCAGGCAGGAGGTTTTCCTCGGCGATTTTCAGGGACACGGGATAGTGCCTGGCGTCAAAGCCAAACGAACCGGCCATGCCGCAGCAGCCGATCTGGGGCTCCTCGATGGCCAGGCCCATGCGCGAAAGCGCGTTTCGCGTGGCCTGGGCGCTGAGCACGGATTTCTGGTGGCAGTGCTCGTGCAGAAGGACCGGGCCGTCCAGCTCGGGCAGGGGAAGCTTGCGGTCCTCGATAAATTCCGAAAAAAGCCGCACGGCCTTGGCCACGGCCTGGGCCTCGCAATCCTGGGGCAGCAGGTTGGCCGCGTCCTCCCGAAACACCGAAGCCACGCTCGGCTCAAGCACCACAATGGGAATATCCTGCTCGGCGTACGGGGCCAGGACCCGGACGGCCTGGGTCAGACCCCGCACACCCAGGGTCAGCATGCCGTAGTGCAGCAGGGAGCGCACTTCCACGAGCTTTTCCCCGGGCGCCAGGACTTCGAATCCCCAGTGCTCCAGGACCCGCACCGCTGCCTGTAGCGGCGCGGGGTCCATGTGGTCGTTGAACGCGTCCGGAAAAAGGAGCACCGGTTGTCCGCCCCTCACCAGGCTGCCGCGGGCGGCGAACCAGGCCGAAAAGGTCTGGTCGGCGAATTTGGGCAACGGGCGCTCCCGGGCCACGCCCATGGCGTCCTTGATCAGGCAGCGCAGCCCGGGCAGGGACGTGACCAGATTGGCCAGGCGGGGCATGGCCGCGGCCAGCCGGGCCCAATAGCCGATCAGGCCCAAAAAATAATGGGCGCGCGGCCGCAGCCGGCCCTGGTAGTGGTGGGACAGGAACTCGGATTTGTAGGTGTCGATGTCCACGTTGATGGGGCATTCGGTCTTGCAGCCCTTGCAGCCCAGGCACAGATCCAGGCTGTCCTTGACTGCCTCGCTTTGCCAGCCGTCGGTGATGAAATCGCCCCGAAACATCTCGAAAAGCATATGGGCCCGGCCCCGGGTGGTGTGCTGCTCGTCCCGGGTGGCCAGAAAGCTCGGGCACATGAACGCGTCCTTGGTGCGCCGGCATTTGCCCACGCCCACGCAGCGAAGCGACGCCGTGGCAAAGCTGCCGTCGTCCTGGGGAAAGGCGTAGCGGGTCGGCGGGTCCCAGGGCGCGTAATCGGGGCCGAGCTTGAGGTCCTGGTCGGGCTGGCGGGGATCGACCACCTTGCCCGGGTTCATCCTGCCGTCCGGGTCCCACAGGGCCTTGAATTCCCCAAAGGCCCGCAGCAGGTCCGGGCCGTACATCCTGCCCAGAAGCGCGGCCTTGGACTGGCCGTCGCCATGCTCGCCGCTGATGGAGCCGTGGTAGGAAGCCACCAGATCGGCGGCCCGGTTGATGAAGGCTACGTAGCGCTCCACGCCCTGGCGGCTCATGAGGTCAAAGGAGATGCGGCAGTGGATGCAGCCCTGGCCGAAATGGCCGTACAGGGCGGCGGCATAGCCGAATTCGTCCATGAGCTTTTTGAAATCGCGCAGATAATCGCCCACCCGGTCCGGGGGCACGGCCGCGTCCTCCCAGCCCGGCCAGGCCAGGGGCTCGCCCGGCACATTGGCCGTGGCCCCCAGCCCGGATTCCCGAATCTCCCAGACCAGCTTCTCTTCCTTCTTGTCGGTGAAAAGCTTCATGCTGGGCGTGTCGGGCCTGGTCCGCAACAGGGCCATGACCGCCTTGGCCCGGGCCTCGGCCGCCTCCTGGCTGTCGTCGCCGAATTCCGCCAAAAGCCAGCCCCTGCCCTCGGGCAAAAGCGTGATATCCTCGGGGTGCAGGCCCTTTTTTTTCATGTGGTCGATAAGCGTCTCGTCGATGCCCTCCAGGCCGATGGGACCAAAGGCCAGGATTTCCGGGCAATGGTCGGCGGCGCTGTATACGTCGGCATAGCCGAGCACGAGCAGAGTCCGGTAGGGCGGGCTGTGCACCAGGCGGACCTTGGCCGAGAGGATGGTTAGGCACGTGCCCTCGCTGCCGACCAGGGCCCGGGCCACATGAAAGCCTTTTTCCGGCAGCAGGTCGTCGAGGTTGTAGCCCGACACGCGGCGGGGGATGTCGGGATAGCGCTGGCGGATGGCCTGGCCGTAGGCGTCGCGAATGCGCCTCAAGCCTGCGTAGATTTCGCCGACGCGCCCGCCGGCCGCGATTTTTTCGTCCAGTTCCTCCTCGGTGGCCGGCCCCAGGGTGAGGCGCACGCCGTCATAGGTCACCACGTCGAGTTCCAGGACATTGTCCGCGGTGCGCCCGGCCATGACCGAATGCACGCCGCAGGAATTGTTGCCGATCATGCCGCCCAGGGTGCAGTGGCTGTGGGTGGCCGGGTCCGGGCCGTAGGTGAGGTGGTGTTTCTCGGCTTCCTGGCGCAAATGGTCGAGGATGAGCCCGGGCTGGACGCGAGCCCAGCCTTCCTCGGCATTGAGCTCCAAAATCCGGTTCATGTACTTGGAAAAGTCGATGCACACGGCCACGTTGACGGATTGGCCGCAAAGCCCGGTGCCCGTGCCCCGGGGCAGGACCGGGGCGTTGTGGCGGCGGCACACGGCCAGGGCGCGCACCACGTCGTCCTCGGTTTTGGGAATGACCACGCCCAGGGGGATGTGGCGGTAATTGGAGCCGTCCGTGGCGTAAAGGGCCCGGGACAGGACATCGAAGCGGACCTCGCCGTCGACGACCTGGGCCAACTCCCGTTCCAGGGCGCGCCCGTCCGCAACCGGACCGGCCTGGCTCTCCGAAACGTGCCCCGGGTTGGCGCTGTTGCTCTCGCTCTCGTTCATGGCGTTTCCTTGTCCGGCCTTGCCGGACGCTTTCGGGCGGTCAGGCTACTTTTTCAGGCCCAGCCGGCCGGAGAGCAGCAGTCCGCCGACCACCAGGGCCAGGCCGCCCAGGGCCGGGGCGACCCAGCTTCCCGCGCCATGGGCCAGGGAGCTTTCCTGAAGAAGGTCCCGGCCGTGCATGCCGCTTCGGGACCGGGGGGCCGTCTCGCTGCCCAAATGGGCGGCTTCCTCCTGGTCGTGGCCGGCGCGGCGGGCCAGGCCGCGTCCCTTGCCGATGCCCAGGGCCAGGGCCAAGCCCAAGCCGAGCCCGATCAGGGCGGCGGTGAAGGGATGTTCCTTGGCCAGGGTCTCATATTTGGCGCAGTACTTGTGCATCATGTTCATAGTGCTCTCCTTTGGCCGGTCACGATGGCCCAAAACGCGTTTTTGCAGGGCCTGGGCGGCGCGAAATCCCAACGAGGACGGCCGCAGCCTGTCCTTGAGGTCCAGGAAGTCCCGGGCCAGGCGCAGGCGCGCGGCCGCCATTTCGCGCAGGTTGCCCTGCATGAAGGCCGGGCTGGCCCTTTCGCCGCCCCAGTCCGAGAAAGCGGCCCCCATCAAGGACGACCGCTCGGCCGGCGTCGAGGATTTCCCGCGAAACCGCCTGAAAAAAGGCGGCTTCCGGGGCGGATTGCGGCCAGGGGCGGACGCCTCGGCGGCGACATGCCAAAAGACCCGGGGCGAGGCCGCATTCCGGCCTGGCTCAGCCGCAGGCGAGCCTTTCGCCCCGGATGTTCCAGGCCCGCCAACAGCCTGGGCCGATTCGCTTCGGCCGAAAGCGCAGGGTCCGGCCTGGCTGGCCTGTCCCCCGGACCGATCCGGCGCGTCCCGCCTGGAGCCTAGAGAAGAAAGTCCTTGAGCCATGCCGCGTTCTCCTTGATGATTTGCAGGGATTGCCTGGGCACCATGGAACTGAAGCGCAGGGCCAGCAGGCCGGCCAGGAGCAGCGCCAGGCCGAGCAGGCCCGCGCCCAGGCCCACGGTCACGACGGCCATGACCGGGGACATCCATTGGCTCAGGCCCACGGCCGCCGCGATCAGAAGCGTCAGCAGGCCGCCAAAGGCCAGCATCCCCCCCAATGCGACGAGCCCGAGGTTGACAAACAAGACCAGCATCTTGCGCCGCATTTCCGCCTGGCACAGGCGCAGGGCCTGGCCGGACAGGAGCAAGACGTTTTGGCCCAGGGACTGCGCCAGTTGCAGGAGGGAGGCTTGATTGTAAAAAGCAGTCATATCGAGGTCTTTTCTCTTTGGTGTGTCGGTTTTCAAGGTTGCCGCTACAGAGAAATACCAGCATCGTCCATCTTACTGACTTTGGATGGCCGGTCAACATGAGAAGCGCTTTTTTTTGCAAAAAGGGCGAGCCGCATTGATCGGCAGCGCCTTTTTTCAAAAGCAAAAACCGGTTAGCGCACCAGTTGCGCCTTCGGGCCGCAGCGAGCGGCGGGGGCGGGAAATGGCCGTGCGGCCGGAAAACAGACCTCAATCGTCGGCAATGGATCGGCCAGGGGCGGGTTCGCCGGCAGGGGCTTGCACCAGCACGTCCGCCACCAGGGGCAAATGGTCGGAACAGGCCCGCCTGGGCGAGCGGTGGACGCGAAGGCCTTGCAGCAGGTTTGCCGGCGACACCCACAGCCGATCCAGGGCCAGGAAGGGGAAGCAGGAAGGAAACGTGGCCGGGGATGGAGGCTTGCCCAGATGGGCGTCCAGGAGGCGGACCGAACGGTTTCGCGGCAGCCATTCATTGAAATCGCCCAGGACCGCCACCGGCTCCGCAGCCTGCTGGCGCAGGATGGCCAGCAGCATCCGGGCCTGACGCCGCCGCTCGCCGGGCCGCAGCCCGAAATGGGTGGCGATGATGCGAAAAGGCACGCCCCAGGCGTCCACCACGGCCTCGATGGCCCCCCGGGGCTCGCACCCGGCCACGCTCAAGTCGTGGCTGCGCCAGGAGGCCAGCGGCAGCCGGGTCAGCATGGCATTGCCGTAGTCGTTGCGATGGCGCACCAGGGTCGGCCCGGGCAGGGCCGCCATGCCCAGCGGCCCGGCCACGGCCCGCTCCAGGCATTCGGCCTCGAGCAGCGGCGGCATGACCACTTCCTGCAGGCCCACCACGTCGGCATTGAGTTCCCGGATCATGTCCACGAACCGGGCAATGTCCCGCCTGCCGTTCGGGCCGACCCAACCGTGCACGTTGTAGGCCGCGATCCGGATCAAACGCCCGACGGCAGTCATGGATTTTCCCCGGAAGCGCACGCGGCCTCGGCCCGCTCTTCCCGCTCCAGGCGCTTGCGCAGGCGCAGGGCCACAACGGTCAAGATGGCGGTTACGGCCAGAAACAGGCCCAGGCTTCCCCAGCCGGGCCGCATGATGACGGCCTTGAGGCGGTCCGTAAAAAGGGTCAGCACCATGATGCCCGGGGCCATGCCGATCAGGGTGCCGAGCATGAATTGCCCAAACGAGAGGTGCGAGGCCCCGGACACGAGGTTGACGACGGAAAACGGGGCCACGGGCAGAAGCCGCAAAAGCGCCACGGAAAGGACTCCCATCCTGGCCAGGCGGCGGCTTAGGCGGTTAAGCCGCCGGCCGGCCAGGCGACGCACCGGCCCGCGGCCAAGAATCCTCCCCAGCCAATACAGCACGGCGCTGGCCGCCAGGGAACCGCCCAGGGCGTAGGCCATGCCCGGAAGCGGCGGAAAGGCCAGGGCAGTGGCCGCAATCAGCAGCGAAACGGGTACGAAAACCAGGCTGCCTCCTACGTACAACCCCAACATGAGCAGGGGAGTCATGGGGCCCTGGTCGAGGCGGTTGACCCAGGACGTCATGGTCTTGACGTTGAGGTACTCCCGAAGCGGCGTGAAGTGCCAGGACAGGGCCAGGGCCGCCAGAAGGGCAATGACCAGGACGAGCATTTTCAGGCTCCGGCCGCTTCCTTTTTGGTCCTCGTCGAAAAAGGCGTCCATGAGGCGGTCCATCTGGATGGGCCGCTCCGGGTCCAAAGGCAGGACCATTTCCAGGGACGGGGTCTGGAATTGGGCCCAGTGCGCGACATCGATGGGCTCAAGCCCCTGGTGTTCGGCCGCAAGGGCCCGGATACGGTCCAAAAGCCCTTGTCCCGTGGGGGGAAGTCCGGCCAGGGCCTCCACGGGAACCCGCAGATGCTCCGCCACCAGCCGATTGCGCAGCTCGCCCACCACGGCCGCGGCCGCGGGATCGTCTCCGGTCTCCACGGCCAGGTCGCATTCCGTGTCCAGGCCCATGGAACGGTTGTTGAGATTGGCCGAGCCGACCCGCACCAGGGCGTCGTCCACGACCATGAACTTGGAATGGACCTTGATGGAGCCGTCCGGAGCGCCCGGCGCGACAGGGAAGTAGATGCCCAGCCGGCCGTGTTCGTCCGCCCGGCGCAGAGATTCGACGACCCTGACCCCCAGCACGCCCATGACGCTTTCTTCCAGCCAGCCCACCGGGTGCTTGGGCAGGACGATGACCACCTCCGGGCCGTTCGGTTCCCGCAGGCGTTCGGACAGGGCCTTTTCTATCCGGGGCGAGGTGAAATACTGGTTTTCGATGTAGATGCAGTGCCTGGCCGCGGCAATGCTGTCCAGGAACAGGGCTTCCACTTCCCGGACTTCGGGCCTGCCCTTGAAGGCCGGTTCGGTGCGGGCCCATCCCACGTCCACGTTGCGAAAAACCGGGCGGAGGCTTTCCGGCCACACCTGGCGGCTGTCCCGGGGCGCAACAGGCAGCCTGCCCAGGCAGCGACGCCACCGCTCCCGGGCCAGTTGGCCCAGGGCCTTGGCCGCCGGGCCGCCAACAGCCATCTGGATGTCGTGAAACGGCGGATAGGGCTTGCCGTCCGGATCGATGCGGCATTCGTCGTGGGCCAGGTGCCGGGGCGCGTCCCAGCGGCGCTTGGTCAGGTCCAGGCCGCCCACAAAGCCCAGGGCATCGTCTATGACCACGATCTTCTGGTGGTGGGACGCGCCAAAGGGGTGCTCCCCGTCCATGGCGAAGCGGACTCCGCGATGGGAACTCCAGCCCAGCTCGAAAATCGGCAGGAACTGCCGCTCCAGGGCATAAAACATGGCGAAGTCCCAGGTCAGGATGGAGATGCGCACGTTTTGCCGGGCCGCGATCTGGTTCAGGCGCTGGCCCAGGAAATGGGCCTGGGCCCGGCCGGGCTCGCACAAAAGCGCCATCCGGCTGTCGATTTCCCAGCCTACGATGTAGACCGTCTCCCGGGCCAGGTCCAAGGCCTGGTCCAGGGCCCGAAAATAGGCGTCGGCGTCAATAAGGACGCTGACCTTGTCGGCGCGGTCGATGCGCTGGCAGTTCCGGCCTGGTTGCAAAAGCGTATGCTGCATGGCGGTGGCTGGGGCGTTCCGGGTGCCTGGCCTAGGGGTTGCGGGCCGTTCCCGGACACCGCCCTGATCGGCCAGCGGCAGCGGGCAGATTTGCGGGCAGGGCCGGAGCCCGGCCTGGCGGCCAGGCTCCGGGCTTAAGGATCAATGGGACTTGCCGTACCCCTTCATGAGGTCGGCCATGCTGCCATACTCCTGGTCCGGCATGTGGTTGATGGCGTCGAGAACATCCTTGTCCGCTCCATTTTTCTTGGCGTGCTTGAGGATGTCCTTCTTGTTGGCGTGAAAGTCTCTGCCTTTGAGATGATGCGTAATGTTGGCAACGGACTTTCCGCCCCTGCCGCCTTGTCCTACGTCTGGCATGATACACCTCCTGTATGGGCATTAAGGTTCCGCCCTGGGGGCAGAACTTGCATAGTACAGTTTTTGCGGTCGCGGTCAACCGGATACGTGTTTTTTACTGCTTCCCTTGCCTGCTGGTCACGCCGACGGTCCCAGCCACTGGGGTTGTGGGCGGTTCCGTCGAAATGGCTGGTGGTCTTGAAGAGCTCGAAGCGGCCGGCTCTTGCCTGCCCATCCGCTCACAAGGGGCTTTCCTTTTTCGGTCGGGAAAGCGTAAGGAGGGGGCAAGACCCGTTTTTTTCCAGGAGGCTTTTCATGCGCGCGTTGGTGCTGAACGCTTTCGGCGATGTGTCCGGTTTCGAGCTGATCGAGCTGCCCATGCCCCAGCCGGCCTCGGGAGAGGTGCGCGTGCGGGTGGCGGCCTCGGGCGTCAATCCCGTGGACGTGAAAATCCGCCGGCTGGGGCCGTTTTTCGCGCCCCGGCTTCCGGCTGTCTTGGGCATGGATTTCGCCGGCGTGGTGGATGCCGTGGGGCCGGGGGTCACCCAGTTCTCCCCGGGGGACGCGGTGTTCGGCTGCCACGGCGGCGTCACGGGCCTGCCCGGCACCCTGGCCCAATATACCGTGGCCGATGCCCGGTGCCTGGCCAAGGTGCCGGAAAACCTGACCATGCGCCAGGCCGCCGCCTTGCCCGTGGTGGCCATGACCGCCTGGCAGGCCCTGTTCGTACGGGCCATGGTCTGTCCCGGGGACCATGTGCTCATCCATGCCGGAGCCGGCGGGGTGGGGCACATGGCCGTGCAACTGGCCACCATTGCCGGAGCCCGGGTGGCCACCACCGTGTCCACCCCGGAAAAGGCCACCATTGCCCGGGAATTCGGAGCCCGGGACATCATCTATTACCGCGACGAAAAACCCGAGGACTACACGAAGCGGCTGACCGGCGAGACCGGATTCAGCCTGGTCTTCGACACCGTGGGCGGGGACACCCTGGACGCCTCCTTCATCGCGGCCGCGGCCTCGGGCACGGTGGTTTCCACCAATTCCCGGGCCAGCCACGATTTGACGCCGGTCCATTCCAAGGGACTGACCCTGCACGTGGTGTTTCTGCTCCTGCCCATGCTGACCGGACTGGGCCGTGAATCCTACGCCGCCACCCTGACCCGGATCGCGGCCCTGGCCGAGGCAGACAAGCTCACGGTGCTGCTCGACCCCCACACCTTTTCCCTGGAGGAGGCCGGCGCGGCCCATGCCCTACTCGAAAGCGGCAAGGCCGTGGGCAAGGTTGTCGTGGATATCTCCTAACTATTTAAAAAACATGATAATGTTTTTTAATACCAAACTCCCTTGAAATTCGAGCGCCGCACTTCAAGGGAACGGCTGGAAAAAACGAGGGAAGATCAGGCGGACTTGCGCAGGGCCGCGCCGTAAAACACCTCGCCCAGGGCCAGGTCGGGCGCGGCCGGGACCTCGGCCGCCAGGGCCAGGCGGGGATGCCGGCGGCCCAGATGGTCCACGGCTCCCTCGTTTTCGGCCGGGTTGGCGGTGCAGGTGACGTACACGAGCAGCCCGCCCGGCGGCAGGGCGGCATAGGCGGCCGCCAGCATGGACCGCTGCAAGCGGATAAGCCCGGGCAGGTCCTCGGGGCGACGCCGCCATTTGGCGTCCGGACGCCGGGCCAGCACGCCCAGGCCCGAACAGGGCGCATCCAGAAGGATGGTGCCCGGGGCCGCGCCCAGGGTCTGGCCCAGGGGCAGGCGCGTGGCCGAGGCCCGAAAGGCCGGCACCGGGGCCAGGCCCAGCCGGGCCGCTTCATTGGTCAGGCCGGCCAGCTTGGGGGCGCTGATGTCTCCGGCCAAAACCCGCTTGCCGGCCTCGGCCAGAAGCAAGGTCTTGCCGCCCCGGCCAGCGCAGGCATCGACAATCGGCTCGGGCCAGTCGGACAGGTCCAGGCGGGCCAGCACGGCCTGGGCCGCGGCCGATTGCCGCGAGACAAGCCCCTGGGTCAGGGCCTCGGCCAGGTCCACCCCGGCCGGGGACAGGTCCGCGCCCGAAGGCAGGGCCAGGGCCGGATATGCGGCAAAGCGCACTCCAGGCAGGGCGGCCAGGGCGTCGAAAAGTTGCCTGGCCCCGGGCTTGGCCTGGTTGACCCGAAGTCCCAGGGGCGCGGCCTCGATCTGGCTTTCCAGGAGCAGCCGGGTGTCGGTTGGGCCGTAAGCTTCCAGCCACAAGGCCACGATCCAGCGCGGACAGGAAAAAAAGCGGCTCAGGTATTCGGCCTCATCGCAGCGGTCCGGGCAGTAAAAGGCCGGATCGTCCAGGTCCCCGGCCGCCTGGGACAAACGGCGCAGCACGGCGTTGGCCATGCCCGAAAGGCCTTTGCCCGCGGCTTGGCGCACGGCCGAAACCGCCCAGTCCACCGAAGCGTAAACCGGCACCTTGGACAGGTACAGGATTTCATAGGCCGCCAGGCTGAGGATGCGCTGCACCGGCCCGGGCACGGCCGCGGGATTCTTGAGGAACCGGGACAGAATGAACTCGATGCGTCCACCCAGGCGCAGCGACCCGTAGACCAGCTCCGTGGCCAGGGCCTTGTCCCGGGGATCAAGGCCCGGCGCGGCCAGGGCCGCATCCAGGGCCGCCTGGACGTCCTGGCCGGCATCGGTTCCGCCTTCCGGCAGCACCCGGGACAACACGGCCAGGGCCAGACGCCGGGCCGGAGGCAGGGCGGGACGGCGGCCGTTCATCGGGGGCTGTCGGTCACGGCGCGCCACACCGGCAGGGGGGCTTCGCCGAAAACAGGTTTGCCCTCCTGGCCGTTGACCAGGAAATAGCGCAGGGCCGCCTCCAAGTGGGGCAGGGCCACCCGGGTGTCCAGGCAGGGGCCGTTCGGCCGCTCGTTGAGCACGCCGTAGACCGGAATGGGAAAGGTGTCCTGGATGCCGCTGGCCAGGTCGCGCTCGCAGGCCACGGCCAGGATCAGCTTCGGCCGCTTTTGCACCACAATGCGCCGGGCAATGGTGCCGCCCGTGGCAATGGCGATGTGGATGCCGTATTTTTCCGACAGGCACAGCAGCCCATCCACCGGGCATTTGCCGCAGCGCTTGCAGTTGAGGATGTCGTAGGTCAGACGGTGGGCGCAGCGGCTGGACTGCAGGCAGTGGGGCAACAGCACCAATATCTGGTTGGCCGGATAGCGGCCGGTCTCGGCGGCCACGAGCTCGTTGTTGACCTTGATAAACGAGGCCCGAACCCGGCTTTTGGAGATGCCGAGCAGCCGGGCGAAAATGGTCATGAGCGGCAGGAAGACCTTGGCCATGATGCCGCGCAAATGGCTCGAGCCCAGGAACGAGCGGCCCAGGGCCACGCTTATGGCCAGGCCCAGGGTGGCCCACAGGACCAGGAGGATGGCGGCTGCGAAAAGCGCGCCCAATATCCAGGGAACCAGGGGATGGATATTGGCCAGGCCCACGTAGGGGATGATCCAGATCAGGGCCAAAACAGCGCACACGGCCAGTCCGGTGCCGGACAAAAGGCCGATGAACAGGCGTTTTCGCGACGGTTCGTTGCGTTCCACGAATCTTCCGATGCGCCCTTAGCGCGGCCCGCCGCCCGGTTCTTCCAGGCCGCACACGGCCATGGCGTCTTCGTCGCATTTGCCGAGGTAGCCGCAGGAAAAGGCCTGGGCGTTCATGGGCCGCTTGCCGGCCGGCGTCACGGTGGGGATAAGGTACACGGCATCGGCGCAGGCCACGGCCAACTGGCATTCCATGAGGCCCAAAATGTCGCCGGGCTTGGCTCCGGGCGGCAGGGGGCAGCCCACCGCGCCGGGATGGGCGATGATACGAAGGGCGGGCTTGCCCGGGCCGGGCCGCCAGAAAAAAAACGCCCCGGGATGCGGGGTCATGGCCCGAATCAGGTTGTGGACCTCGGCCGCCGGCCGGGTCCAGTCGATAAAGGCCTCGGCCTTGTCGATCTTCTTGGCAAAGGTCACCCGGGACTCGTCCTGGGGAACCTGGGGCACCGAACCCTTGCGCAGCCTGGCCAGGGCATCGACCAGCAGCCGGCCGCCCAGGTCGGCCAGTTCCGCCCGCAGGGCGCCGGCCGTGTCGTTTACGCCGATGGCCAGGGCGCGCTGCAGGATCATGGGGCCAGCGTCCAGGGCGGCCACCATGCGCATGATGGTGATGCCCGTGAGCCGGTCGCCGGCGGCAATGGCCCGCTCGATGGGGGCCGCACCACGCCAGGCCGGCAGCAGGGAGGCGTGGACGTTTATGGGCATGAGCCGGGCCGTATCCAGCACGGCCTGGGGCAGGATCATGCCATAAGCGGCCACCAGGAGCACGTCGGGCTTATAGGCGGCCAAGGCGGCCACTTCGGCCGGGTCCTTGAAATTCTCGGGCTGGTGGATGGGCAGGCCGTGCTCGATGGCCAGGGCCTTGACCGGGCCGGGCTGGCACTTCCTGCCCCGGCCGCACGGACGGTCGGGCTGGGTGTAGACAGCCGCCACGGTCACGTCGTCGCTTTGGAGCACGCGCTCGAGCACCGTCGCGGCGAACTCGGGCGTGCCCATGAAAACGGCTACGAGCTTTCCGGGTTCTGCGTCTTGGCCTTGGCCCATTTCTTCACCCGCTTGTCGTACATGGCGCGTTTGAGACGGCTGATGCGATCAATAAAAAGCTTGCCGTCCAGGTGATCGATCTCGTGCTGCAGGCATACGGCCAAAAGGCCGTCCGCGGAAAGGCAAATCTCCTTGCCGTCCAGGTCCGTGGCCTTGACCGTGACCTGCTCGGCCCGCTTGACGTTGGTGCGGTAGTCCCGCACGCTGAGGCACCCTTCTTCGTCCTCCTGCTCGCCCGAGGCTTCCACCACGACCGGATTGACCAGGGTCATGAGCTCCTCGCGCTTTTCCGGCCCGGAGATGTCGATCACCACCAAGCGCAGGCACTCCCCCACCTGGGGGGCGGCCAGGCCGATGCCCTGGTTGGCGTACATGGTTTCGGCCATGGCCGCGGCCAGCTCCCGGATATCCGGGGTCACGGACGCAACCGGGGCGGCCTTCTCACACAGCGTGGGATGCGGATATTTCAATATTTCCATGACGTAAATCAGGACTTTTCCTTGTCCTTGTCGCGGCTGCGCAGCTTGATGCCAAGCTCCCGCAACTGAGCCGACGACACCTCGCCCGGGGCTTCGGTCATGAGGCACACCGCCTTCTGGGTCTTGGGGAAGGCGATGACGTCGCGAATGGATTTGGCCCCGGCCAGGATCATGATAAGGCGGTCCAGGCCAAAGGCAATGCCGCCGTGGGGCGGAGCGCCGAATTCCAAGGCCTTGAGCAGAAAGCCGAATTTGTCCTCGGCCTCCTGCGCCTCGATGCCCAGGGCCGCGAACATGGCTTTCTGGGTCTCGCGGTCGTGGATGCGGATGGAGCCGCCGCCGATCTCGTTGCCGTTGAGCACCAGGTCATAGGCCCGGGACAGGGCCTCGCCCGGGGCGTCGGCCAGACGCTCCAGGTTGCCCGGCTGGGGCGCGGTGAACGGGTGGTGGCGGGCCGCCCAGCGCTTGCCCTCGGGATCGTATTCCAAAAGCGGAAAATCCGTGACCCAAAGCGGGGCGAAGGTGCCCTCGGGAATGAGCCCGAAGCGCTCGCCGAGCTGCAGGCGCAAATAACCCAGGGCGGTATTGACCATATCCGGCGCGCCGGCCTGGAAAAAGACAATGTCGCCCACGGCCAGGCCCAGGGCCTCGGCCAGGTCCTTTTTCTCGGCGTCGCTCAAAAACTTGGCGAACGGCGACTGCCATTCGTCTTCCTTGATCTTGATCCAGGCCAGGCCCTTGGCCCCGTAAATCTTCACGAACTCGGTCAGGTCATCGATTTCCTTGCGCGACAGCGCGCCGCCGCCGGGAACGCGCAGGCCCTTGACCAGCTCGGCCTTGGCAAAGACCTGAAAGCCCGAGCCGCGCACCACGTGGGTCACGTCCACAAGCTTCAAGTCAAAGCGGATGTCGGGCTTGTCCAGGCCATAGTCCCGGATGGCGTCGGCAAAGGTCATGCGCGGAAACGTGTCGGCCAGCTCGATGCCGGCGGCTTCCTTGAACATGCCCCGGACCATGCCCTCGGCCATGTTCATGACCTGCTCTTCGTCCACGAAGCTCATTTCAATATCGATCTGGGTGAACTCGGGCTGGCGGTCGGCGCGCAAGTCCTCGTCCCGGAAGCATTTGACCACCTGATAATAGCGGTCGAACCCGGACATCATGAGCAGCTGCTTAAACAGCTGGGGCGACTGGGGCAGGGCGTAGAAGCTGCCGTTATTGAGCCGGCTCGGCACCAGGAAGTCGCGCGCGCCCTCGGGCGTGCTCTTGGTCAGAACCGGAGTCTCCACTTCCAGGAAGCCCAGGGAATCGAGATAGCGGCGGATGCTCTGGACGGCGCGGTTGCGCAGGATGAAGTTGGCCGCCAGCTTGGGCCGGCGCAGGTCCAGGTAGCGGTACTTGAGGCGCAGCATTTCCGAGGCGTCGATGCGGTCCTCGATGGGGAAGGGCGGCGTGGCGGCGGTATTTAAGAGCTTGAACTCCTTGACCACCACCTCGATGTCGCCGGTGGCCATGTTGGGATTGGCCATGCCCCCGGGCCGTTCGCGCACGAAGCCTTGCACGGCCAGCACGTATTCGGTGCGCAGCACATGGGCCCGCTCCAAAGCCTCGTCGCTGCCCTCGGGGCAAAACACCACCTGGGTCAGCCCGCCCCGGTCGCGCAGATCGATGAAAATCAGGCCGCCATGGTCGCGGCGAAACTGGGCCCAGCCCATGAGGCACACCTCGCGGCCCACATCCTCGCGGCGCAAGGCCCCGCAATCATGGGTGCGCCGCCACCCGTCCAGGCCGTCCAGTGCAATGGTCTCGCTCATGGGGAAATCCTTTTTCAAGAGTGTGGGGAAAAACATTTTTTAAAAAGTTTTTCCCCACGCCCCTTTTCAAAAACTTTTAACGGTTACGGTCGTATCTCTCCGACCTCTGCCCGGTTGGCCGCCCGGCCCAGCCGGGAAAGGGGTCCGGGGGGATTATCCCCCCGGCGGGGGAGTGGGGGCAGCGCCTCCACCTTCCTATTCTTCCAACGATTCTTCCAGACGCGCCCGCAAAAACAGGGGCAGGGCGTCCTGGGTGACCGTCTCCTGGCCGCCGGCGCGCATGTCCTTGACCACCACCGTGCCCTGGTCCAGTTCGTCGGACCCCAGGACCAGGCAGAACTTGGCCCCGGACTTGTCCGCGGCGCGCATCTGGCTTTTGGCGCTTTTGGCCTGAAACGGCGCTTCGCCGGAAAAACCGGCCTGGCGCAAATTCTGGGCCAGCAACAAGCCCTGTTCCAGGCCGGCGGCGTCGAGCACGGCCAGATAAAAATCCGGGCCAGGCTCGGCGGCCTTGCGCACCAAAAGGGCCAGACGCTCCATGCCGCAGGCAAAACCCACGCCAGGCACGTCCGGGCCGCCGAGCTGCGCCACCAGGCCGTCGTAGCGGCCGCCGCCGGCCACCGAAGACTGGGCGCCAATGGCCCCGGAGACGATCTCGAAGGTGGTGCGCACGTAATAATCCAGACCCCGCACCAGGCGCGGGTTGAGGACGTAGGGCATGCCGGCGGCATCCAGCACCCGGCGCACGGCGGCAAAGTGCCCGGCGCACTCGGGACACAGGTGGTCGGTGATCCTGGGCGCGTCGGCCGTGAACTCCCGGCACTGGGGCACCTTGCAGTCCAGCACCCGAAGCGGGTTGGTGAGCTTGCGGCGCATGCAGTCCTCGCACAGGTGCTCCTTGTGCATGCCCTTCAAAAACTCGCGCAAGGCGTCGAGGAAAACCGGCCGGCACTCCTTGCAGCCCAGGGAATTGAGCTCCACCGTGAGTTCCGTCAGGCCAAGCTCGGTCAGGTACTGGCGCAGCATGAACAGGATTTCGGCGTCGAGCAAAGGCTCGGGCGACCCCACGGCCTCGACGTTGACCTGGTGGAACTGGCGCATGCGGCCCTTCTGGGGCCGCTCGTAGCGGAACATGGGGCCGTAGGTGAAAAGTTTGGCCAAACCGTCGCCGGCCTGGACCTTGCCTTCCACGATGGCGCGCATGACCCCGGCCGTGGCCTCGGGCCGCATGGTCACGGAACGGCCCTTGCGGTCCGGGAAGGTGTACATTTCCTTTTGCACCACGTCCGTCTCCTCGCCGATGGAGCGGGAGAAGAGTTCGGTGCGCTCAAGGACCGGAATACGCAGTTCCTTATACCCGTACCGGGAAAACACCGTCCGGGCGGTATCCTCGATAAAGGCGAAGACACCGGATTCCGGCGGAAATATATCAGCGAAACCCTTGATCTTTTGTATCTTGTCCATGAGCATGGGTCCAGGATGGGCGCGCTTTGGCCGCGACGTTGAAAAAGAGGAAGGAACGTAGACGAGCGGCGGAAAATTGTCAAAAGCCGGGGCAGAACCTTATCCGACGCAGGTCTTGACCTTGAAGGCGGGCAGCAGGGTCATGGCCGGCTCGTTGGTCAGGCTGACCGAGGTGGCCCCAAAGGCCCCGATGGGCAGGGACAGGATGGGGGAATTGACCTGCCGCCAGGGAGTGGCCTCGCGCCAGGTGACCTTGGGGCCGGGCAGGACCGAGCGGACCCGAAGCGGCTGACGGCCGAGATTGTCCCGGATGAGCCGGCGCACTTCCCCAGGGGCGAACCAGCGGGCTTGGCGCAACAGATTTCCCTTGGAACACGGCCGCAGGCGCGTACTCAGCCAGTACAGGGAAAACCGGTTCAAAAATCCCACCAGCACGGCCTTGCGGGCCACACGCGCAGCCTCGCGCAGGGCCAAGCCCGGAGCATTGCAAAATTCCAGCACCGTAAAGAGCACGCAGAAATCGAATTCCTTGTCGTCAAACGGCAGGTGCTCGGCATTGCCCAGATGCAGGTCGGCCGCGTTCCCCAGCCGCGCCCGGGCCGCCTCCAGCATGGCCGGCGAATAATCCAGGCCCGTGACGTCAAAGCCGGCCTGGTGCAGGGCTTCCAGAAAAATGCCCGTGCCGCAGCCGACCTCCAGCAACCGCTGGCCACGACGCGGCCAGCCGGCCGTCATGCGCTCCAGCAGCCGAATCTCCCGCTTCAGGGCAAACTCGCCCGGCGGCGTCTCAAACCAGGCATCATACCGCCTGGCCACGTCACTGTCCCACATAGGCGCGGTGAATGCGGGGAGGAAACCTTTTTTTGAAAAAAAAGGTTTCCTCCCCGCGCCCCTCCTTCCCAAAAAACTTCCAATGGGCTTCGCGTCGTTTGCGAAAGGCCGGACGAAAATGCACTCTTCACTTCGCCCGAAGGGCGACGGCCTGGTGGGGCCGGAATTCGGCTGGCGTCAAGGCGGC
>CAZBER010000012.1:68179-68441 GCA_964490985.1 uncultured Desulfovibrionaceae bacterium | reverse complement strand
CCGCCCCGGACCCCACCCTCCCCAAAAACTCGTAAAGGGTAGACTGGATCGGCCCTTGCTGGGAGGGGTCGGGGGATGGTTCCCGCCAGCCGGGTGATCGGTTCGGGCGGGGATTCAGGGGACAGGCCCCGGTTAAAACTGGCTCAAGAACCGGACGTCGTTTTCAAAAAACATGCGCAGGTCGCCGATGCCGTACTTGAGCATGGTGACCCGCTCCACGCCCATGCCAAAGGCAAAGCCGCTGCAAGCCTCCGGGTCATAA
>CAZBER010000012.1:5834-68169 GCA_964490985.1 uncultured Desulfovibrionaceae bacterium | reverse complement strand
GGCGTCGTAGCCCACGGCTTCGAACACGTTGGGGTCGACCATGCCGCAGCCGAGGATTTCCACGAACCCCGTGCCCTTGCACACCCGGCAGGTGTTGGACCCGATGTCGCCCGAGCCGCCGCAGATGACGCAGGAGATGTCCACTTCGGCGCTGGGCTCGGTGAAGGGGAAAAAGCTCGGCCGAAACCGCACCTTGACCGAAGGGCCGAAAATCCGGCGCACAAAGGCGGTGAGCGTGCCGCGCAAATCGGCCATGGAAACCCCCACATCCACCAGCAGGCCCTCGATCTGGTGGAACATGGGCGTGTGGGTCAGGTCCGAGTCGCGGCGGTAGACCTTGCCCGGGGCAATCACGGCCACCGGGGGCTTGCGGGCCAGCATGGTGCGGACCTGCAGGGGCGAGGTGTGGGTGCGCAGCACCACGGAATCGGAGATGTACAGGGTGTCCTGCATGTCCCGGGCCGGATGCTCGGGAGGCATGTTGAGGGCCTCGAAATTGTAATAGTCGGTCTCGACTTCCGGGCCGGTGACGATGGAAAAGCCCAGCTCGCCAAAGGCCTTGCAGATTTCCGCCGTGACCAGGGTGACGGGATGGCGGCTGCCGCCAAACGGCGCAAGCCCGGGCTCGGTGGGATCGAAATCGGCCAGAGAGGCGTCCAGGGCGGCGCGATTCAGCGCCGCCAGCCGGGCGTCGTACAGCCCGGTCAAGGTTTCCTTGACCGTATTGGCGGCCTGGCCGGCTTCCCGCCGGACATCGGCATCCAGGCCCGGCAGCCGGGACATGAGCCCGGCCAGGCGGCCCTTGCGGCCGAGGTATTCGACGCGCAGGGCTTCCAGGTCCGCAAGCGTCAAGGCCTGGTCGAGGCGCGCGGCGCACTCCCCGACCAGGCCCTTAAGCTCGGCAACGAGCATCGGTCCTTCAGACACGCTTAGCTCACCTTGGCTTTGGCCAGCTCCGCCAGCTTCTGGAAGCTGTCCTTTTCGCGAACGGCCAGATCGGCCAGGACTTTGCGGTCGAGTTCCACGCCGGCCAAAGACAGGCCGCGCATGAACACGCTGTAGGACAGGCCGTTCTCGCGGGCGGCGGCGTTGATGCGGATGATCCAGAGCTTGCGCAGTTCCCGCTTCTTCTGTTTTCGGTCGCGGAAGGCATAGGCCAACGAACGTTCCACGACCTCGCGAGCGGTTTCGTACAGCTTGCTGCGGGCTCCCACGTAGCCCTTGGCCATCTTCAAATATTTCTTGTGCCGCTTATGGGCGGCTTGTCCACGTTTGACGCGCATGGTTTTCGCTCCTTATGCGTGAGGGTAGCCCGACAGCAAGCCCTAGATGTAGGGAACCAGCCGGCGCACAGCCTTGACGTTGGCCGAATCCACCAGGGCGCCCTGGCCCAGGCGGCGGGTGCGCTTGGCGTTTTTCTTGGTCAGGATATGGCGCAGGTTCTGGCGGCGGCGCGTGAACTTGCCGGAACCGGTCTTGCCGAAGCGCTTGGCGGCGCTGCGGTTGGTCTTCATCTTGGGCATGACGGACTCCTTATTGACGCACCCCGAGAGGCGCTTACGTTTTCTTGATTTGCGGGGCCAAAAGCATGGTCATCATGCGCCCCTCGGTGCGGGGCTCCTGCTCCACCTTGGCCATGTCCCCCAGGTCCGCCACCACGCGGGCCAGGATGGTCTGGCCCCGGTCCTTGTGCACGATTTCGCGTCCGCGGAAAAACACCGTGACCTTGCAACGATCCCCCTCTTCCAGGAAGCGGCGGATGTGCTTGAGCTTGGTCTGGTAATCGTGCTCGTCGGTTTTGGGCCGAACCTTGATCTCCTTGAGCTGGACCGTGGTCGCTTTCTTGCGGGCTTCCTGCAGCTTTTTCTGCTGCTGATACTTGAACCGCCCGAAATCCATGATCCGACAAACAGGGGGATCGGCGTTGGGCGCGACTTCAACAAGGTCCAGGCCCTTTTCCTGGGCCATGCGCAAGGCCTCGCTGGTGGGAATGATGCCCACCTGCGCGCCGTCGTCGGCGATCACCCGCACTTCGCGGGCCCGAATCCGGTTGTTGCACCGGGGGTCACTACTGGGAGCAGAAGTTATAGCGCATCCCTCCGCGCTTGAATGGTTCCTGGCAGTCGGCCGAAATAAGCAGCACCACCTCGTCCAGGGACTTGACGCCTAGATTGTCCCCGGATCGCAGGCGCACGTTTAAGCCGCCGAGTTCCTTTTCCTTGTCCCCCGCCACGAGCATGTAGGGGATCTTCTCCATCTGGGCCTCGCGCACCTTGAAGCCCAGTTTTTCATTGCGATCGTCCAGCTCGGCCCGGATGCCGGCGGCCAGGAGCCTGGCCAGGGCCTCTCCGGCGAATTCCTTCTGGGCGTCCGTGACGATGAGGATGCGGGCCTGCACCGGCGCAAGCCACGTAGGCAGCGCCCCGGCCGTGTGCTCGATGAGCACGCCAAGGAACCGCTCCACAGCGCCCAGGATGACCCGGTGCAGCATGACCGGACGTTTTCTTTCCCCATCCGTATCCGTGTACACGAGATCAAAGCGTTCAGGCAAGGTAAAGTCGCATTGAACGGTGGCGCACTGCCAGCGGCGGTCTAAGGCATCCTTGAGTTTGATGTCAATCTTGGGGCCGTAAAACGCGCCGTCGCCTTCATTGATGTCATACGGCAGAGACAGCGACTCCAGGGCGTCGGTCAAGGCCTTGGTGGCCCGTTCCCAGTCCTCGTCCGAGCCGATGGACTTTTCCGGCCGGGTGGACAGCTCCACCTCGTAATCGAATCCGAACAGGTTCACCACGTCCTGGACGAACTTCACCACCCCGGTGATCTCCTCCTGGAGCTGATCGGGCCGACAGATGATGTGGGCGTCGTCCTGGGTGAACTGGCGTACCCGCAAAAGCCCGTGCAGCACGCCGGACTTTTCGTGGCGGTGCACCACGCCGAGCTCGAAATAGCGCTGGGGCAGATCGCGGTAGCTGCGAATCCGGGATTTGTAGATGAGCATGTGGGCCAGGCAGTTCATGGGCTTGATGCCGTAGGCCTGCTCGTCGATCTCGGTGAAATACATGTTTTCGCGGTAATTGTCGTAGTGGCCCGAGCGCTCCCAGAGTTCGCGCTTTAAAATCTGCGGGCCGCGCACGAGCTGATAGCCGCGCTTCAAATGCTCCTTGCGCTCGAAATCCTCGAGAATGGTGCGCACCAGTTCGCCCTTGGGATGCCAGATGGCCATGCCGGCCCCGGCCTCCTCGGAAAAGCTGAACAGGTCGAGCTGGGTGCCGAGCTTGCGGTGATCGCGCTTTTTGGCCTCTTCCAGGTGCTTGAGATACGTCTTGAGGTCGGCCTCGGCGGCAAAGGCCGTGCCGTAGATGCGCTGGAGCATGGGCCGCTTCTCGTCGCCGCGCCAGTAGGCCCCGGCCACGGACAGGAGCTTGACGGCCCTGACCATGCCCGTAGTCGGCACATGCGGGCCGCGGCACAGGTCCGTGAACGCGCCATGGCGATAGAGCGAGACCGTGTCGCCCACGATGTTCTCGTCCATGATCTCGAGCTTGTACGACTCGCCCTGGGAGGCAAAAAGGGCCTTGGCGTCGGCCTTGGGCACATAGGTGCAGGCAAAGGGGTGGTTGGCGGCAATGCTCTGGCGCATTTCCGCCTCAATGGCCTCCAGGTCCTCGGGAGTAAACGGGCGCTCGAAGGCGAAGTCGTAGTAGAAACCGTTTTCAATGGCCGGGCCGATGGTGACCTGGACCGAGGGAAAGAGTTTTTTGACGGCCTCGGCCATGATGTGGGCGGCCGAGTGGCGGATGACTTCCAGGCCCTGGGGGGAATCGGCCGCAATGGGGGCCAGTTCGCGCGCGTCCTCGGGAAGTGGGAACGTCAGATCACGCGGCTGCCCGTCCACCAGGCAGGCCACGGCGTTTTTCATGCGTTTACCGGAAATGGCCCGGGAAAGGACCTGGCCGCACGATTCGCCGGCCGCCGCTTCCAGGGGTGTATCCTCGATGATGACCTGCACGTGCCTTCTCCGGGGTTTTGGGCCCCACCGCTCTATAAAGAAAGGGAGGCCAAGGCCTCCCTGTGCTCACATGGTAGGAACGGGGAGATTTGAACTCCCGACCCCTTGCGTGTCAAGCAAGTGCTCTCCCCCTGAGCTACGCTCCTATGAAAAAGTCCTTTCGGACATCAGGGACAAGGAGAAATGCCCGAGATCCGGGCCGAAGTCAACCCGAAATTTTCCCTATCCCGAAAAAAAGCTTTTGCCAAGGGTGTTGGCTGGCGTTGGCGGTCTTCCCTTGCTTCCTGGTTGGCTTTTCGCCGGTGGAATCAAAGACGCTATACGTTCCCACTGCCCGTTTGTAAGGTCCATACGGCCCACAAGGCTTTCCAAAATTCCAGTAAACTAGAATTTGAAGGACCAGGAATTGTATGGTTTTTAGGTCGGAAACCACAGGACCGGACTTTGTAGCGACTCACCTTTGAAAGGCCTTGAACGCAGAAATAATAACAAAAAAAGTTAGAATTTAACTCGTGCTCGCTCAAGGATGAGTGACACCCAAAACGATGGATCACAGAGCAACATTGCTCCTTAAATTTTATAGAATATCAAGTTGTTGAGTCAAAACAAACACAAAAAGTTATTCCGAAAAACATTTACAAAAACCTTTTTCTTGCACTTGCAAACGAGAAGCGATATGTTAAAAACTAAATATTTTTTTAGGAAAATCACCCACAGGAGACAACCATGCCCACAAAAAAACCAGCGCTTATAATTTCATCGGTTGACGTTGAAAGATTAGAACATCTATTAGAAAATTTACCGAAAGATGACTTTCCAGGAAAAGAAGACCTGGAAGAAGAATTGCTTCGCGCCAACGTCGTACCCCCTGAAGAAGTCCCCTCCAACGTTGTAACCATGAATTCCACGGTTCATTTTGAAACAAAGCCCGGTGGGAAAAAATTCTTAATGACTTTAGTTTACCCGACCGATACCGGAAAGATTGAAAATAGTATTTCCATTCTGGCTCCTGTGGGGAGCGCGTTGTTAGGTCTTTCGATTGGAGACGAAATTGAATGGCCACGTCCCGGGGGCGGGAAAATTACATTACGCATAAACGATATAGTTTATCAACCTGAACGTTCCAAACAATACACCTTATAAAGCCACAGCTGTTAAAACCCCACCAGTTGCAGCTGGTGGGGTTACGGCCTGCAAACTGACAAACAAAACCAATGGATGAAGGAAGAAAAAAACAGCTTCGATAACATTAACATCAATAAACACGATATATTATAACTTGATAAATAAAAATTCTAGATGCGACCTAATTAATTATACCAATCATTTTGTTTGTAAAATTTTTAAAAATTCTCTTTTCAAATCATCAAGCTCTGCAAGGATAATTATAATATTATCTCTTTTTTTGTCATGCAAGGGTAGTTCAGCCAATTTATCTTGAAGGGCAATAATCCTATTACCCAAAAGATCATACAGCATATTAAGTTTATTCTGATTCATTTTTTTAAAGCCCTTCCGCAATAACCATTTTTACCAGTCGACGCATTTTAAGATAAGTTCTACGCTTGTAGTACCAGAAGGCCCGCTTCGTCGTCTACATTTCTACGAAATATATTATGCCGAATAAAATTCAAGGAAAATGACTTATTGTTTTACAATATATTCAACGACTTCTATTAGAAAAATAACTATTCTATACTTGGCCCTAAATAAATATTTTGGAATTTTAAATTTTAGCGCATTTAAATGACAACAGCAACAACGAAGAAACCCGCGTAGTTGACCAGCAGGATCAGGAAAGAAGCAGCTTCGGCAGATGGACCGGCAGGGAAAGGAAATACTGAGTTGGCTGGCCCGCCACAGCTGCGCCAACCAGGTCAAAAAACAGACCGATAAAAACAAAAAATCCCGTTGGCTCTCCGCCAACGAAATCATTTTTTACAGGGAATTTTTTAATAATTTTAGATGGTTAATCACGATTGTGGTGTGTCAAGCAAGCGCTCTCCCCCTGAGCTACGGTCCTATCAATGTCCGAATTCGGACATCCGGGATGTGGAACTGCCCGAGATTCGGGCCGAAGCCAACCCGAAAATTTCCCTCCCTAAAAAAATTTTTGCTAAGGGCGTTGGCTGGTGTTGGTGCTTTGTTGGCGTTGGGGGGAGGACAGTTATACAGTTATGGAGATGGGGGGATGGAGTTTTGGCGCGGGGGGAAGGGAAACGGATGTTGGAGAGGATGGGATAGATTGAAGTTAATAATTTAACTATATTAAGTAGATATATCAATTGGTTGCGGTGATGCGGAAAGGTGCACAAGGCTGTTGCCGGACAAAAAATTTGTCCCGACCTAAACGAGGGATTACATCTAACACAATAATTTAACAGAAGAAATTAAATCTTCAAAAAATCCACCGAATGGTAACTTGATGCTCCTGGCACAATCGCCTAGGAATCGTTTTGTCAGGCCTACCCCACCGTGACGTGGGTGCGTTCGGTACAGCTGCGGGTCTCAGATAACAATTGAGACAGCCAAGTTGCCAAATTAGTTACTATATTAACTTAGTATTTCTATTTTTGGCAACACATGGAAAGCACACGAATCACGGTGATGCCTTATGCACTTTTGCGCTACAAGAAAAGTCAAAACAACCATTCTACGTTACTCCCCTCCTCCTCTCATGTTTTATTTTTGGAATTGCAGGGCACGTGCACAGTTAACGTGACAGAATCCGTAAGATACTTATGCCTTTGCTGTTAACAATTAAGTTTTCCAGCATAAACACCAGGATGTATTTTAATCCTCAGAATAATGTGACCAGTTTCCCCAAGCAACAAAGTTCTTCCAATTGCGCCAACCTGTTGATCGGTGGCTTTTTTATCAAACTGACCTGGAGAAAGACATATGTTTCATTTTCACAGCATCAATACTCGCATCGTTCTCGCGATCGGACTCGTTCTGGTTGCAGCTTTCGGCTCACTGACTTGGTTTGTGGCGGCTTCATCGTACCGGATGGTGCTCGACTCGCAACTCGCGAGCATGACCGAAATCGACAAGCAGCTCGTCATGAGCATTCAGGATCTGCTCGACGCCCATCTTGTCACGACCAGGGACTTGGCCGATCAGTCCATGACCCGGCGTTTTTTGGAAACGGGCCAGGATCAGGAGGAAATGATCCGGGCATTGCAGCAGCATGTCGAAAAAACTCCGGGAGTGCGCACTTTATTCGTATTCAACGCCAAAGGTCAGATTGTGTTGGGCTACGACGTGAAGGCCCACGTCATACGTGATCTCGATATTTCGCAGCGCTTTTACACAAAGGAAGTTCTCACTGGTGGACGCGATGTGGTAAACGCCTCGCCAGTACAAGATAAAGTGGATGGCACGCAGGTCTGCCATGTAGCAAGCCCGATCCGGAGCGCCTCGGGTCAGGTTGTCGGCGGTGTCGGCGAAGCATTTGTCTGGAGCGATTTTGTTGCCGAGCACATCACGCCGATACGCTTTGGCTCCCATGGCTACGCGTTCCTTCTTGATTCCCAAGGCACAATTATCGCCCATCCGAGCGCTTCGCTTCTCTCCAAGAATGTCGCCAACCTGGAGTTTGCGCGCGAAAGCTTAAGCAAGCCGTCTGGCACGCTGTCTTTTGCTTTTGAAGGCGTTTCCAAGGTAGGCGTATTCTCCACAATCAAGCAGACCGGCTGGAAGGTTTTCATGACGGCCACCCAGGACGATCTGGCGTCTACGGCTGTAACACTGCGCAACGCCGTCCTGATTGCCGGTGCGCTCGGAGCCGCCCTCGTACTCGTGCTCATCGTCTGGCTCTTGCGGCGTATGGTCGTCGGGCCGATCAAGGCTATCGGAACCTTTGCCAGCCAGATCACGGGCGGGGATTTCTCGGCGACGCTGGATAATCACTTTTCGTGTGAATTGGGCATCCTGGCTGACAATTTACGGAATATGGTCGCCAATCTCAAAGATCGCATCCATGAAGCTGATGTCAACTCTCGTGAAGCGGAGCAACAGGCGAAAGCTGCGCAACAGGCCATGGTTGCAGCCGAACAATCGCGCCAAGAAGCAATAACGAAGACAAAGACAATGCTTGAAACCGCAGAACAACTCAATAAAATTGTTGAAATTGTTACCTCTGCTTCAGAAGAACTTTCATCGCAAATCGAACAATCAAGTCGTGGGGCTGAAGAACAGTCGCAGAGGGTTGGTGAAACAGCTAGTTCCATGGAAGAAATGAATGCTACTGTCCTCGAGGTTGCTCAAAATGCTTCAAGCGCTGCCGCTACAGCCGATCAGGCAAAAATCAAGGCTGAAGAAGGGGCAGGCGTCGTCACCAAAGTTGTCCATGGAATCGAAGCGGTGCAGCAACAATCGCACGAAATGAAAAACGATATGGGCAGCCTGGGCAAACAGGCCGAAGGAATCGGTCAAATCCTCAATGTCATCTCGGACATAGCAGACCAGACCAACCTCCTTGCTCTCAATGCCGCTATTGAGGCTGCCCGGGCCGGTGAAGCAGGGCGCGGTTTCGCTGTCGTCGCCGATGAAGTTCGAAAGTTGGCTGAAAAGACCATGACGGCCACGAAGGAAGTCGGCGAAGCGATCCGAGGCATTCAGGACGGAACAAAGAAAAATATCGAAAATGTTGAACGGTCAGCCAGGACAATTGAAGAAGTTACCAAACTTGCCAACACTTCCGGTGAATCCTTACGGCAGATCGTTTCACTCGCCGAGGTTACAACGGATCAAGTACGGTCGATTGCGACGGCCTCTGAGCAACAATCCTCTGCCAGTGAAGAAATCAATCACAGCCTTGAAGATGTAAACCGGGTTTCCCTGGAAACGACCGATGCGATGCGCCAATCCGCTCAGGCCGTGGCTGAGCTGGCCAATCAAGCCCACGTCCTTAAAAAACTTATTGATGCAATGAAATCGGAAGATGGAAGCAGTGCAACTGCGCTTCCCTCTGGTAAAAAGGCACTGGCCCTGGGGAGAGCGTAATGCGCGAACCCAAGGCACTGACGCATTGATTCGGGAGTCAATAACTGAACGAAAGCCCACGTCAGCCGCTTATGCGGAAGACGTGGGCTTTTTCTCACAACTAGCACCCAAAACTCAATCTTCTCCAGCACAATCGTCCCAGCCACACGCCCTATTTCGTACCAAGCCGCTGCACGTTCTTGTCGCCTCTATTGACCATACAATACTTTATTCATTTTTATATCTTGCGCAAATGTGTTGTCTGGCATTTTGAATTCCGTTATGAGCGGCTTCCGGCGCATACGCTTTCCACTGGCCTCTTGTGGCGTCAGGACCATGAAGCACGTATTGCCGCGGCATAAAGCGAGACCACATGACCGAACTTCATGACACCATAAGCCTTGCTCCCCACACGCTCCTAGCGATCATCAACCTGCAAACCGAAATTGTAAAACTGGGGCTTGACCTGGGCAGCGTCATGAATTTCGTCGCAGATCAGGTGCAACACTTGACTGGTGCGGATGGCTCCATTGTCGAACTGGCTGATGGCGAGGAGATGGTCTACCGGGCTGCCACCGGAATAGCCGGGTCGCAGTTGGGGTTGCGCTTGCAGCGCGTCGGAAGCCTGTCCGGGTTGTGCGTGGCCAGCGGCCAGGTGCTTCGGTGCGATGATTCCGAAACCGACCCGCGCGTGGACAGGGCGGCCTGCCGCAGGGTCGGGTTGCGATCCATGGTCGTTGCCCCGCTTTTTCACCACGAAACAGCGGTCGGGGTCCTCAAGCTCGCCTCCACCGCGCCGCACTTCTTTACCGGGCGGCACGTCAGCATCGTGAAGCTCATGTCGGAACTGATCGCGGCCTCGATGTTTTACGCCACAAAATACGAACGGGACGACCTCTACTACCGGGCAACGCACGACGCCCTGACCGGCTTGGCCAACCGGGCGCTGTTTTATGACCATCTGCGGCAATGTCTGGCCCGGGCGCGACGGCAACGCTTTTCCGTCGGCATTTTGAATCTCGACATGGATGGCCTCAAGACCATCAACGACCAGTACGGCCATCGGGCGGGCGATGCCGCGATCCGGGAGATGGCCGTGCGCATCAGCCGCATTTCCCGGCAGTCCGATATTGTGGCCAGGCTCGGCGGCGACGAGTTCGGCGTCATCCTCTCCGATCTGCAGGATCGCAACAGTGCGGCCGTGATCGCCGCCAGGATGGAGAAGGAAATCCGCCTTCCGTTCCAGTTCGAGACGCATCCCCTGGCCATGGACGCCAGCATCGGGTTGGCCATGTTTCCCGAGGACGCCAAGGAGATGGAGGAGCTTGTGGAGAAGGCGGACCAATCCATGTATGCCGTCAAGCGGACCCGCAAGCACCGGTAAGATTTTTGCACATGGCCTGCTCCTGAAAATCCCCTCGCCATAAGCCGGCAACGACAAAAAAAACCGCGCCAGCCGTGCAGAGCTGGCGCGGGCTTTTCGTTTCCCGGACCGGCTATTTCTTCTTGCCGCCTTCCCGCAGCAGATCCAAAATCCCGACCTGCTTCTCCTTGGCCGCAGCGGCAAGCCCTTTGAGGCCATCGAAGCCCTTGTCGGTGACGAAGCTCTTGACCTCTCCCCGTTTCAGTCCGAACTCTTTCATGATCAGCTGCATCTGCTTGAGCGGATTGTCCTCGCCCGTGGTCGTTTTGCGCGGAATCTTCACGGACATGTCTTTTTTCGAGACGCCGAACTTGTCCATGTACTCCTCACGGGTCAATCCATGGGAATACAGATGCCGGGCGGTCAAGGTCTTGAATTCCGCGCCGCAGACCGCACACTTGACGCCTTTGCGCGTCTTCTCGTGGCGCGGTGTTTCAAGCTCCTTGACGGATTCGGCTTCGACGCTCATGGCCGGACCGCTGCGCAAGGCCAACAGCTTCTCATAGATGTTGCCCGTGACCACCTCGAGTTCGCTGTAATGAACCTTGCCATGGCGCAGCTGATCCTTGGCCAGATTCAGCGCTTCTCCCCAAAGTTCTTTATCGATCATGACACACTCCTTTTCATCTCTTTCGATTTAACTCAGGCGGATAACCTTTAGGAAACATCGTGTCAATATGAAAAGAATTTTATCTTGGTCAAACCGTCATAGGAGTCAATGGCTTCCGACAAAACAGGTTTCCAGATAACGTCTGCATCCCTACCCTGCCCTCCCTGGCAATATGAGAACCTTTTCTTTTTTTTAAGGTCTCAAGCACGTCTCTTTGACTATCCCACAATACCCGCAATGCCTTCCGGGAAAACAGATTATCCGGAATAGACAGGGTACGGCCGTCTTTCTCACGCCGGATGGCAAACAGCATATTCGGTCAATACCCTGTCCCCGGTCCGGGCATCGTTGTCCCGTTCCCGGTGCCACCCATCTCCCGTAATCCAAAACAAAACGGCCGAAGGCACGCCCGCCAGCGCGAGCATGCCCCGGCCGCAAAGCCTTTTAGCGGCGCAGCACTTTATTTTTTTCCCTTGGCCTGACTGCCCGAGGTCTCGCCCATCATGGATTTGAAAATGGACGTGATGTAGGCGTAGTTCTTTTCCCTGCCTTCCTCCCGGGCCTTTTTCTCGGCCTCTTTCCATTTGCTCTCGGCTTCGGACAGGGACATGTGGTGTTCCTTGGCCAGCTTTTCCACATAGGCTGTCGGCATGGCGTTTCCTCGCGATACGATGTTGGCTGCCGCCCAATTGCGGCAACATGTCGGCCTCGGCGCACCGGCCTGAGGCTCACTCCGTGCCGCCGTTTTCCCGGGCCTTGCCCGGCGCCTTCAGACTCCGGTTGGCCGGGCCGTGCAGGACGCGGCCCGACGCGTCGAAGCGCGAGCCGTGGCAGGGGCAATCCCAGGTCTTTTCCCAGGGGTTCCAATGCACGATGCACTTCATGTGCGTGCAATTGGCCCCATGGTAGTGAAGCCCGCCCGCCTCGTCCCGGGAAACCGCCACCTTGCGCGGCCCTGTGCCCATGACCGCCCCCGAGCCGGGCGCGATGCGGTCCTCGGCATCCACCTCGCCCGGGCCTATCCAGTCAAAGGTCTGCCGGGTCACATTGAGATTTTCGCCGAGCCAGCGGGTAAACCCGCCGCCGCCATGGAAGGCCTGGCGCGAAGGAGCGTAGAGCTCGGCCCAGGGATGCTGCCGGCCCAGGATCAGCTCCGGCAGCAGCATGCCGGCGATGGCGCCGTGGGTGATGCCGTGGCCCGAATCGCCCGTGGCGATATAGACGTTTTCGTCCAGGGGATTGCGCCCGATGTAGGCCAGGCCGTCAAAGGTTTCCATGACCTGGCCGGACCAGCGGAAAGCTGCCTGCTCCATCATGGGGAAGCGCTCCCGGGCCCAGGCTTCGAGCCGGGCGTACGGGTCTGTCCCGGGCAGGACCTGGCCGCTTTTGTGGTCCTCGCCGCCGATGACGAGGATGTCGGGCGGCGCGGCCCCAGTCCCCGGCTCCCCGTCTGGCCGGTCTGCGTCGCGTTGCAGGCGCACGTAATGATAGGGTTCGGCGGTGTCCCAGTAGAGGGCCAGGGGCACGGCGTCCCGGGGCACGGGGACGCCGATGACATAGGTGCTGTAGGCGGCCTGCTTGGTGTGCATGAAGACCCGGTTGGTGACCGGCGTGTTGGTGGCCACCACCACGGCCCCGGCCGTGACGGTCCGGCCGTTGGCGGTCCTGGCCCGGGCCGGGCTGCCGCCCCGCACCTCCGTGACGCGCGTGCCCGTATGGAGGCGGCCGCCGGCGCGCTCCACGGCCTGGGTCAGGCCGTTTATGAATTTGAGCGGGTGGAACTGGCCCTGTCGGGGAAAGCGCAGGCACGGCCCGGAGTCCCAAAACGCCAGCGGCGCCCGGGGCAGAAGTTCGACCTCCCCCAGGCCGGCCCGGCTGGCGGCGGCCCATTCCTTGTCGAGCACGTCCTCGATCTGCCCGGGCGACAGGAAGAGGTAGCCGTCCACCCGGGCGAAATCGCAGGCAATGCCCTCGTCCCGGACAATGGCCTCCAGATGGTCGATGGCCGCGCCATGGCTTTCGGCCGCCAGGCGCGACGCCTCGATGCCGCGCACCCCTTCAATATAGGCAAAGCCGTCGTCCAGGACATTGCTCAAGTGGGCCGTGGTGCGCCAGGTGAGTCCCTGGCGCCTGGGGGCGTCATCGAGCACCACCACGGAGCGGCCTTGCCGGAGAAGCCTATAGGCCGTCATCATGCCGGCGATTCCCGCGCCCACGATGCACACGTCCACGCGCACATCCTCGGCCAAGGGTTCGCGCGTCGGCACGGTTGCCGTGGCCATCCACAGGGAAAGACGCGGTTCCGATTGTTCCTGCTGCATGGTCCGCCTCCTTGGGCTTGTCCTGGCGGGCTACGGGATTCGTGTTGCGTCCTTGAAAAAACATACGGGGCTTTTGCAAAAAGAGTCGTTTTTACGGCCTTCGGCGACCAAGAAGCGCCGCAACACCGGGCCGCCCAGGGAAAGCCACTGTGCACCATACCAAAGACGCGGGCGCGCGGAAACAGGGAAACGTGTTTTCCGGGCAACGCGTGGTTCTTTTCCCGGTGAGCCTGTGCGCCGGAGAAGCGGATCGACGTCTGCTGCGTCATTTCGGCGCACGAGAGAGAAAATGCATCCCAGGGGTTGCCCCTTTTTCCCCATGGCTGCTATGCTTGTCCCAATCCCCACCAGAGGGGACCCGGTTTTGGCATGTGTCGGCGTCGTGGCAGCACCCAAACAGGGGAGGACGAACGTGGACATGCACTTACGAGCTCTTTCCAACGGCACGGTCGTGGTCGGCGACAGCGAAATCAACGCCTTGCGCGGCGCGCTGCGGGGCAGCGTCCTGTTGCCGGGCGAGGCGGGCTACGACGCGGCGCGCGTCATCTGGAACGCCATGATCGACCGGCGTCCCGGCCTGATCGTCCAGGCCCTGGGCGCGGCGGACGTGATGCAGGCGGTCAACTTCGCCCGCGAGCACGGCGTGCTCCTGGCGGTGCGCGGCGGGGGCCACAACATCGCGGGCAATGCCGTGTGCGAGGGCGGCATGATGCTCGACCTTTCGCGCCTGCGCTCGGTGCATGTGGAGCCGGCCTCGCGCCGGGCCCGCGTGGCCGCGGGCGCGCTGCTTTCCGACGTGGACAGGGAGACCCAGGCCTTTGGCCTGGCGATTCCCCTGGGCATCAACTCGACTACCGGCATTGCCGGGCTCACCCTGGGCGGCGGCTTCGGCTGGACCAGCCGCGCCTTTGGCCTGACCATCGACAACCTGGTTTCGGCGGATGTGGTCACTGCCGACGGCGAGCTGCGCCGCGCCGACGCCAACCAGCATGCCGACCTCTTCTGGGCCATCCGCGGGGGCGGCGGCAATTTCGGCGTGGCCACATCCTTTGCGTTTCATTGCCGCAGCCTGGGGCCCCAGGTGACGGCCGGCCTGCTTCTGCATCCCCTGGACGCAGCGCCGGCGCTCATGCGCCAATACCGGGAGCTTGTGGCCGCAGCGCCCGACGAACTGAGCGTCTGGCTGGTGTTGCGCAAGGCCCCGCCGGCCCCGTTCGTGCCAACAGCCTGGCACGACAAGGAAGTGCTGGTCATGGCGCTGTGCTATGCCGGCCCGGTGGCGGACGGAGAAGCGGCCGCCGCGCCGTTTCGGACGCTGGGCAAGCCCATTGCCGACCTGGTCGGCCCGCATCCGTTCGTGGCCTGGCAGGCGGCCTTTGATCCGCTGCTGGCTCCGGGCGCGCGCAATTACTGGAAGAGCCACGACTTCAAGGAATTGAGCGACGCGGCCTGCGACGTGCTTCTGGACGCGGCCTGGCAACTGCCCACCAATGCCTGCGAGATGTTTTTCGGGCACCTCGGCGGCCGGATCAACCGGGTGCCGGTCGAGGCCACGGCCTTTCACCGCCGCGATGTGGAATTCGTGGTGAACATCCATACCCGCTGGAGCGACCCTGCCCAGGATGCGGCCTGCATCGGTTGGGCGCGAAACCTGTTCCAGGCCCTGGCGCCCCATGCCATGGGCTCGGTGTACGTGAATTTCATGCCGGCCGACGAGACGGACCGCATCAAAGGGGCCTTTGGCTCGAACTACGCCCGCCTGGCCGAGGTGAAACGCCGCTACGACCCGCAAAACCTGTTTCGGCTCAACCAGAACATTCCCCTGACCGCCTAACCGGCCAGGGCTCTCGAAAATGCCCGGCAGCCTCGGGGTGACAAGCCCTGGGGCCGCCTGGCCCTGCCCGCTTTCCGCCCTGCCTGGAAAAGCCTGCCGCATGGCGGCTTCGCCTGCCCCGAACCCTACTCCAAGGCAAACCCGGCCGGATCATTTGGGCCACCCGCGTGTTACCGCCGGCTTTGCCGCTGCGTCTTTTTCGCAGATGCCCGCGCCCCGTCAGCGAAAGCCGGCCCGGGTTCCGGGCCATGGCCGGCCATGGCCCGGAACCCGGCAATGCGGGCAACCATCATGGCGCAAAGCTGTATTACCCTTGTTTTGCTGGTTGCCCTGGGCCTGTGGATCGTCTGCTGGTTTCGCCTGCAGGATGCGGAACCGGGGTTTGCCGAGGCCCTGGCTCGGGCCATTGCCCTGACCCTGGCCAGCCTGGGCCTGGCCGTTACCCTGCTTTTTTTGCTGCATCTGGCCCACCTCCCCTGGCTGCCGGACGCGGCCTTGCTCCTGATGGCGCTGTGGTCCCGAAGCCATGGCCGCCGCCGCTTTTTTCCGGAACTGCTTGCCGCGGTCCCGGCGCTTCGGGCAAAGCCCCTGGCTTGGCTTCTGACCGCCAGCCTCGGCGGGCTGGCGGTGCTTGCCGTGGCCGTGCCCCCGGCCAACTGGGACAGCATGACCTACAATCTGGCCCGGGTGTTGCTCATGATACAGGAAAACACCCTGGGGCCGACCCATTACACCAACATCCGCCAACTCGCCTTCAGCCCGGGCTTCGACATCCTGAGCTTTTTCTTTCTGCGCTACGGCGTGGATCGCGGCGTGGCGCTTTTCAGTTGGCTGTCCTACCTGCTCATTGTGCTTGGCAGCTACGCCGCGGCCCGCCGCTTTGGCGACAGGGCCTTTTCCCTGCGCCTGGCCTTTGTCGTCGGGTCGCTCAAGCTCCTTGTCCTGCAGGCAACGTCCACCAAAAACGACATCGGCGCAGCGGCCATGGCCGTTGCCTGCATGCTGGCCGGGATGCGTTTTCTGGAAAAACGCAAACCTTCCGACATGGTCCTGCTGCTGGCATGCGCCGGTTACGGACTCTCCACCAAGAGCTATTTCTGTTTTTTCGCTGTCCCGTTTACGGCTTTTGTGCTTCTGGCGCACGGCCGCCTGGTGGCCGCTTTGGCCTGGCACTCCTGCAAGACGCAGCCCCTGCGCCTTGCCGCCGCCACGGCCCTGCTTCTGGCTGTCCTTTCCCTGAGCCTGGCCGGCCAGGGGATCAACCTGGCCCGCTTCGGCGACCCCTTTGGCCCACCCCGGGTGGTGGCCGGACACCGCAATACCGACGGACTGGCCGGCCTGGGCGCGAATATGGTCCGCTATGCCCTGGATTTCGTGGATGTGCCCGGCCAGTGGTGGTCTGACACCCGGCGCGACCTGCATGCCCGGCTTTTCGGGCCGGGCAAGGGTCCTGGGGCGTTTATGCCCTTTCACGAGCGCTGCGTCGCCTCCGAGCAGTGGCACGAGGATGCGGCCGGATTCGGCGTCCTGGGCGGGCTGCTCGTTTTCCCCTGCATTGTCATGGGCCTTTTTCGCCGCAACCGGCCTGTCCGTCTGGCGTCCTTGAGCCTTGTGCTGTTTCTGCTGGCTGTCAGCGGCACCATCATCTGGTTTAGCTTCAACAACCGTTTCCTGAGCCTTTTTTTCGCCGCCTCCGCGCCCTGCCTGGCCAGCGCCAGGAAGCTTTGGCACGACCAGACCTGGGTCCGGCGGCCCGTGCTTCTGGCGGCCCTTTTGACCATGCTGGCCGCGCTTTTCGGCAACCAAAGCAAGCCCCTGGTGGATGCCCGGTTTTTCGACAATGCGCCCGCCTTGGCCGCTCCGGCCATTTGGCGCGAAACAGGCGGGCGGCGCGGGGTCTATGACCGATACTTCGGCGGCCCGCTTTTCCTGGACTACCTGTCCCACGGCCTGCCGCCCAAGCGCCGGGCGCTCCTTGTGGCCGGCCCCGACACCTGGGTCTACCCCATCCTTTTTTATGCGCCCCACGATTGGCTGGTCATGGGCGATGACCAGCCCGTGGCGCACCTGTCCGACGAGGATTGCGACATCCGGAACTGCAGGCAGTTGCAGCGCCTGGCCAGGCGCTTCGATGTGGTGGTTGTCCTGGACAATACGCCCGCCCAGTCCTGCCTGGCCGCCAAGACACCCGTCATGGCCACGCAAACCGCGCGCCAGGAAGACGTGCTGGTCTTTTCCCCGGGAGCCGTACTGGCCACGCCGTAATACGGCGAGGCCCTGCCCGGATCGTCCCACATCCGGCAGCAGGCGGCCACGCGGCTAGAGCTTCTTGTAGATAGTTTTCAGCAACAGCCCGTCCTTTTCCACAAGCGGACTTTCGCTGATAACGCAGCCCTTGACGTTAAAATCCTTCAATGCCTGAAGACAGGCCTTGATGTTGAAGTCGCTGGCGGCCAGGGGAACGTGGCGCTTTTCCCCCTTCTGCGTGTAGTCGATGCCGCTTATGTGGATGTGCATGTCATCCAGCGCCGGCCGGCCCAATTCGGTTTCTATGTACTCCAATATCTTTGCGAAATCGGCATACGTCTTCAAGCTGCCCTTGGTCCTGGCATGGATATGGGAAAAATCGACACAGAGCTTGCAGGAAGCGACTTCCCGGCACAGGCGCACCAGTTCCTCCAGGGTCCCGAACTGACTTTCCTTGCCCGTGGTTTCCAGCCGGTACTCGATGCCCTGTTGCGGCAGGCCGGCCAGGGCTTCCCGTACCCTCCCATACGCCGCCTGCCTGGACGCCTTCAGATACGCCCCGGGATGAAAGACCAGGGTTCTTCCCTGGACCTTGCCCAATGCCTCTGCCGCAGCCAGAATCCTGTTGACGGATTTTTCCCGCTTTTCTTCGCTGTCGGCATTGAGGTTAATGAAGTACGAGGCATGGGCCGACACGAAAAAGCCATGTTCGATCTTGCTGTGCAGTATGCTCTCCTTGTTGTTGTCCGTTACCGTGATCCGCCGCCCGAATTGCAGTTCCAGGGCATCCAGGCCAATGCTTTTCAGATAGGCAATGCCCGAGGCATAATTGAACTTCTTGCCTGCCCCGACCGGCAGCCCGGAAACGCCGAACAACAACCGTTCCATGAAAATGGCTTCCTCCGTTTTATCTCTGGCAGCGGCCGGATGCGACGGCAAGCGACATCCCCTGCCCGGTCCGGCCGCCCGGCTCCCAAAAAGCTTGTCCTGGCCGCGCCTCCCCTGTAGCCTTCCGCTTCCCGTCATCAACCCCCAAGGAGGTCTTCATGGCGACCATCGGCACGCCGCTCACCGCGTCCGCCACCAGACTCATGTTGCTCGGCTCGGGCGAGCTCGGCAAGGAGGTGGCCATCGAGGCCCAGCGACTGGGCGTCGAGGTCATCGCCGTGGACCGTTACCCCCATGCGCCGGCCATGCAGGTGGCGCATCGCGCCCATGTCGTCAGCATGCTCGACGCAAGCGCCCTGCGCAAAATCATCGACGCCGAAAAGCCCGACTTCGTGGTGCCGGAAATCGAGGCCATCGCCACCGAGGAACTGCTCGCCCTGGAAGCCGAAGGGGTCACGGTCATCCCCACGGCCCGGGCCACCCGGCTGACCATGGACCGCGAGGGCATCCGCCGCCTGGCCGCCGAGGAATTGCATCTCACCACGTCGCCGTACCGCTTTGCCGGCTCGAAAGACGAATTCTTGGCCGCCTGCCAGGCCGTCGGCTTTCCCTGCGTGATCAAGCCGGTCATGTCCTCCTCGGGCAAGGGGCAAAGCGTGGCCCGCAATGCTGCCGAGGCCGAGGCGGCCTGGACGTACGCCCAGACGGCCGGGCGGGCCGGGGCCGGGCGGGTGATCGTGGAAGGGTTCGTGGATTTCGACTACGAGATCACGCTACTCACCGTGCGGCACGCCGGAGGCACGAGCTTTTGCGCGCCCATCGGGCATCGCCAGGAAAAAGGGGACTACCGCGAATCCTGGCAGCCCCACCCCATGAGCGCATCGGCCCTGGCCGAGGCCCAACGCATGGCGGAAAAAGTCACCGCCGCCCTGGGCGGGCGCGGCATTTTCGGCGTGGAGCTCTTCGTCAAGGGTGAGGCGGTGCTTTTCTCGGAAGTGTCGCCCCGGCCCCACGACACGGGCATGGTCACGCTCATTTCCCAGGATCTGTCCGAATTCGCCCTGCACGTCCGGGCCATCCTCGGCCTGCCCATCCCGGCCATCCGCCAGTACGGCCCGGCCGCCTCCCGCGTCGTCCTGGCCGAAGGCGACTCCACCTCCCCCAGCTACGAAATCTCTCCGCAAGCCCTGGCCGAGCCGGATACGGCCATCCGGCTTTTCGGCAAGCCCGAAGTGCACGGGACGCGCCGCATGGGCGTGGCCCTGGCCCTGGGCCGGGACGTGGAGGAGGCCAAGCGCAAGGCCATTGCCGCGGTCTCCCACGTCACCGTCAAACTGTAGCCCCGCCTATCGGACGAGGCGGCGGGAGGAGCGCCTGCCGCCTGGCCCGATCTCCGCACGATTTGCAGCATTGCTTTGCCGCCATCCTTCTTTCTTTGGGAGGGTGGCGGCGCGCCGGCGCTCAGTCGTCGCGCCTGGCGAACTGGCCCTGGTCGGCCCCACAAGCCGGGCAGCGCCAGTCCTTGGGCAATTTCTCGCCAGGCGTACCCGGCCTTGGGATCGCCCCGCCTGGGGTCCTAGGTATAAGGCAGACATGCCGATCAGTGGCCGAACACCCCGCTCACTGGCTCGCAACCGCCGCCGCCAGTTCCGTTGCCAGTTTCAAAAGCCCAGCCCCGTCTTCGAGCCCGTCGAGAAAACGTTTCGGTATGCCGGAAAGACCCGTCTGCGCGCCGACAAGGGCGCCGGTGAGGATGGTGCGGGCCAGATTCTGGCCGCCGCCATTGACCGAGTGGAGCACCGCCGACTCGAAGTCATCGGCAAACCGGGCCGCCAGGTAGTAGGCGGCGGGAAGCTGGTGATACATGGCGCAGGGCATGCCGTACACGATGGAGACCTTCCAGGCCGGTTCGATGCGTATGTCCGGGTCGGCCGCCGCCGCAGCCATATACGCAGGGGAAAGGAGCGCATCCGGGGAGGCGAACCGGCCGGCCCGGGGCGGGTCGGGGTCGCCGGGCCGGGGCGGCTGGAGATCGTCCCGGGTGACGGCATGAAACGGCAAGTCGCCTGTTTTCACCAAATGCATCAGCTTGCCGGAAAGTTCGGGATCAAGCTTGTGCCCCTGAACCAGAAGCCCCAGCACCGAGCCAAACGCCACGGTCAGGGAGACGACGAGGTCATCCGCCTGGGTCAAAACGGTATTTTCCGCCACGGCCGAAGCGAGCCGGGCCGGTTGGGCGGCGTAGCGCACCGCAATGGCCAGGGTGCGTTCGATGGCCTCTGTGGTGTCCGCCTGGCCCCCGGTTTGTCTCCAGGGCAAGCCTTGCTCTACCCTGCGCCGCCACGCCTCGCGGATGGACTGGCTGGTGTATCGCCCCGGACCGCTCACCGGCGTTCCGTCGAGAAGCGGAAAGAGCTCGTCGTCCATGCGGCGGCAAAAGTCTTTTGTATCGTACCCGCCGCAGGCGACCAGGGACCGGACCAGCAGCTTGAGGATAAAGCCGGCCTGGGAAAGCTGCCCCGCCTTGAGCCCGTCATGATAACGGCCCGGCTTGGGATCGGTATAGCCGGTGATCCAGTCCCCATAGTCGCGGCGAAGCGCGGCAAGGTCATAATACCAGTGCGGCCCGACCCCTAACGCGTCCCCGATGAAAGCCCCCATGACGGCCCCGCAAGCGCGGTCCTGGATGTCTCGACCTGGCATGTGCAGCACCTCCGGCGATTTTCGGTCGACCGTAACACACAAGTCACTTCTCCCACAGAAAAACCGCCATGGATAGTAGGCCAAGGGTGAAGCCGCCATGGCGGAGGCGGGCTTTGCCTTTGATGGCCGGGAGAGCGAAAAGGGGCGGCATTTTAATTGACATTGATAATCATTATCGTTAAAAAGCTCCCGGAGGTTGGGGCGACAGGCTTCCGGAGGGCGGCAGGTTATGCGATTCTTCGGAGTTTTCCGGAACGAGGAAGACAGGCTCAAGGTCGCTTTGACATGGGCCATGCTCGTGCTGTTGTCCATGGGGCACACCATCGGCTGGGCCGCCATCCACGCCATGTTGGTCAAGCGCATGGGCGTGGAGTACCTGCCCTACACCTATATCGGCATCAGCATCCTGGGTGTGGCGGGCTCGTCCGTCTACCTGCTGTTCGCCGACCGCGTCCGCAGGGACCGGGTCTTGATGCTTTTCACGCTGTGCACCGGCGCAACCCTGCTCGTCTCCCGATGCTGCATCAGCGGACGATTTGACGGAAACGAAGACTGGAGCTGGCCGCTGGTGCTTTTTTTCGCCTTGGTCTTCGGGGCCGAAGGACTTGGAAACTCCACCCTGACGATGCAGGTGTGGACCATCATCAACGACATCGTCAATCCCATCAAGGGAAAGCGCCTGTACCCCGTCATCGCCACCGGGCTGGGCATCGGCTGTTTTGTCGGCGGTCTGGCCATAAGCGGCCTGGTGGACCACATCGGCACGGCCAACCTGGTGATCATCTGGGCGGCGTCGATTTTGTCGGTCATCCCCTTGACCCTGATCCTCAAGAAACATTTCGGCTTTGCCCTGCGGGGAGCCGGAAGGCCGGGAAATGCGGCGCGAGCCGGGGCGTCCGGAGCGTGGCGGCAGAATCTGGCCAAGGGGCTGCGCGCTATCGCCCTGTCTCCCCTGGTGCGCATCCTGGCCGGGACGGCGCTTGCCTTCTGGGTGGTGGGCTCGCTCCTCGATTTTCAATACACCAGGATCATGAGCGAAGCCTTTCGCACGGAAAAGGAGCTCAGCAGCTACTACGGCTATTATGCGGCAGCCTTCAGCCTCACTGGCATCGCGATCCAGATATTTTTCACCGGCAGCATCATCAGGCGCCTGGGCATCGGCCCAGGGCTTTGCCTGCTGCCGTTGACCACGATGGCGGGCTTCGGGGCCATCCTGGCCAGCTACAGTTTCTGGCCCGGCTTGCTGCTGCGGTATCTTTTCGACGTGGTGGGAACCTCCATTCAGGGCAATGCCTTCCAGTTGTCGTTCAATGCCTTCCCAGCCGCCCTGCGGGGCCGGATGCGGGGATTCATCGACGGGGTGGTCAATCCCGTGGGCGGCGTGGTGGGCGGCCTGCTCATCCTGGGACTCAAGGCCGTCCTGTCCGAAGAGGGGGCGCCGGGGAATCTGGAATATCTGACGTATGCCGGGATCATCCTGGCCGGCGCCTGGCTGGGAATCGCCCTGTTCGCGAACCGGGCCTACATCGGCTCGATTCTGCAAAACCTGGGCCACAAGGACAAGGCATCGCGGCTTGACGCCATCCAGGCCCTGGGGGAAAGGGGCAACCGGCACGCCCTGGACGCCTTGCACCGGGTCCTGGCGGGGGACGATGACGAGGCCCGCATCAAGGCGTTGCAGACCCTGCCGCGTATCGGCTGCCTCGAGTCCCTGCGCCGGATCGATTCCCTGCTCGACCACCGGGACCAGCGCATACGGGCGGCCGCCGTGCAAAGCATACGCGGTTTCGAGCACCTGGGCCGGGAGCCCTTTCTCACGCATCATTTCCAGGGGCGGATGGAAAAGCTCTTCACCACGGACCCGTCCTCACCGGTTCGGGCCGAAGCCGCCTCTTTCCTCGTCTCCCTGCAACGGCCCAGGGACGCGCCCCGCTTCATCGCCTCCCTGCTGCAAAACCCCGATCCGCAGGTCCGCTGCAAGGTGATGGGCACATTGCCCCACTTAAAGCTCCGGTTCGCCGATTTCATCGTCAAGGACATGCTTGCGGACAACGACCCCATGGTGCGGGCCCAGGCGATCCAATGCCTGTGGCGGTATGAGGAATACAGGGCGATGACCGGTGCGGCATTGGCCGGGCTGCTGGAGGAAAAGGAAAGCGCGTCACGGTACAGGGGGCTCGAATCCCTGATCAAGGTCAATGCGCCGTGCTGCTGCCAAAAGCTGCTGTCCCTGCTTGACGACAACGCGCAAGACGTGCGCCTGCTCGCCTCCCTGTCCTTGTTGCTGCAGCCGGACGCGCAATACCACGATCAGGCCCGCGCCGTTTTCCTCCAGGGCCTGGCCGACCCCCGGATGACTCCCTTGATCAGGCAAAACATTCTCCCGTACCTGGCCGCAATACCGGACAATGTTTTGGACGGCATCTTGTTCGAGGTGTTGCGGCTGCCCCAAGAACACCTGGCAGTGGCGAAAACGGCGTTGGTCGATCTGAAGCACTGGCTGGTCCCCGGGCAGCGCGAGACATACGCCTGAAGGCCGCGCAACGGCAGGAGGGAACGGCCGATGCCCAGGCACCTTATTCTCCACGGACATTTCTATCAGCCCCCCCGGGACAACCCCTGGCTCGGGCGCACCGAGCAGGTGGAAATCAGCCAGGCCCGGGCCGCCAGGGGATTCAACGAGGTGGTGGACCTGCAATGCTACACGCCGAACACCCTGGCCTACGCCCCGGGTGCAAACGGCATCACGCTGGTCAACAACTTTCAGTACATGTCCTTCAATGTCGGCCCCACCTTGATGGACTGGCTGCGGGAAACCAATTTCGGCACCTACCAGCGGATCATCGAAGGCGACCTGCTCAGCCAGGATAATTGCGACGGCCGGGGAAACGCCCTGGCCCAGGCCTACAACCACGCGATCCTGCCCCTGGCCAGCCGCCGGGACAAGCTCACCCAGATCGAGTGGGGCAAGGCGGCCTTCCAGCAGGCCTTCGGCCGGGCCCCCCGGGGCATGTGGCTGGCCGAAGCGGCCATTGACCAGGAAACCGTGGAATGCCTGGCTGCCCGCGGCATTGCCTTCACCGTGGCCAGCCCGAGAGGCGCCGGCCGCATCCGCCCCCTTGGCCAGGCGACATGGCGGGACATTCCTCCGGGCGGCCTGGACGTGACCCGGCCCTACCTGGTCAGGACCATTCAGGGCGATGTGGCCGTGTTTTTTTTCGACGCCTTCTATTACGAGCACATCGGCGGCATGCTCAAGGACACCAGCCGGTTTCTGGACTCCCTGGACGCCCGGTATCCGGAAACCGGCCGCCATCAGGCCATCGTCATCTGCACGGACGGGGAACTGTACGGCCATTGGGAGCCGTACGGGGAGCGCTTCCTCGCTTATCTGTTCTCCAAGGCTTGCCCGGAGCGGGGCCTGAGGGTGACCAATTTCAGCAAATTCCTCGATGCCTTCCCGCCGGAATACGAAGTCGAGCTGACCCCGGCCAGCAGTTGGAGCTGCCCCCATGGCGTGGAACGCTGGCGCGCCAACTGCGGTTGCAGCGACGAAAGGCCCGGGGAGCAGCACTACCGCGCCCCGTTGCGCCGGGCGCTCAATGGCCTGGCCGATGCCCTCTATGCCGTCTACGAGGAGCACACCAGGCGCTACCTGGCCGATCCCCTGGCCACGCGCCTGGACCTGATGCGCCTGGAGCCGCGGGACGCCGCAACGGAAATGGCCTTTCTCGACGCCCACCTCAAGGAAGCGGTCAAGCCCATCGGCGAGGGCGTGCGCCGCTGCATCCTCGATCTGCTCGCCTCCCAGCGCTACGCCCAGATGATGCTGACGTCATGCGGCTGGTTCTTCTGGGACATCAACCGGCCCGAGCCCCGGAAAAACCTGCTCTACGCGGCCAGGGCCATCGAACATCTGCGCAGCATCCCCCTGATCGAGGAGGTGGAGCGCAACTTTCTGGCCACTCTGGAACAAGCGAAAAGCAGGGAGATTCCCGGACTGACGGGCAGGGACATCTATTTGCAGGGCACCCGTTTCACGTCCATGAAATACCCCACTGAAATCGAAACCGTGTTCCACGGCCGCATGGCATTGCTCAAAATCCCCCATAACGTGACGGACGGCATGTCGGAACGGCTGCAATGGGAACTGCGCGAGGTGATAAAAAACGACATCCAGGATGTCGTCCTTGATTTGAGCCAAGTCGACTGTATCGACAATTACGGAATTTCCTCGATCATGTCCGCCATACCGCCCATAAAAAACAGAGGAGGCAGAGTCATGATCTACCGGACACGAAAAAATATCGAAGAAATCTTTCGGATATCGCGCCTGATCGATCACCTGGAGCTTGTGACGGAACAAGATTTCCGCTTCGTGTAAAGCGTTCTGGTTTGCCGAATTCAGACAACAACAGAGGAATGGGCCATGAACTTGGTTGTCAAAAAGATGGACCGAATCGCGGTTTGCGCCTTCAATGGCAAGTTTGACACCAATGCCGCGCCGGAGATGGAGAAAAAACTCCTGCAAGTCCTGCGTGAAGGCAATCAGTTTCTGGTGTTCGACTTCGCGGGCCTTGCCTATTTGACCAGCGCCGGCATCAGGATCTTGCTCATGATGCACCGCGCCGTCAAGCAGGCCCAGGGGCGCATCATCTACGCCAATGTGCCTGTGATCGTTCAGGACATCTTCGACCTGGTGGGGCTTTGGTCCCAGTTGGAAGTGCAGCCGTCGGTGTCCGAAGCCACGGCCGCCATTCTGGCGCGGGCCAATTAGCCGCCTCGCCGGGCGAACGCGGCATGTCCATGGTGTGTCTGGTCCTGGCTTGGCTGGCGCTGGCGTGCCTTCCCGGCTGCGCCGGGCCCTTGCCCGTCCCGCCCGAGGCCGTTGTCGATACGCAGGCGGCGGCCGTTTCCAGTTGCCTGCGGGTCGGCGTGGTGCGCGGCGAATCCGACCTGGGCGATCTGGTCCACGGCCAGGGACTGGCCCAGGCCCGAGACCGGGCCAGGCGCAATGCCGCCCGCCTGGGGGCCGACCATGTGGTCTGGCGGCCTGTGCCGCCGGTGCACGCCCCCTATGTCGCGGCCGACGCCTACCGCTGCGACAACGATAAGGCCCCGGCTCCTTGATGGCGCTGCGCTCCGCCGGTTTCGCCCGCATCCGACGGATGTCCGTGGTTGCGGCCTGGCTGTGCCTGGTGGCGGCCTGCCTGTGGCGGCCGGCTTGGGCTGCGCCCCAGGAAGCCCTGGCCCCGGAAAAGGAAATCGAACGGCTTCGCCAGGAGCTCGATCAGGTCAAGGCCGCTTACGAGGCCGCCGTCAAGGCCATGGAGTCCAGGCTGGCCGCCTTGGAGGAAAAGGCCAAGAAGACCGAGGAAAAAAACGAGGCCGCGAAATCACTGCCGGACAGCGCCAGGAACTTGGCCTCGGGCTTTGCATTCGGCGGCTACCTGCGCTCCGGCTTCGGGGTCAACGGCGCGGGCGGGGTCATGGAAGCCTTTCAGGCTCCGGGCGCGCACGCCAAATACAGGCTGGGCAACGAGCCCGAAACGTACGGGGAACTGGTTTTCGCCAAGAATTGGGAGCAGGAAGCGGCCACGGAACCGTATTTTCGCACCCAGGTCCGCCTGTCCTTCTCCAACGCCCATTTCGATTCCCTGACCGCGGGCAATGTCGACGTTTTCGCCATCCGGGAAGCCTACAGCCAGATGGGCAATTTCGACTGGGCGCCCGAGGTCTCCTTTTGGGCGGGACAGCGCTTCTACCGGCGAAAGCAAATCTACATTGACGACTACTATTGGCTGGACATGAGCGGCTTTGGCGGCGGCGTGGAGGATGTGCCCGTATGGAACGTGGGCCGCCTGGCCTTGGCCTTTCTCGGCGGCTCAAGCGACCGGTACCGGTTCGCCGATGTGGGCTATGTGGCCAAAAACGCCCTGGACCTGCGGCTTTATGACGTGAACGTGCCTTTGGGCCAAGGCATGTTCTGGTTGACCGGCTCCCTGGTCAAGGGCGGGACGTATGCCAATTCCGCCACCAATACGACCAGCCGTTATCCCGACGCCAACGGGTTTGCCGCGGGCTTTGCCCACTCCCGGCCCGATTTCCTCGGCTTGACCGACGGCTACCAGGAGGTGTCCGTCCAATACGGGCGAGGCACCAGCTCCGATTTCACCACCAATATCCAGAATCCCACTTCCGGCCTGGCCGACGCCTGGCGGTTTCAGGTCACGGCCTCGGGCTTGGCCCAGGTATCGGAGTCCCTGTCCGTCATGCCGGTTTTCGTCTTCGACCACCGCGACAACGGCGCGGCCTGGCGCGCCCAAACCATGTGGGTCTCGGGAGGTCTCCGGCCCACCTGGCACGTTTCCGAGCACTTTGCCGTGGCCGTGGAGGGAGGCCTGGACTGGGTGGCCAACCAGCCGGACAACGCCTACGGAACACTCTATAAAATCACGCTCGCTCCGGAACTCACCATCAGCAAGAATGTCATGGGACGCCCGGTCTTGCGCGCCTTTTCCACCTACGCCAACTGGACCGACGGCCTGAAGCGCAAGGTCGGCGGCGCGCCTTACTGCCACAGCCTCGACGGCGCCTCATTCGGCCTGCAAATGGAAGCCTGGTGGTAGGCCGGTCGCGAACCATCCCTGGCCACGATTGATGCCGGCAAATGGCGCATGGCCTGGAACCCGAAAAGCTTCACGCCGGCCCGCGTGCCCAGCCGCTTCCTGGCGTGCTGCCGGGTGGCAAGCGGCTCTGGGTACGCACGGCGGTGCTCCTTTGACGGCCAGGCGTGATGCCCGCAACCACCAAGGCCCATCAATACGTTACGGTTTTTTGATGGGGTGGCTGGCGCTTTGGAGGGTTGACGCCACGAGATCAGCGGAATGCCGTTGTAAAAATTCGACAAGGGATGGGGAAAATTCATCGATCAACATGTCTCCAGACTCATCCGTGCCGTAATACCCGACCCACACCGTGGAGTCCGGATCTTCGATGGGCTCTGTCAGTTCAGGATGCCCAAGGCAGCAGTTTACGCACTCCCCCTTCCACATGATTTTTCCGCAAAAATAACATTGTCCCCGGTGATTTTTGCAGTAGGCAAAGCCATACCGCGACAGAAGCTCGGCCACGCGAATGCAAGACTTGCACCTGCCGGGACTGATGCAGGTTTTGGCGTCGCGGACCGGCATGCCGGCCTCGGCCGTGGGAGCCATGGCTCCGGTTTCGTGCCGGTTGCCTGCTCCGGTTTCGGCCACGGCTGGCTCCTGTCGTGTTTGGGCTTGGGGAAAGAGCGCTTCGGTCAAAAATTCCCGCAGATGGTTCCGTTTATTTTCTCCTGATGCAATCGAGGATTGGCAAAACATGGTTCCCTCCTGAGGTGATACCTGATGCCTCTGGCGTGAGTCGGAAAAAATTTATATTGAAATTGAAAATCAATGTCAATAAATGGGACGAACGGTCGGGCTGGAGCCCAGGGTATTGCGCCGCGCGGCGACGGCGTCCTGGCCGGTTGATCAGGTGATTCCCGCTATGGACACCGCACCAGGACCGGCAGGGACCGGTTTAGGCTGTTCGTCTCCCGCCGTTAAGCGGCTCCGATCCATGCAAAAAACACCGTCCGCCGTATTTACATCCCCGGAATGTATGGATTACGGTTGGTCATACGATCGAAAACGGCAGTCCCCCAAGCGCGGTACCTTGACGCCAGGAGCTTTTCGCCATGCCATCAGTCGCAATCGACGACCCGCTCTTCAGCCAGCAATGGTACTTGCTCAATACCGGACAGGATGGCGGCACTCCTGGCGTTGACCTGAACGTCGTCCCGGTCTGGTCGGACTATACGGGCCAGGGCGTGACCGTGGCCCTGGTGGACCTGGGCGTCGAATCTGCGCATCCGGACCTGGCGGCCAATATCGATACAACGTCGAGTTTCTCGGCATTCTCCGCCACAGGCAACGGCCAGCCCGTCTTGCCCTCGGACAATCACGGCATGGCCGTGGCCGGGCTCGTCGCGGCCGTGGCCGGCAACGGCATCGGTGGGACAGGTGTGGCCCCGGGCGCGACCCTGGTCTCGGTCTATCCCCTGGACCCCAGTGTCGATCCGACGGACCCCGCCCACCTGGATGATACCGTCACTGCCTTCAGCACTGCCTTGCGCACGGTGGCTTCCTCCTACGACGCCGTCAACAACAGCTGGGGCAAGTCCTGGGCGTTTTACAACCTCAATGACCCGGAAAACCGAAATGCGGCTCAAGCCCTGTCCGAAGCCGTGACCCTGGGCCGCGACGGCAAGGGGTCCATCCTCGTCTTCGGTGTCGGAAACGACCGCGCCAAAGGCTATGACGCCAACACTTCCAATCTGACCAATTCCCCGTACACCATCACCGTGGCCGCTCTCGACAACACGGGCCAAGTCAGCTCCTACAGCACGCCAGGGGCGTCCATCCTCGTGAGCGCGCCGTCCGCCGGGCAAAGCGGCCTGCGCAAGTACGGCCAGATCGTCACCACGGACCGGATGGGCGAGAACGGCTACAACACGGCCCCCTCTCCCCAAGGGGATTATGCCTACGATTTCGGCGGGACCTCGGCTGCCGCGCCCCAGGTTTCCGGAGTCGTGGCCCTGATGCTCGAAGCCAATCCCGACCTCGGCTACCGGGACGTGCAGGACATCCTCGCCCTCACCGCCCGCAACACCGACGATTCCGCTTCATGGACCATAAACGGCTCCACTACGTGGAACGGCGGGGGCATGCACGTCAACCGCGACGTGGGCTACGGCCTTGTCGACGCCACCGCGGCCGTACGCCTGGCCGAAACCTGGGACACCCAAAGCACCTTCGCCAACCGCGTGACCTCCACGGGCTTTGCCGTCGCCGACGCATCCCTTGCCGACGGCACCGGCTCGGCCGCCTCTTCCATCACGTTGCCGGCCGGCATCTCCGTGGAGCGGGTGGGGGTCGTGCTCAATCTCGACGACAGCGACGCCTCGGACCTGCGCATCGTCCTGACGTCGCCCTCGGGCACGCAGAGCGTCCTCTACGACGCCCCGGGCATGACCGCCGTCTACCCCGAGAATTTCTCCATCACCTCGACCCACTTCCTCGGCGAATCGTCCCAGGGGACATGGACCATCGCCGTCTCCGACACCAAGGCCGACGGCAGTACGGCTGCGTTTCACGGCTGGACCATCGAGGTCTCCGGCGCCGCCGCCACCGACGACACGCGTTACGTCTACACCAACGAATACGGCAAGTACCTGGCCCAGGACGCCTCCCGGGGATTTCTCTTCGACTGGTCGGGCACGGACACCCTCAACGTGGCGGCGGTTTCCGCCAGTTCGGCCGTCAACCTGCAACAGGGGACCGTGAGCCTGGTGGACGGCTCGCCCCTTGTCGTCATGCCGTTTACCATCATCGAAAACGCCTCTGGCGGCGACGGCAACGATCTCCTGGTGGACAACGGTGCCGCCAACACCCTCTCCGGCGGCAGGGGCAACGACGTCATCATGGCCACTGGCGGCAACGACGTCATAAACGGCGGCGCAGGCTACGACGCCGTCGGCTTCTCGCGTTCCTGCGACGCCTACACGATCGGCGCGTCAGACGATACGATCACGGTGTCGAGCCTGGAGGGCGTCAAGACGATCAGCAACGTGGAGGCCCTGTCCTTTAGCGATCGCGTCGTGCCGACCAGCTCCATCCTGGCCGCGACAGCTTGAGGGCGCGTCGATCTACGCCCTTGCAGTACCGCAGGACCGGGGAAGCTACAGGGGACTCCCTGTGAATCTCCTAGAGAATCCCCTTACTCGAAAAGTACTGCGACCTTGGCCAGGACTGCATCGAGGATCGCCGGCGGCACACTTTCCAGTTTGCGCCCGTGGCGCGAGGCCAAGTCAAGGGCGCGTGGCTGGTCGCAACGGACAACCCCTGTTGTTTTTGTTCCGGCTCCCATGAGGGACACGGCAAAGCCGGCGGTGCGGGCGAAGTTTCCGCCAGTGGTGATCGGCAGCACAATGGGGGTTCGCGTCAGTCGGTTGAAGGCCAAAGGGGATATCACCAACACCGGCCGTGTCCCTTGTTGTTCGTGGCCTGAGGCCGGATCCAGGCAAACCAGGTAAATATCGCCCCGCTCCATTACAGCAACTCGTTCCCGACCGGCTTGTCATCGAGCCATGCCTGGTCTTCAGCGCTGATTTCTGCTGCCGGGTCGCATTGGGCAAGCAGTTCCTCCAAGGTGTAGCGCGGGCGCTGTGCCGGTTCGACAATCAGACGTCCGTTGTCCACGGCAAGGCCGACAGTTGCCCCTGCCTGCAAGTGGAGCAGGTCGAGGATGGCGGGCGGAACGGCCAGCATAATGGATCCGCCGACTTTTCGCAGACTGGTTGTGTGCATAGGATATCTCCTAAAAAAATTATATGTAAATATAATCTCCATTGGCCGAGATGGCAACCGCTGGACGATGTTCCCTCAATTTTTAGGAAAAATTATGCATCCTACCGCATGGCGACGGCAGGCAGCGTACCAAACCTTCGGCAAAGGCCGCGAAGGAAAAGGTGACGTCCGGAAATTCGACGAGGAGATCAAGACCAGGAAAAATGTCGAGGCTCCCCTGCCGATCTTTGCCCCCGGAGAACAGGTCTACCGCTCATTTATTGATAAAAATAATCCCAACCTGAAACAGCGAACAGCATTCACACAGCTTTCCAGGCCGTTTGGCTCCCCTGGATGTCAGACATGAAAAAGAGGGTCCTGTCGGATTTCCGTGGATAGCCCCTGTCACGAACTGCCCGGGTAGAAGCCCAAGCCGCCACAGCAGTAGATGGCGTTCTTGAAATGCTTCTGGTTCGGGAGCCATGGCCGCCATCCGGGCTCAACCATAACCTACCGACTTCACACGGAAAACCCGGACGAGCCTTTTATTGGGAGGCGATGAAAAAGGTTTGACAAATTAAACAGACCGGTCTAATTTTTTGTCATGAAACGCATACACCGCAAAGATGAAATCGTCCAAGCCGGACTCGACATCATCTTCGCCAGGGGATTCAATGGGACCGGCATCGAGGCGATCCTTAAGCAGGCAAATGTGCCGAAGGGGTCTTTCTACAACTTCTTCTCCAGCAAGGAAGAGTTTGGCCTCGCTGTCATTGACCTCTTCCTTTCCGAGATGGTCGCGCTGCTGCAACCGCTTATGGAAGATGTCTCGTTACCTCCCCTTCTGCGGATAAGAAAATCCTTCGAACTCCTCATAACTCGGTTTGAAGAGAATAACTGCAACAAAGGATGCCTGATCGCCAATCTGGCGCTCGAAATGTCCGATCAGTGCGAGGCGTTCAGGCTGCGTCTAGAGGATGCTCTCCAGCGGTGGATCGATTCCCTTGCCGCGATCCTCGAAGAAGCCCGGGAAAAAGGGGCTGTCCACATCGATGTCGAACCCGAGGTACTCGCGGAGAATATCGTCGCTTCCTTCGAAGGGGCTCTGTTGCGCGCCAAGGTGAAGAAGTCGGTCGAACCGCTTAAAAACTTTATCCATCTCTATTTCGAGATATTTTTGGCCTAGAAGGTGGCTGCGGGCTTTTGAGAGGCTTTCTCAGATCCCGCAATTTTTATAATCGCAATCAAGTAGACCGGTCTAAATATGGCGAAGACCAGGATACAAAACCCAAGGAGGAGAAAAAATGTCAACAGCAGAGCACGGTAGTGTGGCAACCCAGGAACTTTTCCAGGAAACGGAGATCAACGGTGTGTGTCTCACCAACAGGTTCGTCTATTCGGCCACCTGGGATGGAGTGGCCGATGCCAGCGGATTCTGTACCCCAAGAAAAATCGATAGCTTGGTACAGCGGGCACGCGGCGGCGTCGATTTGCTCATCACCGGGATGGCCTTTGTCACCTCGGAGGGAAGGGCCGCTCCTTGGCAGCTCGGCGTCTTCGACGATCGATGCGTGCCAGGACTCGCCAGAATGGCACAGGCCGTTCACGATGCGCACGGCAAGGTGTTCCTGCAGTTGGCGCATGCGGGATGCTATGCCCCGACCGCCTTAACCGGCACGGAGCCTTCAGGCCCTTCCGCAAACGGGTCCGATCGCTTTCCCCACTGCCGGGAAATGACCTTGACGGAAATAGATGCGGTCATTGCCGCATTCGGTGAGGCTGCGGCGAGGGGAAAACAAGCGGGCTTTGACGGGGTGCAGCTCCATGGGGCGCATGGCTATCTGCTTTCCCAATTCCTGTCTCCTTTCTTCAATCAGCGGACGGACCGGTACGGCGACAACCTGGAGAACCGCGCTCGCCTGCTGCTGGAAGTCGTTCAGGCCGTGCGCAAGGCGGTTGGCAAGGGCTATCCGCTTTTGGTGAAGATCAATTCGGAGGACTTCGTAGACAACGGCTTCACGGCTGACGAGAGCCTGGAGGTTTGTGCCATGCTCGAGAAGGCAGGGGTCGACGCCATAGAGATGAGTGGCGGGACTGTGTATGCATCGGGTAAGTTTTCGTGCATGAGAACGGGCGTAGCCAAGTCAACGGACAAGGAGTCTTACTACCGAGAAGTTGCCGCTCGCTACAAGCAAAAAATCAGAATTCCTCTACTGCTTGTGGGGGGAATTCGATCCCTGGAGGCGGCTGGAAGTATTGTGCGTGATGGCGTCGCCGACTTCATATCCATGTGCCGTCCCCTCATTAGGGAACCGGGCCTGATAAGGCGGTGGAAGATGGGTGACACGAGACCTGCTGCCTGTATTTCGTGCAACGGATGTTTCGGACCCGCCTTGAAAGGTGCTGGGCTGCAATGCGTTCAGTGATGCTGTCGGCTGGCATGTGATCGGCTAGGGTTGCCGGCATCTCCCTCGGGGGCCTGCCTGGCAACCCTTTCATTAGCGTAGGGGCTCCGAAGTTGCCTGAGGGGAGGACAGCGGGGATCAGGGCCGGGGACAGCGCCGAGGCCGGGAAAAGCAGCGTCGCATTTTGGCCTAAACGGCAGTCCTGCCAAGCAAACTTGGCACACGAACGCGCGTGGGATATCTATCCATTTCCTGCATCTTATATTTCGATCATTTCATGAGGCTGTCTGAACGACCGGTCATCCCGATAGCTCAATGAAAGTATTTATCCAGGTCAACAAATGACCAATTCATGTAGTTTGCGGCTTTTATCCAGATATCGTGTTCTTGCGGGATGGCTGCATACTGCCAAATGCTGTCGTTGTTACCATATGGCGTGGGACCTCCTTGCTCAACGGAGGTGTCAAGAATGGCCATCATGGTCCTGTCGTTGATTGCTCCATAAAAAGAATTGGCCAGGCTGACAGCATTATTGTACCGGTCTGTCGAATTGGCGACATACTCAGGCGGGATGGTCCTATTGGCCGGCCAAGACGGATCGAGGTAGGTGTTGGCCGCGACCAGAAGACCCTCGGAACCACCGGGATCACTGTCGCGCCGAATGACCTGGTAGGTGCTCGTTTCGTATGTATAGGCCCGCTGCGGCCCGGCAATGTTGTAGATAAGGGGATAGGGAGTTTCCACCGCGAGCATGTCGGCGTTTATGGAGTCGAGCGTTTCGTTGTTCAGTAAAAGCGAAACGCTTGTGGCCAGGATGGGTTCGCGTTCGAGAAAATACCGCCCCGTGTCACCGCTAAGGCCGCCGTCGTTGTTTTCGAGCGCCAGCCCGGCCTTGTTCAGGCCAGAGATAGCTCCCAACTGCCCGGCATACGAGATCGTTGCCGTGGGAACACTGCCGTCGTCGGGGTTGAATACCGTGATGACGAGATAGGGATCGAGCGCCTGGTAGAAGGGCGAGAAGTCGAAATTTCTTCCGATGACCAGGGGGTCGCCCCCGGTGTAATTCCCCCATGCGCTTATCGAGAGGCAGCTGTTGGTGGGTTTCCCGGCGGCATAAGCGTAGTATTCAAAAAAATTGCTGTCGACGGCTAAATCAAGATAGCTTGCCCCTGACGTCTGGAGAACGCCCGCCAGCATCTGTTGGTAATTCTCGGGATATAACTGCATCGAGGCCATTGAGAAACTGTAGAAATCCGACGTTGATCCGACATTGTTGGCCACGTATAAGGAGGCGACGGTGCCGGACAACGATTTTATCTCCGAAGAGAGAAGGTATCCGTATTGCCTTCCCATTTCCGTCCAGCTTCCCGACAGTTCGACAAGCCGTATCTTCCCGTTGCTGTAAAGTTTTCCCTCCCCAAATTCGTCGACAAGAATAAAATTGTCCGTTGCTTGCAGCGCAGAATCGTTCAGAAAATATATAAATGTCGGCGTGGGGAAATTCCCTGTTTCGGAAAAGTCCGTCGCAGGATTGAAGAGCGATTCCATGGCCTGGGCTGCGGATGGATAGGTGCTGTCGTCCAGTGTCCCAAGTGTTGCTCCTGTGTCCATAACGGCCTCTTGTCTCGATGTGGGCAGGCTGTTTTTTGGGCAATGCTTGTCGTGCGGCCATGCGGCAACTATGGCGGACCGGCTCTCGCCAATCCGTTGCCAGGCCCCCTTGGCAACGGTCATTGTGGAAGTCTTCTCGTCCGAAATTCTCTTTGAAACCAAGCTTGACTTTGCAGAGAGGATACTTGCTTGTCAAGCGGCCTTTCGACTCCTCCCGGGCCGACTGTGGGCGGACAACGTTTACGAAGGTGGAGTTCCACGCCCTGCCCCCTTACGTGGCCAGAAGGTGAAGCAGGATGTGCGAACCCAACAGTATGTCGATTGTCATCCCTTTTCGTGGAACTGGCGTCATTTTCGATTTTCGATGGTGGAGCCGAAAGCCGACCCGGCTCGCAAGGTCGTGGGCATCAATGAGGCCGGTTGTCGTGAAAGGCGTGGTAAAAATGACCAATTTTTCAATGGGTGAAGCCTTAAGCGGTGACGTCCGCGGGAGGAGGGTCAAGAAAGGCGGCCATGGCCTCGCCAAGTTCCGGCCGGACGACCGCGCTCATATGGTTGCCGGGCACCACGGCGTGCCGGCCGTGGGGCAGGATGGCGGCCAGGGCCGGGGCGGTTTCGTTGCACTCGTCCTCGGCCCCGGCCACCACGAGCACCGCAACGTCGATGCGCGCCAGGGCCTCGCGCGGCGTTTCGACGAACGTGTCCAGCACATGGAGCAGGGCCGCCGGATCGCCGCCCACGCTTTTCAGGAATGCCGCGGCCATCCCCTGCGGCGAGCCGCGCCGCAACGTGCCGGGGTTGGCAAGGACCTGGCGGAAAAAGGGGCTTTGCCTGCCGGGATGCAGTATGCCGTCCAGCCCCATCCCGGCGACGATGGCCTTTCCCGGTGTCGCGCCGCGGGCCAGCATCCGCACCACCGTACGCCCGCCCAGGGAATAGCCGCCGAGATCGTAGCCGGTAAGCCCCAGGCCTTCGATGAGGGCGAAGCCGTCGTCGGCGAGCACGTCGGGAGGATAGGCCGCGGCCTTATGGGGCTTGGCGCTGTCGCCATGGCCCCGCAGATCCGGCAGGATGACGCGGTAGCCGGCCGCCGCCAGGGTCGCGGCATGGCCGAAGCGCACCCAGTTGACCATGGCGGTGGAGAAATAGCCGTGCAGCAGCACAAGCGGCCGGCCTTCCCCCATCTCGCGCCAGGCCAGGGCCAAGCCGTCGCGGCCTTGAAAAAACCGGACGGGAAGATCGAGCATGGCCGGCCTCCTGCATTGTGCGGCCGAAGGAATCGGTGCGTCCCAAAGGACGATCCTCCCCCACCCGTCTGGATTTTTCAAGGAAAGGCCGGCCAGGCGGCTGGCCGGCCCTTGCCCAAGGGACTTGCGACGCCATGGGACGGCTATTTCCCCCGCAGCTTGGCGGCGATCTCGGCCGCGACCTTTTCGCCGGACAGCAGCATGCCGCCGAAGATCGGGCCCATGCGGTAGGAGCCGAAGCTGGCGTTAGCGGCCATGCCGGCCACGTACATCCCGGGAAATATCTCCCGGGTGTTTTTGACGGTGTTGGTTTCGGCCACCTCCGCCCACATGGACTGCTCGCCTTCGATGGCCCCGGAGGGCGTGTGCAGCTTCACGTCGTTTTTGCGCACCAGGGTTTTGAGCACCTCCACGGCGTGCCCCGTGGCCTCGATGAGGTAGCGGCAGCCGACCACGACGGGGTCCACGTGCAGCCCCGCCATTTCCACGGGCGAGGAGTTGATGACAAGCCCGGTCACCCGCTTGGCGCCGTCCACTTCGCGCAGGACCACGTCCTCGACGCTGAGGCAGTTGAAGACCTTGACCCCGGCCAGGCAGGCGGCGCTGGCCAAGGTGGTGGTGGCGGCCACGGCGTCGGCGGTAAAGTAGTTGTCCCGGAAGCGGGCGACCGGGATGCCGACGTCGGTGAGCAGATGCACGCTTTCCTCCTGGACCACGATGGCGTTCCAGGTCATGCCGCCGCCCCACATGCCGCCGCCAAGGGAGAGCTTGCGCTCGAACAGGGCGACGTTGAACCCCTGCCCGGCCAGCAGCCGGGCGGCGGTCAGCCCTGAAGGGCCGCCGCCCACAATGGCCACATCGAGGTCGAGGCTCGCTTTGAACTTGGCGAAATACGTTTGGAGGATGGCTTCGGTAATGGTGCGTTCGTCAAGGGGCATGGGAAATTCCTTAATGCATGTTGTGGGTTGGCCGCCCCAAGCGGACCGCGGCATCGCCGCGCGCCGTGACGTGGCGGCCCGGCGCGGCGACACCGTCATGGGGTCTCGGCGGAAAAGGCCCCCTGCCCGTCCCGGGGCCGAACCGGGATGTCCGGCATCGCCGGCGCGGCGGGCCGGGCCGTGGCCATGCGCATCTGCCGGCGGATGCGGCCGATGTCCTCCCCCTCGGGCTTGAAGGGGAAGTTGCGGATGCCCGGACCCGGTCGCGAATTGGCATAGGGCCGGTTGCAGGCCACTTCCCCGTCGTAGCCCGTGCAGCCGCTGGTGCGGAAAGGCTCTCCGGATTCCAGGAGCCCTTCGAGGATTTCCCGGGGAACCGCGAAGTCGTGCAGGCGGCCTTGGGGGGTGAAGCTGAAATGATCGGCGCGCCCCTTGCCCTCGTCGATGAGGTGCCGGGCCATCTGGATGCGGCGGTACTGGGCCATGGGCGGCTGGGGATGGTCGGCCAGGGCCGAGGCGGCCTCGGGGAAAAACGAGAACAGGTGCGTCCTGCCGCCCATGTCCCGCACCCGCTGTATGGCCCCGCACATGTCCCGTTCGGTCTCGCCCATGCCCGCCATGAAATGGGCCCCGGCCATGCCCTGGCCGAACACCTCCAGGGACGCGGCCAGGCAGTCCCAGTAGGTGTTCCAGGCATGGGGGCCGCCGACGCCCGAGCCGCGGTAGCGGTCAAAGAGGGCCGGGGTGGCCAGGTCGATGGCCACCCCGATCTTGTCCGCCCCGGCTTCCCGGAATTCCACCAAGTCCCGGCGCGCCAGGACGGTCGGCGAGATGAGCAGCGACACCGGGATGTCGAAGCTCTCGCGCAGGCGGCGGCAGATGGCTTTGGTGTCGACCACGGCCCGGGTGTTGGTGAGCATGGAGATGCAGATGCGCTTCACCTTATGCCGGCGCTGGCCGATGGCCTCGACGATGGCGTCCAGGGCAACGGTGGGCCAGGTCACCCGGATGAAGCTGTTTTGGGAGGCGCGGCCGGGGCGGCTGCCGGACAGGCCGCAGTAGGCGCATTTGGCGGCGCAACCGGACCTGTAGGTCAAAAGCAGGTTGATGCAATAGAGCCTGGCGTCCCGGTAGAAAAGGCCGGGGGCGAAATCCAGGGTCATGGCGGCCGCCAAGCTCATCCGCAGGTATTGCGGGCTTTCCTGGCGCGTTGTCTCCCGGGTGTCGACCATTTGCGCATCTGGCATGTCGTTCTCCATGGCGTCACGGAAAGAGGTTCCAAAAACGGGAAGCCGGCGCGGCTCACCAGGGGCTTTCGCCGCAACCGTCCGTGACGGAGCAGCACGTGCGGCGGTATTCCACCGCAAGACCGTAGTATGCCGCCCGCTGCCGGGCTTCCTCCGACGGCAGGGCCATGCGGTTGACTCCGGCGTCGATGGCCAGCGTTTCAAGGAAATGGCGCCCCCGGGGCCTGGCGCAGCCAAGGCTTATTTCCGCCCCGGGCAAGCGGCGGCGCGCGGCGGCGAGCAGGGCCGCCACGTCTTGCGGCGGCGGATCCACCGAGGCCATGGGCGTATCCGGAAGCGGCATCAGGGACAGGATCACAACCAGACGCGGGTCGAGCTTGGAGACGAGGTCCAGGGCATGGGCCTCGCCTCGCATCTCCCCGTAATGCAGTCCGCACACGATGTGCGGAATCACGGGAAGCCCCGCCAGGCGCAGGGCCTCCAGGGAGGCTTCCAGGCGCGACACCCCGGATTCCACATGGTAGACCATCCGGTAGGTCTCGTCGCAGCCGATGACATCGACAAGGGCCTGGTCCACGCCGGCCGCCTTGAGGCCCCGGGCCGCGGCTTCGTCCACGAAGCCGCAGTGCACGGAAATTTTGAGCGACATCGTGGCCTTCACCGCCCTTATGGCCGGCAGGAAGGCCTCCCAGGGCAGGCGGCCATTCAAATCGCAGCCGCCGCTCAGCAGCACGCCCAGGTTGCCGGCCCGCTCCAGGGAGCGGCAGGTTGCGACCAGCGCTTCCGGGTCCGAGACCTCGATCATGGAGGCCAGGAGCCTGGCCCGGCAGTGCTCACACTCCAGGGCGCAGGCCCCGCCGGTGATGGACAGGGCGGGATAGCGGCCCCGGGTGCCGTCGCACGTGAACATGCCCGGCAGATAGAACACGATGCGCTTGCCGAAGACGCTCCAGGACAGCTCCCGGGCCTCTTCCAGCAGTCGGTCAAGATTCGGCATAGTATTCCCGAAAGCCGATCCAGCAGTGTTTGATGATGTCGGCCAGCCTGCCCGGGTGCCGCTCCAACAGCAGGCGGCGCATGTGGCCGTGGCGCAGGGTCTCGCCGTACAGGCCGTTCCATTCAGCCTCGTACCGGACAAGCTGCTCCCATTCCCCGGTGGCGGCGGCGCGCGCCGCCCATTTGCCGGCCATCTGGCCGCCGATGACGGCCTGAAGCACGCCGGCCCCGGTGATCGGATGGGTATGCCCGGCGGCGTCGCCGGCCAGAAGCACGTTGCCCCGGGTGATGCGCCGGGGGGCCTCGGCCGGTATCCAGCCGGCGGTGGCGTCGGTGGGCTCGCCGCGGATCTTGCCCCGGCTTGCGAGCAGGGCCAAGAGCTCCCGCAGCATGGCCCGCAGTTTCGGGCCGCCGTGACCGCGCCGCTTCATGCCCAGGCCCACGTTGGCCTCCTCGCCCCTGGGGAAAAGCCAGCCGTAGCCGCCGTATATGCGGTCGTCGAAAAATATCTCGGTGTGGTCCAGGGGCCGGGTCAGCCGCATCCGCACCTGGAGGGCGGGGATGCAGTTGCGGTTCATGGAGCCGATCCACCGCCCCACTTTGGAGTGGGGCCCATCCGCCCCCACCACCACGTCGGCATGGATGGCGTAGGGAGCGCCGTCTTTTCCCAGCGCGGTCAGCATATGGCCGTCAAAGGAAAGGGCTGTGGTGCCGAGGAGGAAGCGCGCGCCGGCCCGCCCGGCCGATGCGGCCAGGGCCTGGTCGAACAGGTCGCGGCGCACCATGCACCCGGGGGCGGCCAGTTCCTGGATCGGCTCTCCGTTTAAAAACGTGCGCATCCCTTTGGTGAACTGGACCACGGGCTCCCGGCCGACGTCGACCTCGCCGAGAAGAAGGGCCGGGATGTATTCGGCGCAGCGCACCGGCACGCCGATCTCCGCCCGGCGCTCCACCACCAGCACGTCGGCGCCGCTTGCCGCCGCCTCCCGGGCGGCGCAGGCCCCGGCCGGGCCCGCCCCCACCACCAGCACGTGACAATCGAGGGCTTTCATGGCGCATTCCCCCTCACCGAGCGTCCAGCACGGCCCGCAGCAGGCCGAGATTCAAATCCGTCTGGCGCTTGAACTCGCCTTTGTAGGCCTGCTGCTCCTCATTGAGCTCGTAGCAGGTGGTGTTTTCGATATTAAGCAAAATGCCGGGCAAGCCCGCCTTGGCGAAGTCGTCCATGTGCTTGACGAAAAACGGCTGGCAGCAGCAGCCGATAAAGGCTTCGGCACCCGCGTCCCGCAAGGACGCAAGCTCCGCCATGAGATCCTCGAAGCTTACGACGCAGATGTTTCGCATCCGCCTGTCCGCCCCCAGGTTCCAGGCGTCGCCCACGGTGCAGTCCCCGCAGGCGCGGCAGATCTTGTCGTACCGGAGATCGCAGGCCGTGAGCTTTGAGCAGTACGGCAGGAGCAGCGCCGAAGGCTTCTTGGCGATGATCTCGTCGAAAGTGCCGTTGGTGACGGAGATCTGGTTGCAGTACTCCAGGGGTATGCCGTGCCTGGCAATGGCTACCTTCTGCAAGGCCTGCTCCACGGGCTTGCACAGATCGTCCGCGCCCATGCCGGGGATGGCGATCCTGCCTTCCCCGAAAAAGCGGCGGATGATCCCGCTTAAGGCCTCGCCGTCCAGGGGACGGCCGCGCAGGGCCGCTTCCAAGTCGAAAAGGGCCCGTGACGGAAAGGCCAGGAAGTCCCCGGTGACGTAGACATCCTTGAGGATTCGCTTTTGCAGGTTGACGACCATGGTGAAGCGGACCAGGCCGTTTGGCGACTTGTAGGCGGCCTGGACCGTTTCGGTTTTCTCATATTTCGGATGGACGAGGTCGATCCATTCCTGCGACCGGAAGTACGGCAGGCGCTCGGCCAGCAGGCGCTTTTCGGCCTCGGTCAGGCCGCTCGGGACAAGCCGGATGTCCAGGTGCTTCTCGAAGGCCCGGGCCAGAGCCTCCTTGATGGCGGCGTTCTCCGGGACGTACCCGAGCTCCCATTTGAGGCAGGTCACGCGCTGCCTGACCGATTCGATCTCCTTGGCCTTGAGCTTCTCCACCGGGATGCGCAGGCTTTTGAGCATGGTCTCGACGTCGAAGTCGACAAGGAGCGTGCCCTGGAAGAGGAACGCCCCCTCGCCGTCGGTGCCGCCGGTGCCGGAGATCTTGCGGCCGTTCACCTCGATGTCGTTTCGCGGCCGGTACCGGGCCGGGATGCCCAAGTCGCGCAAGGCGGCGATGGTGGGCCGGCACAGGTCGCGAAAAAGCCCGTCCGTGGGCAGGACCACGTCGAAGAAGGCCTTGTCGCAGACCACCTCCCATCCGATCTGGCTCTCGTCGAAGAGCAGGCCGCCGCCGCCGGTGATGCGCCGGTTCACGTCGATGCCGTTGTCCCGGCAGTACGAGAGGCGTATCTCTTCCTCCACGGACTGGTGAAAGCCCACGAGCACGGCCCTGGGCTTAAATTGCAGGAAGCGCAGGGTGTTTGGCGATCCAGCCTGCCCTTTGCACTCCAGCAGCACCTCATCCAGGGCCATGTTCTCGGCCGCCGGGAGGGGCGGGAGATCGAGAAGTCGCCATGTCCGCATGGTCTCGCTCCGTTTTGGCGTGCGCCTTCACTTGGCCAGGGCCCGGCGCACCAGTTGGGACAGGTCCATGACCTCGATGGGCACCTTGTTGCGCTTGGCGTAGGTGGTCATGGTCCGCACGCACTGCTGGCAGGCGGTGACGATGGCCTGGGCCCCGGTTGCCGCGGCCTCGTCCACCTTGCGCTTGGCCATGGCCGAGGACAGGTCGGCGTCGATCATCTCTAGGTTGCCCCCCCCGCCGCAGCACAGGCTGTGCTCGCGGTTGTGGGGCATTTCCACCAAGGTGACGCCCGGGATGGCCTTGATAACCTGCCGAGGCGGGTCGAAGACCCTGGTCCCGCGCCCCAGGTCGCAGGGGTCGTGGTAGGTCACGGTCATGGACAGCTCCCGAAACGGCACCTTGCCCGCCGTCACCAGGTCCACCATGTACTCCGAGGCGTGCAGCAACTCGAACTCCTGGGGATAGGCGTCGCGCCAGATCTCGTAGCAGGAGGGGCAGGTGAAGACGACCTTGCGGGCCTTCTTGCGCCGCACGGCCGCGACGTTGTGCTCGATAAAAGCGTGCAGGCCTTCGCCGAGCCCCGCTCCGACCAAGGGAAATCCGCAGCACCACTCGTCCTCGCCAAGCAGGGTGAAGTCCACGCCGGCGGCGTCGAATATCTCGGCCAAGGCCATGGGAATCTTCTGGGCCAGGGGGAAGTAGGAGGCCACGCAGCCCGTGAAGAACACGACTTCGGCCGTATCCTTCCGGTAGCCGTCCTCCGGAGCGTCGCGCATGTCCTCGACCCAGTCGGCCCGCTCGCTGTTGTCCTCGTCGAAAACGTTGCGGCTGCCTTCGAGATTGTCGCGGATCATCTCGATTTTTTTCGGGAAGTGCCCCGCGCGCACCAGCTCTTCCCGCAGGGAGAGCCACAGGTCCTTGAGGCGAAGCCCCAGGGGGCAGACCTCCTGGCAACCGCCGCACAGCGAGCATTTGAACACCGTGGCGCTGAATTCCTCAAGCTGCTCCCCGGTGGGCTCCTTGCGGCGCAGGAGCTTGCTTAGGAAGCTGTCGCGGCTTTTGAGGAGCGCCCTAAGCCCCTTCATGCGCAGCAAGGCCGAAAGCGACCCATCCTTGGAGGCGGCCACCGCGGGACAGGCGTCCACGCACAGCCTGCACGAGGCGCAGGCTTCCATCTCCAGGCGCTGCCTGAGACTGAACGCTGGTCGGCTCATGCTAGTCCTTCTTGAATTTTTTGATGTCTTCCTGCAGCCAGGGTTCGAGGACCTCCCGGCCGCCATGGATCAGCCCTTCGAGCTGGCCCATGTCCCTGGGGCGGATCTTGTACATCCAACCCGCGCCGTAGCAGTCCTGGTTGATGAGGGCGGGGTTGGCCTCGAGTTCCTGGTTGACCGCCACCACTTCGCCGTCCACCGGGCTGAAGACCGTGCCGAGCCATTTGCCGGACTCGACCTTGGCGAACTTCTTGCCGGCCGTGACGCTCTTGCCTTCGAAGGGGAGCTGCACGAACACGATCTGCCCGGCCAGCTTCTGGGCGAAGTCGTTCATGCCCATGACGATGACGTCGCCCTCCATGCGGGTCCAGAAGTGGTGGACGTCGTAGTAGAGGTCTTCCGGCATGTCGTAGCCCGCGATATCCATGTGCTTTCTCCCTTTTTGACTTGCGTCGGTTGCGATTGCGGTTTGCCTCGTCCGCCCCGGCTGGGCGGACGGGCGCGGCTCATTTCCTGCCTGCGGCGTTTGCGAGCATGGCCAGGGGGGCCGTGATCACGTGGCGTAACTGGCTAAACGGCACGTAGGCCACCGTCGCGCCGGTGAGGATGGCGTGGGCGTACCAGAGGTATCCGTAGCCGTCGGACAGGGCCGTGGCGGAAGAGGAAGCCGCCAGCATCCGGGCCAAGGCATAGCCCAGGAACGCGTATCCGGAGTCCGCCGGGAAGCCGGTCATGGCGATGCGCATGCCCTCAAGGACAAAGCCCGCAGCGACGATGGCCCCGAGCAGGCAAAGGGCCGGCCAGTCCCGCCTGGGCAGGCCGCTTGGCGCCTCGGCGGGGATGCGCAGCCACATGGCGCCGGCCAGGACGAGCCCGGCCAGGAGCATGATGCCGCTCACATCGAAAAGAAACGCGCCCAGGGGGTTGTTTTTGTCCAGAAGCGCCCAGGCGAGATCGGCCCGGGGGGTCCACAGCGAGGCCAGCAAGCCGGCCAGCCCCCACAGGAACCGGAACGCGAAGGGGAAGTAGATCAGGGCGTGGACGACCCAGCGGCTGCGGGACTCCCGGTAGAGCCGGCGTTGCAGCAGGATGTCGTAGAATGCGATGTCGGCCACCTGGGCGAAGCTTGGACCGCGGCCCTCGTGACCATGGGACGGCGCGCCGGCCGTGGCTTTCGTGCCGGACAGTCCGGCCGGGGAGAACCAGAAGACGGCGAGAATGGCCAGGCCGGCGAGAAAGGCCAGCAGCGATACGGCGGTGGTGGCGTCGCCCACGGAGAAGGTGGCCGCGTGGCAGGACATGCACAGGACGCCCTTGGCCGGCAGGACCATGGCCGCCGCGCCCAGCGCGTTGCCTTTGAAATGGCACTTGGCGCAGGATTTCTCTCCTGGCTCCAAGCCCATGGCATGGACCGCGAGGGCGCCTTCCTTGCCGTTGATGCGAAATGCGACGTCGCCGCCAGGCGCATCGAGCACCGGACGGGTTCCCGAGAGGTGGCAGGCCTCGCAGGAGACGCGCAGGTGGGCGTCGTGGGTCAGTTTTTCGTCATGGCGGGCATGGCAGGCCAGGCACGGTTCCCGGGTTTGGCCGTTATGGGGGAAGCGTGCGGCGTTTCGGTGGCACTCGGCGCAGGAGAGGCCCTTATGGGTGGCGGCTTTGAGGGCGGCCTCGTCCAAAACGGCCATGGCGCCTTCGAAGCCGCCGGACGCGCCCGGCTTGGCCCCGTGGCAGTCCAGGCACATCCGGTCGACGGCCTCCCGGGCGGCGGGATCGTTTGGCCGCGTGCCCCGGTGGCAGGCCAGGCAGGCCGCATCCTCCCGCGACAGGGCGGGCAGGGCGTCGCGCTTGGCGTGGCAGGCCCCGCACTGCTCCTCCACGGGCTTGCCCGGAACGAATCCGGCCGGCCAGGGCTTTTGGCCTTTCTGGTAATGGGGATTGTGGCACCTGATGCAGATCTGGTAGTCCCGGCCCTCCACGACCGGCTTGCCGGCGTGGAGGCCCCTTTGCAGGTCGGCGGCCACGTCGCCATGGCACCCCTCGCACTGTCCGACCCGGAAAAACGCGGCCAGGGGCTTGTTCACGTCGGCGGGATCGGGGTGCCGGTCCGCAGTCGCCACGGCATCATGGCAATCGCCGCAGGACAGCGCGCCGTGGACGGAGATGTGGTAGCGGGCCTGGTCGATGTGCCAGGAGGAAGCCTCGCCCTGCTCCTGCAGGCCGAAAACGAAGACCACGGCGCAAAGGGCCATGATCCATGGGAAGCTTCCCTTGCCCCTGGCCGTGGCGGCCAAGCCGGCCGCATATTGCGGCAAAAGCCGTCTTCCTTGCATACGGAGGGGGTTCCCAACCGTCATAATGGTCTCCCGGATACGCGCATTGCCTTGGCCTCAGGCTTCGCCGCAAAGACAGCCTTTCCCGCGCTCGGGGGCCATGTCCTCGGCCCGGTAGGAGCTGCGGACCAGAGGCCCGGAGGCGACGTCGAAAAAGCCCATGGCGCGCGCTTTTTGAGCCCAGTGGGCGAATTCGGCGGGGCTGACGTAGCGGTCGATGGGCGCATGGTCTTTCGACGGCGCCAGATATTGTCCAAGGGTCAGGTAGCGGCAGCCGGCGTTTCGCAGGTCCGCCAGGGTTTCCTCGATTTCCCGGGCCGTTTCGCCGAGCCCGAGCATGAGGCCCGACTTGGCGGGCAGGCCGGCGTCGGCCGCCTGGCGCAGGACCCGCAGGGACCGCCCGTAGCGCGCCTTGGGGCGCACCTGGGAAAACAGCCGGCGCACGACTTCGATGTTGTGGTTGAAAACGTCGGGACGGGCGTCGCACACACGCGAAAGCGCCTCCTCGCAGCCGCCGAAATCGGGCACCAGCACCTCCACGGACACCCTGGGGCACTGTTCCCGGATGGCCGCCACGATCCGGACGAACTGGTCAGCGCCGCCATCCGCGAGATCGTCGCGGGTCACGGAGGTGATGACCGCATGACGAATGCCGAGGATGGCGACCGCTTGGGCCACGCGCGCCGGTTCGTCCGGATCGGGGGGTTGGGGAACGCCCTTGGCCACGGCGCAGTACCGGCAGGCCCGGGTGCACACCGTGCCGAGAATCATGAACGTGGAGGTGCCGCGCGTGAAGCATTCGCCCATATTGGGGCAGTTGGCCTCCTGGCAGACGGTGCCCAGGCGCAGGCGCGACAGCAGCTGCTCCATGCGGTCGAATGTCCGGGAATCGGGCGCGGGCACGCGAAGCCAAACCGGGCGCGTCCCCGGACCTTCGCGTTTTTCGGCGGAAGGCCGGCAGGAAAAGGCCCTGCAAAATTCCCGAACAAAGCACTCGGAAACGGCCTGGTAGTCCATCTCGACGCCCAGCGCCTTTTTCATGGAAGTCATCCGCTCCTCGGCATAGCCGCAGGGATTGATCAGGTTAAACCAGTGCAGGTCGGTGTTCACGTTGAGCGCCACGCCGTGGTAGGTCACCCACTTGCGCACGGCCATGCCGACGCTGGCGATTTTCGCGCCCCCGACCCACACCCCGGGGCCGCGCACGCCGAGCTCGGGGGAAAGCCCGTAGGCTTCGAGCACCGCCGCCACCACGCCGAGGAGCCGCTCCAGATAGGCGTGCAGATCCTTGTCGCGAAGCTTCAGGATGGGATAGGCCACGAGCTGGCCGGGGCCGTGGAATGTGGCCTTGCCGCCCCGATCGGTGCGCACCAGGGGCACGCCCTTGTCGCGAAGCGCCGTTTCCCCGACCAGCAGGTCGCTGTCGCCGGCGCTGCGTCCCATGGTGATCACCGGCGGGTGCTCGACCAGAAGGAGCCGGTCCGGAGCCGCGTCCTTGATGCGTTCCTCGACCAGCCGCCGCTGGATGGCGTACGCCCTGTCGTAGTCCAGGCGGCCGAGATCGATCACTTCCAGGATCGACGGCTCGTGTGCCGCAAATGGAGCCGTGGGGCTCGCTTCCTTGCGCATAGTCGACCTTTTTGCCCGCGTACTTTCCGGTGTGCCTGTTTTCATGGGGGGAAATGCGGGGAGGCGGCCGCCTCCCCGCGTTTCCCTGGCTGCCCTGGCGCTCGTGGGGTCCGTTCGTCCCTAACGTTTGGGCAAATAAAGCGCCCAGCCCGCCACGTCGCGAGCGGCATCGACCACAGTCTCGCTGAAAGCCGGGTGGACGCGGAAGCCCTTGGCCAACTCGTTGACGGTGCATTCCAGCTGCATGGCCAGCACCGCCTCGCCGATCATTTCCGTGGCCCCGGTGCCGACGATGTGCACGCCGAGGATCTCCCCGGTGCCGGCGTCGGCCACGATCTTGACCGCGCCGTCCACCTCGCCCCGCAGCATGGCGTAGCCGTTGATGGAGTACGGGAAGCCGCCGACCTCGACGTCCAGCCCCTTTTTCTCGGCCTCTTCCTCGGACAGACCCACGGCCCCCATCTCGGGCATGATCCACAGGGCCCGGGAGGTCAGGTGGAGCGGGTACTTGCCGGGCTTGCCCATGCAGTTTTCGGCCGCGCAGATGGCCATGGAGGACGCGCCGTGGCTGAGCATCCAGCCGCCCGTGGCGTCGCCGATGGTGTAGACGCCGGGGACCGAGGACTGGAGCTTGTCGTTGACCTGGACGCCGCCGTCGGCGGTACGCTTAATGCCGAGCGCCTCCAGGCCCATGTTTTCCACGGCAGGCTTGCGGGTGGAGACCAGCACCTTGGCCACATCCACGGTGCGCTCCTTGCCCGAGGCGGTCAGCTTGCAGGCAAAGCCCGCAGCGCCCTTGGCCACGGATTCCAGGGTCTGGCGGGTGAGGATCTCCACGCCCCGCTCGCGCAGGGCCTGGGCGATGCGCTGGCTCGTGTCCTGGTCCTCGGCCGGCAGGATGCGCGGGGTGGGCACGGCCATGGTCACCTTGGAGCCGAAAACGCAAAGCAGATAGGCCATCTCCACGCCGATGGAGCCGGGATCGGTAACCAGGATGGATTCGGGCACCTCGGCCATGTCCAGCACCTGGTCCGTAGTCATGGCCGCGTCGGCAAGGCCCGGTACGTCGGGAAAATCCAGGACGCTGCCCGTGGCGATGATGATGGTTTTGCCTTCGACCACCGTGCCGCCCACATCGACGCTGCCTGGGCCGGTCAGGACGCCGCGGCCGCGGATGACGTCCACGCCGTTATTTTTAAGCAGCGCCTCCATGCCCATGCGGATGTCGCCCGATATGGCGTTTTTGCGGGCCACCACGGCGCCGAATTCCGGGGAATCGATGGTCAAGCGCAGGCCGAATTCGCCGGCCTTGCGGGCCCGCTCGAGCAGGGTGGCGGCATTGAGCCAGATCTTGCTCGGAATGCACCCCCGGGCCACGCATGTGCCGCCCATTTCGCCGCCTTCGACCAGGGCGACCTTGCCGCCGAGTTGGGATGCCCGGATGGCTCCCGCGTATCCGCCCGAACCGCCGCCGACCACAATCACATCGTACATGGATATCACCTCGTTGCATGCCTCCCCGAAGCCGGGGCGCAGGATTAGAACATGGCGAGCGAAGGCTGCTCGATGAACTGGCACAGCAGCTGCAAAAACTCCCCGGCCGGCGCTCCGTCCACCACCCGATGGTCGAAGGTGAGGCTTAAGCCCATCATGGACCGGATCGCGATCTGCCCCTTGTGGACAACAGGCTTCTCCACCACCCGTCCGACGCCCAAAATGCCGGTTTCGGCGGGTTTCAAGATCGGGGTGAAATTGTCCACGGTGGAGCGGGCCATGTTGGAGATGGTAAACGTGCCGCCGGTGACGTCGTCGGGCTCCAGGCTGTTGGAGCGGGCCTTGCCGGCGATGACCCTGGCTTCCCGGGCGATCTGCTCCAGGCCCTTCTTGTCGGCGCCGTGCAGCACTGGCACGATGAGCCCTTCGGGCAGGGCCACGGCTATGCCCATGTTCACTTCGTCGTGCAGGTAGATGGCGTCGCCGGACTGGGTGGAGTTCATGCGCGGGAATTTTTTCAGCGCGCGCGAGGTGACGAGGATCAGGATGTCGTTCATGGACACCCGGAACGTCTCGTCGCGCTTGTGCTGCTCCCGGACATACCGCAGAAGCTTCAGGCACTCGGTGACGTCGACCTCGGTCATGAGCGTGAGCTGCGCCGCCTGCATGAGGCTCGCCGACATGTTGTCGGCGATGGCCTTTCGCATGCCGGCCATGGGCACGACCTCGGGCCCGGCCTTTTGCGGCGTTTCGGCCGGCGCTTCCTCGGGATGCAGGGTGCGCAGCACGTCTTCCTTGGTGATTTTGCCGCCTTCACCGGTGCCTTGGATGGCGGTGATGTCGAGGCCCGCCCGGATCGCCAGCACCTTGGCCAGGGGGGTGATCTTGGGACCGTTGGCCAAGGCTTGGCTGTACTTGGTCACGTCGTCTTCGTTGATGCGGCCTTCCCGGCCCGTGCCCTTGACCATGGCCAGGTCGACGCCGAGCTCCTTGGCCAGCCGCCTGGCGGCGGGCGAGGCGACGATTTCCTTGGGCGCGGCCGCTTTCCCGGCGCCTCCGGCAGCGGCGGCCGGGGCCGGCTCGGCGCTTGCCTTGGGAGCCGCTCCGGGCTGCGGCCCGTCCAGGCGTTCGGGCTGCTCCCCGGGCTTGGCGATGACGCCCACCACGGTGGTCACGGGAACCTCTTCCCCCTCGGGAACGACGATCTGAAACAGAATGCCGTCCTCGGGCACTTCCACCGTATTGGTGATCTTGTCCGTTTCGACTTCGAGGAGCGCTTCGCCTTTGGCCACCGCCTCCCCTTCGGCCTTGAACCACTTGGAGACCTTGCCGGTCTTCATGGTCAGGCCGAGCTTCGGCATTGTAACGGGAACACTCACTGCCATCACCCTCCAATTACTTCGTGTGTAATGCCTGTTGAAAATTTTTTCAGATGGCGCAATTCACTAAAGTCATGATCGAATGGAGCATTATCGCTTCATAACGTGAATAGAGACTGTTTCCGAATATACCAGGAAGTATTACCGGTAGACCATGCCGCCGTCGATGAGCACAGCCTGCCCCGTCATGTAGTCGGAATCCGGGCCGGCCAGATAGGAAACGAGCGCCGCTACATCCTCGGGGATCTCGGGGCGGCCAAGCGCGATGCCGGCGCAGTACTGCTTGAAGGTCTCGCCCTTGCCCGCGCCCGTGATCCTGGAGAACCCGGCGTCGATCTCGCCCCACATGTCCGTGTCCACCACACCCGGGCAGTAGGCGTTGACCGTGATGCCCGAGGCGGCGTATTCCCGGGCGGCCGCCTGGGTCAGGCCGCGCACGGCGAACTTGGTGGCGCTGTAGACCCCGATCAGCGCGAAGCCGTCGTGGCCGGCGATGGAGGAGGCGCTTATGATCTTGCCCTTCTGCTTGCGGGCCAGGAACTTGGCGGCGGCGGCCTGGATGCCCCACAGCACCCCGTACACATTGATCTTGAAAATCTTCTCCAGCTCCTCGGGGGTCACGTCGGCCAAGGCTTTGACCTGGGCGATGCCGGCGTTGTTGACCATGATGTCGAAACCGCCGAGCGTCTTTTCCGCATGGTCGATGGCCGCGTAGACCTGATCGCGGTCGCTGACGTCGGCGACAAAGGTGGCGGCTTTGCGCCCGAGGCCTTCGATTTCCTTGGCTACCGCGTCCAGCTTGTCCTTTTTGAGGTCGATCAGGGCGATATCCGCGCCGTCCTTGGCAAGTCGTAAGGCAATGCCCCGGCCAATGCCCTGAGCAGAACCCGTGATCAATGCGACTTTTCCTTCAATGGACATGGTGAAGGCTCCTTTCGTTGGGCTTGGCTCTATTCACGTCATGATGAAATACTGCTATGACTTTTCGCATTGCATCATTTCAACAGAGGCAAAAATAAAAACAACAGAAGATCTCAATGCCAATTCCAATCTTGCCCGCTTCTAGCAAGGCCCATGCCATAAAATTGTCACCCCGGCTTGCATCGCCGGTCCGAGGCCGGACCGCGTCCCGGCCGGGGCTTTTGCCTGGCGGATGGCGGGCTTCGCCTGGCGCGGGCCATGGCGGCCCGCGCCAAGAGCCCGGGTCCGCCATGGGCGAAATGCGAACACGGCGGGCCCAGGCGCGGCGATCGGCGCGCATCGCGCCTTATGGAGTGTTCGTCTTCGCGACACTGTTCGGCAACGGAACACCGGGACAGGGGCGCGGACGCCGGCACGAAGGCCCGCTTCACCCGCGCGAACGGCGCCTGGGAATCGTCGGTGAGGGAGGCCGGGGAGCGGGACGCAAAAAGACCCGCCCCCGGAGAGCGCCAGGGACGGGTGGGGTGGGGTGCGGCCCGGCCTGAAGACCGGGCCGAGGGTCGCTACAGCAGGTCGTCTTGCATGCGCACGGCGCAGAACTTGCCGCACATGGCGCATTCCTTCTCGTGGCTGAACTGTTCGCGGCGCGCGCGCACCAAGCTCGGGTCCAGGGCCAGACAGGCCATGGCCTCCCAATCCAGGCGCTTTCTCGCCTTGGACATCTCCAGGTTGCGAGAGACGGCCTCGGGCCGCCCCAGAGCCGTCTCGGCGGCCTGAGCCGCGATGCGCGCGGCCATGACCCCCTGGCGCACGTCGTCGGCGCAGGGCAGGGTCAGGTGCTCGGCCGGGGTGACGTAGCACAGGAAATCCGCCCCGTAGAAGCCGGCCAAGGCCCCGCCGATGGCCGCGCCGATATGGTCGTAGCCCGGGGCGCAGTCCATGGTCAGGGGGCCCAGGACATACAGGGGCGCGCCGCCGGTGAGGCGCTTGACCCCCTGGATCTGCGCCGGGACCAGATGGAGCGGCACGTGGCCCGGACCCTCGCTCATGGTCTGGACCCCGCTTTCCCGGGCCCGGCGGGCCAGCTCGCCAAGAACGATGACCTCTTCCCACTGGGCCCCGTCGCCGGCGTCCGCCCCGGCCCCCGGCCGCATCCCGTCTCCTAGGCTCAGCACCACGTTGTGGGCGCGGGCGATGTCCAGGATGTCATTGAAACGGGTATAAAAGGGGTTTTCCCGGCCGTTTTTGCGGATCCAGCGGGCCAGGATGGAGCCGCCCCGGGAGACGATGCCGACCACCCTGCCCTCCTCGCCCGCCAGGCCCACGGCCCGGGCGGTGACGCCGCAATGCACGGTCATGAAATCCACACCCTGGCGCGCTTCCTTTTCGATCTCGCCCAAAATTTCATCCTCGGTCAGGCCGGCCGGGTCTTCCTCCGCCGCCACGTACCGCTTGGCCGCCGCATAGATAGGCACGGTGCCCAGGGGCAAAGGGGTGGCGGCGAGCATGTCCCGGCGGATGGCGTCCAGGTCCCCGGCCGTGGACAGGTCCATGACCGTGGCCGCCCCGGCTTCCTCGCTCATGCGCAGCTTTTCCTGCTCGCGTCCGGGGTCGTTCAGAAAGGGCGAAGTTCCGATATTGGCGTTCACCTTGATGGTGGCGGGCTGCCCGATCAAGGTCGGCCGGACCGTGCTGTGGCCGGGATTGGCCAGCACGACCATGGTCCCCCGGTTGACGGCGCGGGCGACTTCTTCCGGGCTCAGGTTCTCGTCGCGGGCCATAGCGGCCAGGTGCTGGTCGAGTATCTTGGCAAGGGTTGGATTTTTTTCGATTATCGACATAAGGTTCCTTTTTTGTCTGCGTCCATTTCGCCGTGTCGACCCGCCGCGCGGATGTTTCGGCCATTCGGGCCAAGGCCGGTCAAGCAAGACTTATGCCTGTGGCGCGAATCCCTTTGCACCCCAGGCAGTGCGGAGCAGCCTTCGGAGATAAGGGAAAAGGACGCCGCAAAGGCACTGATGCGCCGCGGCGAAGGTCCGGCCGTTGCAACGGCCGCAGAGGTGTGCGACCAGCATCGCCGCCCACCTGCCCAAGCCCATGGGCGCGGCCGCCTTCCTCCCGGGACGTGGACGCGCCGGCGTTTCTGCGCTGCCTTTTTTAGGGCGCAAGGAAGCGCTGTTCGATTTTCGAACACTGTTCCCGGCTCGAACACCGAGTCAATGCCGCAAGGCCTCCCGGAGCCCGGAAGGGAGCGCCCCTCCCGGGACCGGGAAGCGTCCGTCAAAAGAGCGTATCGCCGCTGGCGTTGCCGAGGCCCGGGTGGATGTCGAAGCGCACGACGCCGACCGGCACGGGCACGGCCGCGGCCACCCGGGCCGTGCCGGCGGTTCCGAAGCCGCCGCACAGCTCAATGGCGGCCACGCCCTCCTTCTCCACGATCTCCCTGGCCACGGCCACGGCCTGGTCGTAGCCGCCGACACCCACGGTGAGCAGGTGGACCTTGGGCGTGCGCGTCCAGGCGCGGTGCTCCCGGGGCTCGGCCTCGGGCGCGATGAAAATGAAGGCGGCTTTAAGGATCTGATCCATAGGGTTCTCCTTGGGTTCAAGGGGTTTTCCGGGAAACGAAAAGCTCCATCCGGCGCGCCTGCTCCATGACCCGGGGCACGTCCACCACCCAGGGGCCGTCGGGGCGAAGGCGCACCGAGGCCGCGCGGCCGCGCAAGACCTCCACCTCCCGCTCGCCGTCCACGGCCAGCAGGCAGGGCGACAGGGCCACGGGATGGGCCACCCCGGGCGCCATCTCCCGAACGGCGGCAACGCCCACCGTGGCGAACCGGCCCGGCGCGATGGCCGCCGACACCGTGGTTTCGCCGCCGGCCGCCAGGGTGAGGGCCAGGCCGCGAGCCTCCTCGGGCCGGATGTGCGCGAGCTGCCCCCCAACCGACGACAGGCCGATGGCGTCCGCCCGGCAGCGGGACAAGAAGAGCTGCGGCACCTTTTCCAGATCCCATACCGCCCGGGAAGCCAGGAACACGTCGTCGTAGACCGCGACGTCCACCAGGGCGATGTCGGCCGGCTCGCCGTCCAGGAGCACTTCGAGCATGGCGGCCCGGCAACAGGTCTCCGCCAGGGGGAACCGCCCGCCGGCCACCACGCCGGCGGCCAGGCCCGCCACCGTGGCCTCGACCATGACCGGAAAGACGTTGTTGGTGCCGGTGGAAAGCGGAAGGATGGGGGTTTCGAGCGAGCCCTTGCAGGCGGCCCGGCTGGTGCCGTCGCCTCCGAGCACCACCATGACGCCGGCGCCCAGGGTCTCCGCGACGGTGGCCGCGGTGACGGTATCCTGCTGGCTGTTCGACAGGGACATTTCAATGGCCGTCACGTCCATGGCCGGCTCGATGGACTGCAGCGCGCGCGGCACGATGCCGTAGGCGTCCGGCATGTAAAGCACCCGCTCCACCCCCGCCGCTTCGAGGCCGAGCAGCAGCCGGCGCGTCATGCGCACCTTTTCCTGGTTGTCAAACACGCTGCCGTGGGCCACCAGGCGTCGAATGTCCTTGCCCGAAGCCGGATTGGCCAAGATTGCCGCTGTATGCATGCTGCCTCTTGGGGTCGGGTTCGGGGCCGCGGCGCACCTGCTGCGGCCCCGGGCGGTTAGCGGATCGACTTGATGGCGGCGATGATATCGTCGGCGCCGGGGATGTACGCCTTCTCCAGGGGCGGGGTGAAGGGCACCGGACAGAAGGGCGCGGCCACGCGCTTGATGGGCGCGTCCAGGTAGTCCAGGGCATGCTCGGCCACCTGGGCCGCGATCTCGGCGCCCGGGCCGGCGAATCCCACGGCTTCGTGAGCCACCACCAGGGCGTGGGTCTTCTTGACGGACTCGAAGATGGCCTCGCTGTCCAGGGGCTGCACGGTGCGCGGGTCCACCACCTCGACGCTGATGCCGTCGGCGGCCAGCTTCTCAGCGGCTTCCAGGGCCGAATGGACCATCAGCGACGTGGCGACGACGGTCACGTCCGTGCCTTCGCGCTTGACGTCGGCCTGGCCGAAGGGAATGACGTAGCTCTCGTCAGGCACTTCGCCCTCCGCCCCATAGAGGAGCTTATGCTCCAGGAACACCACCGGGTTGTCGTCGCGGATGGCGCTGATGAGTAAGCCCTTGGCGTCGTAGGGGGTGGCGGGAATGGCCACCTTGAGCCCCGGGATGTGCATGAACCAGGCTTCCAGGGACTGGGAATGCTGGGCGGCCGCGCCGATGCCGCCGCCTTGGGGCATGCGCAGGGTCATGGGCACCCTGGCCTTGCCGCCGAACATGAAGCGCATCTTGGCGGCCTGATTGAAGAGCTGGTCAAAGGCCACGCCAATGAAGTCCACGAACATGAGCTCGGCCACGGGACGCAGGCCGCTGGCCGCCGCTCCGGCGGCCGCGCCCACCACGGCGCTCTCGGTGATGGGCGTATCGATCACCCGGTTTTCGCCGAACCGGTCGAACAGGCCCTGGGTGACGCCGAAACAGCCGCCGAATTTGCCCACGTCCTCACCGAGGATGAAGACGTTCTCGTCGCGTTCCATCTCCTGGCGCATAGCCTCGTTTAAGGCCTGCAGATAGGTTTTTTTCGCCATGACGTATCTCCGTTGCGTTTTGCGTTACGAGTTGCGAGAGGCTTTGGCGCTCTAGGCGTAGACGTCGTCCAGCAGTTCGGCCGGCTCGGGAAAGGGGCTCCCTTCGGCGTAGGCCACGGCCTGGGACACGTCGTCCTGGATCTGGGAGACGATGGCGTCGAGCTCCGCCTGGGTGGCGATGCCGGATTCCACCAGCTTGGCGGCGAAACGGGGAATGGGGTCCTTGGCCATCCATTCCTGGAGCTCCTCGGTGCAACGGTAGGTGCAGGCGTCGCCCTCGAAATGGCCGCGCCACCGGTAGGTCTTGCATTCGATGAGCGAAGGCCCCTCGCCCTTGCGCGCCCGCTTCACCGCTTCGCCGACGGCCTCGTACACGGCCAGGACGTCGTTGCCGTCCACCACCACGCCGGGCATGTCGTAGGCGGCGGCCCGGTCGGCGATGTCGGTGATGGCCATGGCTTTGCACTGAGGGCAGGAAATGCCATAGCCATTGTTTTCATTGATGAAAACAAGAGGGAGCTTCCAGGCGCTGGCCATGTTGAGGGCCTCCTGGGTGGTGCCCTGGTTGGAGGCGCCGTCGCCGAAGAAGCAGACCGTCACTTCGTCGGTTTTCTTGTACTTGCTGGCCAGGGCCGATCCTGTGGCCAGGGGGCCGCCGCCGCCCACGATGCCGTTGGCTCCGAGGATGCCGAGGTTGAAGTCCGCGATGTGCATGGAGCCGCCCTTGCCCTTGCAATAGCCGGTCTTGCGGCCGAAGATCTCGGCCATCATGAGCTTGAGGTCGCCGCCCTTGGCCAGGCAATGGCCGTGACCCCGGTGGGTGCTGGTGATCTTATCGGTGGTGTCGAGGGTGGCGCAGGCGCCCGTGGCCACGGCTTCCTCGCCGAGATAGAGGTGCACGAAGCCCGGGATCTTTCCGGCGGCGAAGAACTCCTGCAGTTTGGACTCGAACAGTCGGATCTTGTTCATGGTGCTGTACATCGCCAGCAAGGCCTTCTTGTCGGGACTTTTCATCGCATTCTCCTCCGTTATGCGTTCCCCGCGGGACAACCACGGGAAGTCGTTGCGGATTGGGGGGAGCTCCCATCGGTCGCCTCCACAGACACAGTCAAGCCGGCGCAGGCCACGACGATATCGCTGACGCCCGAGCCGAAACAGGGGACCTCGATGCCGGGCAGGCGCATGCCGCCGGCCACGACCTCCAGGGTTTTCTCGCCGATGGGGATGGCGGCCAGAAGCGCCTCCCGGTCAACGGTCCCGGGATCGGGCACGGCCACGTGGGCGTGAACGTGGACTCCCTGGAAGTCGCCCCGGCCGCAGATTTCCACCAGGCCGCACAGGCACGCCCGGGAAATGGCGTCCTTGACCGCCCGCCGGGCGGCCTTGGTCATGTCCGCCCCGTGCAGGTCGGCCCCGTAGCCGAGTTCGATGGCGAATCGCTTGAGCGCCATGATGGCCTCCTCGTCTTGCATCCGTGAAAAGCGGGCTGCCGTTTTCACGGAAAATCAATTGTCCGAGCCGATCTCCATAAGACGCGGGAAAACGCTTCGGGGCGTCGCCCTAGGCCAGCATGCGCACGGGCTGTTCCAGCATGTCCGCCAGGGCGCGCAGGAAACTCATGGCCGGGCCGCCGTCCGTGACCATGTGGTTGAAGGTCAAGGACAGCTGCATGGTCTTGCGGATGCAGATGGCGCCTTCATGCACGGCGGGCTTTTCCGTCACGCGCCCGACGCCCAGGATGCCGGTCTGGGGCGGGTTGAGGATGGGCGTGAAGCCGTCGACGCCGAGCATGCTGACGTTGGAGATGGTGAACGTGCCGCCCTGGAGTTCGTCCATGGACAGTCCGCCCTTGCGGGCCCGGCCGGCCACGTCGCGCACCTTGGCCTTGAGCTCCTCCAGGCCGTAGGTGTCGGCCTGCATGACGTTAGGGACGATCAGGCCGTCCGGCAGGGATACCGCCACGCCGAGGTTGACGTGGTCGTGCACGTGGATGCCGTCTTCCTCAAAGGTGGAATTCATAATGGGATGCTTGAGGAGCGCCCGGCACACGGCATAGGCGATGATGTCGTTATAGGAGAGCTTGTAGTCGGGGTTTTTCTTGTTGCGGGCGAGCATGGCCTCCCGCAGGGCCACCATCTCCGTCACGTCGACTTCCACGAAGACCGTAAGCTGGGCGGCGTTTTGCAGGCTGGCCTGCATGTTCGCGGCGATGATCTTGCGCATGCCGGCCATGGGGATGACGGAGCCGGGTCGGGGACCGGCGGGCGCCTCGGCGGCAGGAGCGGTTTCCTTGGGCGCGGGGGCGGCCTTGGAGGCTTGGCTTGCGGCCCTCACGTCCTTTTCCGTGATGGCGCCGTCCGGTCCGGTGCCGGTCACGGCCTCCAGGGACACGCCGAGCTCCTTGGCCAGCCGGCGGGCGGCGGGCATGATCCGCGCCGGGCCGCTTTTGGCCGCCTTGGCGGCGGGGGCGGCGGCCGGGACCTCGGCGGAGGCTCCGCCAGCGGCCGGGGCGGTGCCGGCGGGGATGCGCTCGGGCGTCTCCCCGGCCTCGGCGATGATGGCGATGACCGTCTGCACCGGCACGACCTCGCCTTCTGGCACGACGATCTGAAACAGGACGCCGCCGGCCGGGGCTTCCACCGTATTGGTGATCTTATCCGTCTCCACTTCCAAAAGCGCCTGCCCGGCCTCGACGCTTTCCCCCTCGGCCACGAGCCACCGGGCTATTTTGCCTGTTTTCATGGTCAAGCCCCATTTGGGCATGAGCACCTGATGCGCCATTTCGGCTCCTCCTCTCGTTTCCGGTATGGTCTTGCTGCGCCGGCGGTGCGATGGCCGCGGCCGGAGCGCCGGATCGATCCATGCGAATCACGGCCAAACTTGCAACACAAATGCCATTGGCATAACATATTGGTTTTTATGTAAATTATTATTATTTTTTGGCGAAATGGGACAAAAACCTGTTCGGAATCGGAACAATACATGCTAGGGAACGCTCAAGCACGCAGGGAAAGCTTGCCTGCGGGAACATGGGTACCGCAGGTGTTCTCAATCAGGACATTCGCCCGGGGCGGATGTCCCCGAGGCTGTGGCATGGTGTTCGGGAAACGGCAGTTCGGGAGGCGATGTGTACACACTACAAAGACATGGAGAAATTTTCGAAATACACGAAGAAGGCCCGGTTTACAGGGAAGAGAAAGGCCGCAGCGGCGTCGTGCGGCGCGAACCGACCAGGTCGGCCCCGAAACAACGGCCCCAGTACGACCAGTGGAAGCGGTTCGTGGAAACAGGGCAATTGCGGGGGCCCAGGCTCGACAAGGTGCTGCTGGCCTCCTGGAAGCGCTGCCGGGATTGGGAGGTGGATCCCTCGCCCCGCAGCTGCTGGGATTTCACGTCGATAAAGCAGCTCGAGCCCTTCGCCACCAGGCTCAACGAGCTGGCCAAGGACATCGAGAAAAGAACCTACCAGGCCATCCAGGGAAAAAACCTCCTCATCACCATGACCGACAGCAATGCGCGGGTGGTGCGGACCTGGAAACCCTGCTCGAAGCCGACAAACTCAATTTCGGGCCCGGCGCCAACTGGGCGGAATCGAGCGTGGGCACCAACGCCATCGGCACGGCCCTGACCACGGGCCGGCCGATCCAGGTTTTCGGCGAAGAGCATTACTGCCGCAGCCACCACGCCTGGAACTGCTGCGCCGCCCCCATTTTCGACCCCCACGGCTCCCTGTGGGGCTGCTTCGACATCTCGGGCCCGGTGTCCTCGGACATTTCCCAGGCCCTCCCCCTGGTCCTGACCGCGGCCCGGGAGATCGAACGGCTCCTGTTTAACGCCTACCTGGCGGACATCGAGATCAAATCGCGCTCCCTGGTCTCCGCTGTCTTCAACGCGGTGCTCACGGGGGTGATGACCGTGGACAACTGCGGATGCATCACCCACGCCAACCAGGCGGCCGAAGCCCTCCTCGGCCAGGAGGGCGACGGGCTGCGCGGCCAGCGCGCGGACGCCTACATCACCTACGGCAAGTTCCTGGCCCGGCAGAAGCAGGAGCCGTCGTGCACCGAGACCATGACCCTCGCCTGCCACACCAATCCCCGCCTGGTGGTGCGGGCCGCGCCGGTATATGCCTACACCGCCCCCTGGAGCCATACCGTCGTCACCCTCACCGAGCCCCAGCACGTGCATCCCCCGCTGCGCCGCGACAACATCCTGGAGACCGGCCAGAAGCCTTCGGCCCAGCCCCAGCGCTTCGGCAAGATCCTCTACCGCAGCCTGGTCATGGCCCAGGCCGTGCAACGGGCCCGGCACGTGGCCATGACGCCGTCCACGGTGCTGCTTTTCGGGGAAACGGGCACCGGCAAGGAACTGTTCGCCCAGGGCATCCACGAGGCCAGCGCCCGGGCCTCGGGACCCTTCGTCGCCGTCAACTGCGGCGCGCTCCCCAAGGAGTTGGCCCAAAGCGAGCTGTTCGGCTACAAGGCCCACGCCTTCACCGGGGCGGCCGACAAGGGCCGCATCGGCAAGTTCCAGCAGGCCGACAAGGGCACGCTCTTCCTCGACGAAATCTCCGAGATGCCGCTCGACATGCAGATCAACCTGCTGCGCCCCCTGGAGGAGCGGTGCGTGGTGCGCGTGGGCGGATCGCGCACGTGGCCCGTGGACGTGAAGGTCATCGTGGCCTCCAACCGGAACCTGGCCGATCTCGTGGCCAAGGGAATCTTCCGGGAGGACCTCTATTACCGGATAAACGTGGTCGTCATTTCCATACCCCCCTTGCGGGAACGCGAGGGAGACGTGGAGCTTCTGGCCGACCACCACGCCAGGCGGCTGTGCCGCGACTTCGGGCTGCGGTTTACAGGCATCGACCAGGCGGCCATGGACCTGCTGTGCGCCTACCGCTGGCCGGGAAACGTGCGCGAACTCCTCAACTGCATCGAGTACGCGGTCAACGCCATGGAGGACGGCGTCATCCGGACGGAACACCTGCCGCCCCTGACGGTCGCCGCGAAGCCCGACGCCGTGGTCCCGGCGCGCCCCCTGCTGGATAAGGCCTTCAAGCTGGAGAACGTGGCCGCAGAAACCATTCGCGAGGCCCTCTCCCACCACGGCGGCAACATCAGCCACACGGCCCAGGCCCTGGGCATCGGCCGCAACACCCTGTACGCCAAAATGCGGAGATTCGGGATTTGCTGACCCGCCGCGGGAGTGGCGGGGGCGGGACGCCGCCCCCGCCTTGGCGGGCTTCCGTTCGCGTTCGCAGCTCAAAAGAAGGGAAACTCGAGGCTTTTGCAAAAGACCCGCCACAGCCCGCGGCAAGGGTGGGGCGCGCCCCGCCCAACCACGCCGGACGGCGTGGCGGCCAGCGCACGCCGCCCCGGATTTTCGTAAAAAGCCTCACGCGAGTTCCTGAAAAAACGCCGGGCGCTTTTTCAGGAGGAGCAGGCTACTCCCCGGGTTTGACGAGGATTTTGATGTTCTCGTCCTTGTTGTTGATCAGCTCCAAAAAGCCCTTCTCCACGATGTCTTCCAGCCCGATGCGGCCGGTGATCATGGGTTCGGCCTTGAGCTGGCCGCTGGCCAGAAGGGCCGAGACGCCCTTGAAATCGCTTAGGGTGTAGGCCAGCGTGCCGATAACGCGCTTGTCGGTGCCGCTTAAGCTGAAGAAATTGAAGGAACTGGGCTCTTCGAAAATGCCCACGATCACGGCCCGGCCGGCGTTGCGGATGACGTCCACGGCCAGCGGTCCCGTAACCTTGTTGCCCACGCATTCAAACGACACGTCCGCCCCGGAACCGCCCGTCAGGGCCTTGATCTCGGCCACGGCGTCGCATTCCTTAGGGTTGAGCACCAGGTCGGCTCCGCATTCCTTGGCCTTGGCCGTGCGGGCGGTGGACATCTCCAGCACGATGACCTTGCCCGCGCCGGCGGCCTTGGCGGCCATGAGGGTCCCGAGGCCGATGGTGCCGGCGCCGATGACCACCACCGTTTCGCCGAGGATGGGGCCCGCTTCGCGCACGGCCTTAAACCCCGTGGCCAGGGGCTCGATCACGGCCCCGGCCTCGGCCGAAACGCCCTGGGGCAGCACGTAGCACAGCTCGGCCGGCACATTGACGAACTTGGCGAAGGCGCCGTCGTTGTGCAGGCCCGTGAAGGCCAGCTTTTCGCACACGTTGTAGCGGCCGGCCCGGCACGTGACGCATTCGCCGCAATGCTGGCAAGCGTCCGGGGCGACGATGTCGCCGACCCGGACGTTGGTGACGCCCGGTCCCACCTCG
>CAZBER010000012.1:0-5824 GCA_964490985.1 uncultured Desulfovibrionaceae bacterium | reverse complement strand
CCAGCGTGTCGACGAAAAAGTTGGACCGCACACCGTTGGTGACGCCCTCGCCGACTTCCACCACCGTGCCGGTGAATTCGTGCCCCAAAATCAGGCTGCCCTGCTTGCCGGTCAGGGGATGCGGGGTGCCGACCGGGATGAAGATCGGGCCGGCCACGTATTCGTGGAGGTCCGAACCGCAAATGCCGCACCACTCGACCTTGATCTTGACCCAGCCGGCCGGCGGGAAGGCAGGGACGGGAACGGTCTCGACGCGCACATCCTGCTTTCCATGCCAAACGGCGGCTCGCATAGTTTCGCTCATGGGTACTCTCTTTTGGGTTTGGGTTGTGGATTTCCATGATCGCAACGAACGAGAGAGCGAACGGTAAAGCGGGTCATGCACCGGCCGTGCCGAAGAGGCGAGGCCGCCCCCCGCCGACGCGGACCCGGTGCGCCGGCGGGGACGCGGCGGCGCGAAAATTTGTCTGTCTACAATTTATGCAGCGATATGAAGCCGTTGATTCCGGCCGCGCCAAAAGGGCCGACGTCAATGCGTTTTTTCCCCGCCGCGCCTGGCAAAACGGTCTCCGCGTCTGTGTTCCGGTTTTGAACAATGGGAACGCGGTTGTTCGCTTTCAGGGCAAAGAAGCCCTCCTTTCGCCGGAGCCTATCCGGGCCTTTCGCTCCGAAATGTGGCGCGCTTCCCACATCCTGCGGCCGGCAGACGGCCCTGCGCCTTCATGCCCTTGGTGGCGCTATCCCAGCCCCTCCCTTCAAGGTCGCTTCTCCCCACACCGAACTCCCGGCGTCCCTGTGTGCCGCTGTCTCTGAATTCGAAGCGCAATCAACGCGCCCGAGCTTGTTCCGGCTTCTCCCCCGCCTCAGGCAGCGGTGCTTCGAAGCGGCGCCCGAGCGAAACGGTTCATCCGGGGCCTGACCGCTTTCCTCGTATTGAAGCCGTTTACGGGGGATGAGGACAACCTGCTCCCGTGCTTAACTATCGATTTTCGGGGTTCGTTTGCACACAATAGCGGGCATGGTCTTTGCAAATGTAAGTTGCACTCGAAGGAAGGCGTTTACATTATTGCATGGAGCCTGATGCGGATCAGGCTTCCTGGTGTGTTCCTTTTATCCACAGCCAACAATTAAATGAGACATCTCAACTGCCCTTGCAATGCTTCCTCGCTATCGGTGAATTTTTTTATTTTAGTCCTTTGGCAACAAAAGGCATATTACAACCAACGGAGGGGCTGCTAGCATGGAAAGATCAGTGGAGTCGGCTAACGGGATGGGCATCGAGGAAGCCAAGAAACCGTTCGGACTGCAACTCAGTCCGGTGGCATTCTCGGTAACGAGCTTTGTTATAGTCCAGATAGTCAGCTATATTGTTTGGCTCTTGTTTGTCGATCCGGTGCGCGGCCTCTGGAAATTCTATCCACAACCATTTGGCGCTTACTTGTTTTGGGGAATTCTGGTCCTGGTGTTTATTGGCTTCAACCTCGGGATGTTCGGATTCAGCAAACTTGGCCAACCCGCCAGCGGGTTGCTTGCCACGGGAATAACATTGCTTTTATCGTTTGTGATACCTTGGCTGCTGCTTTTCGGGTACGGTTCGCTTGATCCCGCATTTACCGCCACCGGGGGAGCAGGGTACGGTGCCGTTGGCCTGATAGTCCTGATCGGATTTTACGGTTTCGGCGTCCTGCCGACCAATATGGCCGGATGGCCCTGGACCGATGCGGGGCTTACCCAGCCGATGGCGGGCATCGCTCAGATCTTCACGGGCTTCTTTTTGACCTTCGTCGGCTACCTGTTACTTATTTATCCGAGCGTTGCCAGTTGGACGGGTCCCGACAAGGTGCTGATGCCGCTTCCCACGGCGATAGGCTGGTTCTACTCCGTTATCGTTTCCTGGCTCACCACCGCCCAGGTTCTCGACCATTGGCCATGGACGGGGTTCGGGTCACGGACCAAGACCGCCCTCGGCTCTTTTGTAGGCAACTTTATCACCGGCACGATCATCTACTTCGTGTTCCTTGCCTTGCTCAAACATGTCTTGATCCCTGCCGACGCCGTGGCCAAGATCGGCCCGGCCATCACCCTTTGGCCGGCGCAGTTGGGCGTCTGGATCGTCTTCTGGATGTTGTTCTGGCCGCTTGCCGTCGGCAATGCGCCAAATTCGCTGAGCCCGGGTGCGAACAGATTCGTGCGGTTCGTCATCACCTGGAGCCTGGGGATTCTCTCGTTTGTCGTCTACATGAGATGGTTCGCCATGAATGTGCTCAACGAAGCTCCCATCGTTCCGGGTTTTGGCGGGGATCCACTGACCTGGGTCGACTTGTTGAACTTCGTTCTGCTGATTTATATCGTCTACTTCGGGAGTTATGGCCTCATCAGGAAGCAGGCGTAGCTCGCCGGCAAGGCACGCGTTGACGCCGTAAATCCTCACCAAGACCATAGAGGGCCTTGCCGCTGCCAATGCCGCTGCCGTCCTCAAAGCGAAGCCTTCGAAAGCGGCCACTGTACCCCAGTGGCCGCTTTTCATTTCAATGCGTCTCTCCTTAAAAACGCGCCTTCGCCGTCATACGGCGGCAACGGGCTGGTCCCCCTTTATTTCGCCAACCGGGCGGGACTACAGGGGGCAAACGATACCCCGATTTCCGCAGCCGGCTCGTGCAGGCCGCAGACCTCCTGCATGCCCGCCCGCTTCCGCCAATACGCTCTTCGGAAAAGTCGCAGCGTGTCTCCCATGCCGGACATCGCCACCGTCTCCCCTCTCCCCTCCCCCGGCCAGGTCCCTGCGGCCCGTTGGGCAGGCACGCCCCGCGTGTGGCGCGGCAGTCCCGCGGGTCTCGTCGCCAGGCGCACCATGGGCAGGGGCTGCGACTTCTTCACAGCCGCGATGACGGCAGGAACAGTCGGAGATGGTGATTCTTTGTGGAAGAACTTCGAACTTCCGAAGGCCCGCGCATCCCGGCCGCCGCCCGCAGGACGCGGGCGGCGTGATCCGGGAGCTTGTGGCGAGGCCGGCGTGCGGCCGATGGCGGGATCGCAGGGGCGCTTTCCGGTATCGGTGCGGCTGGAGAGGCGTCCAGCCGCCGGGCGCGCCGGCGAAAAAGAGCGTCAGTCCGTTTTACGCGTGGTCTCGGGGCCTCCCGCGACCCTGGCCATGGAAAAAACGATCGCGCCAGCGCGATCCGGGTCGCGGCCGTTTCGCCGGGGCTCCCTCCCCGGCGACGCTCCTGGCGATCAGAAGATAAAGCCCAGGCGCAAACCGAACGTGCTGGTCCTGATGCCGTTGTAGACGGCAAGATCCGTATCGAAATGGACCATGAGCTGGGTGGTGGGGTTGAGCATATAGGCGAAGGTCACGCCGCCCGTATGGGTGCTCACCCAGTCGTTGAGCCGCGCGCCGTCAAGGATGGTTTCGCCGCCGGCATTGAAGTAGTAGTCCAGGGATCCGAAGAGATCCTTGGTCAGGTTGTAGCTCAGGTGCGTTTCGCCGCCGAAATTGGGGTCCTTGGAAGAGGTCACCTTGCGGTTGTCCGGGCCGGGGGCGTTGTAGTTGTCGAAGTAGAACTGGGCGTTGACGGCCACTTCGAGCCAGGTCCGGTCGCCAAAGCCCTTGGCGATGCAGAGTTCGTGCTTGGTGGCCCAGCGGTTGGCGCCCAGGTTGACGGAGCTGTCCCGGTCGTACTGGCCGGTAGGGATGGTGAGGAAGGGGGAATAGGCAAAGATGAATTTGCTTTCCTTGTTGTTGATGAACCAGATGGTGGCCGCCAGGGTGGCGTCGCCGATGCCCGAGGACTGTTCGTTCAGGAGGGTGGCTTCCCCGACGGGGAGGATCAGTTGCGGGTCGATGGTGAAGGGACCGATCTGGGTGAAGTAGACCGGACGAATAATGCTGATGTTTCCGGTGTAGTTCGTGGAGTGGTTTTTTTTGCTTCCGTTCCTGTAGTAATCGTTCCCGAACTGGTGATCATAATACAGAGCGAGAAAGAAGGTGCCTGGGTCGAGGGGAATGTAGTCTCTGGGGCTGTTGCGGGCAAAGGAAAGGCTGGGAAAAATCAGGCAGGAGACCACTGCCCAGACACAGATTGTATTTTTCATATACCATCCTTTCTGTTCAAAAGTTACAGGTTGCTGGCGTCAAGATCATGAGGCAATAGGAATCTTCTGGTGACAATTATTATCACCATTATGAATAATGCTGTCCTTGATCTATATAAAATATTTGAAGCAAAGACCCATCAGAGTCTTATTTTTTCCATTCCAAATACGGGAGGAGGACGGAAAATGTTTTTAGAAAAAAGGTCGTTTCTCCAACACCATAGACCACCACGCAGAGTGTTTCTCATGAAAACCTCTTCCGGTTATGGGTTTGCCATCATTGGAACAGACGAAATTGGGGAACAATGCACTGCGTATTGCACCGGCTGTGCCGAAGAAGCGGCGGCAAGGTCTCTGTAACGTTTTCGGGGAGGATGGGGGCGCATCCGGCCGCGAGGCGGGGAAATCAAACTTTAGATCGTGAAAACAGAGTCTTGGAGTCAGAAGAACCAGGAGATCGTCTCTGATCCGGCTTGCAGGGCAAGGCGGCGACGGCGCGTTCGGCAGGAAAAGCGGCGGTCCGCTGGGGAGCAGCCAAAAGGGAGCCGCGCCCGGCGTCCCGATTTGGAACAGTTGCCTGCGTATTGTTCGCTTTTGGCGCACACCCGTGACAGTCCGGACGACCGGGCGGGGCGGGAGCGGGCGCATCAGGCTGTCCGACGAGGCATCGGCGCACCGGTCGCGGATGCCCGGAGTCCAAGGCGCGCCCGCCGTCCGCCGGCGCGCCCCCACGCCGCTTCGTTACAAGCCCAGGTTCCTTTGCAGCCTGACCATGTTGACGCACTGCTGCACGATCCGCGTGCCGTGCTCGATGCGGGACTTGTCCCGCAGTTTTTCCCGCAGGAGCATCTGTTCCATCTTCTTGGCCACGGTGAAGGTGTCCTCGCGCACCACGATGACCGGCACGCCCTTGGCCTCGGCCTTGGTCAGGATGATGTCATTGGGATAGAGGTTGCCGGTGAGGATGAGCGCGGCGCAGTTGCCTTCCAGGGCCACGAGTTGCAAGTCCGCCCGGTCGCCGCCGCACAGGATGGCCACGTCCTTTTGGCGCTTGAAGAAGGTGACGAAGTTTTCCACCTGCATGGTGCCGATGAGGAAGTTGACCACCAGGCTGTCGGTCCTGGCGGTGGCGGAAACGATCCGGCCGCCGAGGCCCGTGACCAGATCGCCGGCCCGCACGGCATACATAATGGGGTCGTGGGGGATGATGCCGAGCACCTCCACCCCCCGACGCTTGAGGAAGGGTACGATGAGCGTCTCGGCCTCTTCGCGGAAGTGCTCGGGCACGTCGTTGAGGATCACGCCCACCAGTTCGTCGCCCAAGGCCTCCTTGGCCGAAGCCAGGTAGTCGTAATTATATCCCTGGCGGTAGCGGTCGACGAGGAGCACCTTGGCGCCCAGGGCCTGGACCACGGAAACCCCGTCCACCCCGCAGTACTTGCCGGAGTACAGGAAGCTGCCCGAGCCGCCCACCAGCATGAGGTCCTTGCCGGCCGAAAGCGTTTTGTAGCTGTCCACAATGCCGGGCATGAGGTTGCCGCAGTCTTCCAGAAAGGCCCGCATGCGGAAATCCGGAGTGATGACCACCGGCGTGACCTGGGCGGGCGTCTCGGACAGACCGAGGGCCTGCTGCATGAAATGGGCGTCCTCGTCGCCAATCTGGTTGCCGACCTTGTAGGGCACGGCGCCCACGGGCTTCATGTAGCCGACGCGATGGCCCTCGCGCTGGAAG
>CAZBER010000011.1:25650-71400 GCA_964490985.1 uncultured Desulfovibrionaceae bacterium | reverse complement strand
CCCCGCCCGCCGGAGGCATCCCCCGCGCTCGTCAGCCGCCCCGCCGCTCCCCCCACCTACCCGGCCAAGGCCTGCTCGTAGATGCGTTCCAGATGCGCGGCCACGGTGGGCCAGTTGAGCTCCTGGTCGATGAGGCGTTTGGCGTTTTGGCGTTTGCGTTCCCGGCCTTGGGCATCGGTCAGGGCGTGGACGATGGCCGCGCCGAAGGCTTGAGGGTCGCCCACGGGCGCGGTGTAGCCGCAGTCGTGGGTGGTCATGATGCGTTCGATTTCACCCACTGCATTGGAGACCACGGGCACGCCCGAGGAAAGGTAGTCGCCGAAGCGGATGGGGAAGCGCGCCTTTTCGATGGGGTCGTCGTCCATGGGCAAAAGGAGCGCATCCGAGGCGGAAAGATAGAGCGGCACGTCGGTGGGCGGCTTTTCGCCGACGGTGACGATGTCCGGGGCGAAGCGCTGCTCGTAGGCGCGCATGCGGGTTTTGAAGTCGTCGGAGATGTGCAGCTTGCCGAGGAACAGGAGCTTGAGCGTCGGCAGGGTCTGGCGGGCCGTGGCGTAGGCATCCAGGAGCGCGAACAGGGATTCGGTGTAGGTGTGGCCCATGGAGAGAAGTATTTTGGCGTCCGGGGCCAGGCCGAGGGCGGCGCGGGCGGCAGTCTTGTCCGGCATATCGGGCCGGATGGTCGGGCAATTGGGGATGTAGTGGATTTTTTCTTCGGCCAGGCCGGCGTCGCGGAATTTCTGCATGAGGATGGCGCTGGCGGCCGTGGCCTGGTCGGCCAGGCGGGGCAGGTGGTCCTCGGTGAAGTCGTAGATGGCCCGCACCGGAGCCGGATGGTATTTGGTGAAGCCGCCTTTCCACATGTCGTCGTGGTCCAGCACGATCTTGACGCGGGGACGGAAAAGCCCGGTCAGGAGCGTGGGCAGGCTGATGGGGTGCAGGGGGAAGGCGAAGGCATGGAGGATATCCATGTCGCCGGCCAGGCATTCCTTGGCGTTCAGGAGCATGCGCAGGGTGTGGCCGGTGTGGTAGGTGGCCAGGTTGACGCGCGGCAGGAGGCGGATGCGCAGGTTGCCTTCCCGGCGTTCGGCGGTGCGAAGGGTCTGCTCGCGCGAAGCGCACAGGAGCGTGACGGCATGCCCCCGCTCGGCCAGGTGCCGGGCCAGGTGATAGCAGCGGAAATAGGTGCCGTAGCGCTCGGGATTGTGATTGAGAAAGAGGATTCGCATCAGAGGTTTGTCTTGACGAAGAGGGTTTCGGGCAGGTTGCGCACGCCGAACATAATGGGCCGCCAGAACCAGGGGGTGAGGAGCGTGGATTTGCCGGCCAGAAGGGCCTGGTGGATGTCCCGGGCCACGCGCTCGGGCGAGGCGGTGAGCCAGGCGGGGGTTTTGACGCTCTCGGTCATGCGGGTGGCGGTCCAGCCGGGCTCCACGGTCAGAACGCGCACGCCCGTGCCGGCCAGGCGGTGGCGCAGGCCGGAGAGCAGCGTGGTCAGGGCGGCCTTGGCCGCGCCATAGGTGTAGTTGCTCTTGCGGCCGCGCTCCCCGGCCGGGGAGCTCAGGGCCACGATGCGGCCATGGCCCCGGCGCTCGAAGTCGGCGGCGATGATTTCCAGGATGGAGAGTGCGCCGGTGAAGTTGGTGTCCAGGACGCGGCGGGCGTGCTCGAAGTCGGACTGGGCGGCCTTCTGGTCGCCGAGCAGGCCAAAGGCCAGGACCACGATGTCCGGGGCCGGGTCCAGGGATTGGTAAAAGGCCTGGTGGCCGGCGAAATCCAGGGCGTCGAAGGCCCGGGTGTCCACGGTGGCATCGCTGTCTCGGCACAGGTCTTGGGCGGCCTGTTCCAGGCGGGTCAGGTCCCGGGAGGCCAGGACCAGGCTGGCCTGTTCCTGTCGGGCCAGGCGTTTGGCCAGGGCCAGGGCAATGTCGGAATTGGCCCCGAGGACGAGCACCCGGGGCGGCGAGCCGTCCGGGGTCAGGGTCCTGGGCTTTTTGGCCGGCAGCAGGGTGTTTTTGAGCAGCCGCAGGCCGAAGCGGGCGTAGTTGGCCAGGATTTTCGGGTTGCCGCCGGCCTGGACGAGCTTGCGGCCGATGTAGGCCGGCCGCAGGTGGAAGGCGAGCAGGGTCTTGCGGCGAAAGGCTTCGATTTCGGCCATGGACAGGCGCCTGGTGCCCACGGTCGGGGCGTTGAAGTAGTCCTTGCCCAGGACCGTGCCGGGAAGAAGTCCTTCTTCCTGGGCGATTTCGTGGAGCCGCGTGCCGTAATAGGGAATGGCGATGTGCAGCTCCAGGAAGTCGTTGTCGAGCTCGAAAATGAGCTTGCGCGTGGCTTCCAGGTGTTCGCGGCCTTCCCAGGGCAGGCCCACCAGGAAAAAGCCGAAGGTGCGCAGTCCGGCCTGCTTGGCCCATCTGGTGGCCTGGATGTTGTCCTCCACCGTGGTGCCTTTGCGGATGCGGGCCAGGGTGTCCGGACTGCCGGATTCGTAGCCGAAGGCCACCAGCCAGCAGCCGGCCGCCTTCATGAACTCAAGCGTCTCCAGGGACAGGGGCTTGGCCTTGGAATTGGCCACCCAGCGGATCTTGCCGGCGAGCGGCGAATCCAGGATGGCCCGGCACACGGCCTGGGTCCATTTGGGGTCAAAGGTGAAGGTGTCGGACTTGAAGAAGAAATCCCGGATGCCGTGGGTGAAGTAGCATTCGGACAGTTCGGCCAGGATGTTTTCCGGGGAGCGCAAGCGCAGCTTTTTGCCCGAGATTTTCGGGGTCATGCAGAAGATGCAGGCAGAGGGGCAGCCGCGCGAGGTGGCGATGGTGGCCTGGGGCTCGCCGGTGTCCGGCCGGGTGTAGAGCGCGTTATCAATCAGGCTTCGGTCCGGGAAGGGCAGGCTGTCCAGGTCGGTTTCCCAGGAGGCGAAGTCGGTTTTGGCCCAGGCCCCGTCCTTCCTGTACAGGATGCCCCGGATGGACGGAATGGCCCCGGAGTTCTCGAAGTGGGCCTTGGCCAGCGCGCCCACGGTGAAATCCGATTCCAGGCCGATCAGGTAATCGGCGTCGCTCAGGTCGAGCTGGTCCAGGAGCTCCTGATCCGGATCGAAGAAAATGGCTCCCTTGAGCATGACCATGAGGTCCGGCTTTCTGGCCTTGAGCTGGCGCACCAGTTCCAGATCATGGAAGATCGTGGAGTTGGTGATGCTCAAGAAGACCGCATCCGGGTTTTCCCGGTCGAAATCGGCCAAAAGATCGGCCGGGGCGCGGCGCTCGGTCTGGTAGTCGCGCAAAAACACGGCGAATCCGGCCGCCTTGAGGGTGGCGGCGGCATAGCCCAGGTCGTTGGGGGCGCGCATGGACGTGGCCGTGGACTGCTCCACATTGCCCTGGGACCGGTCTTCGCCGCGCTGGTAGAACCGGCCCGGCGGGTAGAAAAGCATGACTTTTTTCATGGGACCCGGGAACGCTCCACGTAAAGGATGAGGTAGAAGCTGACGATCCAAAGCACAAGGGAAGCCTGGATAAAGGCGTCGCGCAGCAGCACCAGGGTCGGCGAGCCGCTTTTGCACTCCACGAGCGTGATTTGCAGGTAGCGCAACATGCCCATGATGACGAAAAACGCGGTCAGATACAGCTTGTCCGAGCCGTGCTTGGCAATGACCTCGGGGGAGAGGGTGTAGAGGATATAGCTGACAATGACAACCGCGGCCATGATCATCATGGATACGGACACGAACTCCAGGTTGTAGCCGTCCAGGGACTTGCGGGTCCGCTCGCAGCCCGAGGCCGAGAGCAGCAAGTCGTCGCGGCGCTTGGCAAAGCCGAGGAAAAGCGCCAGCAGAAAGGTCATGAGCACGATCCAATGGCTCGGGGTGACGGCGGACACGGCCCCGCCGGCAAAGACCCGCAGCACGAAGCCCACGGCGATGCAGGCCAGATCCACCAGGGACAGGTGCTTGAGGACAAAGGAATAGAGCAGGTTGAGGGCGAAATAGCCGGCCAGGATGGAGGCAAAGACGGTCGAACCGAGAAACGCGGTGAGACCGGCCGCGCCGGCCAGAAGTCCGGCGGCAAAGGCCAGGGCCTGGCCCGGACGGATGGCTCCGGAGGCCAGGGGCCGGTGGCGCTTGGTGGGATGGGCTTGGTCTTCCTCGATGTCGCGCAGGTCGTTTATGACGTAGACCGCGCTGGCGGCCAGGCAGAAGGCGGCAAAGGCCAGCAGGGCGCTTCGGACCGCCGCCGCGTCGGTGAGCTTCCAGCCGAAAAAAAGCGGCAGGAACACGAACAGGTTTTTGACGTACTGGTGCGGCCGGGCCAGCTTGACGCAGGCCCAGGGTAGCGACGCGCGCTCGGGCATAGGGTGGCGTCCCTTACAAAATACGAGGCTCTTGCAGAAAGGGTCGTTTTTGAAGCCTTCGGCGACCAAAGGGCTTGGCCCTTTGGAAACCCATAATCGGTTCAGTCGGTTCCATCATTGCTGTTGCACGTTCTGTTTGATTTTTTGCAAGAGCCTCATATGATAGTATTTTTCAAGAAAATACAGTATCGTGATCTATTGTCCGCATCATTTGCGTGTTCGAACTTCGAGGACACGACAAGAGACCTTCCCCGGGAAACGGACCGGGCGGCGGGACCATAGCCGGGATCGGGCCGGGCTTCAATGTCCGTTGCCCAAACCGGTTTTTTTACGGCGCAAATCCGGGGCCAGCAGGGCCAGAACAGCCAGGCCGAACACCCACCAGCCGGCCCGGGACACGGGCAGCAGCCGCTCCATGACCGCCTGGTCGCGGTAGACCAGGTCAATCCGGCCCAAGTCCCCGGGTGGCAGGGGATAGGCGTTCAAAAAGCCCAGGCCCTTGACCGGCGCAATGTCCTGGCCGGCCACACGCAGCTTCCAGCCGGGATGATAGGCCTCGGAAAAAAGCAGATACCCGCCCTGCCCTGGCGGCAGGTCCAGGGCATAGCGGCCGGGATTGACGCGCGTGTACGGCGGATCGGAACCGGTGGCGGGAGGCGCTGCGCCGCCAGCGTCCAGCACGAGCAGATCGCAGGCCGTGCCGGACGGGCCGGACAGTTCCAGGCGGGCCTGGCCGGCTGGGTCGGTGGTGATGGAGCCGGCCTCGACCCAGGCAGCGCCGTCATGGTCCAGGGTGTGGCGGGAGCCGTCGGGCAGGATCACCACATCTCCGGCCCGGCCCACCAGCCGCAGCCGGGCCTGGTAGGTGCCGGGTGTGGGAGCGGACAGGTCGAATACGGCGGGCAGGCGGGCGGCTGCGCCAAAGGACAGGGTCTCACCGCCCGGAACCGGGGTCTCGGCGGTCAGGCGCAAGGGTTTGTTGGGCGGATTGACCTGGGAGGAAAGCTGGGCCTGGCGCATGCGGAAACGCACCGTGACCGTGGTGGCCGGCCCCGGGATCACGTGGGATTCCTCCCGGCCGTAGACGTCCTCCCAGCGGTTGTCGGGCTTGCCTTCAATACGGAAAAGCGACGCAAAAAGGCCGCCATCCACGGAACATTCGGCTTCGACAAAAGACGGCGAAGATTTGTCGCCAAAAAGCCGGGGATAGGCAGTGAGCGTCACCCGGGCCGCGGGCACGGGAAAATGGGCGGTAAACGAGACCTCGCCCGGATTCTCACCCTCCACGGCCACGACCCCACCCCCCATGGGGTCCGTGCGGTCGATGCGGGCGTTGGAACTGGCCATCTCCACGCCGGCATTCTCGGCCAGAAACGGCACGGTCAGGCGCGGGGCCATGGGGGAAACCCGGCCCACCGCCGCTTCCTCGGCCTCGGCCACCAGGCGCGCCTTGCCGCCAGCCAGTCTGGCCAGGCGTTCCCGGGCCGATTCCACGGCCTCCTCGGGCACGGCCAAAAGCCCTGACACCACCGCGCCCCGGCCACTGGCAGCAACCTCCAGGCCATGGGGCGGGCCGGGCTCGAAGGTGGCAATGCCCAGGTCCAGCCAGTCGAGGCCCTGGCCCAGAGGGCCGGCGTCCAGGACAGCCAGGGGCGCGCCGTCCAGGCTGACGGTGACCGGGCCGGCCTGGGCCTCGGCCCCGGCCCGCAGGAAGAGACGCCAGGGGCCGTGGCCGGCCAGGGAAAAGGTCAGGCTGCCGGCTCCCTTGGACACCTTGCCGCCGCCGTCCAGGCTCGATTCCCCGAAACGCGGGTCATCCAGGATGTGACTGGAAAGCGGATCGAATTCGCCCTGGATCGCAGCCTGGGCCGCCGGCTGGAACCACTCAGGGGACAAAAACGGCAGCAGGAGCTCGGGCCAGGACCGGTTGGCCACGGCCAGGCCCGTCAGACCCTGCCCCAGCCGGGAAACATCGGCCTCGGCCAGATCGGCCCCGAAAAAAAGGGCCTGGCCAGCGAAATCCGGGTCCAGGGCATTGGCCAGGGACAAAAGCAGGGGAAAGCCGCCGCCGGCCAGCCGGGCCGAGGATGCCAGGCGCAGCCGGGGCAGGAAATCGGCATTGGCCAGAACGTCCACGGGCGGGGCGGCAAGCTCCGGATCAGGCCGCAGATCGACCTGGGCGGCCACGAACGGGGCCAGAATGTGGCCCGGATCGAACAGGGTTTCCGGACCGCGCTTGGTGGTGGGCATCCAGCCGAATGCGCCGTAGGACAGGTACGGCTCGGACGGATCGTAGACGACCCGCTTGACGGCGGCCAGGCCCAAGAGCCGGCCGAAGCGGTCGGTAAAGGGCCAGGGTCGGTGCAGCACGGACAGCAAAAACCGGCTGTAGGGCTCGCCGATAAAGGTCGGCCCCATGACCGCATCCTTGCCGAGCATGGCGAAATTGCGGGTGATGGCGTTTTGGGGCGGCTCGGGCACATTGCCCGTGGGGCCGGCAATGGTCGGCCAGACCGTCACCCGGTAATCGGCCGGATCAGCGGACAGGGCCTGGGCCAGCCGCTTCTCGGCCAAAGACAGGGGCTGGGGCATCAGGGCCATGGTCTGGGTGGTGGCGTTTTTGGGCACAGTCAAGGTCCCGGTCCAGTAGGGCGCAAGATAGACGGCGGTCAGGCCCGTGGCAACCAGGCCGATGGCCACATCCAGGGACCTGTGCGGCCATACGCGCCGGCGCAGGCACGCGGCCAGGCCCATGCCGGCCAGCAGGGCCAGGCCGGCGTAATAGAGCGGCAGCCAGCGGGCCGGCCGGGCCATGAGGTAAAAGACCATGGCTGCCCGGGACAGGAACTTCTCGTAAAAGACCGCGCCGGCCAGGGTCTTGGACCCGGCCATGCACAGGAATCCGGCCAGCAGGCACAGCCCGGCAAACCATTTGAGCCCCCGGTCCCTGGGCCGGAAGGCCAGGCCGGCCAGGGCCAAAAGGACCAGCCCCACGGCCGAACCGGCCCAGACCGGAGTCTCTTTGAGGTTGACGGGATAGGCGTATTCCGTGCCCATGCCGTAATTGTCGGTGTGGCCCAAGGCGGCCTGGCGCAGGGGCGCGGAAAAGTGCCGGTACATGCCCACGTAGTTGTCGCGCAGCTCGGCCGCGCCCTGGTGGTACTTGACCGTGGCCGCGCCTCTGGCCATGGACAGCCCGGCCGGCACGATCCAGAAGAGATGCAGCACCAGGACCACGCTTCCGGCCAGGGCCAGGGCATACAGGGGCTTGAGGCTTTTTCGCGCCACAGCCTCGGCCAGGGTGAACAGTCCGGCAAAGGCCCCGAAAAAGACGATGCCAAAGGGCGAGGCCGAACAGAGAAGTCCGGACAGGAGCCCGGCGGACAGAGCAGCGGCCCCGAAGCGCCGCCAGGAGGCCGAGGCTGCGGCCCGGGACAGGAGCAGCACCACCCAGGGCACCAGGGCCAGGGCAAAGCCGGTCTCCTGGATATGGCCGCTTATGGCCAGGGAATATTGGCGGGGGTTGAAGGCGTAAAGGAGCGCGGCCAGAAGCGACGGGGCCAGGCCAAGGCCCGGCACAGGGCCAGGATGCCGGCCGAGCCGAGCACGGCATAGGCCGGACCTTCCCACTTGGCCAGCACGTCCCCGCCCAGGGGCGCGGCGCCCTCACGCACCAGGATGTCGAACCAGCGGTTGATGCCGCCAAAGGCCCCGGCCGACCCCAGGTCGAACACCGGATTCCAGGCAAACTTGGAGATGGTGGCCAGCCGCCGCACTTCCTCGGCATAGGGCGGGGTGACGTTGTCCCAGTTCTGGTAGACGTGGCCGGGAACGAACAGGATGCCGCGCCAGGAGACCAGGGCGAAAAGGGCTACGGCGGCCAGGGCCGGAAGGCAGCGTTTCATGGGGCGAGCCTACTCGTCCCCGAGCCCCAGGACCAGCCGCGACAGAAGCGGCGTCTTAAAAAGCACAATGGTGCCGAGCTGGTGCACCAGGGCGTCCTTGACCGTGTCCCCGCCCCGGCACAGCCGGCAGTAGTCCGTGGGCAGCAGGCAATACTTGAGGCAGGTGCGCAGCCGTCTGCCGGCCCGGCCCTGGAGGATGGCGGCCAGGGAATCCTCGGCCGCGTTGCCGAACACGTTTCGGCCGTCATAGTCCTTGCAGCAGGTGGTGACGTCGCCGTTCCACAGGATGCCGAAATGGCCGGACAGGCCGTCGCAGGCTCCGACCACGCCCTTGACGAATCCGGGCTGGCCGGCCTTGTCCCGGCTCACCCATTGGGACACGGTCTCGAAGCGCACGGTGACGTTTTGCGTCACAGACACGGCGTGGTTGGCCTTGGCCCGGTTCCTGGCAAAGGACGGACGATGGGGCAGAAAGGCGAAAAAGGCCTCCAGCCGCTCCTCGGCGCTTTGGGCGGACATGCGCCGGCCCAGGTCGCGGGAGCCTTGGGAGTCCTGGTACACGGAATCCTTGAAGACCTTGAGGATGATGCGTCCGCCAAAGCGGTGGGCCCCCTCCACCAGCCGACGCACCCCGGCCTGGTAGGCGGCGAAGTCGGTCTTGGACAGCTCGGCAAAGGCCGCGGCGTCCACGCCCCGGTAGCTGACGTAGAGCTCGTCGATGCCCGAGGCCAGCACGGCCTCCACATTGGCCTCGGTCAGCCGGCTGCCGTTGGTGAAGACCCGAAGTTTCAGTCCCCGGGCCTTGGCCGAGGCGGCCATGGCGAAAAGCGACTTGTGCAGGAAGGGTTCGCCCATGAGCCCGAACTGCACCACCGGGGCCAGGCCCTCCCGGGCGATCTCCTCCAGGAGCCGGTCCATGAGCGCCGGGTCCATGAAGCCCCGGGGCCGGGTGATGGCGTCGCTCGGGCAAAAGGGGCAGGAAAAATTGCAGTGGTTGGTCAGCTCGATGATGACGCTGCGAAAGGGCTTGTCCATAGGAAGTGGCGGATGGGCTTAAGTCCGCCCCGAACCTTCGGGTCCGAGGAACTCGGACGTATAGACCGCGGTTTCCTTTTTCATGATCTCCCGCCAGTCGTATTCCCGCACCACCAGTTCGCGGCCGGCCCGGCCCAGGCGGCGGGCCAGGGCCTTGTCCTCGATGAGCGCCAGAAAGGCCCGGGCAAAGGCGTCCACATCGCCGCTCGGGGCCACCAGGGCGTTTTCGTGATCCCGGGCGATCTCGCCGATGGCCTTGAGCCTGGTGACCACCACGGGCTTGCCGCAGCCCCAGTACTCGAAGAGCTTAAACGACAGGTAATGGTCGTGGTTGAGCGTGGCCCGCAGGGTCATGGCCCCGATGTCGCAGGCGCAGAGCACGGCCGGCACGTCCTGGTGGGGAATCCAGCCGGGCAGGACCACGTTGTCGGCCAGGCCCAGTCGGTCGATCAGCGGCCGGCACACGCTGTCGAAATACGGGCTGCCGCCGCCCAGGATAAGGAGCCTGGCGTCCGGCCGCTGGGCCGCCACCTTGGCCATGGCTTGGATCAGGATGTCCACGCCGTCGTCGTGCTTGATGTCGCCGTGAAAGACCAGGATCGGGGCGTCCTCGGCAATGCCGAGCCTGGCCCGCACGCCCGTGGTGTCCACGTCCGGCCGGAAGGTCCGGGAGTCCGTGCCGTCGGCCACGATGTGGATCTTGGCCGGGGGCAGGCCATGGGCGCGCACCAGATGGTCTTTCAACTGCCGACTGACCACGAACACATGCCGGGCCTGGCGTAGGACGAAATTCTCCAGCCACACCAGGGGCTTACTTAAAAGCGGCATGTCCGTGCGGGCGATGTCCGAATAAAAGTCCGTGAAATCCACGAACACGGGCCGGCCCATGATCTTGCCGGCAATGACCGCGGCCAGGCCGGCCAGGGGGTTCCAGGCGTGGATGGCGGCAAATCCCCGGCCATAGGAGCGGCGGTACCAGATTTCCAGGATGATCAGGGAAATGATGGAGCCCAGGAAATGCCAGATGCGCACCGGCAGCCGCCATTTGGAGTAGAGATGCTTGGCCCAGCCCGGGAACTGGTTCATCCAGATCCATTCCACGAAATAGGAACGCCGGGAGGCGAGGTCCTTGCTCGGGGAGACCATGTTGACCATGGCCCGCTTCTCGGCAATGAGCGCCTTGGCCAGCCAGTACATGCGCAGATTGGCCCGGGACACGGGCGGAATGGTGGTCTCGACCAGGATGCCCACCTTGGGCCGGCCTTGGAGGTCAAAGCCGCTGGGGACCTGGTTCAAGTGTTTTTTCGAGGCAAAAAAGAGCATGGTGTCGGATCAGCCTTGGTTCCTTTGCGGCGGTGGCCCCTTCTATGCTTTTTTGCGACCGATAGCAAAAAGGAACAGGCCCTTGCCGGCGGCGTCCACGGCCGCAAGCAGCGGCCAGGTGGCCACCGAGGCCAGGCGGGTGGCGTAGTCGGCCACGGTCACGCCCCGGGACAGCAGCGACCCGGGTCCGGCCTTCATGGAGGCGGCCGAGGACCCCTGGGCCTCGGGGTTGCGGCGGCGGCGCAGCCAGTCCAGGCCGCCGCTGGCCCGGGCCAGGGACAGCAAGGCGTAAAGGTACGGGTTGGGCTGGGACCATGGCCGGGTCATGGTGGCGGCGCGGACCGTCTCCAGGCCGCAGCGCGCAAACAGGGCCGGCATGGCGCGTCGGGTGAAAAAGCTGATGTGCTCCGGCGGCCGGACCATGTTGTAGCGCGGCCCGAAGCAGTCGAAAAGGATCGTGTCCAGGCCCGGGGTCTCGATGCACACCACCCCGCCGGGAGCCAGAAACCGGGCCGCCTCCGTGAGAAAGGCCACGGGGTCGAGGACGTGCTCGATGACGTGGGACAGGATCACCACGTCAAAGGTGCCGGCCTGGCCTTCCGGCGGAAACGCGCCGGCATGGACCGTGATGCCGTAGTGGCGACCGGCGAACTGCCGCACCGTGTCGCACAGGTCCGCACCGGTAACGTCGTAGCCGCGCTGCTTGAGGCCAAAAAGCAGGGCGCCGTGCTGGCAGCCGATTTCCAGCACCCGCCGGGCTTGGGGATGGACGCGCCGGATGCGCCGATCCCACTCCCCGGCCCGGCGGGCGGCCTGGGCCGGAGCCAGGGGCGTAGGCAGGCGGTTGTAATCGTCCTGCTCGTTATAAAAGGCCGCCAATTCCGCAACGCTCGGACGCGGCAAGGTGAAGGCAAAGGAGCAGCCGGGACAGGCCCACAGCCCGTAGCGCGCGTCGGCCGGCCCCACCAGCCTCGTTTTCCGGGACCCGCAGACCAGGCACGTTTCCGCAGCCTCAGGCATGGTCCACCTCGAACCGGGGCGTTGGATCATAGTCCATGGCGGCCAGGGTCCGGGAATAGATGTTGTCCCAGAGATTGTCCCGGGAGGCGGCCACCACCCGGTCGCGCAGGGCGAAATAGTACGCGTCGTCGGTCAGAATCCGCACGCAGGCCGCGGCCAGCGCTGTCGGGTCGTAGGCAATGACCTCGCCCAGGCCCCCGTCGCGCACCTCGCGGTGGGACGGCGGCACCTCGGTGGTGACCACGGGCAGGCCGCAGCCGATGGCCTCGCGGATTTTGATGACATCGCCGAAGCGCTTCACGTTCTCCGGAAAGGGCATGTACGGGGCCAGGCTGGCCGAGGCGGTCAGGGCGGCTTTCAAGATGGTCGCCCGGTCCGTGACGTAGCCGCGCCAGGCAATGGCCTTATCCACACCCAAGGCCGAAGCCCTGGCCATAAGCTCGGCCCGTTGCGGCCCGTCGCCGAAGATATCGATGCGCGCGTCCGGCACCTTGTCCAGGATGGCCGGCAGGGCCTCGACGATGAGCCCCACGCCGTTTTCCCGGCAGATGCCGCCGCTGTAAAAGAGCCTCCGGCGATCGACAGCCGCATCGGGCACGATGTCCGCGCCGTCGGGAATAAATCCGAAGGGCACCCACAGTTCCTTGCCCATGGCGGACATGTCGTAATGCAGGATGTCGCGGCGGGCGTCGCTGATGGCCGGGGTGTAGTTCCAGATAAAATCGGATGTGCGGCAGGCCTGGCGGTCGAGCCAGACATAGATGTCGTTGAGGAATTTGTTCTCGAACTTCCAGGGCGACCAGTCCGAGATGTAGTAGGCCGATTCCCGGACCTTGCCCCCGGTTTTGAGCGCCGCGCCGCACAGGGCCAGGATGGATTCCACGCCCACAAAGAGGTCGAAGCGGCCCGGGGTCAGGGAGGCGGCCCAGAAGCAGGCCAGGATGTCGCGCAGCTTCAGGCGAAAATACGTCCTGGGCCTGGCTGTTTGCGGCGGCACGGCCAGGGGGGCCGTGAGCCAGCCGGGCCAGACCCGCATTTCCCGCAGCTGTCCCTCCTCGAAAAGCGAGGCCTGGGGCCGGTTGACCATGCCCGGCCGGGGCAGGGAGAGCTCCAGCACGGTCAAGCGGTCGCAGCGCTTCCGGAAAAATTCCAGCATGGGCCAGGCCGGGGAATTGTGGCGCATCCGCTCGCCCGAGGCGTCGGTGATGTCCGAGATGGTGGCCACCAGGGCCGAATGCAGGCGTTTCATATCTTCTCGGACTGGTGTTGCAGGGCCGTGAACCCGTTACGGGTTTCCAAAGGGCCAAGCCCTTTGGTCACCGAAGGCTTCAAGAACGACTCTTTTTGCAAAAGCCGCATGCGCATGTTTTCAAGGCCACCCTAGGCGTCCGTCCTGGCCAGAACCACGTAATGTTCCCGGCGGTAGGCCTCGGCAAAGCCCGGGATGTCGAGCTCCTCCAGGGTGATGAACTTGGTGCTGACCAGGAAATGGGTGAGCCCGTATTTGTCGGCGATTTCCCGCAACGGCTTTCGCAAAAGCGGCCAGTAATCCACCAGCTCGTACACGCCCACCGAGTTGTCGGAGAGAAGCGCCTTGCCGTTTTTGAGGAAGTACGTGATGGCGTCGGCCAGGCCGTGGGGCAGGCAGGCGATGCGCACCTCGCCGGGAAAGGCGTTCAAGTGGTCGAGCACCGCCCACAGGGCCGGAGTCACGGACTTGTCCGGGTTCTTGACCACGAGCTTCAATTGAAAAAAGAGGATGACCCCCAGGCAGCCCAGGCCGATGACCCAGGGCGCGGCCTTGACCAGGCCCCACACGGCCGGATCGGACGCCCATTTGAGGACCACGGCGGCGGCAGCGGCGGCTGCCGCGCCCGTGGCGTATTCCAGATAGCGCTGGCCCTCGCCCAGAAAGCGCATGTACTTGGTATTGAACAGGATTCCCAGAATGAACAAAATCACCGACCATTTGACGGCCACGCCGAACCAGGGCGACACCCCGGCCATGGCCCCGTAATCCGGGAGGGCCAGGGCGGCAAAGGCGTACAGCGTCCAGGGATTGACGGCCAGAAACGGCAGGACCGGGATTTTCCAGATCAGGTATTCGATGCGGCGCACGAAATCCGTGTGCTTTTTTTCCCTGGTCGGGTTGCCGCGAATCTGGTGGGCCAGGCGGTTGTGGATGTTGTACATCCAGAAGGCGATCATGAGCAGCTGGCCGCGCAGGTACTTGAGATACGCCCCCTTGAAGGCGAAAATGGAAAAAAGCAGGCCCACCAGGAACACGAGCAGGTACCGGGCCGTGTTGTCGATGACGGTAAAGCCGATGAGCGCGAAAAAAAGCACCTGCACGGCCATGCGGTGGGTAAACGTCAACAGCGTCACCCCGGCCACGCCCAGGACAAAGGTCCACCAGGCCGGATGCAGGGCGTAGGCCTGCACGCACAGCATGGCCCACAGGAACACGAGGCTGCCCAGGGTGCGAAGGCTCAGGTTGCTGGCCTCCAGGGGCACCACGGGCGTGAGCAGATAGAATATCTGGGCCAGGTGCCCGCCCACGGCCGCGCCCGTGACCGCATGGCCCAGGCCGTAGACCGTCAGGCTCTGCAACACGTCGAAGGCCGGAGACAGCAGCCCCTGGTTGCGGTCCAGCCAGTCCTTGGGGAAACGCGAGCAAATCCAGGGCAAAAGCGGCGGATTGTCCACCGAGCCAGGCACCAGGTATTTTTCCGGCACACTGTCCGGGTAGCGGCCATGGCGGCGGATGGCGTCGGCCAGAAGCGTGAAGCGCCAGGTGTCGATGCCGAAATAGCGGTTGATAAGGCGCGGCCAGACCTCAAGGGCAAAGCCGGCCAGGGCGATGGCCAAGGCCAAGAATACATCTATCATGCCTTTTACTCCAAGATGACAAGGAGCAGCGTTTTTGCGCTACCTAGATTTTTTGCTCTACGCCCAATAAGGAATATATTCCGCGAACTTAGGACTAGAATTTGGGTCCTTGCGTTTAATTCGACCTGCGGCGACGGCTTCGCTAATAAGATTTGAGACTTGCGTCCGCTGTTTTTCATGCATTTTCAATCGTTCCCGAAGGGAAGTATTTGTAAGTGCAGAACTTGATAGATATTTTAAAATCGCATGTTGATAGCAAGCTTCAATTCTTTCATCTTGTGACATCTCAGCGAATTTTCTTGGAGCAAAAAGTGTTACACTAAAAGCGTTTTCGACTTGCCGAAAAGCAATGGGAGGTAATCCATATAACTCTATTGCGGCAACAGATTTCTGAAAACCAGTACCACGTTCTTCACATATGCGGTACCTACGAAAGCTAGAGGCCAGCAATTCATTCCGGGACTCTGGTTTTGTTCCAATAAGACGATCTAATGATTTGGTCGGTAGCAAATTTCCAGGATTGGTAATTTCAATGCGGTTATCAAAAATCTCGATCATAGGTCCTGCGCCGGAGACAGTAAAATCTTGATGTATCAATGCATTAGCAATTAATTCGCGAAGTGCTATTTCTGGATAAAGAGATACTTCTCCTCTTAGGGCCTCTTTTATCACTTCACTATGTGGAAGCACTCCCTTTAAATAATGGATCAATCCTTCAAATCCGATAGCATATCCCTTCTTACCTACCTGCTCATGAAAAGTTTCAATTTTATTTAACCCTTTATAACGTACAACGCGAACTCGTTTTCTTTCCAGAGAACTAAAATTTTCCAAGTCCCGGGCTGCGGCGATTACACCTAAATTTGTTATATAATGTCCATCTCCATCAGCTACGAGCATTGCCTCGTCGATCATCCAACGTATTGTCTCCGGTGTTTCACCAGCATATGGACGCTCAAGCAGCCTACATATCGCTACAATATCAAGTTTTTCAAAAATTTCTTGCATAGCCAGTAAAGGCGATGCTCGAAGCTCCTCCCAGCGGGGAGTTCTGCTATTAAGCATCATCATGCCAACTTCTTGGCGCGAAGCTCGCCTTGTGGTACCGCCAGACCTAATAAATGTATAATCCAGAGGTTTTCCACGACGACAAACAGGCTTGATCCCACTTTCTCCGATATAAACAATAAGAATAAATACCCCATCTAGATCTTCAATTGTATGATCTATTACAATTTTCGGCTCAAGTGCGTCTCGCCCAAGGTTTGCCAATCTTGAAATAATAGTTTCAATTTCTGAAGTCTCTATTCCACAAGGCGTTCCTGAATTATCAATCCCAAATACTATATACCCGCCGCCCGGATAGTTGGCAAAAGCAGAAAGGTGCTCGATAAGTCTCTCAGTATCTGGAGCGAGACCTACTTTCCAATCAATTTCGTTATATTCTGTAGGCAAGGGAACAAGACTGCTCCTCAAGGCATGGCGCGCTCGTGCCAGCCAGTGCTTGGACGTTGTCATACTGAAGTAACAACCTATTGTTTTAAAAAGAAAAAATTTTCTATTCCGTTTTCAAGTGAAGTAAAACTTCCACTCGTGAGCAGTCGATTTCCTCCCCACGCATCCGGCTCCGACCCACCGTTCAAGATCAGAGCCGGTAGCTATGGCAAGAAAACAGTAAATTAAAACAGTTACCCTCTTCTCTTCAGAAGGACGTTTCATACTTGCCCAAGAAATCCAAGCGGATGATCCCTTTTCTCTTCCCCTACTCCTTGGCGATCCGCTCCCGCAGCACCGAGGCGATGAGGTGCACCAGGATCATGTGCACGTCCTCGATGAACTGGTAGTTGTCGCTGGGCACGATGAAGCACTCCTCCACCGCGTCCTTGAGCTTGCCGCCGGAAAACCCGGCCAGGCCGATGGTGCGCGCCCCGCGCTCCCGGGCCAGGTCCAGGGCCTTGAGCACGTTGGGCGACATGCCGCCGCCGGAGATGCCCACCACCACGTCGCCCGGATTGAGCAGATTTAAAAGCTGCCCGTAAAAGATGTTCTCGAACCCGGCGTCATTGCCCCAGGCCGTCATGAGCGGGATGTTGTCCGTAAGCGGCACCACCCGGAAGCCCTTCTTGCCGGGAATGAGCGTGGTCTTGGACAGGTCCGAGCAGAAATGCGAGGCCGTGGAAGCGCTGCCGCCGTTGCCCATGATGAATATCTGGCGGTCTTCCCGCCTTGCCTCCCAGATCGTGTCCGCGATGCGGGCGATCTTGTCCTTGTCCAGGCGGCTGACCACGGCCCGCATGCCGAGCAGGTACCCTTCCGGAGTGATGGTGGCGCTGAACCGGCCGGAATGGTCCAGGGTGAGCTGGGCGCCGTCGGACTCGAAGCAAAACGGCAGGCGCTGGAGCCCCAGCTCGGTCAGCTCCTCGATGACCGCGGCCTGGGCCTCGGGCGGACAATAGAGCAGCAAAAACCCACCGCCCCCGGCTCCGGTGATCTTGCCGCCCACCGCCCCCTTGGCCAGGGCCGCGGCGTAATAGCGGTCAATGTCCGGATTGGTGATGTTGTGGGCCAGGTTCTTCTTGAAATCCCAGGCCTCGGCCAGAAGCCGGCCGAAACCGTCCAGGTCGCCGGACAGCAGCGCGTCGCGCATGCGATAGGCCTGCCCCTTGAGCGCGTCCAGGGCGGCGATGACCGTGGCGTCGCTGTCCTCGGTGGCCTTTTTCTGGTGCGACAGGATGCGGGCCGAATCCCGGGAAGCGCCGGTGTGAAACAGCAGCAAGCGCCGCTCCAGGCCGGCCAGCACACCATCCGGCAGGGTCACGGGCGAAACCTCCACCCCGTCCTTGGTAAACGTCATGAAATTGAGCCCGCCATAGGCGGCGGCATACTGGTCCTGCATGCCGATGGGCCGGCCCAGGGCCACGATCTCGATCTCCGAGGCGATCTCGGCCAACTCGGCCTTGGAATGCTCCCGGCCCGTCAACGTGGCCACGGCCTGGGCCAGGCTCACCGTGACCGCGCCGGAAAGCCCCAGCCCCGAGCCGGTGGGCACGTCGCCCTTGAGCGCCATGTACACGCCCTTGTCCACGCCGTAGCGCTTGAGCACCGCCTTGGGAATCTTGAGCGTGTCGCGCAGGTTGGCCTTGGCCATGTCCGGGATGCGCTGATGCAGCTGATAGTCCGAGGAAACGATCTCCACGGGCGCGTCTCCGGTGGCTTCGAGAACGCAATAGAAATACTTGTCAATGGTCACGGAAAGCACCGCGCCGCCATGACGTTCGTAATAGGCGGGCAGGTCCGTGCCGCCGCCGCCGAAGCTCAAGCGCACCGGGGCCTTGGAAATGATCATGAATGCCTCGCGACAGTCCCCGCCTGGGGGAAAACGTAGTGGAAACAGGAGAAGTGCGCGTCCAGGCGGAACCCGTTTTTTTGGTACATACGGCAGGCCGGTACGTTTTCCGCCTCCGTGGTCACCAGGACCCGGGCCAGGCCCATTCGGGCCGCCGCGCCACAGACCCGGGCCAGAAGCGCCGAACCGATCCCCTGCCTGTGCTCCAGCACGGACACGATGTCCACCACCGCATCCGCACCGCTGACCTTGAAACTGATGAAGCTTTCCCCGTGATAGACCTTGCGGATGGACGGGCTGGCCAGGGAATTGCCGATCCAGGCCGCCTGGAACCGGTCCCGGCCGGCCTTTTCCACGGCCGCGTCCAGATTGAAACGGTCGTAAACCAGGTTGCCGACATGCCTTGGCACCGCCGCCGGCCCCAGCCGGTCCTCCACCGTGTCGTCCGGGTCCGCATCGATCGGCCTGGCCATGGCGGCAAAGCGCAGTTGCACGCAAATCTTGCGAAACCCCTGAACCTGGAAAAACCGGTCCGCTTCCCGGTCGCAGGCCGCGATCCGGGCATCGGCCATGACCCGGGGCAATTGCCGCAGCCGGGCCAAATCCTCGGCCAAAGCCCGGTACTCGAACCGGCGCACCCGATAGAAATCCAGGCCAAAGGCCTCGGAATCAAACGCCTGCCGCTCCAGGCAAACAAACGAACCGTCAGCAGACATCAAGGACATGGAACGATCCGGCTCAACCGCCGTGGCCGTGGCGCGCCACATGGCGCTGGGCTGTCTCATACTTTTCCGGAGAACCAATATCCATAACATACTCGGGGACCGGATAGCCGTAAAGGGCTTCCCCGGCCGCCAGCATGGCCGGAAACACGTCGCGGCCGAAATCGCAGAACCCGGATTCCGGAATATAATCCAGCACCTTGGGCGAAAGGGCATAAATGCCGGCATTGGCCAGGTCGGTGAAGGCCACGGCTGGCTTTTCCACGAACCGCGCCACGCGCCCCTCCTCGTCCTTATCCACCAACCCGCATTCCGTGGGATTGGCCACCCGGTACAAGCCAATGGTGGCAACCCCGCCCTTTTGCTCGTGAAACGCGGCCATGGCCCGCAAATCAACCTCGGTATACACATCGCCGTACAGCACGAAAAACGGCTCGGAAAAAAACTCCCGGAAATTGTTCACCGCCCCGGCCGTGCCCAACAACTCGGATTCCAACCCGTACAGGATGTTCACACCCATGGCCCGGCCGTCGCCGCAGTGCTCCATGACCACGAACGGCAAATAATGCAGGTTCACCGCCACATCCGTCACGCCGTATCCGGCGCACAGCCGCAGCAAATGCTCCAACAGCGGCCGGCCGGCCAGCGGCACCATGGGCTTGGGCATGGTGTCCGTCAAGGGCCGCAGCCGCGTCCCCAGCCCGGCGCACAGGATCAGGGCTTTGCGGATCATGGACATGGGGGGGAAGTCCTTGGTGAGGATGAGGATGAGGGTGAGGGTGACGGGGAAAGGGAAGGGGACGGGAGATGCCTCCGGCGGCCAGGGCTCTGCCCTGGACCTGCCAGGGGACTGAGCCCCCTGGACCCCCGGACCGCTTGGCCGGGCGGGGCGGCAGGGGCGGGCGCGCAACTGTCGTGTGAGGCCGGAATTGCCCTGGCGACACAAGGCGCAAAGACGCCTTGACGCCAGGGCAATTCCGGCCTCACGGTGGCCAGCCCTTCGGGCACATAAGAAAAAAAGAGCTGGGCCTGGCAGAAGGGCGTAAGTCGCTTCTGGATTCTCTCGGTTTGGGGGGCGATTTCGGGTCGGGCAGGCTTTGATGCCCGACCCGAAATCGCCCCCCTAATCGGGAGGGTCCGGGAGGGGGTGACCCCCTCCCGGCCGCCGGAGGCATTCTTCTCTTCTCTTCCTTGCATTAAAACCCCGCTTCCAGGGGAGGATTGACGAAACAGGGGCCGGTGGTGGTCAGGTCGGCGGGGGGGAGGGCCGCGGGGGAGAGGCGCACTTTGCGGCCGTCCACGTGGAGCCGGCCTGTGGCCAGCCAGTGCACGGCCTGGGGGTAGATGCGGTGTTCCAGGGCCAGGATGCGCGCGCCGAGGCTGTCGCCGTCGTCGTCGGGCAAGGCCGGCACGGCGGCCTGGATGACGATGGGGCCGCTGTCCATTTTTTCGTCCACGAAATGCACCGTGGCCCCGGAGATGGTCACGCCGTAGGCCGCGGCTTCGGCCTGGCCGCGCAGGCCCGGGAAGCTCGGCAGCAGGGCCGGGTGGATATTCAGGATGCGTTCCCGGTAGGCGGCCACGAACTCCGCCCCGAGCATGCGCATGAACCCGGCCAGGATTACGGCCTCGGCTCCGGAGTTTTCCACGGCGGCCAGGAGCGCGGCATCGTAGGCGGCCCGGTCCGGGTAGTCGCCGTGGGGCAGGACCAGGGTTTCGACGCCGTGCCGGCGGGCGAGGGTGAGGCCGTAGGCGTCGGCCTTGTTGGAGACCACCAGGCGTATGCGCGCGGCCAGGTTTCCGGACTCGATCTTGTCGATGATGGCCTGGAGGTTGGAGCCCGAGCCGGAGATGAGGACCGCGATGGGCAAGGTCACGACGATTTCCTGGCGTCCGCGATGATGGCCTCGGCCAGGGCCGGGATGGTGTAGGCTTCGGCCGTGACGTCCGGGGTGAATCCGTATTCGGCCAGGGTCGCGGCCGTGATGGGGCCGATGCAGGCGGTTTTGACCGTGCTTACGGCCCGAAGCGCCTCGGGCGGCACCTTGGCGAAGAAGTTTTTCACCGTGGAGGAGCTGGTGAAGGTCACGTAGCGGATGTCGCCGGATTTGATGCCGTCCAGGATTTCGGCCGGGTCCTGGTCCACGGGCCTGGTGTCGTAGACCGGCAGCACGGTCACCTCGGCTCCGGCTTGGGTCAGCTTTTCCGGCAGCACTTCCCGGGCTTCCCGGGCGCGGGGGATGAGCACCTTTTTCCCGGCCACGCCCTGGGCCAGCATGCCTTCCACCACGGATTCGGCCACAAAGCGCTCGGGCGTGAAATCCGGCCGCACCCCCCGGCCGGCCAGGGCCGCGGCCGTGGCCGGGCCGATGGCCGCCACCCGGATGCCGGCGAAGATCCTGGAGTCCAGGTCCAGGGAATCCACTTCATTAAAAAGGCATTTCACGCCGTTGACCGAGGTAAAGACCACCCAGTCGTACTGGAAGAGTTCGGCAATGGCGTTGCGCACCGGTATGGAGTCCACCAGGGGCGCGATCTCGATGGTCGGGAATTCGTAGCAGCAGGCCCCTTCGGCGGCCAGAAGCCGCACCAGGTCGCTGGCCTGCTCCCGGCTGCGGGTCACCACCACCCCCAGGCCCAGGAGCGGGCGCTTCTCGTACCAGGACAGGGTCTCGTGCAGCGACACCACGCCGCCGACCACGAAGAGCGACGGCGGCGTAAATCCCTGGCGCTTGGCCTCTTCGCTGATGGCCCCCACCGTGGAAACCAGGCTTTTGTGCCGGCAGGTGGTGCCCCAGCGCACCAGGGCCGCCGGAGTGTCCGGGGCCATGCCGGCCCGCATCAGGTTTTCCGTGATGTGGGGCAGGTTCTTGACGCCCATGAAAAAGACCAGGGTGGAGCCGCTTTGGGCAAAGGCTTCCCAGTTGAGCGCGCTTTCGGCCTTGGTGGGGTCTTCGTGGCCGGTAATGAACGACACCGACGAGGCAAACGAGCGGTGCGTGATGGGGATGCCGGCATAGGCCGGGGCGGCCACGGCCGAGGTTACGCCGGGCACCACCTCGAAGGGGCAGCCCGCGGCCACGAGCTCTTCGGCCTCTTCGCCGCCGCGGCCGAACACGTAGGGGTCACCGCCCTTGAGGCGCGCCACCATCTTGCCGGCCTTGGCCTTTTCCACCAGCAGGTCGTTGATCTTGTCCTGGGGCAGGGTGTGGTCGCCGCCTTTTTTGCCCACATAGAGGATTTCCGCGTCCGGCCGGCAGAAATCCAGAAACGCCTTGTTGGCCAGGTAGTCGTAGACCACGACGTCGGCCTGGGACAGGATTTCCTTGGCCCGCAGGGTCAAGAGCCCGGGATCGCCGGGGCCGGCTCCGAGAAGATAGACTTTGGACATGGGTTCGCCTTTGACTTTGCAAGGAAAAGACCGTCAGGAGGATGCTTCCCCCCTGACCCTTCAACTCTGGGACCGGGAAGGGGTGATCCAGGAGGCATCCCCCTACTGCTCTCTCCTACTGTTCTAAAGGAGCGGCCTGCCAGTCCTTGTCCGCGCCGCACATGCAGATATTGATATCCAGGTCCAGGACGCAGTCGCTGGCCAACCGGCCCTGGGGCGACACCAGCAGGGCGGCCCGGCCCGTGGCGGGCGTCATGCCGGTATCGTAGAGGTAACGAACGACCACCTGCTTGTTGCCGTCGGGCATTTCGGTCATGGCTTCCACCGAGGCCTCGTACAGGCCCAGGGCATGGCATTTCTGCCACACGCCGGAAAACAGGGACAGGTAATGCGCCTCGCCGCCGCCCGTGGACCGGGAGCAACCGGAGAAAAGGGCCATTCCCGCGACAAGGACCAGGGCCGGAAGCATCCACTTTCGCATGCGCGCTCCAATCGTGATTTTTCCGGGTTCATACATACATTCCCGAAAACGGCAAGTCCGGGCAGCGCCGCCTTTGACTTCGGGACCGGATCGTTGCACAAGGAGGCCGTTTCAAGGAGGATCGCCGTGTCGTCGCATCGTCTCGCCCGCGCCGTGCTGGCCCTGGCGTTCGTGCTTTTGTCGGCCGCCCCGGCCGTGGCCCAGGATGATTACAAGGCCATTTTGGGCAACGAGGCCGGCATCTTTCCCGGGGCCGAATACAAGAAGGTATTCCGGTTTCCCAAGGCCACGGTGGTGACGTTCGAGACCGGCGCGGCTCCGGCCGAAATCGCCGCGTTTTACGAAAAAGACCTCACCGGCCGGGGCTGGAAGGTGGAGGTCAACGACGTCAACGACGGCGCATCCTTCCTGCTGGCGACCAAAAACGGACGGCGCTGCATTGTGGAGGCCCAGCGCGGGCTTCCCGGGCGCACCGGATTCAGCGTCAGCCTCTAACCCGCCTCCATGCCAACAGGCCAACGGAAATCCTTTCACGTCCGAGGGTAAGGCCAAGCCGGCTCATGACCGGCCATCCACGCAACCGCCCATGCCAAGTTCCGTTTCCACGCCGTCCGCCGCACAGGTCCGTCCCAGGCCGCGCCGCCTGATCCGGCTGGCCATTGTCCTGGCCGTGGCGCTGGCGGCCTTGGCCGGTATCCTGCCCTGGGCGGCCAAGGAGGCCATCGGCCCCGTGCGGCTGCGGTCCCTGGCCGAGGACGCCCTGTCCGACGCCGTGGGCCGCAAGGTGACCATCCTCGGCGACGTGTCCATCATCGTGGCTCCCTGGTTCGGCTTGTCCATCGGCCCCCTGGCCGTGGCCGACGCCCCGGGGTTCGGCCCCAGCCCCATGCTGGGGGCGGCCCGCACCGAGGTCACCATCCGAATCCTGCCGCTTCTGGCCAAGGTGGTTTCCCCGGGCTCGATCCGGGTGAAGGGATTGGCCGTGCATCTGCGGCGCGACGCCTCGGGCCGGGCCAACTGGGACGACCTGACCGCCCCCCAGGCCTCCACGCCCCAGGCCGCCCCGGGCTGGCAGGTGGCTCCCCAGCCCCGGGACGTCCGGGTGGAGGACGCCACGGTCACCTACCAGGACGACGCATCCGGCCGCTCCTATGCCTTGCGGGGCGTGCGCCTGTCCACGGGCGTGGGCCAGCCCTTCGGCTTTTCCCTGTCCTTTGCGGCCGAGGGCGCGCTTGCCGACGCCAGTCTGGAATGCCATGCCAAGGGCCAGGCCTCCTTTGATCCGGATTCCGGCCGCCTGGCCGTGCACAAAGCCCTGGTGGAATCCGCCCTGACCTTTTCCCGGCCCGTGGCTCCGGGCGGGGCCGCGCCCCTGTTCGTGGTGTCCCGGGCCACGGTGGACTATGACGGCGCGGGACGCCTGGACGTGTCGGACCTGGACGCCCGGGTCCTGGGTGCGCGCCTGACCGGCACGGCTTCGGTCACGGACCTGCTCGGCTCGCCCCGGACCGAAACCACGCTGCGGCTGACGGCGGACATGGCCGGCAAGTGGCGTGAACTGTTGGGCCTGACCCCGGCCGACGCCCCGGAAAGCCTTGTGGCCCCGCCGTCCGGCCAGCCCGTGGCCCAGGCTCCGGCCGAAGCCCCGGTGCAGGCCCAACCGGTGGTGGCCCAGGACGAAAGCCTGTCCGCGCCCGAAGCGCCCCAGGCCGGGCAGGCCGAAATGACCCTGACGGCCAGCGCCGACGCCGCCTCCCTGACCCTGCGCGCCCTGCGCCTGCGCCTGCCCCGGGGAACGTTTACGGCCATGGGCTCCTACGTATTTGGCCAAACGCCGGGCCTGGACATCAGCGCCTCGGCCGAGGACATGGATTTCGACGCCCTGCCCCAGCTCGCGGGCCGGGCCTCCTGGCCCATGCCGGCCGCTTGGCTGAATCGGCTGGCCGTGGACGCCCGGCTGGACCTGCGCCGCTGCGTCCTGGCCGGCCAGGCTGTAACCGACGCCCATGCCACGGTCCTGGGCCGGGGCGGCGACTTGCGCCTGTATCCGGCCTCTGCCCTGCTGCCAGCCGGCCTGGCCTCCCTGGACGTCCGCCTGGGTGTGGTGGCCGACGGCCTGTCCCTGGACGCCCGGGCCGAAATCCATCCCAACCCGGGCGCGGGCTTTGCCCCGGCCGCCGCCACCAAGGCGCGCCTGATCGGCCGGCTGGAAGCCGGCGGGGCCAAGGGCAACTGCATTTTGCAAAGCCCGGACCCGGACGCCGCGGCCCGGGTGCTGGGCCTGCCGCCCACCGGCTTGCCCGCCGCGCCCCTGGAGGGCCGGGGAACCTTTACCGTGACCCCGGGTACGGCCCGTCCCGTGGAGCGGGCCAGCCTCACCGATGTGGAGGCCAAGTTCGCCGGCACCACGGTGCGCGGCCAGATCGCCTGGAATGCCGGTTCCCCGGCCAAATGGAGTTTCGATCTGGCCGCCGATGCCCTGGACCTGGAAAAACTGCCCGCTGCCGGGGCTGCGGCCGGCGGCGCGGTCGGCACTGCCGACGAACCCAAGGCCGAGGGCAAGCTGCGGGTGGAGCGCCTGGACGTGCGGGGCGTGCAGGCCAAGGACGCGCTTGTGTCCCTGGTGCTCGGCCAGGGGCGCTTCGAAGCCGCCCTGGCCGGCGGGGAACTGTTTGGCGGCAAGCTTTCGGGCCGGGCCGAGGGCGAAGCCTCGGGCCGCCTCACCGCCGCCTTGCAGCTCACCGGGGCCGACGCCTCCCGCCTGCCGGGCGGGCTCGGGCTTTCCGGCCCGGTTTCGGTCAAGGCCAACCTGGAAACGTTCGGTGCCGCCAAAACGACGCTGTGGCGCAATCTCCAGGCCACGGCCGAGCTCGAAGCCTCCCAGCTCGCCCAGGGCCAGGGCGCGGACAAGCTGGCCCTGGCCGGCCCCAGGGCCGTGCTGACCGTCAAGGGACGGGACGCCCCGGCCGGCGAGGATGCCCAGTTCGACGCCACCCTGACCGCCACCTGCCAGGCCGCCGGCAACCTGCGCGACGTGCGGGCCTCGGCCGCCGGCATCCTGGCCATGGACAAGGCCGGCCGGGTCAAGGAATCCGGCCCGGCCAAGCTGGAGGCGTCGGCCACCTGGCGCGCCGGCCAGGAAGGCGGCCGGCCGGTCAAGGTGTCCGTGTCCGGACCGCTGTCCCTGGACCCGGCCGGCGGGTTTAGTACCGGCGACCTGCGCTGCGACGTGGGCAGCCTTTCGGGCACGGCCAAGGCATGGCGCAAGGCCGGCGAAAATAGCCCCCTGGAATTCAGCCTGGATACCGGCCTGCTGTCCCCGCGCCTGGTGCTGGCCTCCTGGGGCGTGACCCTGCCCCAGGACCTGCCCGCCGATCGCCTGACCAAGGGCTCCCTGGCCGCCGTCGGCGCCATGGATGCGGCCGGGTGCGACGTCAAGCGCCTGACCCTGGTCCTGGACGATTCCACCCTGACCGGCCGGGCCAGCTTTCCCAAGCTCGAGATGCGCCACGGCAAATGGGACCTGAGCCTGGACCGCCTGGACTGCGACGCCTACTCCCCTCCCGAAACCGGCGCGGCCAAGCCCCCGGCCGACCGCAAAAAGCCCCTGGACCTGCGCTTTCTGCGCGAGCTGGGGCTGGACGCCCGCCTGGCCGTGGGCTGGTTCAAAAAGGGCAACGTGATCTTCGACAACGCGGTCCTTTCGGCCAACGCCCGAGGCGGACAGTTCACCTTCCGCCAGGAGTCCCCGCGTTTTTACGGCGGCCGTTTTTTTGCCGAGGTCCGGGGCGACGCCCGGGACGTGGTGCTCAAGACCTTTATCGAGCTCAAGCTCGAAGGCTTCGAGTGCGCCCGGTTCCTCAAGGATTGGGCCGAGGGCAACACCCTGGATTCCGGCGGCGCGACCTTCATCCTGGCCGCCAAGACCAGCGGCATCAGCGAGGCCGAGCTGCGCGGCAACCTGTCCGGCAGCGCCCGCCTGCAGATCACCCGGGGCAGCCTCAAGGTCCGCGACACCAGCGTCAAGCCCGGCGAGCCCCCCCGTTACGACAGCATTCCTTTCGACGTGTTTTCCTCCTCCTGGATCGCCAAGGAGGGCGTGGCCCACTCCGACGACTTCCTCATCGACGGCCCGACCATGAAAGTCGCGGGCAAGGGCATCGTGGACCTGCGCGACGAGACCATCGACCTTTCGGTCATGGCCGCCCTGGCCAGCGGCGGCCAGGTGCCGGCCACCATCATCGGCCCCCTGGACGAGCCCAAGCTCACCATCGACCGCAGCAAGATGATCGGGGACATGGTCTACCGCGTGCTGCAAGGCATCGTGAGCATCCCGGGCAAGGCCGTCACCCGCATCCTCCGGGTGCGCTAGTCATGCCTACCCTGCCCCCCGCCCCAGGCTACGCCGCCCACGCGGTGCAAACCGACGGGGCTCTTGCGGACGTGCGCCTGGAAGTCGGCGGCCGGGTCTGGCGGCTCGCCGGCAGGGGCGGGGCCGCGGCCGAGCGGGAACGGGCGCAGCGGGTCCTGGCCGACGCCGGCAAGGCAGGCCGCGGGCTGCCGGTCTTTGTCGGCGCGGGCCTGGGGGCCGGCATCGCCGCCGCCCGGCAGGCCGGAATCGAGCCTGTTTTCGTGGTGGACCGCGAAGCGACCATTGACGCCGTAACCAACGTCCGGGCCGCGTTTGCCTCGGACCCGGCCGTGCGCTTCCTGGACGACCCCGATCCGGACCGGGCCGCCGCAACAGTGGCCGACGCCGCCCGCACGTCCGGCTTTGCCCGGCTGGATGTCGTCGTCCATCCCCTCTACCCGCGCCTGGACCCGGCCTATTACGGCGCGGTGACGGCCCGGCTGGCCCAGTACGCCGCCTTCCGGGAGCGCCTGGCCTATCCGAAATTCACCGCCCCCCTGCCCCGGGTGCTCATCCTGTGGCGGCCCTATTTCCTGTACCAAGAGATCGAGGCCGCGCTGACCCGCCTGGGCGCGCCCTACCATCGGGTCGGCACCGGCTCGGCCGATCGCGGCGAAGCCGGGACCGTGGAGGCCATCCTCACCGCCGTGGCGCAGTTTCGGCCGGATTTCGCCCTGACCGTCAACCACCTGGGCCTGGACCGGGAGGGCCGGCTGGCCGGACTCCTCAGCGACCTGGGCCTGCCCCTGGCCTCCTGGTTCGTGGACAGCCCCCGGCTCATCCTCCACGATTACAAGGCCCTGGCCACGCCCGGCGCCATGGTTTTCACCTATGACGCCGACGCTTTGCCCGAGCTGGCCGACCTGGGCTTTGCCCACGCCCAGTGGCTGCCCCTGGCCACGGACCCGCACCGGTTCAAGCCCCTGGAAAGTCCGCCTGCCAGGCCGGCCTGGCAGGCCCGGACCTCGTTTGTCGGAGCCTCCATGGTGGCCCAGGCAGCCAAGGCCCTGGCCCGGCTCGACGCCTGTCCCGGCCTGCGCCCAATCCTGCCCCAGGCGGCCGCGGCCTTTGTCCGCTCCCCCGAACGCAGCGCCAGACTCTTCCTGCAAAGCCGGCCCGACTGGGCGCAGGCCTACGCAGCCCTGCCCCCGGGCCAGGCCCGGCTCGACGCCGAGCTGGCCCTGACCTGGGAGGCCACGCGCCAATACCGGCTGGCCTGCGTGCGCGGCATTTTGCCGTTTTCTCCCTGCATTGCCGGGGACGCGGGCTGGGAAACGCTTCTGCCCGGAGTCGGCCGGGACTGGAAGCGGCTGCCCGAGCTGGATTATTACGATGAGTTGCCGGGGTTTTACCCCTCAAGCGAAGTGAATCTCAACTGCACGAGCCTGCAAATGAAGGGAGCCGTCAACCAGCGGGTGTTCGACGTGCCGGCCTGCGGCGCCTTCGTGCTCACCGACGCCCGGGAGCAACTGGCCGCGCTCTTTGCCCCCGGCGCGGAAACGGCCGTATACGCCGACCCGGCCGAAGTGCCGCAACTCACGCGCCACTACCTGGAGCACCCCGGGGAACGCCGGCGCGTAAGCCAGGCCGCCCGGGCCCGCATCCTGGCCGAGCACACCTACGACCACCGCCTGACCACGTTGTTTGCGGCCATGCGCCAGGCATTCGGCGAGCTGGGGCGCTGCCATCATGCCTCCGGCGGCCAGGGCTCTGCCCTGGACCCGCAAGGGGGGTGACCCCCCTTGACCCCCGGACCGCTTGGCCGGGCGGGAGGGTGAAGGTGGGCGCGCAACCGTCGGTGGGGCCGTCGCCCTTCGGGCGAGGTTAATTGGCCGGGATAGTCAGAGTCTTGCCCGCGTGCAGCTTGTCGGGGTCCGCGATGCCGTTGGCGGCCATCAGGCTTTGTTCCGTGACGTGCAGGCGCTTGGCAATGGCGCGCAGGGTGTCGCCGTTTTGCACGGTGTAGCGGTCGGCCCCCGGACCGGCCTCGCTGGTCGGCTTGACGGCCGGGGCCACGGACTTGGCCGGCTTGGTCGGTTTGGCCGCCTTGTCCGGAGTCGCCGGCTCTTCCAGGTCCCTTGCGGCCGGAGCCTCGGCCGGTTTTTGCGTTGTCGGCGTCTGGGGAGCGGCCTTGACCGAAATCCCGGGCGGTGGCGGCGGCAGCTGCTCCGTGGGGGAGCGCAGGTAGGCGGTTATGGAGCCGCCCTGCCGGTCCACGAGCTCGTTGTAGATGACGGCATACTGGCCGTAGGCGTCATTGTAGGCGGTGCGGGCCGCTTCGGCGTCGCCCCCGGATTTGGCCGACTGCCAGCGGGCATGGGCAGCCTTCAGGTTCTCCCAGGAAACCTCGGCGTCCTTGCGCAAAAGATCGTTGGAGACATATTGCATGTTGCGTTCAAGCGCATCGTACTTTCCGCAACCCCCAACGCAGGCCACGGCCAGGGCCGCCAACAGGGCGGGCAGGAAAAACCATGGGATGGTTTTGGGCATGGGTATTCCTCTTTGCCGTTGCCGGTTGCCCGGCCGCGACGCGGATTTTGCTTTGGACACGATCAGGAATCTTGCCCTGGAACAGGGCTTTCGTCAAATTACCAAATCCTCGACGTGGGTTGCGTTCCTTAATAAATACATTAATCATTTTTAAGGGAAAAATAACCCTTCAAATAAGCTCTGGAATTTCTCTAACCGCTTTTCAAGGACACGGCACAGAGGCGACAGCGCCATGCCAGGAACAGCCATGCCCCAATTCCCCTTGTTGACGGCGTATCCGCCGCCCCGGCTGCTGCGACAGGTCCTGCCCCTGTGGGCCTTTGGCCTGGAAGGGGCCTGGCTTGCCCGGCATCTGGCCCTGGGCCTGGACCAGGCCGCGTCCCAGAATCCCAGGCTGGCCGGCCTGGCCGCCTCCCTGGCCGCCTGGCGCTTCGAGCGCCAGCCCCTGAACCCGGCCTGCCTGGCCCCGGCCCGGGCCGGGGCCAGGCAGGCCGGCGCATCCCCGTGCTGCCGCGCTTGGCTTCACGCCCTGGTGGACCGGTTGCGCCTGCCCGAGGCGGCCCGGGACTGGCCGGGCCTTCGCGACGGCCCGGACCAGGACGCGGCCCTGGCCCGCCTGAGCCAGGGCATGGCCGATCCCGCCTTCGGCCTTTTCTGGCGCGGCAAGGCCTTTGAATACGCCCTGGCCCGGGGCCTGCCCGAACTGGCCGAGGCCGCTGCCGCGCCCCTGGCCGGGGACCCCGCTCTGGCTCCCCTGGCCGCGCGCCTGGCCGCCGAGGCCGCCGTGGCCTTTGCCGGTCCCCGGGACGGCCTGCGCGCCGTGAAAGCCGTGGATGCCGACTGTTTTCCGCGCTTTGCGGCCCTGGCCAAAGCCCACTGCCTGCTGGCGGCCGGGGAGGCCGACCAGGGCCTGGCCGAGCTTTGGGCCCTGTGGCGTCGGGAAAACTGGCACCCGGGCCTGACCCTTCGCCTGCACGCCCTTGTCTTCCCGCCGCCCCTGGCCGACCTCGACGCCTGGCCCGGCCGGATTTTCGTGTTCCTCTATTCCTGGAACCGTTCCAAGCTCTTGGCCCGCACCCTGGACAGCCTGGCCCAAAGCCGCCTCGGCCCGGCCCGGGTCCTGGTCCTGGACAACGGATCGAGCGACGACACGGCCCGCGTCTGCCAGGCCATGGCCCACCGCTTCGCCCCGGGCCGCTTCGAAACCGTTTCCCTTCCCGTCAATATCGGCGCGCCGGCCGCCCGCAACTGGCTGGCCGCCGTCTCGGGCCTGGGTCCGAATGACATGGCCGCCTATGTGGACGACGACGTGACCCTGCCCCGCAACTGGCTGGCCGCCCTGGCCGGGGCCCTGGCCGCCGACCCCGGGGCCGAGGCGGCCGGGGCCTGCATCCGCGACGCCAGGGGCCGGCTGGCCCAGACCGCCGACGTGCGGCTTTTGCCCCCGGATGATCAGAGCAGCGTGCGCCCCCTGGTCAATTGCGGCCCAGGGCCGGATTTCGGGCTTCTGGGGACCCACCGCCCCTGCCCTTCGGTTTCGGGCTGCTGCCATCTGCTGCGCGGCTCGGCCCTGGCCGGGCCGGCTCCCTTTGACATTCGTTTCAGTCCCAGCCAGTTCGACGACCTGGCCCGGGATCTGACCGCGTATCTGGCCGGCCGGCGCTGCGTCTACGTCGGAACTCTGGACATCGCCCACCACCAGCACGCCGGTCCGGGGCAAGCCCGCTCGGCCAAGGCCGTGGGCCAGCTCCTGGGCGGGCGGGCCAAGCTGGACGGGCTTTTTGCGGCCTCGGACATGGCGGTCGCCGCCAGGCGGGATGCGGATACGGCCTGGGACGAGCTGGAGGCCAAATGGGTCGCGCTGACCCGGCTCAGTCCAACAAATACTGGCGAGGATTGACCGGAGCGCCGTGCAGATGCACCTCGTAGTGCAGATGCGCCCCGGTGGTGCGGCCGGAATTGCCCGAAAGGCCGATGAGCTGGCCGCGCTTGACCATCTGGCCGGGCTTGACCTCGGCCTTTTGCAGGTGGGCGAAAACCGTTTCCACGCCGAAGTCGTGGGCAATGACCACGCGCAGGCCGTAGCCGTGCATGGTGTCGGCCTCCGTGACCCGGCCCGCGCCCGGGGCGAACACCGGGCTGCCCGTGGGCACCTTGATGTCCACGCCGTTGTGGAAGTCCCCGCCCCGGCCAAAGGGCGACGACCGGGGACCGAAATCCGAGGTGATGTATCCCTTGGCCGGCCACAGGGACGGCTTGGCCAGAAATTCCAGCTTGCGCTCGAAAAGCGCCCGGGCCAGGTCCTGCTGCAGGACCTCTTCCACGGCCAGTCGCCCGGCCAGGGCATCCAGGAAATCGAACAGACGCCGGTCCAGGTCGCCGCGGCCCGAACCGGCCGCCCCGGGCAGGGAAGCCGGGGACAGCGCGCCCCTGCCGCCCGCCTCGCCCAAATGGCCCACCATGGCCCCGAGCTTGGCGTTAAACGAGCCGATGCGCTTGACCTCGTCGCCCAGGCCGCGCGCCCGCTCCCGCAGGCGAAGCGCCGCCGCCTTCTGCTCGGCCAGCCGGCCTTCCACGGCCAGGCTTCGCCGCTGCAGCGCCTCGTAGCCGTGGCGGTAGCGCCACAGGGCCGCCCCCGTGGCCGCGGACAGGAGCAGCAGGCCCAGGGGGACCACAAACATCCAGCGGCGATAGGTGAAAAGCCGCCGCACGCCGGCCCGGCTGTGGTAGATGAAAATATCGAGTTCGCGTTCCAGCATGCACGGACACGGGCAAACGGCCCCACGGGCGTGACCGGCGCGCCCCGGAGCGGAACTGGAGATGGAGATGTCGCGGTGGGCGGCAAAATCCGGCTAGGCCGCCGATTGCCTTGTACGGCAAGGAATTGTCCATGGCAAGCCTGGGGCAGCCCCGGGCTCCGGCCGGAGCCCGGGGCTAGCGGACGAGAACAAGCGGAAACGTTAGACGCCGAACAGCCAGCTCCAGATATTGCTCCAGTCAAAGCTGGCGGAGTAATCCTGGCTGTTGACCGTGGCCGAGGCCGACGTGGTCTGGGCCGAGGGGTCGAGGCTAAACGACCAGCCCACGCTGGTGGTGCTCGGCAGGGTCAGGCTGCCGCTGGTGCTGAGGGATGAGGAGTCGGTGGAACCCGACCCCGAGCCCCAGGGCGTGCTCCAGGACCAGGATGCGGCCTGCGCGGCCGCCGGAGCCAAGGCCAGGCACAGGACCGCAGCCCAGGCCAAGGCAAGGATCGATTTGCGCATGACAACACCTCCTGGCGCAAGGCGGCGCACGACGCGCCGCATTTTTGCGTCACTCTCCTTGTATAAAAAAATGGACAGCAGCGTCAACCGAGCAAGACGAACCGGCCGCTTCCCTGCCTTGCCCCTTCCGCCTAATCCAGGGGATGCCCCACCCACAAGGCCTTGGCCAGGATTTCCAGGTCATCGTCCGGGCCCAGGACCTCGGGCGGGGTGACGCCGTCCTCGGACAAAAGCTCCAGCACCTCCCGGCCCGAGGCGTCCAGGGACCGGCGCAGGCGCTTGAGCTTGATCTCGCCGTTGTGCCGGACGATGAAAATCTTGTTGTTGACGAACACGTTCTGGCTCTCGTCGGCCAAAACCACGGACCCGTCCGGAGCCACGGCGTGCATGTTGTCCCGGATGACCTTGTAGATGCCCATGCGGGCCGGGGAGCCCTTGGCGTGGATCCAGGGGGCCTGGAAGGCGAGATAGGCCTTCATGGTCCGCTTGAGCCCGGCCAGGGACCCTTCCTCGTCCACTTCCACGTCGAAATAGGGCAGGGAGATGAAATCCACCGCCGCCTCGGTCCCGGCCCCGGCCAGGCGCACCACGGCGTGGCCGGCCAGGGGCGTGGCGGTCCGCACCACGTTGTCCTGGGCCAGGGGCGCGCCCTCGCCGGTGAGCACCCAGCGGGGGCTGAGGCCGAAATCGGCCTTGAGGCGCAACAGCCACGACCCGGGAATCACCCCGCGCTCCTTGGCCGCAGTCACCGCCGCCCGCTTGATGCCGAGCTTGGCCGCCACCCCGGCCTGGGTGGACACGCCGAGCCGGTCCTGGATGCGGCGCATGGCTTCGTCGAACCGGACGCCTTCCTGTTCACGCATATGGACACCACCGCCCCGGCAAGCTGTCCCTCCCCGAATCGGGAAAAGACTCAAGTTCGTTTGTGGCATCAGGCCCTTGGGACGTCAAGGGAAGCCGGCCGCCGGATCGCCCCAGGCAACCTCGATTGCCTTTGACGGCGATTCGCGGCAAAACACCGCCTACACCACCGAGCAAAGGCGGCCAGGCCATGAAGTTTCGCCCCGACATCCCGGACGTGCTGTACAAGCGCTCCCTGTTTTCCTGGGTATGGACCAGCAACCTCAAGCTGCAGTCCCTGCTGCTCGTGGTCATCGTGGTCACGGTGGCCGCCCGGGTTTTGCCCCTGGAGATGCAAAAAAAGATCATCAACCAGGCCATCGGGCTCAAGCGCGTGGACCTGCTGCTGCTGTATTGCGGCTACTATCTGGCCGCGGTGGTGACCGCCTCGGGGCTCAAGCTGGCCATCAACGCCCTGCAAAACTACATCGGCCAGCAGTCCCTGACCGACCTGCGCCAAAAGCTCTATGCCCACATCCTCTCCCTGCCCATGTCCTTTTTCCGCAAGGCCTCCCCGGGCATGGTGGTGTCCTCGCTCATTTCCGAAGTGGCCAATACCGGCGAATTCGTGGGCCAGGCCATTGCCGTGCCGGTCACCAACCTGCTGACCCTTCTGGCCTTTGCCGGCTATCTCTTTTACCTCAATCCGCTCATGGCCATCATCAGCATGGCGCTTTACCCCATCGCCATCCTGGTCATCCCGTCCCTGCAGCGCCGGGCCAATGCCGCCAACAAGGAGCGCGTGGACACGGGCCGCAAGATGTCCACGCTTATCGGCGAAACCATTTCCGGCATCCACGAGGTGCACGGCAATGCCAGCTTCCGCCTGGAAAACCGCCGCTTCGCGGTCATGTCCGAAAAGCTCTTCCGGGTCCGGGTGGTCTGGAACCTGTACAAGTTCACCATCAAGGTCTCCAACAACTTCTTCCAGAACCTGGGGCCGTTCGTGTTGTTTCTGGTGGGCGGCTACCTGGCCATAAACGGCCGCTTCGACCTGGGCGCGCTGGTGGCCTTTCTCTCGGCCAACGAGAAGCTCTACGACCCCTGGAAGGAGCTCATGGACTTCTACCAGACCTACCAGGACGCCCAGGTCAGCTACACGCGCATCATGGAATATTTCGAGGGCGACGCGGAATTCACCGCCGAGCCGGAAGAACCCCGGGCCCCCCTGGCCCTGGACGGCTCCATCGCGGCCAAGGACCTGGCCCTGGAAGTGGCCGGCGGCATCCAGCTCCTAAAGGGCGTGTCCCTGGACGTGCAGCCCGGCCAGCAGGTGGCCCTGGTCGGCTTTTCCGGCTCGGGCAAGTCCACCCTGGCTTTGTGCCTGTGCCAGATTCTCAAGTACACGGCCGGCTCGGCCACCCTGTCGGGTATGGAAATCGCCGGCCTACCCAAGTCCGACATTGCCGACAACATGGGCATCGTGTCCCAGCATCCCTTCATCTTCGAGGGCTCCATCAAGGACAACCTGCTCTATTCCATAAACGCCCGGCGCGAGGCCCACGGCCTGGACGGGGAAAAAGGCCTGCCCAGCCTGGACGAGATCATTGCCGTGATCCAGCAGGTGGGGCTTTTCGCCGATGTGCTGCGGTTTGCCTTAAACAGCGTGTTCAAGCAGGGCCGCAAGGAAAACCTGGTCAAAAAGGTGGTGCGCATCCGCGAGGCCTACCACGAGGGCCACGGCGAGGCCCTGGCCGGGTCCGTGGAATTTTTCGACCAGACCAAATACCTCTATTTCAGCTCCGTGGCCGAAAACCTGGTCTTCGGCACCCCGGCCCGCGACGACCTGGCCCCGGAAAACCTGCCCGCCAATCCCTTTTTCGTGAACTTCCTGCACGAATCCGGGCTCAAGATGCTTTTGATGCAAACCGGAGCCGAACTGGCCAGCCGCACGGTGGACATCTTGAAAGACGTGCCCTCCCCGGACGCCACCTTCTTCGAGCAGACGCCCATCACGCCGGATGAATTCGAGACCTACCGGGACCTGGCCGGACGCCTGGAAAAGGTGCGCCTGCACAAGCTGGCCCCGGACGAGGAGCGCCTGCTTTTGACCCTGGCCCTGCGCTTCACCCCGGGCCGCCATTCCATCGTGGCCCTGTCCCCCATTCTCGAAGGCCTCATCCTTCAGGGCCGGGCCATGTTCGCGGACCGCATCGGCACGGACGACCCGGGCGCGGTGACCTTTTTCCGACGCGACGATTACCTCTATTCCATGACCGTCATGGACAACATTCTCTTCGGCCGGGTCAAGACCACCAGTCCCAAGGTCCTGGACCAGATCCAGAAGACCATTGTCAGCCTGCTCATCGAGGAAGACATGCTGGAGCGCATCCTGGAGATCGGCCTGGACTTCCAGGTGGGCTCCATGGGCGACCGGCTCTCGGGCGGCCAGCGCCAGAAGGTGGCTCTGGCCCGGGCCTTTCTCAAGGAGCCGCCCATCCTCATCCTGGACGAGGCCACGGCCGCCCTGGACAACGCCTCCCAGGCCCGCATCCAGAACCTCCTCGAAACCAAGTGGAAGGGCAAATCCACGGTCATTTCCGTGGTCCACCGCCTGGACACCATCAAGAACTACGATAAGGTCGCGGTCATGAAGGCCGGGCGCATTGTCGAGGTCGGCTCATATTCCGAACTCATGGAAAAAAGGGGTATGCTCTATGAACTCGTCCACGGAGCAGCGGCACGGGCCTAAGGCCTGCGGGTTCAACGACCACCTGGACATCCTGCGGGAGCTGCCGATCTTAAACGGCGTGCCCCTGGACGTGATCAAGGTGCTGGCCTACCTGTCCGTGGTGGAGTCCTTCGCCCCTGGCGAGGCCCTGTGCGAGCAGGGCGAGGCCATGGACCGCTGCTTTTACGTGCTGTGCGGCAGGGTGGAGGTGTCGCGCCACGCGGACGGCAATGACCTGCCCCTGACCAGCCGGGGCGAGGGCTATTTCTTCGGCGGCCTGGGGCTCCTGGCCTCGGCCAAGGCCGTGTACACCGTGCGGGCCGCGGACGAGGTGGAATGCCTGGTGCTGACCAAGGAAAAGTTCCTCAAAACCGCCGAACGTTTCCCGGACATCGTGCCCAAAATCCTGGGCAACGTGGTGGAGCACATCTTCCGCTGGGAAGAGACGTTTTTAAACGCCCACGCCACGGAATGCGCCGACCGGGGCGGGGAGATGGGATTGAGCCTGTTCTAGGAAGCGACCCGGTAGCTGGCGTTGCGCCCGCCGCCCGGATTTTCGACCAGAAACCCCTTGTCCACCAGATCGGTGATGTCGCGATAGGCCGTGGCCCGGCTGGCTCCGGTCATGCCCATGTACTTGCGGGTGGTCAGCCCGCCCTCGAACGCCTCCCCGGCGTCCAGCAGCCGGTTTAGGACCTTGCGCTGCCGCTCGTTGATATTCGCCGCGCCCGCGCGCTGCCAGAACGCCGCCTTGGCCAGCACCCGGTCCATGGTGGCCTCGGCCGCGGCCATGGCCCGGTCCGCGCACGCAACAAACCAGGCCAGCCAGTCCGTGACGTCAAGGCTCCCCTTCTGGGTGCGCTCCAGGATGTCGTAATAGGCGTTTCGCTCCTGCTTGATCTGCCGGGACAGGCTGTACAGGCGCGCGGCCGCGCCTTCATCCTGGGCCAGGGCCATGTCGGTGAGCGTGCGGGCCAGCCGGCCGTTGCCGTCCTCGAAGGGATGGATGGTAATGAAATGCAGATGGGCCAGGCCGGCCCGGATGATGCCGTCCATGGTCCCACGGCTTCTCGCCCACCAGGCGAAAAACCGGTCCATCTCCGCCAAAAGCCTGTCCCGGGGCGGGGCCTCGAAATGCACGATTTCCCAGCCGCCCCGGCTGGAAACCACGCGCATGGGGGTCTGGTCGCGCCAGGCGGCAACCGCGATTTTGCGCAGGCCTGAAGAGCCGGTGGGAAACAGGGCCGCATGCCAGGCAAACAGGCGCACCCTGTCCAGGGGCGCATCGAAACGGCCGGTGGCGTCGAGCAGCACGGTTACGGCCCCGTCCTCGCGCGGTCCGGGCGCGGGCAGGCCGGCCGTGGGCAGGTCGAGATGCCGGGCCACGGACGAGCGCACCCCGGTCGGGTTCAGGGACTCCCCCTCGATGGCGGAATTTTGCAGCACTTCCTCGGCCAGGATGTCGGCCTGGGAGGCGCGCGCCGCGTCCAGGCCCAGGGAGGCGGCCTTGGCCGCCAGCCCGCCCTGGCGCAGCCGCGCCCGGCCCAGGGGTTCAAGCAGGGCGGCCGCGTCCCAGCGGAATGCCGGCCAGTCCGGTTGCTGCCAGATGTAAGAGGTATCGCCTATTCGCTTCATATTGTGAAGCGAATATGGCTCCTATTCGCTTCAGGCGCAAGGGGCCGGAACTACGGCAATCAGGTCCTCGGCTTTTCGGTCACGAACACCACGGAATTGTAGCGCAAAAAGGCCGCCTTTTCCCCCTGCTTCCAGGCCGCCTCGTAGAGGGCGTGCACGTCGCCGTCGATGATGCCGGGCATTTCGGACGTCTTGTAAAAGGCCACGTGCACGGCCACCTGGGTGGGCTGGCCCCGCTGGTCGAGCAGGTCGATCAGGTCCTCCCCGAAATCCGTCACCACCAGGGAGCCGCCCTGGCGCACCGGATCGCCGTGGTGCACCGGCGGCAGCAGCATTTGCGGCCCGTCCGGGGCGACTCGCACCCGGGTGGTGGTGGAATGGCCCTCGTGGATGGGCACGGTGAACACGTGCCGCCCGCCCGGGGCCAGGACGCGCCAGATTTCGTCAAAGGCCCGCCACGGGTCGAAGACGTGCTCCAGCACGTCCTGGGTGATGACGTAATCGAACGAGCCGCCCTCGAAACTCAAGCGTTCCAGGTCTTCGCAGCGCACGCCCCGGACCGACACCCGGCCGGGCTCGGCCTCCTCGGGGATGTATTCCGAACAGACATAGCCCGGAAGCGTGGCCAGCCGGTCGTGCAGCGGCCCGGCGGCCTGGGCCTCGTAGAGGCGAAGCCCGGCCATGGCCGGCAGGGCCAGGGACAACAGGCAGGCCTTCGGACCGGCCGCCAGCCGGGCCAGGGTCCGGGCCAGGTCCCGGGAACGCCGGGCCGCCCGGCAGGACGAACAGCGCGTCTCGCGCAGGCTGTACCCCGGCCTGATGGGCGAAAACGAGGCCGTGGCCCCGCACACGGCGCACGTGCCGGCCTCCTCGAAAACATTCCACGTCTGGCATTTGGGCGTCTCGTCCATGGTCGCTCCCGGGCCTGTTCTCAATTGGCCGCAACGCCAAGGCCCTTTGGCGTTCGCGGCAGCTTTTCCCGGCCATCGGGCGGTTGCAAGTCCGATCCGGCCAATGCCGGACAACCGGAAGGAAAGAACCGCGCCAACCGCGCCACACGGATGCCCGCGCCGTCTAACCGGCCGCCAACGCGGCGGCGGCATTGAAGGAGGCAGGCGTGGCGAAGCCGGGCGTCAGCAGGTAGATGGACAAGTTGGCGGTCGTGACAGGGTTCTGGCTCGTGGCGTCCTGCGTCAAGTGATTGATGTACGCGGCCTGGGAGGCCGGGTTGGTCAGGATGCCGGCGTAAACGGCCAGCCATTCCCGGGGCGTGGCCAGGCTTTGCCCGTACGTTTCGGCGTAGTCGTATTCCTTGCCCCAGGCGGGCGCGCTCGACTGGAGATCGAGGTTGTAGGTCGTTTCGTTTTGCAGGGAAAAGGTCTGGGTGTCGTACGTGTAGATCTGATAGCCGGGGTTGTTGTCGAAGACCGGCGAGATCGAGGGGGCGATGCGCACGAGGTTGGCCGCGCCCGAACCGTCGCTTGCGGTGATGAGCCGGAAATCGTCGTTGTGGGTGTGGCCGGTGAAGGTGGCCTTGATGGTCGCGTCGTAGGCCAGCTCCAAGGCCGTGAAGGCATTGTTGAAGCCGTCGTCCAGATTCCCCGAATAGTCGATCTGCCCGGTCTGGCTCAAGGAGTCGGCCGTGAACGAGGCGCTGGCTCCGACCGGGATGTGGGCGACCACCCAGACCTTCTGGAAATCCTGGGCCGAATCGGCCAGTTGCGACGCGAACCAGGACAGTTCCACCAGTCCCGGGCCGGGATCGTCGTATTGGGTTATCCACAAGTTGTCGTTGAGCACGACGTACTTGAGGCCGGTCGGGCCGTCGGGCTCCACGGCATAATACCCGCCCATGGAGTAGCTGGCGGCAAAGGCCGCCCGGTCCGCGTCATCGTTGAAAAAGGCCTGGGAGAGGATGGGGGCCGTGCTCGACAGATAGGCGTCGCCGGGCCTGGCGCCGATGCTGCCGAGCATGTTGTCGGTGTCGCAATTGCCGTCGGCCACGAGCACCATGGCGTCGGGAAAGCGGCTGTCCACTTCTTGGACGAAAAACTGCACGGTTTTTTGGGCAAAGGCATCCAGGCCGGCCTGGCTCGGGTCGCCCGTCAGGGCGGCGTAGTCCTGGGGAAAATCGTGCGACAGGATGTCGCCGGGATACAGGATGGTGGAGACCGTGCCGGCCCGGGCGGCCATGTCGTCCAGGGCCGATTCGAACAGGGCGTAATTGCTGTCGCTGCCGTAGGCCGCATACGCGGTCTGGCTCGAAGAGGACAGGATGCCCTTCCAGGCGGACGCGTCCGAGGCGGCCAGGGCCGGGACCAGGGACGGGTCGGCGAACGGGTCGAAGTGCACGTCGGAAAAAAGGAGAAACGCGCCCGGGTTGCCTGGGTCGGCCATAACGGCTCCTGTTGGGTTCCTGGCCAAATATGCTTCGATTTGCTCGACGCTTGTCCGTGGGGCCTCGGGTTTTGTCAAGGACGCAGGGAGCCTGGACCAGGACACTACATGGCCGGGTCCACCAGCAGGTTGTCCCGGTGCACGGCCTCGGGATAGGTGGCCTCGCCCAGCACCTGGGCGATGCGCGAGCTTTTAAGGCCCATGATCTTGCGCAGATCCGACGCCGCGTAATTGGACAGCCCCACGCCCACCACCGCGCCGGACACGTCCGCGATGCGCACCATGGACCCCACCGGAAAATCCCCGGACACGTCCACGATGCCGGCCGGCAGAAGGCTCTTGCCGTTTTGGCGAAGCGCCCTGGCCGCGCCGTCGTCCACCACCACCGTGCCCTGGGGCTCGTGGTGGTAGGCCAGCCAGAACTTGCGCCGGGCAATGGGCTTTTGCTCGGGCATGACGAACGTGCCCACGGCCTCCCCGGCAAAGGCCCGGGTGAGCGACCCGGGCTCGCGGCCGGCCAGGATCAGGGTGGGCACGGACAACTGGGCCACGCGCTTGGCCGAAAGCAGCTTGGAATGCATGCCTCCGGTGCCGAGCGTGGTCTTGGCCCCGCACATGGCGTCGAGGTCCAGGCTGCCGATGTTCTCGATGCAGGCCATGGGCTCGGCCTCGGGATGCTCGTCCGGGTTCTGGGCGAACACGCCCCGGGCCGAAGTCAGGTTGACGAAGAGCTCGGCCCCCACCGTGCCGACGAGCAGGCCGGCCAGGCAGTCGTTGTCGCCGTAGACCAGCTCGGTGACGGCCACGGAGTCGTTCTCGTTGATCACCGGCACGGCCCCGAGGTCGAACAAGGTGGACAAGGTGTTGCGCAGATTGAGGTAGCGCTCCCGGTTGTCCAGGTCGTCGCGGGTAAGTAACACCTGGGCGGCGATGCGGCCGTGGCGGGCGAACTCCTGATCATAGGCGTGCATGATCCGGCTTTGACCGATGGCCGAGGCGGCCTGGCGATGGGGCAGGGAGGCGGGGTTGTAGCGCTCGCCCAGGACCTCCCGGCCGGCGGCCACGGCTCCGCTGGACACCAGAAGGACCCGCCGGCCCTGGCCGACCAGGCCGGCGATCTGCTCGGCCAGGGAGGCCACCACGGCCGCATCCACGCCGGATGCGCCGGCCAGCACCGCGCTGCCCACCTTGATGACCACCCGCCGGGCCTGGGCCATGACCTGGCGGCGTACTGCAAGCCAATGGCACTGGGCCATGAGAACTCCTTAAGCGCCTGTCGGGAAAAGGGATGGTTACGCCTTCCGGTCGGCGAGCCCGCCCCGGGGATGTTCCGCCGGGGCCTGGCCGGACGGTTCGGGAGCCAGACGCCTGGCCGCGAAATCGGCGGAAAAATGCGCGTCCGCCGCGGCCGCGTCGCGCCCGGTCTCCTCCAGCACCTTGGTCAGCAAGGGCCGGTACAGGAGGCTTTTGGGGAAAAGCGGCGGCAACGGCTCCCGGGCCTTGACCATGGCGACCGTAACTCCCGGCGATTGGTGGCGTTTTTTTCTCCATACGACCAAGGGGGCCGGCCTGGCAAGGCGGCCCGGCCCGGCTTTTCAAACCGGCCAGGCGCTGGTATGGGGGACCGGGAGGATTTGTCGTGCGCATCCGTATGCTTGAACTTTTGCCCGGGGCCGCGGCCGCCACGGGCACGGCTGTCATCATCGACGTTTTCCGGGCCTGTTCCGTGGCTTGCTATGCCTTTGCCGCCGGGGCCGAGCGCATCCTGCCCGTGGACAGCGTGGAGGAGGCCCTGGCCCTCAAGGCCGGCCATCCGGACTATATCCTCATGGGCGAGCGGGGCTGCCTGCGGCCCGAGGGGTTCGACTTCGGCAACTCCCCCAGCGAAGTGCGCCAGGCCGACTTGTCCGGCCGCACCGTGGTCCACGCCACCAGCGCCGGCACCCGGGGCCTTTTCGCGGCCATGGGCACGGCCGAACGGGTGCTGACCTGCTCGTTTCCCAACATGGCGGCCACGGCCGCGGCCATCAAGGCCGCTTCCCCCGGGACCGTGTCCATCGTGGCCATGGGCAAGGCCGGGGAGACCCCGGCCCCGGAAGACAAGCTGTGCGCCATGTACCTGGCCAACGAGCTCCAGGACGTGCCCAACATGCATGCCGCCATTCCCAAATTCCTGCGCAATACCCCAAGCGCGGCGATCTTCTTCGGCGAGACGGCCATCGTGCCCGAGGAAGACTTCGACCTGTGCCTGGCCCTTGACGTGTTCGACTTTTTCCTGGAAGCACGGCGGCTGCCCGACGGCCGCCCGGCCCTGACGCCCCACGCCGTCCAGGACGCGACGCCGGATGCGTCCGGCCCGGTCGAAAAGACGCTCTAGGTTGTCTCAAGTTTTTCCAATCCGAGCCGATTGCACTACGGAAGCGGCCCCTTTCGGGCCACGGGCCGGACAGGTGTTTCAAAGGTGACGGACATGGCGGGCAAGGCATTGAAGACGACGCGGGAAGACTCGTATTTCGCCGTATCTCCCCTGATGATCTTCCCGAGCACCCTGGGGCGGTTTCGGGTCTATATCAAACAGGCCGGGCATTTCGTGCTCTACGCCGCCGAGGACGAGCAGTTCACGGCCCGGCACCGGCAAAAGCTCCATGACGCCGGCGTGGCCGAGGTCTACATCCGGGCCGAGGAACGCCCGAATTACGACCATTACCTCGAAAAGCACCTGCCCCAGATTCTGGCCGACGCCACCATTCCGGTGCCGGAGCGGGCCAGGGTCTTTTACACCGCTTCCCAGTCCGTGGTGCGCGACGTCTTTGAAAACCGCCTGCCCACGGGCCTGACCAAGCGGGAATACGCCCGCGTCTCCTCCCTGGTGGAAAAAAGCGTGGCCTTCCTGGCCATGGACACGTCCCTGCGGCGCATCGCCAACCTGGCCTCCCACGACTACTCGGTCTACACCCACAACGTGCACGTCTTCGTCTATACCACGGCCATGCTCCAGGCCCTGAAGACCGACGAGGAAACCCTGATCCAAGCCGGCATCGGCGCCCTGCTCCACGACCTGGGCAAGACGGCCATTCCCACGGAAATCCTGTCCAAGCCCGGCCCCCTGACCCCGGAGGAGCGCAGCCGCATCAACACCCATCCGGCCATGGGCCTGGCCCTGTGCCAGCAGATTCCCCTTTCCCGCATCGCCGGCAACTGCATCCTCATGCACCACGAACGCGCGGACGGTTCGGGCTATCCCGGCGGGCTCACGGCCGACCTCATTCCCGAGCACGTCAAGGCCCTCACCGTGGCCGACGTCTACGACGCCCTGACCAGCCGGCGGGCCTATGCCGAGGCCATGCCCCCGTTTACGGCCCTGCGCCTCATGCGCGACGAAATGCCGGGCCATTTCGACATGGACGTCTTCAAACGGCTGGTTATCATTTTAAGCGGCGCCAATATGGTGTAACAAGGAGACCGCCATGTCCGACGATTCGAAAAAAACGCCTCCTACCGGCAACCTGCGCTGCCCGCGCTGCCAGGGAGCCTTGAGCTTTTGCCGCTCCTGACAGCGGGTCTATCTGCGCTGCGGGTCCTGCGGCGCCATGTTCGATCCCAAACGCCTGGCCGAGCAATTGGACGACGCCTTTGAGGAGGCCTGCGCCAATGTGCCGCTCAATCGCATCTAGGAACAGCCTGTGAGCGCCCTGGCCTGGGCGGTGCTGGCGGCCATGGCCGTCTCCGCCGGCATTCGGTTTTGGGCCGGGCTCCTGAACCTTCGAAGCCTTCGCCCGGACGCCCCGGCCGAAACGCCCGAGATCGACGCCGCCGCCTATGCCCGGCTGACGGCCTATCTGCGCCAGGCAGGCCGTCTGGGCCTGGCGGAAATCGGTTGGGATTTCTTCCTGGCCGCCGCCTTCCTGGTTTTCGGCGGCTTCGGCTTCCTGGACGCCCTGGCGCGCGGCCTGGGCCTTGGCGTTCCGGCCTCAGGGCTCGTCTACCTGGGCTTTTTGGCCCTGGCCGCGGATGTGGCTTCCCGTCCGTTCTCCATCTACCGCACCTTTGTCCTGGACGCCCGCTTCGGGCTCAACCGCACCACGCCCGGAGTCTATCTGGCCGACATGGCCAAGGGCTATCTCCTGGCCGCCGTCATTGGCGGGGCGCTTGTCTGGGCCGGGCTGGCCCTTTTTTCCACCTACGGCCCTTCGGCCTGGGTCCTGGTCCTGATCGTGATCCTGGTTGCGACCGTGGCGTTGCAGTACGTGGCCCCGGTCTGGATCCTGCCGCTTTTTTTCCGGTTCGCGCCCCTGCCGGAGGGGCCCCTGCGCCAGGCCGTGGCCGACTACGTGCGCGGCCAGGGCTTTGAACCCCAGGGCCTTTTTGTCCTGGACGGCTCGCGCCGCTCCACCCGGGCCAACGCCTTTTTCGCCGGGTTCGGCAAAAAGCGCCGCATCGGCCTCTACGACACCCTGATCGAGCGCCTGGCCCAGGACGAGGCCGTGGCCGTTTTGGCCCACGAGGTGGGCCATGCCAAGCTCGGCCACCTGCGCGGGGCCATGGCGATCTCCCTGGCCCAGATGGCTGTGCTGCTCTTTTTGCTGTCGCTTTTCCTGGCTTCCCCGGCCGTGCCCCTGGCCGTGGGCGCGGCCCCGGGCGCGCTGTACGTGTCCGTGGCCGTTTTCGGCCTGCTGGTTTCCCCTGTGACCCTGGCTCTGGGCATTGCCGCCAACGCCTCTTCCCGGCGAAACGAATTTGCGGCCGACGCCTTTGCCGCCCGGACCACGGGCCGGCCCCAGGCCCTGGCTGCGGCCCTGCGCAAGATCGCCGCCGCCAACCTGGCCAACCTGCGGCCCCATCCCCTGACCGTGCTGCTCTACGGCACGCACCCGCCGCTTTTGGCCCGTTTGGCCCGGCTGGCAAAGCCGGCGACCGAGCATCCCTGAACCGCTAGCACAAGGAGGCGCGCCATGGCCGGCGTGTGGGACGGACTGGACAAGAACCGGGTGAGCAAGGCCGTGGTCACGGCCTTTGCCAGCGACGAATACCTGGAGGCCCTGGCGGCCATCAACAATGCCGAGACCCCGGCCGAGCTGGAAGCGGCCCGGGCCGCGGTCAAGGACCTCATGGCCCTGTGGCGCGCGGAAGTGCCGGAATACGCCTTCATGATCGACTGCCTGTACCTGTACTCGGACAAGATGCTGCGCGACCTGACCGGCCAGGAGGTCTGACCGGCCGGCAACGCCCCTGGCCCGGAGGAAATCTTCCCTGGCCGTCCCACGCGCCCTGGGCCTGGGCCGGCCGCCGGAGCGACAATGACGGCTTTTTCCCGCTTTTCATCCGCATCACGGGAAGCCGGGGAGCGCGCCCTTTCGACCCCCTCCCTGGATCGCCGCCTGCATCTGGCCAACCTGCGCCATTTGCGGGCGCTTTTATGGGTGGTCCTTGGCGTCAATGCCGCGGTCCTGGTCCTGGGGTTTCTGACCTGGGAGCGGGCCGTGCGCTTTCTGGACAGCGCCGCCCTGGTCCGGACCCTGACCTG
>CAZBER010000011.1:6893-25626 GCA_964490985.1 uncultured Desulfovibrionaceae bacterium | reverse complement strand
CCGCGGCCGTGGGCGTCATCGGCCGGGAACTGGCCGCGCCCGGGTCCACGGCCCGCCTGGCCGTAATCGAGCTGGCCGTGATTCTGGCCAACATGCTCCTGGTGGTCAGCCTCATTTACCCCCTCTATCCCTATTACCACACCATAAGCCTCTATTATGTGGCCATTTTCAGCCTGGTTCCGCTTTTGCGCCTGAGCCTGGCCCGAAGCTTTGCGGCCATAGCCCTGCCCGGGCTGGCCCTTCTGGTCGGCATCCTCCACCAGGAGCCCCTGGCCCCCATCAACCTGTCCAATGCCATCAACCTCGTGGCCATGACGGTCCTGACCCTGGTCAGCATGCGCTACCTCCATGCCGAACGGGTCCGCGACCTGCTCCAGCAGGACATCATCGCCCGGCAGCAGGCCGAGCTGGGCCGGCAGGCCCTGACCGACGCATTGACCGGCCTGGCCAACCGGCGCTGCCTGGACGCGGCCCTGGCCCGGGAATGGCGCAACACCGCCCGGGAAGGCGTTGATCTCTCGGCCGTCATGATCGACATCGACTATTTCAAGCAGTTCAACGACACCAGCGGCCACGCCGCCGGGGATGCCTGCCTGCGCCTGGTGGCCGGATGCATTGCCCGCCATCTGCGCCGGGCCGGGGACATGGCCGCCCGGTACGGCGGCGAGGAGTTCCTGGTCCTTTTGCCCGGCGTGGACAGGGACGAAGCCAGGATTCTGGCCGAGGCCATCCGCCGCGAAATCCTGGACGCCAATCTGCCCCATCCCGGCTCCCCGTTTGCTCGCGTAAGCGTCAGCCTGGGCGTGGCCAGCCGCGGGCCTGACGCCCAAGACACGCCCCAGGCGCTTTTGGCCCGGGCCGACGCGGCCCTGTACGCGGCCAAGGCCGACGGCCGAAACCGGGTGCGCCTGGCCGAGGCCGATCCGGCCCATTGACAGCCGCCGCCCGAAGTCCTATTTGGGCTTCTCCCAAGGGGGAGTAGCTGTTTCGGACAGGGTCAACATCCCTGCGGCAAAACCGCCGCCTGGCCCTGTCGTCGGTTCCCGAAACCGATCGGCGAGACCTTTGGCATGCGCGCGCGTGCCGAGGTCTTTTTTTTCATGGCCGCGCCAACACAAGGAGGCCCCATGAAAAAGCTGCTGCCCGTCTGGCTGGCCCTGGCCGCATCCCTGCCCGGCCCGGTCTGCGCCCTGCTTGCCGTCCACCTCTCGCCGCCGGTCACCACCGCCCTGTTCGGAACCGCCATCCTCGGCGCGTCGTTTCTGCTTCTGTGGGCCTGCGACGTGGCCCAGGCCGACATCCCCCAGGCCCTGGCCCTGGCCGTGGTGGCCCTGATCGCGGTTTTGCCGGAATACGCCGTGGACATGTACTTCACCTGGATGGCCGGCCAGCACCCGGAGTCCGACTACGCCCATTTCGCCATCGCCAACATGACCGGGGCCAACCGGCTCCTGATCGGCGTGGCCTGGGTGGCCATCGCGGCCATCATCTGGTGGCGCACCCGCCGGCCCGTGGTCCTGGAGCCGGCGCGCCGCACGGAAATCCTGTTTTTGGGCCTGGCCACGGTCTACGCCCTGGTCATTTCCCTGACCGGAAGCCTGACCTGGGTGGACGGCCTGGTCCTGGTCGGCCTCTACGTCGGCTACATCGTCATCGCCGCCCGCCGGCCCTGCGAGGAATGCGAGCTGGAAGGCCCGGCCGCCGTCATCGGCTCCCTGCCCCCGGCCAAACGGCGGCTGGCCACCGCGGCCATGTTCCTGCTCGCCGCCGGCGTCATTGCCTTGAGCGCCGAATCCTTCAGCGAAGGCCTGGTGGCCACGGGACGCCTCTTTGGCGTCAACGAGTTCCTGCTCGTGCAATGGCTGGCTCCCATTGCCTCCGAAGCCCCGGAATTCATCGTGGCCATCATGTTCGCCCTGCGCGGCCAGGGCGGCGTGGCCCTGGGCAGCCTGCTGTCGTCCAAGCTCAACCAGTGGACCCTGCTCGTGGGCATGATCCCCGGCGTCTACGGCGTGTCCTCGGGGTCGTTCGCTGCGCCCATGCCCCTGGACAGCCTGCAGATGCACGAAATCCTGCTCACCGCGGCCCAGTCGCTTTTGGCCGTGGGCCTGCTGGCCGGCCTGCGCCTGTCCATCCGGGGGGCTTTGCTCCTGTTCGTCCTTTTCGCCGGCCAGTTCCTGGCCCCGACCCTGCCCCAGTCCTGGCTGACCACCCTGCCCGGCCACTTTACCGGCACCCAGATCCATTTCCTGTTCAGTTTCCTGTACCTGGCCGCCTTTGCCTTGCTGTTGCCCAGAACCGGCCGCCACCTGCTGGCCCTGGCCCGGCCCGGGACATTTCGGGCCTCTTGACGCCGGCTGCGGCCGGCCCTATGTACCGCGTCCCGCCGCGGGCACGCCCGCGACGGGACGCTTTGCACCCAAGGAGCAGCCCGCCATGAATCAGGGCTTTGAACTGCCGCTTTTCCTCGACCTTTTCGCGGTTTTTCTCATGGCCGCCACCGGCGCCATCGAGGCCACCCGCCGCCGGTTCGACCTCATGGGCCTGCTCGGCCTGTCGCTGGCCACGGGCGTGGGCGGGGCGCTCATGCGCGACGGCCTCTTTTTGCAGGCCGGCGTGCCGGCCGTGGTGCGAAACCAGGATTACCTCATCACCGTGGCCCTGGCCGCCGCCTCGGTCCTGGCCTTCGGCCGGCGGGCCATCCTGTCCGAACGCCTGGTGGCCTGGGTGGATGCCGCCGCTTTGGGAGCCTATGCCGTGGTCGGCATGGAAAAATCCCTGGCCTTTGGCCTGGAATTCGCCCCGGCCGTTTTGGTCGGCACCATAAACGCCTGCGGCGGGGGGCTCTTGCGCGATATTCTGGTGCGCGAGGAACCCATGGTGCTGCGGCCCGGCCAGTTCTATTCCCTGGCCGCGCTCATCGGCTGCCTGAGCTACCCCATCCTGCGCCAGCACATGGCCGTGCCGCCCCTGATCGCGGCCCTGGTCACCATTGTGGTCACCTTTTTGCTCCGCGTCCTGGCCATCACCCGCAACTGGCGCACCGCGCCGGTCCACGCCTCCGGGCTTCTGGGACGCCGCCGTCGCCGCCTCCGGTCCAAGGCCTTGACCCTGCCCCCGAAAAACGCTCCAACCATGCAGGATCATCCCACCGCCTAGGCGCGGCTCTTTCCCTTGATTCACAGGCGCGCCTGGAGCATCCCCAAAAGGAGGCCTCCATGGCCCAAGCGCCCGTAACCACGCTTTTTTGCGACGTCGGCGGCGTGCTTTTGACCAACGGCTGGGACCGGGGAGCCCGGCGGCTGGCCGCCGAGACCTTTGGCCTGGATTACGCCGACATGGACGAACGCCACCACCTCACCTTCGACGCCTACGAGGAAGGCAAGCTCGACCTCGACAGCTACCTCGACCGGGTGGTGTTTCACCAGGAGCGTTCCTTTACCCGCCAGACCTTCAAGGATTTCATGTTCGCCCAGTCCAGGCCCCTTCCCGACATGCTCGACCTCATCGCCGGACTCAAGGCCCGGCACGGCCTCAAGGTCCTGGTGGTCAACAACGAAGGCCGGGAGCTCAATACGTACCGCATCCGGACCTTTCGCCTGGGCTGTTTCGTGGACGCCTTCGTGTCCTCGTGCTTCGTGCATTTCCGCAAGCCCGACGCGGACATCTTCCGCGTGGCCCTGGACATTGCCCAGGCCGCGCCCGAGGAAACCGCCTACATCGATGACCGGCCCCTGTTCGTGGAAGTGGCCCAGGGCCTGGGCATCCGGGGCATTGTCCATACCGGCGCGGAGGAAACCCGCCAGGCCCTGGCCGCCCTGGAACCCTTCCGGAGCTCCTGCCGGCCGGCCTGACCGGGCCTGCCATCCCCTGGCATCCCCTGGCCTCAGGGGCTTTTCGCCGTCCCCTATTTCCGGTACGGGACGGGGGTAAATTGAAAGGAGGTCCTTGATGACCAAAATCGCCATTCCCTCCCGCGACGGCCAGGTGGACGAGCACTTCGGCCATTGCGGCTACTTCACCGTGCTGACCGTGGCCGAAGACAAGACCATTGCCGCCGAAGAGACCTTTGCCCCGCCCGCCCAGTGCGGCTGCCGCTCCAACCTGGTGGGCGACCTGCAAGCCATGGGCGTGACCACGCTCATTGCCGGCAACATGGGCCAGGGCGCGGTCATGAAGCTGCGCCAAAGCGGCATCAACGTCGTCCGGGGCGCTTGTGGCCCGGTGCGCGAGGCGGCCCTGGCCTGGCTCGGCGGCCGGCTCGCCGACCGCGACGAACTCTGCCAGGCCCACGGCCACGATTGCCAGCACGGCTAACGCCTCCGGCGGCCGGGGCGCTGCCCCGGATGCTGGGGCGCTGCCCCAGACCCTGCCAGGGCTCTGCCCTGGACCCGCTGGGGGGAATCATTCCCCCCAGACCCCCCGACCGGCTGGGTCGGGCGGGGGGCCGCAGTTGCATTGCAGGGCCGGAATTTGGCTGGCGACACAAGGCGCAAAGCCGCCTTGACGCCGGCCGAATTCCGGCCCCGCCAGGCCGTCGCCCTGCGGGCGAAAAAGGCCTGTCATTTCAGTGAAAACGGGAATTTCGTTTTTTCCTTCAGCCTGGGAATACGATACAAGAAGCTCTTTTTATTTCGGTTTTTGTTTGTTGACCCGTCCTTCCTCCGTCCCTATATTTTGGGATCGTTGGTGTTCGGACCCCTGGTCCGGACTGAAAAGGGAACCCGGTGCGAGTCCGGGACTGCCCCGCAGCGGTGAGCGGAAACGACCCCCGTCATAGGCACTGGGCGCATGCGCCCGGGAAGCGACGGGTAGTAGGCACGCGGCCTCGGCCGATAGGTCCGCCAGTCCGAAGACCTGCCAACGTCCGGACGCGAAAGTGGTTCGCGTCCGGTTCGACCTGGGAAGCCTCGCGGGAGGGCGGCCCGGCCCGTCTGACGCCTACGCGTTTTTTCGGCCGTTTCCTTCCCCCGACCGTTTCCCCCATGCCTGAAGCGCCCCTGGCGCGCCCTGGAGACAGCATGCTCGATCCCATGGAAGACAGCCTTTCGGCTTCGAACGTCCCGCAACCGCAACAGGCGGCCGCGCCCGCGCACATCAAAAAGCGCGACGGCGCCGTGGTCCCCTTCAACGCGGACAAAATCCTCTCGGCCATCCGCCGGGCCGGCGCGGCCACCGGCGAATTCGGCGAGGACGAAGCCCGGCTGCTGACCGCCCAGGCCGTCAAGGTCCTGTCCCACCGCTTCGCCGGCCAGATTCCGGACATCGAGCGCATCCAGGACGTGGTGGAGCAGGCCCTCATTTCCGCCAATCACTTCCGCACCATGCGCGCCTACAGCGTCTACCGCGAGCAGCGGGCCAGGCTGCGCCAGGACAAAAAAACCGTGGTGGACGTGGCCGCCTCGGTCAACGAATACCTGGACCGCCAGGACTGGCGCGTGGCCGCCAACGCCAACCAGGGCTATTCCCTGGGCGGGCTCATCCTCAATGTCTCGGGCAAGGTGGTGGCCAATTACTGGCTCAGCCACGTCTATCCGCCGGAAGTGGGCCAGGCCCACCGCAACGGCGACCTGCACATCCACGACCTGGACATGCTGGCCGGCTACTGCGCCGGCTGGTCCCTGCGCACGCTTTTGACCGAAGGCTTAAACGGCGTGGCGGACAAGGTCGAGGCCGACCCGCCCCGGCATCTCTCCAGCGCCGTGGGCCAGATCGTCAATTTCCTGGGCACCTTGCAAAACGAATGGGCCGGAGCCCAGGCCTTCAGTTCGTTTGACACCTACATGGCTCCGTTTATCCGCAAGGACAACCTGGACTACGCCGAGGTCCGGCAGTGCATCCAGGAGCTCATCTACAATTTGAACGTGCCGTCGCGCTGGGGGACCCAGACCCCCTTTTCCAACCTCACCTTCGACTGGACCTGTCCCGAGGACCTGGCCAGCCAGCATCCGGTCATCGGCAGGGAGGAAATGCCCTTTGCCTATGGCGATCTGCAGGCCGAAATGGACATGATCAACCGGGCCTACATCGAGGTCATGACCGCCGGCGACGCCAAGGGCCGGGTGTTCACCTTTCCCATCCCCACCTACAACATCACCAAGGATTTTCCCTGGGAGTCGCCCAATGTGGAGGCCCTGTTCGAGATGACGGCCCGCTACGGGCTTCCCTACTTCCAGAATTTCGTCAATTCCGACCTGGAGCCGGGCATGGTGCGTTCCATGTGCTGCCGGCTCCAGCTCGACCTGCGCGAGCTCCTCAAGCGCGGCAACGGACTTTTCGGCAGCGCCGAGCAGACCGGGTCCGTGGGCGTGGTCACCATCAACTGCGCCCGCCTGGGCTATGTGCATCGCGGCGACCGGGCCGGACTTGCGGCCCGGCTGGATGCGCTGCTGGACATTGCCCGCACCAGCCTGGAGATCAAGCGCAAGGAGATCGAGCGCCGCATGGCGGCCGGGCTTTTCCCCTATACCAGGCGCTACCTGGGGTCGCTGCGCAACCACTTCTCCACCATCGGCGTCAACGGCATAAACGAGATGATCCGCAACTTCACGGCCGACGCCGAGAACATCGCCACCCCGGCCGGCCATGCCATGGCCCTGGACCTGCTGGACCACGTGCGCCGGCGCATGACCGAGTTCCAGGAGCAGACCGGCCACCTCTACAACCTGGAAGCCACCCCGGCCGAGGGCACCACCTACCGCTTCGCCAAGGAGGACCGCAAACGCTACCCCGGCATCCTCCAGGCCGGTACTCCGGAAAAGCCCTATTACACCAACTCCTCCCAGCTTCCCGTGGGCTTTACCGACGACCCCTTCGAGGCCCTGTCCCGCCAGGAGGCCCTGCAGCGCAAATACACCGGCGGCACGGTGCTGCACCTGTACATGGGCGAGCGCATCTCCAGCGCCGCGGCCTGCAAGAATCTGGTGCGCCGGGCGCTCGGCCGTTTCGCCCTGCCCTATGTCACCGTGACCCCGACCTTTTCCATCTGCCCCAGCCACGGCTACCTGGACGGGGAACAGGAGACCTGCCCCCATTGCGCCGCCCAGGGCCAGACCCAGGCCTGCGAGATCTGGACCCGGGTCATGGGCTATTACCGCCCCAAATCGGCCTTCAACATCGGCAAGCAGGGCGAATACGAGGAGCGCGTCTGCTTTGCCGAGCCGGTCGAAGCCGGCAGGTAGAACATGCCCGATGGCGCCGAACTGACGGTCGGGGGCCTGACCCCCTTAAGCACCGTGGACTGGCCGGATGTTCTGGCCGCCGTGGTCTTCTGCCAGGGCTGCGCCTGGGCCTGCCCCTATTGCCACAATCCGGGCCTGCGGGATCGGGCCGGACCCGGGGAGCGGTCCTTTGCCGCGGTCCTGTCCTGGCTCGAGGAGCGGACGGGACTTTTGGACGGCGTGGTCTTTTCCGGCGGCGAACCCACGCTCCAGGCGGGCCTGCCAAAGGCCATGGCCCAGGTCCGGTCCCTGGGCTTCCAGGTGGGCCTGCACACGGCCGGCATGGTCCCCCGGACCCTGGCCGCTGCCCTGCCCCTGACCGATTGGGTGGGCCTGGACATCAAGGCCCCGCTGCGGTCCTATGCCCGGGTGACGGGCGCTGCCGCCTCCGGCCCGGCGGCTTGGGCAAGCCTGGCCCTCCTGGCCCGAAGCGGCCGGGCCTTCGAGGTCCGCACCACCTGGCACCCCGGGCTTTTGTCCGATGCGGAAATGCTGGCCCTGGCCCGAGAGCTGGCCCGGACCGGGGTTGCACACTGGCGCATCCAGCCGTTTCAGCCCAAGGGGTGCGCCGACGCCGCCCTGGCCCAGGGCGGACCGGCCGTTTTTCCGGCCAGCCTGGCCGAACGACTGCAAGCGGCCCTGCCGCCCGGCCTGTCCCTGCTCGTGCGTTCCTAGGGTCCGGCTTTCCCTCTTTTCATTTATACGGCCAGGGCTTATCCTGGCTGCGTCTCACGTTTTCCGCGCCCGCCGTGACAGCGGGTCCGACCAAATCCTTGCCGGGCTCCTGCCGGCTGCCGGGACGCCATGGACACCATCTGCCCGCCTCCCCCGGAGGACCGCCCCCGGGTTCTCATTGTCGACGACAGCAAGACCTTTGCCTCGCTTTTGTCCCGGCGCATCCGGACCGAACTGGACCTCGACTGCGACGTGGCCATGACCTACGCCGCTGGCGTGGATATGGCCACGGCCGGCAAGGACCGCTATCTGGCGGCCCTGCTCGACCTCAACCTGCCCGATGCCCCCAACGGCGAAATCGTGGACGCGGTCCTGGCTCACGGCCTGCCCGCCATCATCTTCACCGCCGAGATCAACGATGACCTGCGCGACCAGTTCTGGTCCAAGCGCATCATCGACTACGTGCTCAAGCAAAACATCGCCAACATCGACTACATCATCGCCTCCCTGCGCCGCATGCGCGACAACCGCGACCTCAAGATCCTGGTGGTGGACGACTCGGCCATGGCCCGCAACCACCTGTGCGCCCTGCTGGCCGCCCACCGCTACCAGCCCCTGGCCGCCCGCGACGCCCAGGAGGCCGCGGACGCCCTCAAGGAACATCCGGACATCAAGATCGTCATCATCGACTACAACATGCCCGACTGCAACGGCGCCGATCTGACCAAGAACATCCGCACCCGGGCCGCCAAGAAAGACCTGGCCATCATCGGCATCTCCGGCCACGGCGGCACGTCCACCTCGGTGCGGTTTCTGAAAAACGGGGCCAACGACTACATCACCAAGCCCTTTCTCACCGAGGAATTCTATTGCCGCATCTCCCAGAACGTGGACATCTTGAACCAGTTCCAGCTGATAAACGACCTGGTCAACAAGGATTATCTGACCAAGCTGCACAACCGCAAATATCTGGTGGAAACAGGGGAGAAGTTTTTCGCCAACGTGCGGCGCAAGAACCTCGACATGGTGGTGGCCCTGATCGACATCGACGATTTCAAGCGCATAAACGACACCTACGGCCACAACATCGGCGACGACGCCCTGGTCCACATTGCCGGCCTTATCCGGGAGCGCTTCCGGGAGTCGGATATCGTGGCCCGCTACGGCGGCGAGGAGTTCTGCGTCGTCAACATCAACATGGACAAGACCAAGGCCCGGGACGTGTACAACGAGCTGCGCGCCATGATTGAAAGCAGGCCCTTTTACACGGCCGACTGCCAGCCTATTTCCATGTCCGTGAGCATCGGCATCTGCGCCGCCCACCTGGATACGTTCCGGGACATGCTCAAAATGGCCGACCAGCTCATGTACGAAGCCAAGAACAAGGGCAAGAACCACATTCTGATCCACTAGTGTGGCGTCCCTTAAAAAATACGATGGTATTTTTTAAGAAAAAATAAATTATTTTGGTCTGTTGTCCTCACAATTCGTATGCCCGAACTTCGAGGACACGACGCTAGGGGCCAATCGTCGTTGCCGGGATGCCCCGGCGCCTCCGCCGGCCGCACGCTCGCGGAGCGAAACCTGACCGACAGGGCCAACCCCGGGGCTGCGACCATGAATGTCCTTTCCGACGAATCGAACTATGCCGTGGCCCGCCACCCCATCTTTCGCATCGATGGGGATGTTTTCGGCTATGAGCTGCTGTACCGCAGCCTGGGCTCGGGAAACGTCGCCAACCTGCCCTCCGACGAAGAGGCCACCCTGGCCGTGCTGGCCAACGGCATCCATGCCGTTTCCCAGGACATTGGCCCGGACAACCGGATCTTCATCAATTTTTCCAAGGAAGTTCTGGAAAAAGGCTACTACCGCTTCCTGGACAGGCAGCGCTTCGTCATCGAGGTCCTGGAGACCGTGGCCTGCGACGCCGCCCTTGTCGAGCGCATCCGCTCCATCCGGGACGCCGGCTATGTCCTGGCCCTGGACGACTATGTGGGCGACCCGGCCTTTGACCCGATCCTGCCCTTTGTGGAGTACGTCAAGATCGATTTCCTGGCCCTGCGCCAGGAACCGGCCCGCCTGCGCCGGGTCATCGACGCCGTGGGCGCGGCGGGCAAGACCGTGTTGGCCGAAAAGGTGGAGACCGAGGCGGACATCATGCTGTGCCGGGCCCGGGGCATTCCCCTGGCCCAGGGCTACTACTACTGCCGGCCCCAGGTGGTCACGACCAAGATTCCGGACGCCAACCAGGCCATCAGGCTGAACCTTTTGGCCGAGGTCAGCCGGCCCGAGATCAACATCAACAAGATCCGGGACATCATCGGCTCGGACGTGTCCCTGACGTACAAGCTTTTGCGCTACGTCAACACGGCCCGGTTCTACCGGGGCCAGGTCATTGAATCCCTGGATTTCGCCCTCAAGCTCCTGGGCCGAAACGCCCTGGCCAGCTGGGTGTCCGTCAACCTGCTGGCCAGCCTCGGCTCTTCGCCCAAGGATCGGGAGATGGCCTATGCTTCGGCCGTGCGGGGCCGGTTCCTGGCCCTGGTGGACGGCCAGCGCGGCAACCGCTGCCATGCCGGCGTGGCCATATGCCTGCTGGGGCTTTTGTCCCTGCTGGACGCCATCCTGGGCGTGCCCATGGAGACGGCCCTGCAAAACATCACCCTGGACGCGGACCTGCGCCAGGCGCTTTTGGGCCGGGCCAGCCCTTGCCGGTCCTGCCTGATCCTGTGTCAGAGCTTCGAGGGCACGGCCTCCAGGGAGGCCGTGGCGGTTCTCGGGACCTTCGGCGTCGCGCCGGATGCGGCCAGCCGGGCCTATTTTCAGGCCCTGTCCTGGGCTTCGGAAATGTTTCGGGGGTAGGTTTCCGTCAAATACAGTAGTTGATGGCCCGCTCGGCGGCCATGTGCCGCTCTTCCTCCACCAGATCCCACAGGCTCCGGGTGTCGTACACGCGTTCCAGGGCGGCCCGGGCATCGTCCCAAAGGCCCCGGAACACGCAGCCGTCCCGCAGGGGGCAGTTGTGGCCGGGATGCTCGGGCCGGCAGTCCACTGGACTTATGGGGCCGTCCATGAAGCGGATGACCTCGCCCACGGTCACGGCCTGGGCCGGCCGCGCCAGGTAAAACCCGCCCTCCTTGCCCCGCTGGGAATCCACGAACCCGCCCTGGCGCAATTGATGGAGGATGATTTCCAGGAAGCGCTTGGGAATGGCCTGGCTTTCGGCCACCTCGCCGGCCGGGACCGGCCCCTGGCCCTGGCGCTTGGCCAATTCGAACAGGGCCCGCAAGGCATATTGGCACTTCTGGGTGACTCCCATGCTTCCTGCCTCCTCCGGCCGCCGTGGCCATGCCCGGGCCAAAGCGTCCTTCTCCATTGCCGACGGAAACGATCTGGTCGGTGATCCCCATCCCTGCCCCGGCCGGGAGGCGCTCGTCAAGGATGGCCGCGACTTGCCGTCGTCTCCACGGGATGCTACCCAGGCCGATCCCCTGGCAGGAGGCCGCCATGACCGCAAAAACGCCTTCCCTCGCCGATGCCGCCCTGATCGTGGTGGACATCCAAAACGACTATTTTCCGGGCGGGGCCATGGCCCTGGCCGGTCCCGAAGAAGCGGCGGCCCGGGCCGCCCTGGTCCTGGCCCGGTTCCGGCAGGCGGGCCGGCCCGTGGCCCACGTGCGCCACGAAGCCGCGCGGCCCGGGGCCACGTTTTTCCTGCCCGGCACGCCCGGGGCGGATATCCACCCCAACGTGGCCCCGCTGCCGGGCGAAGCGGTTTTCACCAAGCACTTTCCCAACAGCTTCCGGGACACCGGCCTTTTGCCCTGGCTGCGGGACCAGGGAATCGCCCGGCTGGCCCTGGCCGGCATGATGACCCACATGTGCGTGGACGCCACGGCCCGGGCCGCCTTTGATCTGGGATTTTCCGTCAGTGTGGTCCCGGACGCCTGCGCCACCCGGGACCTGCGCTTTGACGGCCGCACCGTGGCCGCCGCCGACGTGCAGGCCGCCTTCCTGGCCGCCCTGGCCGCGGTGTACGCGGACATGGTCCCGGCCGACGCCTGGCGCTGACAGCCCGCCTGTCGGGCGCCTGGGGAAACGGTATCAGCCCAGCCGGCTGGCATAGGCCAGGATGCCGGGCTGGGTGAGAAGCCCGGCCAGGGAGCCGTCGTCCTCCACCACGGCCAGGCGGCGCACGCCTTTTTGGCGCATGAAAAGGATCACCTTGTAGACCATGGCGTCCACGGGCACGACGATCACGGGCCTGCTCATGTGCTGGGACAAGGGCTCGTCCAGGCCCTCGGGGCGGCCGAGGATCCTGGTCATGGCGTCCCGTTCGCTGAAAATGCCCAGGGGCTTGCCGCCGATCACGGCCAGGACGCAGCCGGAGTTCTTGGCCCGCATGAGCGCCAGGGCCTCCCGGACCGGCCAGGCCGGATCCAGGATGGGCGGGTCGGGGGGGAGCACTTCGCGGCAGGTCACGTTTTCCACCATGAAGTCCACGGCCAGGGCGTCCACGAGCTCCGTGTCCGTGACCAGGCCGACCAGAATCCCGCCCGGCTCCATGACCGTAAGGTGGCGCTCCCCGCGCTCCAGCAAGAGCCGCACGGCCTCGTCCACAGGCAGGTCCGCCAGCACCGCGCCCGTGGGCCGGGAAAGAAGCTCCCCCACCGGGGCGGCCGGGTCCAGGTTCGCGTCCAGGCGGCTCGCCAGCTCGCGTTCGGTGAGAAACCCCACGGCCTTGCGCCCGGCCACGACCGCCAGGCAGCTCACACCTTCCCGGGCCATGATCGCCGCCGCCTCGGCCACGGATGCGGACACGGCTACGGTGTGGGGCCGCCTGGCCAGTTCGCCCAGCCTGCGCTTGAACATGGATGTCCCGCCGATTCTTCGGATTTCCCGTTATTTCTTTCGCTTTTCCAAGGAAGTCAAGAAGCTTCCGGAAATGCGGACACCTTGCCGGCCCTGGCCTCTTGCGCTAGGTAGAGACAATCCGATGGTCAGGGAAACGCCATGACGACCGCTCCCGACGCCCCGCCGCCAGGCAAGCCTCAAGCCCCGTGCCGCCATATTCCGGCCCCGGTCCGGCACCATCCCTTTGTCAGCCGCCTCCTGGAGATCGGCGTGCCGCGCCTGGCCAAGGCCGCGCCAAAGCGGGAAGCCACGCCCCGGCGGGAACCGGCCCCGCCGCTGGCGTCCCTGGCCGCCGCGTCCAGGACCTCCCTGGCCGACATCAATCCGCCGCCCCTGCCCCAGGCCTTCCTGGCCCTGCGGCGCGCGGCCGAGGACCCCTACAGCACGGTGGCCAGCCTGGCCGGAATCATCGCCATGGACCCGAGCCTGGCCTCCTATGTCCTGCGCCTGGCCAACAGCGCCCTCTACAGCCTGCCCTACCGGGTGGAGACCGTCTCCCGGGCCATCGGCTGCATCGGCCTCTCGGAAATCCAGACCATGGCCGCCGGGGCCGCCCTGGGCCGCCTGTTCAAGGAGCCCCCCCGGCCGGACATCCTGGCCATGCCGGATTTCTGGCGGCACGCCGCGGCCGTGGGCCTGCTCGCCCGCACCCTGGCCGAACGCATCAACGGCCAGTCCCGGGAACGCTATTTCGTGGCCGGCCTGCTCCACGACATGGGCAAGCTGCTTCTAGCCATTGCCGAGCCCGATCTGGCCGCCATGGCCCTGGCCCGGGCGGTGGCCGACCCATCCTGCCCGTCCCCCATCGCTTCGGCCGAACAGGAGGTCCTTGGCTTTGACCACGCCACCCTGGGCGGCCGGGTCTGCCGCAAATGGCAGCTGCCCGAATCCCTGACCGAGGCCGTGGCCTGCCACCATGCCCCGGACCGCTGCCCGGACAACGCCATGGCCGCGGCCGTGCACGTCGCCGACTTCATGGCCAACGCCCTGGGGCTTCGGGCCACGCCGGGCGTGGGCCAGCCCGAATGCGACGTGTCGGCCCTGGCCGTCTTCGGGCTCACCGACTCGGACCCTCCCGAACTCCTGGACGCCCTGGAGGCAGGCCTTGAATCCATGACCTCCCTGTTCGCCTCATGATCGCCATGGCGGCCGGGGCTTGCCAAGTTCCGACCGCCGGGGTATCCAGACCGGAAATGGAACACGCAGCCATGTCCGCGCCGAGCGTCACCCTCACGCCCCTGACCGGCAGGGCCATCAACGACATGATCCTCGACTTCATGTCCGCCTCCAACAACCGTCGCAAGGCGGATCTGGCCCGTTTCCTGGAAAGCGGGCGCACCGTCCAAAGCGAGCTCATGGCCATCACCCTGCGGGGCATGATCCTCCAGACGTCGGCCTGATCCCTTCACGCTTCATGAAAAACGCACTTTCCATCCTGGTGTTGGCGCTTTGCCTGGTTTTCGCCGTTTCGGCCGAAGCCAGGAAGGCTTCTCCGGAAAAAAAGGCCCAGGCCACGGAAAAGGCCCACCCCAAAGAGGCCAAGACCGAAGGTCCGGCCGATACCGTGGACGTTCCGGGCAAGGTCATCACCGAGCCCAATGCCTTCCATGGCGTCAAATGGGGCACGCCCATGGCCACCATTCCGGACCTCAAGGTGGTGGAAAAGGACGGCCAGGCGGCCTACGCCACGGTGGAAGGCGTGGTCTACCGCATTGGCGACGCCTTTCTCAACGACGTGGTCTACGGCTTTTGCCAGGACAAGTTCGCGGCCGTGATGCTGGAATACAAGGGCCGCCGGGCCCATGACAGCATCCGCAATTTTTTGAGCGCCAAATACACCAAGCCCGTGGAAGTGGAAGGCCGGCCGGACAGCCTGGGCTGGCCCATCGGCAATGTGCTGATCCGCATGGAATTCGATCCGGCCAAGGATATCGGCACCTTGAGCTACTTCTATCAGCCCCTGTTCGCGCCCTGCTCCGGCGAGGACGCCAAGGCCAAGCCATGACGGCAATGCGCCGCCCCCTGGCGATTCCCTTCCTTGTGTTCCTCCTGGCCTGGCTTGCCCCCCCGGCTTTGCCCGCCGGAGCGGCCACGGCGGCCGGCACGCCCGAGAAGGGCCGCAGCCTGCCCTTTAACAAGCAAAACGTTTACAATTATTTCAAGCAGGTAGAGGAAGGGAAGCGGACGTTGCCCGACAAGCTGCCCCCGGCGGAATTCCAGGACCGGGTCTGCCACCTCTATGCCAGCGTGCTCAAGCAGGCAGGTTACGACTTCGAGGCCACGATCCAAAACGCCGTGCAGTTCACCGACCGGGGCGGCGACAAGCTCAACGATCCCCGCTTCCTGTTCCTGGCCGGCGTGTTCCAGGCCCATCCGGACGTGTTTTTGCGCCTGGGCCTGATCTCCAAGTCCACCCGCGACGCGGTCGTGAACTATTTCGGGCAATAGCCCGGCGCTCGCCGTCCCCGCAGCCAATCAGCCTTGGGCAGCCCCAAGCAGCCGCACCCAGCCGGCCGCCTGGCCGTCGGCGTCATGAAAAGCCACGTCGTCCGGGCCGGGCAGCGAGGGCTCGCCGGGAAAGGCCTCGGCAAAGGAAAGCCCGGCCAGACGGGCCTGGGGGTAGGCGAAAACCACCCGGGACGCGGCATCGACCACGGCCAGGGGCCGGCCCACGGCCTTGGCCACGGCGGCCAAGGCGGCCCAGCCCAGAGCCGTCTCGGGCAGGGCCGGGCAGGGCCGCTCTTGCAGACGGCGGACAATGGCCATTTCCAGGTTGGCCTTGAGGTCGAGCAGCTTGACGGGCTTTTGAATGTAGCCGGCGGCCCCGGAGGCGGCCACCCGGTCCATGATCTCCCGGCCCACGGTGGCTGTCAGGAAAATCACCGGCACGCTTCTGGCCTGGAGGATGGCCTTGGCCGCGGCCACGCCGTCCATGGCCCCGGCCAGATTGATGTCCATGAGCACCACGTCCGGAACCAGCTCCACGGCCCGGGCCACGGCGGCCTCGCCCGAGCCGAGCACGCCGCACACGCTGTAGCCCAGCCGTTCCAATATCTTCTCGGCGACCCGGGCCGAAAGCGGGTCGTCTTCCACGATGAGCACCCTGCGCCGCGCCGCCGCCGACTCCCCCATGGTCCCTCCCGAAGCCCTCTTTCGGCCGAAAATCAGCCCTTGGCGGCCAGGATCTTCTTTTTGTGGGCGTCCTGAATCTTGTAATACAGGTCGTCCATTTCCGCCGGCTTCATGAGATAGTCGAACGCCCCCTGCTCCATGCCCCGGATGGCCACGTCCACGTTGGCGTGCCCGGTCAGCATGATGACCTCCACGTCGGGGTGGGCCTGCTTGATGCGCGACAGGGCTTCCATGCCGTCCATGCCCGGCATCTTGACGTCCAGGAGCACCACGTCCACGGGATTGGCGTCCAGGGTTTCCAGGGCGGCCTCGCCGCTGTTGGCCACGAAAACCGTCAATCCCCGCCGCGACAGGCGCTTGCGCAGCGTATCCACGTAGCTTTCCTCGTCGTCCACCAGGAGTACCCGCACGGCTTCACTCACGACCATCCCTCCGATCGGACTTGACAAAGCGGTTCATCCATAGCCGCGCCATTGTGGAAAAGCAACAGCATGGGCCAAGGCCTTTGACATCGCGCCCGCCCCGGCCAATACTGCCGCCGCCCAACGAGACGGAGCAGCCATGCGCGACCTGAACCTTTCCGCCTTGCCGGACATTGCCCGCCTGGCCGGCCAGGCTATTCTGGAAATCTATCACACCGATTTTACGGTGGAAGAAAAATCCGACCACTCGCCCCTGACCACGGCGGACCTCCGGTCCAGCCGCCTGATCCTGGACGGCCTGGACAGCGCCTTTCCGGACGTGCCCGTGCTGTGCGAGGAAACCGCCCATGCCTCGCCCGAGGTCCGGCGCGGCTGGACGCGCTGCTTCGTGGTCGACCCCCTGGACGGCACCAAGGAGTTTGTCCGCAGAAACGGAGAGTTTTGCGTCAATATCGCCCTGGTGGAAGAGGGCCGCCCGGTCTTCGGAGTCATCCACGTCCCGGTCACCGACACCCTGTACTGGGGCGGCCCGGACCTGGGCGCGTTTCGCCGCCCGGGAGACGGCCCGGCCGAGGCCATCCGCGTCGCGCCCCCCGCGCCCGGCGAGCCGGTCACGGTCCTGGCCAGCAGTTCCCATCCCGATCCGCGCCTGGCGTTTTATCTGGAACGCCTGCCGCAGCACCGCCTGAAGCGCCTGGGCAGCGCGCTCAAGTTCTGCGCCCTGGCCGAAGGCGCCTGCCACCTGTACCCGCGCCTCAACCCCACCTGGGAATGGGACACCGCCGCCGGCCACGCCCTGGTCCTCGGCGCGGGCGGGTCCATGACCGCCCTGGACGGCTCCCCCTTCGGCTACAACAAGCCCGACCTGCAAAACGGCCCGTTTCTGGCCAGATCCTGGACGGGTTGCGGTCTCTATCCGGAATTGCTAGCACCCCTTTAGCGTGGGAGATCTCCAAGGAGTGGAGCCATGGCAACGCATTTGACGCTGTTCGTGCGGGGCGACGGCCTGCGGTCCCGCCGCATCGCCGCTTCCGTCCGCGCCTGGTGCGATCATTACCTCAACGGCGACTACCAGTTGGATGTGGTCGACATCCTGGAATGGCCGGTCCGGGCCGACCAAGCCCAGGTGCTGGCCACTCCGGTCCTGCTGCTTGCCTCGCCGCCCCGCCGGGTGGTCGGGGATTTCTCGGACATGGATCAAGTCATGGAAGCCTTGGGCTTGCCACAATCCTCGCCCCAAGCCACGGCGTAATCGACCGTCGGCCTTCCTACGCCTCCGTCGCCGGCTCCTCATGGGTCAGGCAATGGATCGTCCCCAGGCCCCAGACCAGATCCACGGCAGATATGCCCACAACCGTGCGGTCCGCGAACACCTCGGCCAGTATCCCCAGCGCGTCCCGGTCCCGGGAATCGTTGAAGGTGGGCACCAGCACCGTCCGCTCGCCGATGAAAAAATTGGCGTAACTGGCCGGCAGACGCTGGCCCCGGAAATACAGCGGCTCGGGCATGGGCAGGTCGATGACGGCCAGGGGCGAGCCGTCGGCCAGCCGGACTCCCTGGAGCCGCTCCCGGTTCTCGGCCAGGGGCCGATGGTTGGCGTCCCGAGCGTTGTCCTCCCGGCACAGCACCACCGTGTCCGGCGAAACGAACCGGCACACGTCGTCCACATGGCCGTGGGTGTCGTCCCCGGCAATGCCCCGGCCCAGCCAAATGACGTTTTTCGTCCCCAGATACTCCCGGAAAACGGCTTCATAATCGGCGCGGCCGAAACCGGAATTGCGCACCTGCACCACCGGGTCGAGCAGGCACTCCTCGGTGGTCAGCACGTCGCCCAACCCGTTGCCGTCCATGGCCCCGCCCTCGAGCACCACCCGCCGGCCCTGCCACGTTGCCGGCACCACCTCCAGTCCCAAGGCCCGGCACACGGACGCGCCCACGGCATCGTCCAGCTCATGATCCGGATACTTGGCCCAGCCCGTGAACCCGAAATCCACGGCCGCCACACGCGCCCCATCCCGGACGAAAAACGGCATGAAATCCCGGGTCCAGCCCCGGTTCATGGGGGCCGTGAAAAACTCGACCAGGCCCAGGTCCGCGCCCACGGCCCGCAACACCCTCCGAGCCGCGGCCTCCTGCCGGGCGTCGCGCACCAAAAGCCGCACCGTCTCCCCAGACGCCCCAAGCTTGCGGACCATCTCGCCATAGACCCAGGCAATGGGCGAAAACTTGCCCGGCCAGTCCGTGGCATTGCCCGGCCACCCCAGCCAAACCGCCCGCTGCCCCCCAAACTCCGCCGGCCATTTGCATTGTCGCATGATAGCTCCTTTGGCGGAGAAGAGCGGAAGACCGGGGGAGGGAACCCCCTTTTTT
>CAZBER010000011.1:2435-6883 GCA_964490985.1 uncultured Desulfovibrionaceae bacterium | reverse complement strand
GGGGGTTCCCTCCCCCGGACCCCCACCTTCCCCGAAAAAAACTTTTCAAAGGGCTTCGCGAACTTGCGCGAAGCGCCTGAAGTTATTCTTCCTTCGCCCGAAGGGCGACGGGCTCGTGGGGCCGGAATCGGGCCCCACATCCCACCCCCGCCCTCCCGCACGGCCAAGCCGGTCGGGGGGTCCGGGGGGAGTGACTCCCCCCGGCGGGTCCAGGGCAGAGCCCTGGCAGGGTCCGGGACAGCGTCCCGGCCGCCGGAGGCATCTCCCGCCTAGATCGGCCGAACCGCAACCATAGTACCGGCGGTCAGGCCTTCGAGGTCGGCGGGGATGGTGATGACCCCGTCGGCCAGGAGCAGGGTTTTGAGCAGTCCGGATTTGCCGAGCACCGGGTGGGCCAGGGGCGGCTGGCCCGAACGTTCTTCCAGGCGCACCCGGACGTGGTCTTCGCGGCCTTGTTTGGAGGCCAGGTTTCGGGACAGCACGGCCGGGAAGGTCAGGGGCGCGCGGGTGAAGGCCTGGGCGTCGCCGGCCAGGTGGCGCATCAGGGGGAGGCCGAAGGCGAGCATGACGATCTGGGCCGAGGTGACCTGTCCGGGCAGGCCCATGGCGGGCTTGTCCTTGGCCCGGGCCAGGATGGTGGGCTTGCCCGGGCTTATGGCCACGCCGTGGGCCAGGATGTCGGCGCCCAGGCGGCGCAGGGCGTCCAGGGTGAAGTCGCGGGCTCCCACCGAGCTGCCGCCCGAGAGCAGGGTCAGGTCGTATTCCGTGGTGGCGGCATCCAGCGCGGCGTGGATGCTTTCCAGGTCGTCGGGCACCAGGGGAAAGGCGGTGGGGAAGGCTCCGGCCGTCTGGAGCATGGCCGAGAGGGTGTGGGTGTTGACGTCGCGGATCTGGCCGGGTTTGGGGGTCTCGGTCACGGGCACCAGTTCGTCGCCGGTGGAGAGGATGGCCACCCGGGGTTTTTTGCCGACCCGGACGGTGTTGTGGCCAAGGGCGGCCAGCATGCCGATTTCCTGGGGGCGAAGCCGGGTTCCGGCCGGCAGCACGAGCTGTCCCTGGCCGGCGTCTTCTCCGGCCAGGAGCATGTTGTCGCCCGGGGCCACGGGCCGGCGGATTTCGATGGCTCCGGCGCCCAGGTCCTCGGTGTATTCGACCATGACCACGGCGTCGGCCCCGTCCGGCAGAAGCGCGCCGGTGACGATGCGGGCGCAGTGCAGCGGCGGCAGGGGCGCGGCAGGCTGGGTGCCGATGGGGATGTCCATGGCCAGGTCGAGGTAGGCCGGGTTGGATTCGGTGGCTCCGAAGACTTCGGCGGCGCGCACGGCATAGCCGTCCATGGCCGCCCGGTTGGCGGCCGGCAGGTTTTCGGCGGCAAGGACGTCCTCGGCCAGAAACCGGCCGCAGGCGGCGTCGAGGCCCACGGTCTCGCCGGGAAGGGGCGTAAACGTGCGCAGCATGTCGGTGAACGCGGCCGTGGACACGGCCCGGAAAAAGCCTTCGCGCATGGTGTGGAGTCCTTCAGGAGCGTTTGGAGAAGAAGTGGATTTGGGCGTAGCGGGCCGCGCCGTAAAGGCCTGTTTCCTGGTTTCGCAGCAGCCGGACCGGGACCTTGGCCAGCAGGCGGCCGTGTTTGGGGGAATCCACGAGCTCGCGTCCGAACTCCGGATGCTTGACCAGGATGGGATTTTTGGCCGCCACCCCGCCGGTGATGAACACCCCGCCCGTGGCCAGGACGGTCAGCACGTAGTCGCGCACGGCCCGGCCGTAGAAGCGGGAATAGAGCTGGGCGGTCCGGCTGTCCGGGGTCAGGCCGGCCCCGACCTCGGCCGGAGGCAGGTCCTGGCCGGTCAGGAAGTGGTGCAGGCGGGCCAGGCCGGACCCGGACAGCACGACATCCCCCCAGACGTATTTTTTCCCTGTGGCGCGGCAGAGATAGTCTTCAAAGGCGCGTTCCTCGTCACCGATGAAATGGGCCGTGGCGTGGCCGCCTTCCGAGGGCAGGGCCAGGTAGCCGCCGCCGTGGGTGGGAACCAGGGCCGCCTTGCCCAGGCCCGTGCCGGCTCCGACGACGGCCTGGACCCGGGTGGTGTCCATGGCGCCGGGGATCACGGATTCGGTCTTGGCCGCCGCCTCGGTGCGGCAGCCGTGGGCCTGGGCCAGGAAGTCGTTGATGTAGACGGCCTGGCGCAGGCCGAAGGCGGCCTTGGCCGCGTCCAGGTCGAGGGTCCAGGCGATGTTGGCAAAGGTGAGTCGGCGTCCGGTCACGGCTCCGGGCACGGCGAACACGGCCGCGTCGGCCTGGCCCGGCGGCAGGGTGAATTCGGTGTCGGCCAGGGAGGCCAGCAGGTCCACGAACGAATCCACGTTGGCCGTGCGCAGCCACACGGACGAGGCCATGACCAGCCGGCCGTCGATGCCGAGGGTGAAATGGCCGAATCGGCTGTGGGTGCCGCCGATGTCGGCGGCCAGGATGTTCCTGGTCGACTCCGGGGGCAGGGGCATGGGGGTTCTCCTTGAAGGGCGTCGAGTTTTGCGGCACTCTCCGCCCCGCGTCCGGCGTCCGTTGTGCCGCGCCGCACCTGGAAACGCAAGCATGCAGCACGATACCGTGGCCTTTGTCCTGGCCGGAGCGACCCTGGGCCTGTCCGCCGGTTTTTCGCCCGGGCCGCTGCTCTCCCTGGTCCTGTCTCAGACTATAGTGCACGGACCCCGGGAGGGAATCAAGGTGGCTTTGGCTCCCCTCGTCACCGACGCGCCCATTCTGGCGGCCGCCTGGCTGGTGCTGTCGCGCCTTCCCGGCCAATCCGGAGTGCTGGGCCTGGTGGCCCTGGCCGGAGCCCTGGTGCTGACGCGCTACGGCTGGGAGTGCTTCAAGGCCCCGGCCCTGGGCATCGAGGACCCGGGCAAGGCCCCGCGCTCCCTGTTGCGGGGTGTTGTGGCCAATTTCCTCAATCCCCATCCCTATCTCTTCTGGGTCACGGTGGGCGCGCCGACGCTCCTGGCCGCCGCGGACACCGGCGCGGCGGCCGTAGTCCTTTTCCTGGCCGTCTTTTACGCGGCCATTGTCGGGGCCAAGGTCCTGGCCGCGGTGCTGGCCGGCCGGTTCCGGGCGTTTCTGGCCAGCCGCGCCTACCGGGTGTTCATGGCCGGGCTCGGCCTGTCGCTTTTTTACTATGCCGTGACCTTTGCCCGGCAGGGAATCGCCCTGCTTGCCGGAGCATAAGGCGCATTGTCCTTTGCCGGAATCGACCGTATCATGCCTTTCGGCGCGCCTCCCCGCGCCGCAAATCCAGCCAAGGAGCCGCCATGGCCGCGCCGTTTTCCATTGGACTGATCCAGATGGCCCCGGAAAAGACCGTTGCGGCCTCCCTGGAAAAGGCCGCCGGCCGCGTGGCCGACGCCGCCAGGGCCGGAGCCAACGTAGTCTGCCTGCCGGAGCTTTTTGCCACGGAATATTTCTGCCGCACCCAGGACCACGACGCCTTTGACCTGGCCGAGCCCATCCCCGGCCCCACCACCGAGGCCATGGCCGCGGCGGCCAAGGCCACGGACACCGTGGTCGTGGCGCCGCTCTTCGAACGTCGGGGACCGGGCTGCCATCACAATTCCCTGGCCGTGCTCGGGCCGTCGGGCGACATTTTGGGCGTGTACCGCAAGATGCACATCCCCCATGACCCGGGATTCGAGGAGAAATTCTATTTCACGCCCGGCGACCTGGGGTTTCAGGCCGTAAAGACGCCCTTTGGCCCCATCGGCACGCTGATTTGCTGGGACCAGTGGTTTCCGGAAGCCGCCCGGGCCACCACCCTCAAAGGCGCACTGGTTCTGGCCTATCCCACGGCCATCGGCTGGCATCCCTCGGAAAAGCAGCAATACGGGCAGCGCCAACGCGACGCCTGGATCACGGTGCAGCGCGGCCACGCCATTGCCAACGGCATCTACGTGGCCGCCATCAACCGGGTGGGCGTCGAGGGCGGCGGCCCGGGCTACGGCGAGACCATCGAATTCTGGGGCTCGTCGTTTCTGGCCGATCCTTCGGGCCAGATCCTGGCCCAGGCCGGCATGGACACCGAGGAAATCGTCATCGGCGTCATCGACCCCAAGACCGTGGAAACCACGCGCCGGCACTGGCCGTTTCTGCGCGACCGCCGGGTGGACGCCTACGAGGGCCTGTGCCGGGTGTACGGGGATTAGCCAATCAAGCGAGGGCAGCACGTCATGAAGCGGAACATCTACCTGCGCACCATCCCCATAGCCGAAGCCCTGTCCCGGGTCATAGACGTCCTGGACCGCGAAGAGCTCCTGGCCGTGGAACGCATCCCGGCCGAGCGGTCCGCCGGGCGCATCACGGCCGAACCGGTCATTGCCCGGTATTCCTCGCCCACCTACCACAGCGCGGCCATGGACGGCATTGCCGTGCGCGCCGCCGACACCTTCCTGGCCCGGGA
>CAZBER010000011.1:0-2425 GCA_964490985.1 uncultured Desulfovibrionaceae bacterium | reverse complement strand
GCTCGCCCGTGCGCCTGTCCCCGGAGACGGATTTCGTGTTCGTCAACACCGGCCACCCCCTGCCGCCGGCCTTCGATGCCGTGGTCATGATCGAAAACGTGGTCATGGACGGGGATGTGGCTGCCGTGGAAACGCCGGTGGCCCCGTTTACCCATGTGCGGCGCATCGGCGAGGACATCGTGGCCACGGAAATGATCATGCCCCGCCACCGCCGGGTAACGCCCTACGACGTGGGCGCGCTGCTCTCCTGCGGCGCGTACGAGATCGACGTGTACGAGAAGGTGCGCATCCGGGTGATCCCCACGGGCGACGAGGTCATGGACTTCACCTTGAAGCCCGAGCCCGGACCGGGCCAGGTGGTAGAGAGCAATTCCATGCTGCTGTGCGCCCTGACCGACGAGTGGGGCATGGAGTGCACGCGCGTGGCCCCGGTGCGCGACGATCCCGAGGCCCTGGCCCAGGCCCTTCGGGAGGGGCTCGACTCCGACGCCCACATCGTGGTCATCGTGGCCGGGTCCTCGGCCGGCAGCAAGGATTTCACCCGGGCCACCATCGAACGCTTCGGCGAGGTGCTGGTCCACGGCGTGGCGGCCATGCCGGGCAAGCCGTCGCTTCTGGGCCTGGCCCGGGGCAAGCTGGTGGTGGGCGCGCCGGGCTATCCGGTCAGCTCGGTGGTCTGCTTCGAGCGCCTGCTCTATCCCCTGGCCTGCTGGCTGACCCGGGCCGAGCCCCGCAGCCGGCAGACGGTATCGGCCAGCCTGGCCCGCAGCGTGCCCTCGCGCCTGGGCATGGTGGATTTCGTGCGCCTGGCCGTGGGCCAGGTGGGCGAGCATTACGTGGCCCTGCCCCTGTCCCGCGGGGCGGGCAGCATTTCCACCCTGACCAAGGCCCAGGCCGTGACCCAGCTTCCTCCCGAGGCCGAGGGCGCGGAAGCCGGCTCGGCCGTGGTGGCCGAGCTGCTGGTGGACGCCGGGGAGCTGGCCCGCACCCTGGTGTGCGTGGGCAGCCACGACAACACCCTGGACATCCTGGCCGACATGCTCATGCGCCGCACGCCCGCCATGCGCCTGGCCTCCAGCCACGTGGGCAGCATGGGCGGGCTTATTGCCCTACGCAACGGCTCGGCCATGCTGGCCGGCTCGCACCTGTTCGACCCGGCTTCCGGGGACTACAATTTTCCCTTCCTGGCCAAGTACCTGTCCGGCCTGGACGTGACCGTGGTCAACCTGGCCATCCGCCACCAGGGGCTCATGGTGGCCCCGGGCAATCCCAAGGCCATTGCCGGGGTGGCCGACCTGACCCGGGAGGGCGTGCGCTACCTCAACCGCCAGCGCGGAGCCGGCACGCGCATCCTGCTCGATTACCATCTGGCCAAAAATGGCATCAATCCGGCCCAGGTGTCGGGCTACGACCGCGAGGAGCACACCCACATGGCCGTGGCCGTCAACGTGCTCACGGGCGCAGCCGACTGCGGCCTGGGGGTCTATGCGGCGGCCAAGGCCCTGAGGCTCGATTTCATGCCCCTGGCCCGGGAGCGCTACGACCTGGTCATCCCCTCGATCTACCTGGACGACCCCAAGATCGCGGCCGTGCTGGACGTGGTGCGCAGCGAGGCCTTCAAGGCCCAGGTCCAGGAACTGGGCGGCTACGAAACCGACTGGACCGGCCGGGAAATGCGCCCCGGCCTGGGCCTCCCCGGCGAACCGGCCGGGGAAGCGTAGGTTAGGCGCCTCCGGCAGCCGGGGGGCGCTGCCCTCCGGACCCCCTCATGGTTTGGAAACGGGGTTGACGGGAATAACGGCCGCAACGTGGTCGATGCATTTCGGAATATGAGGAAACAATGGACTGGAAACTCCTGCTTTCGACCTTTGCCACCATCTTCGTGGCCGAACTGGGCGACAAGACCCAACTCGCCTGCGTGCTCACGGCAGCCGACTCCCGCAATCCCTGGACCGTGTTCATCGGCTCGTCCCTGGCCCTGGTGGCCACGAGCTTTCTCGGCGTGGTTTTCGCCGAGTTCATCTGCAACTTCGTGTCCCCGACCATCATCAAGAAAGTGGCGGCCGTGGCCTTTGTGACCATGGGCGCGCTGATCTATTTCGACAAGCTCTAGCCGCGCCTCCGCGCAAACCACACGGGTTTTGCGGACGCGATGCCAGGAGGGCCGCATGGACGAGAGGCTTACCCTCGATCTGCGCGACATGTGCTGAGGCCTGGGCATGGAGATAGGTTGGTATCTCCGCTTATCCCCGGCCAGGGTGCTGGAATTTCTGGTCAAGCCCAATGCCCGGCCTGTCCTCGACGATCAGGCCATGACCGTGTCGGGCTGGAAGCTTTCCGTCGGCGAGGAAACGGGTTTTTTACGCGGAGTGTTTACGAGGGAGTGAAGCTGCGCTAGATTCCCGTGCAGTGCGGCCCTGCCGCC
>CAZBER010000010.1:56824-75439 GCA_964490985.1 uncultured Desulfovibrionaceae bacterium | reverse complement strand
GGTCTGGGGCAGCGCCCCAGCCGGGTCCGGGGCAGAGCCCCGGCCGCCGGAGGCATCTTCCATACCTCAGGTCAGACGTCGCGCAGGGATTCGATTTGTCGTTTGGCGGCAGTGGCGGGACTGGTTCGCGGGTATTCGCGGCCGGCCAGCTTGCGGTAGAGCTTTCGGCCTTCCTCGAAACCGGAGTTTATGGCCAGGGCTTTTTCCACGCAATTCCTGGCCTGGTCCATATTGCCCATGAAATAGTAGGCCTTGGACATGTTGAAATGGATGTTTTCGTCTTCGGGGGTCAGGGTCAGGGCCTGGTTGTAGGCGTGCAGGGCTCCGGGCAGGTCGCCGCTTTTTCGCAGCTTGACGCCCAGGGAATTGAAGGGATTGGGCGTATTGGGGTCGTATTTGAGGATTTCGATGAACAGTTCCTTGGTCTCTTCCATGCGGTTGAACTGGGCGTGGATTTCAGCCGCCTTTTGCAGGTAGCGCTTGAATTCGTCCAGGTCGCCCTTGCCCTTGTAGGCATCGGCCAGGCCTTTGTAGGCTTCGGCGAACAGGTCGTTTATTTTGATGGCCTTTTTGAAGGAAATGATGGCTTGGCCGTATTTCTGCCGGATCAGGTAGCGGCAGCCCATATCGTAGTACTTCTGGGCCATGTTCTGTTCGGAAATGATCTCTTCGAAGGCTTCGATGGCGTCGTCGAAGTTGCCCATGGCCACCAGCTCCCTGGCGTCCTCGAGCTGCTGCTGTTCGATCTCGGTGGCCAGTTCCACCTGGGAGCCCCGCAGGACATGCTTGCGGAAGGTCTCTTCGGAATAGGGGCGCAGGATATAGCCGTCGCAGCCGGCGGCAATGGCGTCGAGGACCTTGTCCCGTTGGCTTTGGGTGGTGACCATGATCACGGGCACGTTTTTGAGGCGTGTCTCGTGGCGCATGAGCCGCAGGAACCGCTGCCCGTCCATGTCGTCGAGTTGGGCATCCAGGAGGACCATGTCCACGCGGTTGGACAGCAGGAATTGCAGGGCCTGCTCGCCCGAGGCGAACTGTTCCACGCGACGGGGGCGAAACGGGGCCAGGGAGCGCCTATCCCACCGGGCATGCTCGTCGTTTCGGGTCACGATGGCCACGGTATCGAAAAGGATCGGCGAAAAATCCATGCGCATGGTCCTTGCGTTACCGGCTCGGCGACCGGGGATCGAAACGGCCGTGGTAGCGCTGCCGAAACGACGCCAGGCGGGAATCCTCGGGCAAGACGGCAAAAAGGTCCCGGACATGGCCCAGGCTGAAAAAGAGCCGCCTGGTCCGAGGGAAGTACATGTCGTTGATCCAGCTCAAAAGCAGCAGGGCGAAATCGCAGATCGAGCCCATGGCCGCGTACTCCCCGATGCGGCCGGCCTCGATGTCGTCCAGAAAGGCCAGATTATAATGGCCCGGAATGTCGGGCAGGCCCAGGAACACCACGTCGTCCTTACCGTTTGGCGACTGGAAATGCTCGATCATGACGCGGGCGACATCGAGCTTGTCGGCGTCGCGCACGATGCGAAGCAGCAGCCAGGCCTCCTGGTCGCGCGCCGCCACAGCCTGGGGCACGGTCTTGCGGTTGTGCAAGGCTATGGCCGCGCGCACCATCCGCCTGTCAGGAGGGGACAGATCGTCGAGGCCGCCGTGACGGGCCAGGGCAATGGCTCCCAGGAGGGCATGGTTGGCGCTGTCCGCGTCCCGGAAGGTGCGGTAGCGGCGGTATTGGGGGAACCGGCCCACATCGTGGAAAAGGCCGGCCAGGGTGGCCAGTTCCACCAGGCGCGGGGACAGGTCCAGTTCCCGGGCCTGCTCCTTGGCCTCGGCCATGACCCGCAGGCAATGGTCGCGCTTGAGCTCCTGGCGTGCGGCATCGGCCGGATCGTCCATGCGGTGGCCGGCCACGAAGGCGTCGAACCAGGCCAGGGCCGTTTGGATCATGGCTGATGCCGATCCTCGTCCTCGGCCTTCCCCTTTTGCTTGTTCTTGAGTTCCGAATCGGGCTCGTCGAATTCCTTGTCCCGCATGGGGCCGCCCGGCCCGAACAGGTAGCGCAAAAGCCAGGCCATGCCGCCGAGGATGGCGGCAATGAACACGAATTTGAGAACCACCGAGAAAAAGCCTTCCTCAATCCCGGGGCCAAAAGGCCATGTCTCGTGCCAGCGCGGTTCCACCTGGCTGGCGGCCGCCAGAAACATTGTCTCGAAAAATCCCATGCCGTGCTCCATCCGCGCCGTTGACGCAGCTGTGCGGCTTACCTGGGAATCCAATGCCTTGCAAGATGCCCTGCGATTTGGCGATGATTGCCTTTTTGCAGGATTGCCCCTACGATACAGATATCGCAGCGCCTTGCCGCGACAGCCCGATTCGGTGCAGGCCGCGACGCGGCCGGGCGGTCCGGGAAAGGCCGTGCACAGGGAGGAGCGCATGCGCGTTCTGGTTGTCGAGGATGATTTCACCAGTCGGAAAATTCTCCAAAAAATCCTTGGCCCCTATGGAGAGGTCGATATCGCCGTCAACGGTCTGGAAGCGCTACAGGCGTTCACCCAGTCCCTGGACGACAACAACCACTATGACCTTATCTGCATGGACATCATGATGCCCGAGATGGATGGTCAGACGGCGTTGAAAAAAATCCGGGCCATCGAAAAGGAACGGGACATCCCCCCGGCCCAGGAAGTCAAGGTCATCATGACCACTGCCCTGGATGACCCCAAAAACGTGGTGGAAGCCTATTACAAGGGCGGAGCCACTTCTTACGTGCCCAAGCCCATTGACAAGCACATGCTGCTGCATCTGCTCAAAAATCTCGGCATCATCGAATAACGCGACGCATACAACGCGAAAAAGCGAAACCCCGGCCCGTCAGCGACGGACCGGGGTTTCGCCGTATGGGGGGGTGGGATGCTTACACTTCTTTTTTGATCTTGGACTTGCTCATGGACAGGCCCATACCGTTGAACAGATCGAAGATGGCGAAGCCATACCACATGGTGTACAAAACGTAGAAGACCAGAAGCGCCGAGACCGTCGGAATCTTGCTCAGGATGTTTTCCGCCGGAATGCCGTAGAAGTTGTAGGCCGGTTCCAAAGCCTTCTGGTTGACGGTATTGATGACATTGGCCTCATCGATCATCTTCTGGCGCTGCAAGGGCTGAATCATGGCGTTAAACAGCGTGTACCAGCCCTTCACAACCTTTTTTTCGTCCATGCCGTACATATCGGCAATGGGCTTGCCGTTATCCTTGTACATCAGGTCGGCATCGGCCACGGCCTGAGCCAGCATCTGGTGCAGATCGGCCTTCACTTCATAGCTATCGCCCTTGAGTTCGCCCGCGCCTCCGACTTTGGCCAGGAGCGTATCGACCGTCTTGGCCATGCTGGCGTCCTTGAATTTGACCGCCACCGTGACCTGTTTGCCCTCGGTCGCCTTGATCTCCTTCTGGACCTCGGGAATGAAGTACGAGGAGCCCTTGGCCAGCTTGTTGAACAGATCATCGGAGAATTCCAGTCCGTTTTTTCCCTCCCCGAAGATGGGCATGAAGATTACGCAAAAAACTCCGATGAAAGTGAGCATCAGGAAGATGCCCATGGAGAATTTTTTCTTGTTGGTGATCATGGCTTAGGCCTCCTGACGCAACGTGGAGATGTTGGTGATGAATTTGCCGATGACCCAGGCTCCGAAGAGGGCGACCACGATCCAGAAGACGATGTTGCCCACGAATTCGATGTTGGCCACCAGTTCCTTGGGCAGGCTGATGTATTCCATCTCCACGAACTTCTTGGGCAGGGTGGCGGCCCGGTTGATGAAGCCGGCGATGATGGACATGGCGTAAAAGCCGCGGATGTGGATGCCCTTGACCACCTTGGTGGTCAGCGCCCCCACCTGGATGCCGAGCAGGGACCCCAGCAGCATGCCCATGGCCAGGGAATAGAAGACGTAACCGTAGATGGCGTACTGGGCGATGGCGCCCAGGCCGGCGGTGAAAATGATCTGGAGGATGTCCGTGCCCACGGTGGTCATGGAGGAGACGCCGAAGACGTAAACGAACATGGGGAAGGTGACGAAACCGCCGCCCACGCCCATGAGCGCGGCCAGGATGCCGACGATCATGCCGCCGGCGGCCACGATCCAGCCGGAGATGCGCTTGCCGCCGGGCACGAAATCCTCGTCAAAGGAAATCATGGGGGCGATGTTGAGGTTTTGCAGCTTCAGGGCCATGCCGGTGGTGCCGGACGGACCGCCGTGGCTGCCGCCGTGGGAGTCGCCGCCGGAATCCTTGCGGCTGGCATTGATATAGTCGAACAGGGCGTAAAAACCGAGAAATCCAAGCAAGACAGCATAAATGATGCTGATGAACATCTCGGAGAGCAGGGGGTCCTTATTGTACAGGCCCTTGTTGATGGCCCCGCCGATAAACGTTCCCGCGCCCGAGCCCACCAGGAAGGCCACGGCCAGTTTCACCGACACGTTGCCGAGCTTTTTGTGCACCGTGGTGCCCATGATGGCTTTGGCGAAAATATGGAAGAGGTCGGTGCCCACGGCCAGAATGCCCTTGACGCCGGCGGCCATGAGCGCCGGCGTGATGATGAAGCCGCCGCCCGCGCCAATGCAGCCGGTGATCAGGCCGGCGGCCAGACCCACGGCCACGGAGACCAGAAAGATGGTGGAGGTGTAGAAGGCCGGGGCATAGGCATGCTTGCCGCCGATGTAGTCGCTGGCCTCGACAAAAGACACTGCCACGATGGGCAGCAAAAGGATCATGAGGATCAGGAGTTTTTTGCGGTTTTTGAGAATGGACATGGACACTTCCATATCCCACTGGGCGTGCGCCACGGACGCCGCCTTAAGAAATTCGAAGACCTGCCTGCCGAAACCCATTGTGTCGTCCTCCGTTTAAAATTTGCATGCCTGCTTCGCGCCGCGTCGCCCGGCGCTCCTCACCCCGCGACGATTGCCGATAGTGTGCGCCTGTTACGGCTGGCCGCCGTCCTTCACGATTGGGGCGCCTTCCCGCAGGACCTGGCGCACCGTGTCCTTGAGCCGTTCGAAGTCTCCCCCCTTCTCGACCCGGGCCCATCCGCCCTCCCCGTCGTCAAGGCCGGGAAAAACGTGCAGCACCACGGGCAGCAGCGGATAGAGGCGCTCGATGCGGGCCGTAAGCGACCCGCCATCCGGGTCGGCGATCTCCACGTCGAGGACCACCAGGTCCACAGCCGCCAGACCGGCCAGTTGCTCCAGGACCTCGCCCCCGGAACCCGCCGTCACCACGGCATAGCCCTCGCGGCCAAATTCCCGGCGCAGCAGGTCCCGGATATTGGCGTTGCGTTCGGCGATGCAGATGGTTGGCTGGGCGTGATCCACCATTGGCTCCATGGCGAGAGTTTTTTTCGAGAGGGCAATACTCGTGCCAAGAACGCGTCGGACGGCCTTGGACGCAAGGCGTTGATAATAAAAAAAATTTTAACGGAATCAGGCGCACCGCCGCTTCCGGTCGAAGCGACGGATGTCAGCAATTTTTACGGGGTGTAAAAGGCGGGAAAGCGGGATCAGGAGGAAACGGAGCGCACCTGGGATTCGATGCGCAGGCCGTATTTCTCGATCTTGGCGATAAGGGTCGGGCGCGAAAGCCCAAGCAGCCTGGCCGCCTGGGTGCGGTTGCCGCCGGTTGCGCTCAGGGCCTCCCGGATGACCAGATGGCCGAAACGGTCCATGAGGTCCTCGAAGAGCCCTTCCCGACCGCTGGCCAGCTCCCGCCGGATAAACCGGGCCAGGGCCTCGGCCTCGCCGGCCGACGCGCCGGACGCGTCGGACGTCTCCGGCAGGCCGGGCGGACCGCCGTTTCGGAGGGGCCCGCCCGTGGCCTTGAGCACCTCGTCAGGACCCAAAGGCGCGCCCCGGTTGAAGATCAGGGCTTTTTTCAGGGTGTTGCCCAGCTCCCGGACGTTTCCCGGCCAGGAATACGACGTCAAAAGCCGCATGGCTTCCTCGGTCATGCCGGGATTGGCCTGCCCCATCTCCCGGGAATGGCGCTCCAGGAAGTAGCGGGCCAAAAGCGCGATGTCGTCCGACCGTTCCCGCAACGGCGGCAGCTCCAGGGTGACCACCTTGAGGCGGTAGTAAAGGTCTTCGCGGAACTGCCCCCGGCGCACGGCTTCTTCCAGGTCGCGGTTGGTGGCGGCAATGATGCGCACGTCCACCGGGATGACCTGCCGCCCGCCCAGGCGCTCCACGTTTTGCTCCTGCAAAAGCCGCAGGAGCTTGGCCTGGATGGACATGGGCATGTCGCCGATCTCGTCCAAAAACACCGTGCCCCGGTTGGCCTGCTCGATCTTGCCCACCTTGCGGCCGGTAGCCCCGGTAAAGGCCCCCTTTTCATAGCCGAACAGTTCGGACTCCAGCAGGGTTTCCGGGATGGCCACGCAGTTGATGACCAGAAACGGTTTGTCGGCCCGCAAGGAGTGCTGGTAGATGGCCCGGGCCACCAGCTCCTTGCCCGTGCCGGACTCGCCGCGAATGAGCACCGTGGCGTCGGTGGGGGCGGCCCGGCCAATGGCCTTGTACAGGTCCTGCATGGCCGGGCTGCGGCCGATGATGGCGTCGGCGCTCACGGCGGCCTCGGCCTCGGCGCCCACGGCCACCCGGTTTCGCATGCAGCGGCCGGCCGTGACGGCCTTGTCGATGAGCTTTAGGATGTCGGGAATGTCGAAAGGCTTCAGGATGTAGTCGTAGGCCCCCATTTTGGTGGCTTCGATGGCGATTTCCGTGGTGCCGTAGGCGGTCATGATGATGACCGGCAGCCGGGGCTCGATTTCCCGTATGGCGGCATAGGCCTCCAGGCCCGAGATCCCGGGCATGCGCACATCCATGACCACGGCGTCGGGAATGGATTCCCGCACTGCGGCAATGCCGGCCTCGCCCGTGGAAGCGGTGCGCACGGCATAGCCTTCGGCCGCAAGCAGCCGCTCAAAGCTCTGGCGCAACTGGTGGTCGTCGTCAACGATCAGGATCTGTGCCATTCCCGCGCCCCCTCAGAAGGGAAAACCAGGGTGAACGAGGCTCCCCGGCCGTCCGGAGACTGGAGGGTGATCCAGCCGCCGTGTTCCTCCACGATGCGTTTGACAATGGCCAGCCCCAGGCCCGAGCCCTCGCCCTTGGTGGTGAAAAAAGGCTGAAAGATGTTCTCGGCAATGGCCGGAGGAACGCCGGGCCCGGTATCGATCACCCGAATGGCCACAACCTGGCCCTGGGGCTTGATGACCCCGGTCTCTTCGCGGATGGTGATGGAACCGCCTTCGACCATGGCCTCGCAGGCATTGAGCACCAGGTTGACCAGGGCCTCCTTGAGCAGGTCCGGGTCGGCGCTCAGTTCGGGCAGCCGGCGGGTCCGTTCCACATGCACCGTGACGTTGTAGGATTCCAGACGGTGCTTGAGCAGGGTCAGCGCCGTATCCACCACATCGGACAGGGACACGGGCTGGGCTACGAGCTTGGGCGGCCGGGCGAATTCCAGAAAATTGCGCACAATGGTGTCGATGTGGCCGATCTCTTCGGCAATGACCTCGAAATCCTCATGCTGGGAAGGGTCGAGCTTGAGGCTGCGCTCCAGGGAAAAAAGCCGCATCTTCACGGACGTGAGGGGATTTCGGATGGTATGGGCCACGCCGGCGGCCAGCTTGCCGGCCATGGCCAGCTTTTCCGACTGCATGAGGTAGCCCCGGCTCTCTTCCAGGTCCAGGTGGGCCTGGTCCACGTCCTTCATGAGGTCGCGGAATTTTTGGCCAATGGCCTTGACCTCGTCGGAAAAACCTGTGGCCACGACTCCGGTCCGCTCCCCGCCGGCCAGCCGGCGCAACGGGTCCAGAATCTGCCGGACCAGGACGTAGGCCAGAAAAAAACCCAGCAAGGCATTGATGAACACGCCCGTGAAGGCCAGGGCCAGGACCAGGTCGGTGCGTTCCCGGTAAACGCCGCTGGTTGCGCGCATGCGGGCGCGGAAAAAATCCTTGAAGCGTTCGCACAGGTGCCGGATGGCGTCGAAGTCCTCGCGCACGACCCAATGCTGGTCCTTGGCCGCCTCCACCCGCCCCTGCTGATAGAGGTCGATGACATTGTCCTTGGCCGTGGCGTAACGCTTGTAGGCTGCGGCAACGGCATCGAGCAGGGCCGCAGCCTCGGGCTCCTCGACCTCCTGGCGGGCCCGGTCCATCCACAGGGAAAAGACGCGCCGGCTCTCGTCCAGCTTGGCCAGCCAGGAGGCGTCCTGGCTCAAATAATAGTAGGTGGCGTAGCCCTTCTGGTTGAGCAGGGCATTTTCCAGCTCATGGGCCGCGGTCAGGGCCGCCAGGTCCTTGTCGGCCGTGGAGGTGTAGAGGTCGCGGGCCATGGTGGCGTACCAGATCATGATCACCGGCCCGGCTAAATTGACCAGGAGCAGCCCCCCCAACAGGAGATAGACCCGGGTCCGCAGGCCCAACCGGCTGACGGCGGCCCGTCGCAAGACGTCGCGTTTGATGATCATCCAGCGGTTTCCAACTCCCCGGTCTTACCGGGAGCCGGCCCTTCTGGCAACGGGCGGCAAGGCCGCGGCCGCAAGCCGCGCCGGATCAGGCCGCGGCCAGGGCGGGCCGGCCTTCGTCTTCGCCCCGCAGCCGCACGATCAGGGCCTGGAGCTCCCCGGCCATCTCGGCCAAGGCATGGGCGGCCCGGCTGGTGGCCTCCACGCCGGCCACATTGTCCTCGGCCACCTGGTTGATCTCGCCGATGGCCCGGCTGATCTGTTCCGAAGCGGCGGACTGCTCCTCGGCCGAGGCGGCAATGGCCTGGATCTGGGAACTGGTGGCATCGGCATGGCCCACAATGGCGGCAATGGCCTGGCCCGACTGCTCGGCCAGGGTATTGGCCTCGGCCACGGCGGAAACGGCCTGGTCCATGCTTTTGATATTGCGGCCGGCGGCGTCCTGGATGGCCCGGATGCGGGACTCCACTTCCTTGGTGGCCACCATGGTCTTTTCGGCCAGCTTTCGGACCTCGTCGGCCACCACGGCAAAGCCGCGCCCGGCCTCGCCGGCCCGGGCCGCCTCGATGGCGGCGTTTAAGGCCAAGAGATTCGTCTGATCGGCAATGTCGTTGATCACGCCCACCACCTGGCCGATGGACTGGGCTTCCTGGCCGAGGCTGGCCATGTCGTTTTTAAGGGCCGTGGCAATGTCGTTGACCCTGGTCATGGACTGCCCGGCCCGTTGCACCACTTCGGCCCCGGTAGCGGCATTTTCCCGGCTGTGGCCGGCGATGGCCGCGGCCTTGGCCGCATTGCCGGCAATATCGAGAACCGTGGCGTTCATCTGCCCAATGGCCGTGGCCGTCTCGGTCACCCGGCGCTTTTGCAGCTCCACGCCAGTGGCCGCCTGTTCGGTCTGGGCCGACAGTTCCTGGGCGGCTTCGGACAGACGCCGGGAGATGTCCGAGGCGGTTTTGGCCACGGCATGCATGCTGGCCACGGTCTGGGCCAATTCCTCTTCCTTGCGCATGGTTTCGCGCATGGCGTTTTGAGCCGCCTCGGCCTGGCGCGCGGCTTCGGCCTGCTTCTCCTCCACCTGGCGCATATGTTCCCGGAGATTTTCCACCATGCGGGTGGTGTCGTCGCGCAAGCCGGCAAATTCAGCCTCGAACCGGCCCTCGGGCCTGGCCGTCAAATCGCCCGAAGCCACCCGGCGCGAATAGGCCTGCAGCGCCCCCAGGGAACGCGTAATGCCCCGGACGATCCACAAGACCACCACCAGCACCACCAGCCCGAGCGCGCCCTGGACCGCCAGAAGCGACCATTCCACAACATGCTGCACCTCGGCCCGGCGCTTGGCGTAATGGGCCTGGATATTTTCGAAAGAGGGCATCAGGTCCCGGCCGTCGACCACCATGGCCTCGGCCACCTTCTTGGATTGGGAGGCGGCAGCCACATAGGCATTGAAGCTTTTCTGGTAGGCATCGATGACCGTGGCCAGGGCCGCTTTCTGCTGGGACACAAGATCCGGGCTGGCGGCGACCATGCGGGACAACTGGGCCACGGACTCATTCACCTTGGTCACGTAGCTGTCTTCGTCGCGCAATTGCCAATTCTTTTCATGGCGCCGGATGGTCAACAGGACGACCTGGAAATCCTTGTCCGTCACCGGCTTGAACTTCTCGTCCAGTTCCCTGGCCGTGAAGACGAAATCCCGCATGAGGCCTTCGTTTTCGGTAAACCCCTTCCGGCGCTCGATGGCAACCAGGTTCTCAAACCCCTGGCGGTAGGATTCCAGCAGGCCAAGCGCCTTTTGCGACTCGGCCGACCAGGCGTCATCCTGGCGTATAAGCGCCTCGATATCTTCCCTGACCTTGGCCACATGGGCAAAGACAGGATCAATGGAAGCCGCGTCCTGGCGCAAGAGGAAATTTTTCTCTTCGCGCCGGGCCTGTAGGAGTTCCAGATACGCGTTGGCCGTCAGGTCCTGCAGGTTGCGGTATTTTTCGGCATGGCTTTTCCCGAATCGATCGGCGCCAAAGGAGCACAAAAAACCCATGACACAAATTCCCAACAACAAATACAGCTTGTGTCGCACGCCCATGGCTCCTCCCTTCCCTGCATCAAAGACTGCGCCTTGCGTTATCGAAATACGGGTAGCCCTTACGGGCTTTCGTGAAAAATGTCACGGGATGCTTCCAACGCACCAAAAGCAAACGATCCATGACCGCTACCACACCGACATATTTTGCCAATGAAATGGCAACGCAAATGGCATGCCAGCCCTCCTTTTTCCCGGAGAACCCGGTATATTCCCCATTTTCCGACAGTTCCGGCAAAAAAGACGACCCTGAATCCGAAACGGCTTGTCAGCTTTTTTGACAGGGCGTCAACCCTATCCGAATTGACTTGGCCGCCGGCCTGGGCCAAAAGGAAGGGATGAAAAACCGCGCCTTTCCCCTGTTGCGCCTTGGACGCGTCCTGGCCCCGGCCGCAGCCCTGCTGCTTGCCCTGCCCCAGGCGGCCTGGGCCGATCTACTGTCCGGCGGCTTTCTGGGCACCCTGCTTCGGGGCGATGCCTTCACCGGTCCCCGCCTGGTCGACCTGGGCGTCTTGGGGCTGGTCGTTTACGTGGCGTTTCGCCTGCTGGCCGGCCGGTCCCAAAAGGCCGACGAGCCCCGATCCCCGACCCAGCCTGCTGTCCCCAGGCCGCAGTCCCGCCCCCTGGACATAAGCGAGGACGACCCGCCGCGCCCGGCCAGCCCAGGCAAGCCCGGCAAGCCGGACATGTATTCCACGGCCCAGGCCACCTGGGATTACCTCAAATCCCGGGATGCTCCCAGCCAGGGCACGGCCACGGCTCAGCCGGCGTCCGGACCGGCCGGCGGCTCGCCCCAGGAAGAGTTCCTGGCCGGGGCCAAGCTGGCCTACGGCCGCATCCTGGACGGCATGACCAGCCGCGATTTCACGGACCTGGCCCAGTTCACGACTCCGGACTTCCTGGCCCAGCTCAAAAACCGCCTGCCCGAGGCTCCGGCCGGCCGCCTGGAAATCCTGCTGGTGGACGCATCCCTGGTCGGAGAGCGGGAGGAGCGCGGACGCACGGTCATGGAAGTGGAATACAAGGCTTTGGTGCGCGAGCCCGGAGCCACGCAAAACAGCGAACGCCGGGAGCGCTGGCGGTTTTCCCGCGATGCGGCGGACGGCAAGGCCAATTGGCTCCTGGAGGGCATGGACCGGCTGTAGGCAAGGAAAAAGCCGCTTTCAAACGGCGCGCCGGCCGGCCTAAAACGGCATGCCGGTCCGCTCGATGTCCGCCACGAGAAGCGATTTGATGCGCCGGGAGACCGGCCCGGGCTTGCCGTCGCCAATGGGCCGGCCGTTGTAGCGCACAATGCTCAGGCAGTCAGCCGTGGTGCCCAAAATGAGCATCTCCCGGGCGGATTCGATGTCCGACTCGCGGATGCCGGTAAAGACCACCTCCACCTCGTCGCCGAGCAGTTCCACGGCCCGCAGCAAGGTGGTGCCGGTCAGGATGTTGGTCAGCTCCGGCGCCACGAGCCGGCCCGCGGCGTCCACGATGCAGATGTTTTCCGTGGCCCCCTCGGCCAGAAACCCCCTGTGGTCGTAGCACACCGGATAGTCTTCCCCGCGCGTGGCCGCCTCGCGCTTCATGAGCACGTTGGGCAGATAGTCGATGGACTTGATGCAGGCCAGATACGACTGCTTGGCCGGGATGGAGGTGCGAAAGGCCGTGACCCCGCGCTCGAAAAGCGCGGCCGGCTTGGGATGGAAGCGGTAGGCCACGATAAAAAGGCTCGGCTCCGGGCATTCGGCCGGATCGATGCCGAATCCGCCGGGCCCGCGCCCGACAAGCACCCGCACCATGCCGTTCGCTTCGCCCCCGGCCCGGCATACGTCCAGAATCAACTCAGACACCTGCTCCCAGGGACAGGGCGGGGCCAGGAAAATGGCCGCAGCCGAGCGGCGCATGCGCTCCAGATGCGGGGTCATCTGATAGACCTTGCGGTTTATGTACTTGAGCGTCTCGAACACGCCGTCGCCGCGATGGACCAGATGGTCGTCCAAGGGAATGAGCATCAGGCGCGGGTCCTTGCCGATGACGCCCAGGCGGTGGTCGTAAAAGGCCAGGACATCCTGGCCGCCCGGGCGGGGAGCGACCAGCAGGCGCTCAAGATAGGCGTCGGAAGAAACGATTTCAGGCACGGATGGCTCCTTGAAAAAAAACGGGAGCAACACCGCAACGTGCTGCTCCCGTCCTTCTAGCACACCGGAGAGGCTTAGGGAACGCGAACCTTGTCGCGCTCCATGAGCAGCTCGGCGATCTGCACGGCATTGAGCGCCGCGCCCTTGCGGATGTTGTCGGCTACGATCCACAGATGCAGCCCGTTGTCGATGGTGTTGTCCTCGCGGATGCGGCCCACGAACACGTCATCCTCGCCTGCGGCCTCGATGGGCATGGGGTAGATTTTCTCGGCCGGGTTGTCGAGGACCGTCACGCCCGGGGCCTGGGACAGGATGGCCCGGGCTTCCCTGGCCGTGAGCTTTTTTGCGGTCTCGATGTTGACCGACTCACTGTGGCCGTAAAAGACCGGCACCCGCACCGTGGTGGCCGTGACCCGGATGGAGTCGTCGCCCATGATCTTGTTCGTTTCCTTGATCATCTTGATCTCCTCAAAGGTGTAATCCCCGTCGGAGAACACGTCGATCTGGGGCAGGCAGTTAAACGCGATCTGGTACGGATAGACCTTCACGTCCGGGTCCTGCATGTTGAACAGCTGGCGCACCTGGGTTTCCAGCTCGGCAATGGCCTTCTGGCCGGTGCCGGACACGGCCTGGTAGGTGGAAACAACGACGCGCTTGATGGTGGCCGCGTCATGCAGGGGCTTGAGCGCCACCACCATCTGGATGGTGGAGCAGTTGGGATTGGCGATAATGCCCTTGTGCCAGTCCACGTCCTGGGGATTGACCTCGGGCACCACCAGCGGCACCTCGGGGTCCATGCGCCAGGCGCTGGAGTTGTCCACCACCACGCAACCGGATTTGACCGCAAAGGGGGCGAATTTTTTCGAGGTGGCGCCGCCGGCGGAAAAAAGGGCCAGGTCCACGCCGTCAAAGGATTTTTCGGTCATCTCCTCGACGGTGAGTTCGCCCCCGGCATACGGCACGGTAGTGCCGGCCGAACGCGACGAAGCCAAGGCCTTGACGGTCTTGGCCGGAAACGCGCGCTGTTCCAGGGTCTTGAGCATTTCACGGCCCACGGCTCCCGTGGCCCCGGCCACGGCCACAACCAACTCGCCCCTGCCCATACGATCCTCCATGCAGTTAAATGACGCCTCCGGCGGCCAGGAGGGCACGGCCCTCCTGAACCTCCCGACCAGTAGCATCCTTCAAGCGCCCATGTCGGAACCACGACTTTCCGCTCTGGGTTTCCAAAGGGCGAAGTCCTTTGGTCGCCGAAGGCTTCAAAACGACTCTTTGTGCAGCTCCCTTTACACTTCCCTATCCAGGCCCGAAACAATGGACAGCACGGCTTCGGCCTTGTTGAGTGTGTAAAGGTGCACGCCCGGCGCGCCCCGGCGCAGCAGGTCCCGGGCCTGCTCCCGGGCATGGGCAATGCCGACCTCGGCCACGGCCGCCCCGCCGCCCGCGGCATCGGCCCGTTCCAGCTCGGCCAGGTAATCCGGGGGCAGGGTTGCGCCGCAAAGCGAGGCCAGCCGCTTGATGCTGGCCAGGCTCAAGACCGGCAGCACTCCGGGAATGATGGGCACGGTGATGCCCATGGCCCTGGCCCGGGCCACGAAATCAAAATAGCAGTCATTGTCGAAAAAAAGCTGGGTCACCGCGAAATTGCCGCCCAGCTCCACCTTCTTCTTGAAGTATTCCAGGTCCTTTTCCGGAGATGTTGCCTCGGGATGACATTCGGGATAGCCGGCCACGCCAATGTCGAGATTGGGGTAGGCCCGGCGGATAAACGCCACCAGGTCGCTGGCGTGCTGAAACTGGTCCGAATCCGGCGTAAAGTGCTCCTGGCCCTTGGGCGGGTCGCCCCGCAGGGCCAGGACATTGTCCACGCCAGCCTCTTCCAGGGCGTCCAGAAAGCCCCGGATTTTCGCCTCGCTGGCCCCCACGCAGGTCAGATGGGCCATGGGCTCCAGGCCGTATTCGTTGCGCAGCCGCGACACGATCTCCAAGGTATAGGCATGGGTGCCGCCACCGGCCCCGTAGGTCACGGACACGAAGAGCGGGTGCACCACCAAAAGCCGCTCCACCACCTGGAAAAAGCCGGCCCAGGCATCCCGCTCCTTGGGCGGAAAAAACTCCAACGATACGAACGGCCCTTTCGCCTGGATCAACTCCCCAATACGCACGCGGTCTCCTTGGTCAAGTTTGAAAACAGCACCCTACCCATTCTCCCCATGGGCCAAGGCATCCACCACGTCCCGGTCCGCTTCCAGAAACGGCAGGGATCGGGCTTCCTCCGGAGAAAGCCATTCCATATGCTGTCCTTCAAGGGCCTGGGGTTCGCCATTGAAGCCGTGGACGTGGAAAAAGTGCAACCTGACCGAGAGGTGTTCGTAAGCATGCGCTTTTTCCCTGAAAAAGGCAATTGCAGTGGGCATTATGCCCAGTTCTTCGCGAAGTTCCCGGGTCAGGGCCGCTGTCGGCGTCTCGCCCGGCTCGATCTTGCCGCCGGGAAATTCCCAGGCGCCGGCCATGGGCTTGCCCAGGGGGCGGCGCACGCCCAGGTAGCGGCCGTCCCGCCAGATGATGGCCGCCACCACCTCCACGACCGTGGAGCCGCCCGTCACGACGCTTCCTGCAAAGCGGCCCGCCGGGCCTCCAGGCTGCCGATTTCCTCTTCCAGCACGGCCATGCGGGACAGCAGGGCCTCGGCCTGCTGGGACAGCGCGCCGTATTCCCTGCTCAGCTTGGAAAAAAGCTCTTTTTGGGCATAGGTCTCGGGATCGGCCATGACGACCTCCACCTCGGCCTGCTTGGCCAAAAGCGCCTCCAGCTCGGCCTCCAGGGCCTCGAAGGCTTCCCGCTTAGGCTTGATGTCCCGGTACAGGGCATTTCGCTGCTCAGCCACCCGGCGCTTGCGCTCCTTGTCCTCCTGGCGGGAGGCCTTGGGCGCGGCCGTCTCGGCCTCATCCACACGGCAGGCGTCGGTCACGGCCAGGGAACGCTCATAGGCTGCAAACCCATCCGGATAGACCACCACGCCTTCGGGACCCACGGACCAGACCTCATCGGCGGCCTCGGCCAGAAGATAGCGGTCGTGGGCCACCATGAGGATGGTGCCGGTATAATCGACCAAAGCCCGGACCAGGGCTTCGCGGCTTTCCAGGTCCAGGTGGTTGGTGGGCTCGTCCAGGACCAGGAAATTGGCCCGGGCGGAAAAAAGCCCGGCCAGGACCAGGCGGGATTTCTCGCCGCCGGAAAGCTCGAACACCCGGCGCTCCCAATATTCCTCGCCAAGCAGGAAAAGCCCCAGGACCGAACAGGCTTCCTGATGCGTGGCCTTGGGGCCGGCCATGCGCCGCATCTCGCCCATGACCGTGGCTTCGCCGGACAGGATTTCGGTCTGATGCTGGCTGAAATAGCCGAGCTTGACCCCGGTGCCGAGCTTGACCCGGCCGGCCGTGGGCTTCAGCGCCCCGGTGACGAGCTTTAAAAGGGTGGTCTTGCCCGCGCCGTTGGGGCCGACCAGGGCCACCTTCTGGCCCCGAAAAAGCTGGAACGTCAGCGGCGGCCACATGGGCTTGCCGCCCGGGTAGGCATAGGCGAGGTCGGCTGCGGCGGCCACGGTCTTGTCCGACCGCTCGGGCTCGGGCAGGGTAAAGGACAGGGTCTTGGCCCGCACGTCTGGCCGCTCGCTTTTCAGGGCCGACAGCTCCTTTTCCAGCTTGTCCACGCTCTTGAGCTTGCTTTGGGCCTGTCTGGCCTTGGTGGCCTTGTACCGGAAGCGCTCCACAAAGGCGGCGTGCTGCTTGATCTTGTTGTCAATGGCCGCGGCCTCGCGCTCCCACTGCTTTTCCATCTCCTCGCGCCAGGCCAGGAACTGGGTAAACGAGCCCGGCCGCCACACCGGCTTGACGTCGCCCATAAAAAGCGTGTGCGTGGCCACCCGGTCGAGAAACACCCGGTCGTGGGCCACAAAGACCAGGACCCCGGGAAAGGCGCACAAAAAGGATTCCAGCCAGGCCACGGCCTCCAGGTCCAGGTGGTTGGTGGGCTCGTCCAGAAGCAGGACATCGGCCCCGGCCGTCAGCACCTTGGCCAGCTTGGCCCGCTCCCGCCAGCCACCGGACAGGGCGGACAAGGGGGCATGCTGGTTGGCCTCGGAAAAGCCCAGGCCCGTGAGAATGGTCTTGGCCCGGTGCTCGGGATTATAGCCCAGGGCGTGTTCCAGGCGGCTTTGCTCGGCGGCCAGGGCGGTCAGGGCCGCCTGGTCGCCGGCGGCCACGGCCGCGTCGTAACGTTTCCAGAAATCCTTCCAGGACGGCAGCCCGGCCATGACCCAGGCCAGAAGCGGCATGCCCAGGTCGCCCTCTTCCATCTCCTGGGCCACGTAGCCCAGGCGCGCCCCGGTGGACAGGGCCACCCGGCCGCCGTCGGGCTCGGATACGCCGGCAATGAGTTTTAACAGCGTGGACTTGCCCGCGCCGTTCTGGCCGACCACGGCCAGGCGCGTGCCGCCGGGAATCTCCAGGGAGAAGTCCCGGAAAAGATCGCGGCCGCCATAGGATTTGGAGAGATTTTGCAGACTGACTTTTGCCATGACTCGATTCGATGTGCCAAGGATTGGAAGCTATCAACAATAATGCGCCGCTTCCTTTACGCAAGAAAAGCCAGGAGGGCCAGCCCCAGCGGGCGGCCGGCATTCCTGGCCCGTCTTAAAGCCGGCCGGGCCGCCTGGCCCGGCCGGCGCAGCGTTTAGGCCAAGCGCGCGACCACCAGGTCGCCCATCTGCTTGCAGCCGACCAACGTCTTGCCCGGTTCCATGATGTCGCCCGTGCGGTAGCCTTCGGCCAGCACTTTAGCGCAGGCCGCCTCGATGGCCTCGGCCGGCCCGGACAAGTTCAAGGAGTGCTTGAGCATCATGGCCACGGACAGGATGGTGGCCAGGGGATTGGCTTTGTCCTGGCCGGCGATGTCCGGGGCCGAGCCGTGGATGGGCTCGTACAGGCCCGGATTGGACGCGCCGAGCGAGGCCGAGGGCAGCATGCCGATGGAGCCGGTGATCACGGCCGCCTCGTCGGACAGGATGTCGCCGAACAGGTTTTCGGTCACAATGACGTCGAACTGGGACGGGGCGCGCACGAGCTGCATGGCCGCGTTGTCCACGTACATGTGGGACAGCTCCACGTCGGGGTAGTCCCTGGCCACTTCCAGGACCACGGCCCGCCACAGGCGCGAGACGTCGAGCACATTGGCCTTGTCCACGGAGCACAGCTTGCCCCGGCGCTTACGCGCGGTCTCGAAGCCCACCTTGGCGATGCGCCGCACTTCGGACTCGCTGTAGATCATGGTGTTAAAGCCGACCTTCTCGCCGCCGCGCTCCTCGATGCCGCGCGGCTCGCCAAAATAGGCCCCGCCGGTCAGCTCCCGCACCACCATGACGTCCAGCCCCTGGCCCACGATGTCCGGGCGCAGGCAGCAGGCGTGGGCCAGCTCCGGAAAAAGCCTGGCCGGACGCAGGTTGGCGAAAAGGCCCAGGGCCTTGCGGATGCCGAGCAGGCCCTTTTCCGGTCGGATGGTCGGATCGAGATTGTCCCACTTGGGGCCGCCCACGGCCCCGAGCAGCACGGCGTCGGCCGCCTGGCAGGCGGCTAGCGTAGCCTCGGGCAGGGGGCCGCCCGTGGCGTCGATGGCCGCGCCACCGATCAGCGCCTGGGTAAAAGCAAAGTCCAGGCCATGCCTTTTCCCGACCGTCTCCAGAATCTTCACAGCCTCGGCCACGATCTCGGGTCCAATGCCGTCTCCGGGCATCACACAGATAGCATAGCGCATGTTATGTCCTTAAAAGATGAAGATAAGACGCCTCCGGCGGCCGGGGGGGATAATCCCCCCCGGACCC
>CAZBER010000010.1:49908-56743 GCA_964490985.1 uncultured Desulfovibrionaceae bacterium | reverse complement strand
GGTCCGGGAGGGGCATTGCCCCTCCCGGCCGCCAAAGGCGTCCCTCCCCTTCCTGTCGCTACGCGCGGGCAGCCAGACGGTCCTTGACGTAGGAAATGAGCCCGCCCTTGTCCAGGATGCCCTTCATGAACGGCGGTACGGGCTTGCACTGGATTTTCACACCCGTGGTCACGTTCTCGATGACGCCGGCGTCGGCGTCGATCGTAAGTTCATCGCCGTCGTTGATCTTGGCCACGTCGTCGCCGATCTCCAGCAGCACCAGGCCCATGTTGAAGCTGTTGCGGTAGAAGATGCGGGCGAAGCTGTGGGCGATGACCACCGGGATGCCGGCCCCCAAAATGGCCACGGGCGCATGCTCGCGCGACGAGCCGCAGCCGAAGTTCTCGCCGGCCACGATAACATCGCCCTTGGCCACCCGTTTGATCCAACCCGGCTCCAGGCCTTCCATGCAGTTGGCCCCCAGTTCGTCCACATCCGTGGTGACCAGGAACCGGGCCGGAATAATGGCGTCGGTATCGATATGCGCCCCAACCTTGTGCGCCTTGCCGTGATACATTGCGTCTCTCCTCCGGGGAGTCCCCTCCCCTCTTCTCGGCCGCAGGCCGATGGCCCCTGCCCCCGTCGAGGGGGTCCGGGGGGAATCATTCCCCCCGGCGGGGTTCGGGGCAGCGCCCCGATCTTGCCTCTTCCACCCTATACCTTGGCCGGATCGATGATCTCGCCGGCAATGGCGGCCGCAGCGGCAGCGGCCGGGCTGGCCAGGTAGACTTCGCTGTCCAGGCTCCCCATGCGGCCCCTGAAGTTACGGTTGGTGGTGGAGATGGCCCGTTCGCCGCCGGCCAGGATGCCCATATGGCCGCCCAGGCACGGCCCGCAGGTGGGGGGGCCGACGATGCAGCCGGAATCCATGAAGGTCTCGATGAGGCCTTCGGCCAGGGCCTGCTTCCAGATGCCCGGCGTGGCGGGCAGGATGATGCAGCGCACGGTTTTGGCCACTTTTTTGCCTTTGAGGATGGCGGCGGCCTGGCGCATGTCTTCGATGCGGCCGTTGGTGCACGAGCCGATGACAGCCTGGTCCACGGGCAGGCCGGAGACGGCGGACACGGGTTTGACGTTGTCGGGCAGGTGCGGGCAGGCGATCTGCGGCTCCATGTCCGTGGCGTCGATGGTGACCACGCGTTCGTAGACGGCGTCCGGGTCGGCGGCAATGGCCGCGTCGTGCGTGCGGCCGTGGGCTGCGGCGTATTCCAGGGTCTTGGCGTCGGCGGCGAAAAGCCCGGCCTTGCCGCCGGCTTCGATGGCCATGTTGGACATGGTCATGCGGCCTTCCACGGACAGGGCCTCGGCCAGGGGGCCGACGAATTCCAAGGCCTTGTACAGGGCTCCGGACACGCCGATGGCCCCGATCAGGGCCAGCATCAGGTCTTTGGCCCCGACGAATCGGTCCAGCTCCCCGGTCAGGACCACCCGGATGGAAGGCGGCACCTTGAACCAGGTCTCGCCCAGGGCCATGCCGGCGGCGATGTCCGTGGAGCCCATGCCCGTGGCGAATGCGCCGAGCCCGCCGTAGGTGCAGGTATGGGAGTCCGCGCCGATGACCACGTCGCCGGGGCCGACCAGGCCCAGTTCGGGCAAAAGCGCGTGCTCCACGCCGACGTTGCCGCCTTCGTAATAATGGGTCAGTCCCATCTCCCGGGCGAACTCGCGGCAGACCTTGACCTGCTCGGCCGAGGCAATGTCCTTGTTGGGCGTGAAGTGGTCGGCCACAATGGCCACCTTGTCCTTGTCAAAGACGGCGGTGGCGCCCATCTGCTTGAAGGACTTGATGGCCAACGGCGCGGTGATGTCGTTGGCCAGGACCAGGGAGAGGCGGCAGCGGACGATCTGGCCAGGTCCGGCGACCTGTTCGTCACTGTGCTGCTGCAGGATTTTTTCGGCTAAAGTTGCGCCCATACCCGGGGTTCCTCCTTTTTGGCCAAGCGGTTGAGGGCATTGATAAAGGCCAGGGTGCTGGCCATGATGACGTCGTCGTGCACGCCGCGTCCCACGGACGTGGCCGCCCCATCCCGGATGCGCACGGTCACCTCGCCCTGGGCGTCGGTGCCGCCGGTGATGGCGTTGATGTGGAACTCTTCCAGCTCGGGCTTGCGGCCCACGGCCTCGCATACGGCGTTAAACGACGCGTCCACCGGACCGGAGCCCGAGGAGTAGCGTTTGACCTCCCGGCCATCCACCTCCATGAGCAGCACGGCCGAAGGGGCCAGCTCCACGTTGCCGCAGTGGACGCTCAGGAACTTGAGCTTGTACTTGTCCGGCCGGCGCAGCACTTTTTCCAGGATGAGCGCCTCGATATCCTCGTCGAGGATGCTCTGTTTGCGGTCGGCCAGTTCCTTGACCGCATCGAAGACGACCTTGAGTTCGTCGTCGGCAAGCTTGTAGTTGAGCTCCTTGACCTTGGCGTCCAGGGCATGGCGGCCGGAATGCTTGCCGAGCACCACCACGGCTCCCTTGCGGCCGATGCTTTCGGCGGTCATGATCTCGTAGGTGCGGCGATCCTTGAGCACGCCGTGCTGATGGATGCCGGATTCGTGGGCAAAGGCGTTGCGGCCCATGATGGGCGCATAAGGCGGAATGGGCTGGCCGATGATGCCCGAGAGGCGGCGGCAGGAGGTGTAGAGCTCCTCGGTCACGATGCCGGTTTCCAGTTGGTAGTAGTTGGGACGGGTATTGAGCCCCATGACCACCTGTTCCAGGGAAGCGTTGCCGGCGCGCTCGCCGATGCCGGAAAGGGTCACCTCGGCCTGGCGCGCCCCGGCATGGAGCGCGGCCAGGGTGTTGGCCACGGCCAAGCCCAGGTCGTTGTGGCAATGCACGGCAAAGGTCACCTTGTCCGCATCCTTGACCGTGGCCAGGAGGTGGCGGATGAGGTCGGCGAATTCGGCCGGCTGGGCATAGCCCACGGTGTCCGGGATATTGATGATGGTGGCTCCGGCCGCAATGACGCGGTCGCACACGGCCACCAGAAAGGCGGGATCCGAGCGCGAGGCGTCCTCGGCCGAGAACTGGACCTCCACGCCCTTGGCCACGGCATGACGCACGGCCGCCTCGGCCATGTCCAGCACCTGGTGGGGCTTTTTGCCGAGCTTGTGCTCCATGTGCAGCTCGGAGGTGGCGATAAAGGTATGGATGCGCCGTTTGGCGGCATGCTCGATGGCCGCAAAGCCCCGGTCGATGTCCGAGGGCAGGGCCCGGCACAGGGCGGCCACCACGGGCTTTTTCACGGTTTCGGCGATGGCGGCCACGGCCTGGAAATCGCCTTCGCTGGCGGCCGGAAAACCGGCCTCGATGATGTCCACGCCAAGGGTCTCCAGTTGGCGGGCCATGCGGATTTTCTCTTCCTTGGTCATGGTGGCCCCGGGCGACTGTTCGCCGTCCCGAAGCGTGGTATCAAAAATGTAAACCCTGTTGTTCTCGGGCATGAGCGTTCTCCTGGTTTTGCCCCGCGCGGCGGCGGGATAGCCTGTCTCGAAGGCCGGCGCGGCAAAGCAGTATGCTTAGCCGAGGCATCGGCTGATGACAAGAGACGCAAAAAAGAGGGGTAATGGTTTACGAGAGTTCCTGGAGGGACTCTCGTAGCTTGCAGGAACGGCGCGGCAGAATGAAGAAGGTGTAGATGGGGCCGGAGATCAGATAGGCCGTAAAAAGCAGGAAACCGATGAGCCAGGGCTCGGAAGCCACGACCACGAAGAGCAGCATGGCCGTGACCATGGCGCTGAAGGGATGTGCCTTGACCAGTCCGAATTCCTTGAACGAGGCGTAGCGCACCCGGCTGACCATGAGGAAGGACAAGGCGTAGACCAGCACCAGGCAGGCCTTGGGCATGACCAGGGCAGCCACGTGGTCGGGCAGGTAACGCTCGAACATGTAAAAGAGCGCGATCATGCAGCCGGCGGCCGGAATGGGCAGGCCCAGGAAGAACTTCTTGGAGGCTCCGGCCTTGCCGGACATGACATTGAACCGGGCCAGGCGCAGCGCGCCGCAGGCCACGAGCAGGAAGGCGGCCACCATGCCCAGCCGGCCGAAACGGGAAAGCTGCCACTGATAGACCATGATGGCCGGCGAGACGCCAAAGGCCACCAGGTCGGCCAGGGAATCGAACTGCACCCCGAATTCGCTGCTGGTGTGGGTGAGCCGGGCCACCTTGCCGTCCAGACCGTCAAAGAGGCAACTGAACAGGATGGCCACGGCCGTGAGGTCGAAGCGGCCCTCGATGGCCCAAAGCAAACCCAAAAAGCCAGCGAACAGGCTGGCCATGGTAAACAGGTTCGGCAGGATATAGACGCTCCTGCGAGCCCGGCTTTGGGATATCCTTTCGTCCATCGAGTGCGTTTATCCGGCTGTTTTGCGGGCCAGGACGGTCACGCCGGCCATGGTCTTCTGCCCCATTGTCACGGCAGGATGATAGCCATGTGGCAAATAGACGTCAAGGCGGGAGCCGAACTTGATCATGCCGTAGCGCTCGCCCCGGGCCAGACGGTCGCCCACGGCCGCCTTGCACACGATGCGCCGGGCAATGAGTCCGGCGATCTGGACCACGGTCCAGGCGTTGCCGTCACCATCGCGAAGGCCCAGCAGGCTGCGTTCGTTGTCCGTGGAGGCCTTGTCCAGGGAGGCGTTGAAAAACTTGCCCGGGATGTAACGCAAATCCGAGACCGTGCCCTCGATGGGCGAACGGTTCACATGCACGTTGAAAACGTTCATGAAAATGCACACCACCTGCCGGGTCTCCCCGGAAAGCGGATCGACCTCGGTTCCCATCTTGCAGACCACGCCGTCGGCCGGGGCCACGGCCAGGCCGGGTTCGGCCGGAGCCGTGCGGTCCGGGTCGCGGAAGAAATTGAGGCTAAAAACCGTCAGGGCCAAAAAGACCACGGCCGGCACGGGCCAGCGCAAAAGGGCCATGACCAGGGCGGCCAGGGCGCAGACGGCGATGATGGGCAGGCCGTCCTGGGCCAGGCCGAAAATGGGCTTATACATCAGTTTGCTCCGAGGATGGGGCACAAGGCGGCCAGTTCGCGCACAAACGGCTCCTTGTTCCGGTACAGGATGGTCTGCAGGCCAAGGCTTGCGGCCAGTTCCACGTTGCGCGGGGCGTCGTCGATAAAAAGGGATGCTTCGGGCCGCGCCCCAAGGGCCGTCAGGGCCAGATGGAAAAACGCGGCATCGCGCTTGGAAACGCCGTGCCGGCAACTGTTAAAGACCGCGTCGAAATGGGAAAACACGTCATGCCGGGCATCCAGCCGGGACAGCCAAACCGTCTGGTCGCTCAAGATGGCGGTCTTGAGGCCCAGGCTCCGGGCCCGGTCCACCAGCTCGAACATAAACGGCCGCAGCGTGAAACGCGACAGCACCATTTCGGTAAGTCGCGCATCGTCGCCGTCAATGCCCGTGGCCCGGCGAAAGGCGTCCCAGAACCCGGCCTCGTCGGCCTTGCCCACCACAAAGCCCGTGGACCAGGCCATTTCATAGGCCACGGGCACCACGGTCTCCGGGTCGCGGCCGGCTTCCCGGGCAATGGCGGTCAGTCCCTCCCGGAAGCCCTCCTCGGCCAAGACGCCGCCGAAATCGAAAAAAAGAGTCGTCAACAGGCACTCCACGTGTTTCTCCGGCCCGGGTTCCCATGCCGGCCCAAAGGCCGTAGAGTTTCCCGACGCCGGCAAGGCTTTAGCCGCTTGAGGCCCATCGATCAAGCCGGAAGAACGAAATAAGGCACTATCCATGGCCATGACAAACCCCATCCGCGTGGGCGTCAGCGCCTGCCTGCTGGGACAGCCCGTGCGCTACGACGGCGGGCACAAGCTCGACCGCTTCATTACCGACACGCTTGGCCGATACTGCGCCTTTGTCCCGGTGTGCCCGGAAGCGGAATGCGGCCTGGGCATTCCCCGGGAGCCCATGCATCTGGCCGGAGACTCCGACCGGCCCCGATTGGTCACCAACACCACGGGCCTGGACCTGACCCAGCGCATGCGGGATTTCTGCGCCCGCCGGATGGCCGAACTGGCCAATGAGGACCTGGCCGGGTTCATCTTCAAGTCCAAGTCCCCGTCCTGCGGCCTGGCTCGGGTCAAGGTCCAGGCAGAGGCCGGCGCATTGCCCGTGGAAACGGGAACAGGGCTTTTCGCCCGGGCTTTCCAGAACCGGTTCCCGCACCTTCCCGTGACGGACGAAGACCAGCTCCAGGACGCCGACACGCGGGAACACTTCATCGAACGCATCCGAAAACACGCCATCCAGGCAGGACGCACCCCGCGAAACCGCGCCTGACGGAGAAAAGTCCCATGTGCAAAAGCCTGCCCTGCACGCTTTGCCTGGCCATGCTGTGCCTGGCCGTCACGCTGTCCGCCGGCCGGGCCGAGGCCCGACGCCTGCCCAGCCAGCAGGCCACGGCCCGGGTGGTGGAACGGCTCACCGAATCCGGAACGGTCCACGGCCTGGTGGTGGGATTCGTCACGGCTGCGGGCCGGGTCACGTACGGATTCGGCCGCCGGGACGAAAGCGTCCGGGCCAAGGCCCCGGACGGCAAAACCGTGTTCGAGATCGGCTCCATCACCAAGACCTTTACCGGCACCCTCCTGGCCCAGGCCGCCATTGCCGGCACGCTCCACGTCACCGACCCCATCCGCCTGGCCCTGCCCTCGGGCATGATCGGAAAAAACGCCCCCCTTTTCCCGGTGACCTATCTGGACCTGGCCACCCACACCTCGGGCCTGCCCGGAGCTCCGGCCAACCTGCCGGGCCAGGACCCGCGAAACCCGTTTGCCGGCTACTCCAC
>CAZBER010000010.1:41514-49898 GCA_964490985.1 uncultured Desulfovibrionaceae bacterium | reverse complement strand
AAAAGCTCCTGGAATACCTGCCTGCGGCCCAGCTCCAAGGCCCGGTGGGCCGGGATTTTTTCTACAGCAACGTGGGGGCCGGATTGACCGGCTACCTGCTGTCCCGCCTGGCCGGCACGGACTACGAAACCCTGGTGCGGACCCAGATCTGCGATCCCCTGGGGCTTGCCGACACCCGCATCGCCCTGCGGCCGGACATGGTTGCCCGCTTTGCCAAGGGGCACGACGCCAAGGGCCAACTCGTGCCCAACTGGGACGTGCGGGGCCTGGAAGGGGCCGGGGCCCTGCGGTCCACGGCCGACGACCTGCTGGCCTACGCCGCGGCCAACCTGGGGCTTTGGCCCACCCCGCTTTTTCCGGCCATGAAGCTGGCCCAGATGCCCCGCAAGCACGTTGCCTCCATTCCCGGCTTTTTTCTCGGGCTTTTCTGGAACGTCATGAATTTTGACGGCAAGGAATTCGTGCTGCACGCCGGCCGCTCGGGCGGCTATTTCGCCTGGCTCCTGCTTTCCCCCGAGGACCTGGCCGCAGTGGTGCTTCTGTGCGACACGGAAGGGGATTTTTCCAAACAGGGCTGGAAGCTTTTGGAACTGGTGACCGGCAAAGCGGTCGGGCCGTAGACCGCACGAGCCGCCTGTTTCGGGAGGCCGATCTTGACTGGGATCGCAATTGGACTATAGTGAGAGGCATAATCATAAATTCCTTGTATAACGAGGAGGTTGGATTATGTTCAAGAGCCTTATGCCGCGCCTTCGGGAAAAATCCCTGGCCACCAGACAGCCCTCCAGCATTGCCGATCTCATGGAAGACTTCTGGCGCGAACCCTTCAGCGCCTTGCCGGCGCTGTTCAAGGACGTCGGATTTCCGGCCGTGGACGTGAGCGAAGACGAGAAGACCGTGACGGTCAAGGCCGAACTGCCCGGACTCGATGTCAAGGATGTGGAGATCACCATCCACAACGACACCCTGGTGCTCAAGGGCGAAAAGAAGTTCGAGGAAGAGGAGAAAAAGGACAACTATCACCGCATCGAGCGCTCCTACGGCTCCTTTTCCCGATCCATCCCCCTGCCCTGCCAGGTCAAGGAGGCCGAGACCAAGGCCAAATTCGACAAGGGCATCCTGACCATCACCATGCCCAAGGACGAAGCGGCCCAGCCGCGGAAGATCACCATCGAAAGCTAACAAGCCTCCCGAATGACGACGCCGGAGCCAAACGGCTCCGGCGTTTTTTCATGGTAATCCGCCGGACGGCCTAGACTTTGGAGGTCAGGCCCGCCGCTTCCGACAGCAAGGCAACCCTGTCGCCACGAAAGCCAGCCCCGGCGGACCGCAATTCGGGAGGAAAATCCGGGGCTGGTCCGGCTGCCGCTGCCGCTCCCGGAGAGCCCGGCCGCAAACGAGGACGCGGGGCCACCCGCCCAGGCGCGGCGGGAAGCCTTCCCCCCTCCTCTCCGTGCCGGCCGTGCCGTTGCCGAGCGTTTTTCTTATCGCAAACAATAAAATTTATTTTTTATTTCAGCATGTTATTTATAACTTTTCCTTTTTTGCAATTCCTGGTTGACGAAGCCCCCCGGATTTGGCAAATAGGCCCCTCGGCAACGGCGGCCGCCCCGTCCGCGCCGGACCGGTCAAAAAGATTGAGAAAAAAGAGTTGACAGCCGGGCCGGACGCGAGTAATTAAGCGGGTCTTTAGAAATGAGGCGGCATAGCCAAGTGGTAAGGCAGAGGTCTGCAAAACCTCCATTCTCCGGTTCAAATCCGGATGCCGCCTCCACAGCCGACATGAGCGGGAATAACTCAGTGGTAGAGTGCAACCTTGCCAAGGTTGAAGTCGCGGGTTCAAATCCCGTTTCCCGCTCCACCCCGTAAACCCAGGGCCGGTCCGCAAAGCCGGCCCTTTTTCTTTGCCTCGCCTCCAAAAATCCTGTATGGCGGCAATTCATACCAAAACGGGAGTGATTGTGAGCCAGTCTGTTTCCTTAAGCGCCCCCCTCGACGAACTCCTGGACGCGGCCAAGGCCCGCTATGACGTGCGCTTCGAGCCCGTGACCATCGGCGAGCACACCCTGGACATCCTCCAGATCGCCGACCTCGAAGCCCTGATCGACCGGCTCGTCCAAACCTCGGGCGCCGGACCCATCGAGCTGCCGTTTTGGGCCAAGATCTGGCCCACCTCCATCCTGCTGTCCCATTTCCTGCGCCACCTCGATCCCCAGGGCGGCCGCAGCCTGCTGGAGATCGGGGCCGGGGTCGGCATCTGCGGCCTGTTTGCGGCCAGGCAGGGCTTTCACACGGTCATCACCGACATCCACCCCGATGCCCTGCTGTTCACCCAGATCAACATCCTCCAAAACGGCCTGGCCGACCGGGCCCGCACGGCCCGGGCGGATTTCACCACAGACCGGCTGAGCCAGCGCTTCGACGTCATCCTGGGCTCGGAAGTCCTGTACATGGAAGACACCTACCGGGGCCTGCTCAAGTTCCTGGAGGCCCACCTCTCCCTGGACCCGGCCGCCGAGGTGGTCCTGGCCAAGGACTACCACCGCAAAGCCGCCCGGTTTTTCAACATGGCGGACAAGGAATTTGCCGTGGCCGAGCGCGTGGTGGGATACAAGGAAAAAAATCCCGGCCAGGACGCCCCGGAACGCAAGCTCAGCCAAATCTACCGCATGAGGCTTCGCAAGCATGCCTAGACTCGCTTCCCGGCCCAAGGGCTACACCACTGACCAGGACAAGATCTGCCCGCCCGGCGAAACCGTGGCCCGGGCCAGGGCCGCGTTCGCCCGCTTCGGCGCCGGGGTCCTGGCCGAAACCCGGCGCATCGACACCGGCCGGCTCGGCATTCCGGTCTTTTTGAGCGTGTGCGGCGAGGCGGCCCGGGCTGTCATGCCCACGCGCAAGCAGATGGGCAAGGGCGCCTCGCCCGAGCAGGCCGAGGCCTCGGCGCTCATGGAACTGGCCGAGCGCTTCAGCTTTTTTTCCTTCTGGAACGCTTCCGATCGCCTGGTCACGGCCACCTGGGCCGAGGCCGAGGCCCTTTACGGGTCGCGCCTCATGCCCCTTGGCCGCATCCGCCAGTGCGTGGGCGAGGACCTGGACGACGACACCACCCGCCGCATCCTGTCCCTGGTCCCCTGGCGCTTTGCCCTGGCCCTGGACGTGGCCGCCGGGGCAGAAGTGGCCGTACCGCTCAACTGGTTTAAAATCCTCAACGAATTCAATGGCTCGTCTGCCGGCAACTGCTTCGAGGAATCCGTGCTCCAGGGGGCGTGCGAGTTGATCGAGCGCCATGTGTGCGCCATCATCGACCGGGACCGGCCCGTGCTGCCGACCATTGATCCGGCCGCAATCGACGATGCGGTCCTGGCCCGGCTCCTGGCGGCATTTACGCGGGAAGGCATCCGGGTGTGGCTCAAGGACTTCACCCTGGGCATGCCCGCGCCCACGGTGGGGGCCATGGCCTATGATCCGGCCACCTTTCCCGAGTCCTCGGAAATCGTGTTCACCGCCGGCACGGCCGCCTCGCCGGCCAAGGCCGCCATCCGGGCCCTGACCGAGATCGCCCAGCTGGCCGGCGACTTCGAGACGTCGAGCAACTACGAGGCCTCGGGCCTGCCCAAATTCGACGACCTGGCCCAGGCTGCCTGGCTCATGGACGGCCCCCTGGTCCCACTGGCGAGCCTGCCCTCCATCGAACGGGCCGACATTGCCGAGGAGTTAGAGCTTCTGGCCGGCCGGCTTGCCGCCATGGGCCATCCGCTTTTGACCGTGGACACCAGCCATCCGGAACTGGGGCTTTCGGCCAACTACAATTTCGTGCCCGGCTTTGCCTTCCGGGAACGCACCCCCAAGGCTTCGCTCGGGCTTTTCACCGGCCGCATCCTGGCCGAGGAGGCCGATCCGGCCACAGCCGCCGCCAGTTTGGCCGAGCTGGCGGAAATCTATCCGAACGCGCCGTTCGTGCCCTTTTTCGAGGCCATGCTGGCCCTGCGCCTGGGCGACCCGGAAGCGGCCCTGCCCGGTTTCGCCGCGGCCGAGGCCCGGCAGACCCTGGCCGAGGACCAGGCCCTGGCCGCCTTTTACCAGGCCCATGCCCTGTCGCTCCTGTCCCGATGGGACGAAGCCGTCCCCCACCTGGACCGGGCCATCGACCTAAGCCCCCAGGTCAAGGAATACTACAACCTGCGCGGCGTGGCCCGGTTCAAGGCCAAAGACTACGGTCCGGCGGCCGCGGATTTCGAGGCCGCCCTGGCCCTGGACGCGGGTTCGGCCATGGATCTGGCCAACCTGGGCCTGTGCCAGATGCGCCTGGGCCGCACGGACATGGCCGCCCATTATCTGGGCGCGGCCCTGGAGCTGGACCCGAGCCTGGATTTTGCCCGGGAACATCTGGATAGCCTGCTGGCCGGCCAAACTGGCCCATAAAATGTCGCAACACCTTTGCATAACAGACCAATTTGCCAAAGAGCTGTCACCCCTTGAGCGGAAAAGCATTGACAAAACCTTTTTTTCGCGATTATGTTCAAAAAGTAACGCGGGAGCCGGACCACATTCCGGTCTCGCCTGACATCCCGACCCATCGGGCATCAAGGGTGCTCTGATTCATGGGTGAGGCCCCCCGTCACCGGGAGGCGTCTGGAAATCGCCCGGCGTTTCGCGTACACGTTCGGGCGCTGTTCTTATCAACCTGTAAGGAGGATGCGCATGGCAACTGTTGAGTACAAAGGCAAGACCTTTGAGGTCGACGAAGACGGCTTCTTGCAGAAGTTTGAAGACTGGAACCTCGAGTGGGTTGAGTATGTGAAGGATTCCGAGGGCATCAAGGAACTCACCCCCGAGCACAACAAGGTCATCGAGTTCCTGCAGGACTACTACAAGAAAAACGGCATCGCCCCCATGGTCCGCATCCTGTCCAAGGTGACCGGGTTCAAGCTGAAGCACATCTACGAGCTGTTCCCCTCGGGCCCGGGCAAGGGAGCCTGCAAAATGGCCGGCCTGCCCAAGCCGACCGGCTGCGTCTAGCCTTTCCGTTTCCTCGAGGAAAAAAGGCGGAGGGTTCGCTCTTCGCCTTTTTTATTGGCAGGCGAGGCTTTCGCAGGAAGTGTCGTCAAAAGGGCCGTTTTTGAAGCCTTCGGCGACCAAAGGGCTTTGCCCTTTGGAAACCCATAAGGGATTGAAAGTATTACAACGCAACGTCCATTGCCGTGTCACGTGAGGTTCGCGTATTGCCAGGCATGGCCTCGGCTTGCGTCGGACTGACAAGACAGCGTTGCCGGATTGAAATTCCCAGACAGTAACCCAAGCTGCCGGCTACTTCTTGGCCAGGGCCTTGGCCGGGGACGCGGCCTTTTTTGTGGGCTTGGACTTTTTTTTCGGCTTGGGCTTTTTTTTGGGCAGCTTGCCTTCCTCGGCCAGGCGGAAGAGCTTGCGTTTTTTGGCGTCAAAAGTCAGGGCCGTCTTGACCGCAGCCAGGGCCATAGCCGCAATGCTCAAAATGACCACCAGCCCCTTTTGCAGCTGCCATTTCTGCTGCTCCACCATTTCCGCCATCCAGCCCTGGCCCGAACGCTGGAACAGGTAGACGAAGACCGGCACCAGGACCAGGGACAGCCCCAGGCCCACCACTTCCATCCACATGAAGTTGCGGCCAAGGAGCATGGTAAAAAAGGTGGAATCCCGCACGATGCGAAGCGTGATCAGCCGGGTGCGCAGCGTCCGGATGCGCTCGTCCACCAGGGGCAGGTATTCCCGGCTTTTGTGGAAATTTTCGGCTTCGGCCATGGAAGACGTGCGCATCCAGTTGAGCTTGGCGGCGCAGAAGTTGAAATCCTGGTTGAACTCCCGCAAAAGTGACGGAAACGGAAACCAGGCCGCTTCCCGCTGTACGGATTTCAGTTCCTCGAACTGGCGCGCCTGCTGCTGTTGCATGGCCTTGACCTCGGCCTCGACCTTTTTGCGGAAATCCTCCTGCAGGGCGCTCACCCCGTCGTCCAGGCGCTTGAAGGCCACATAGTTGGCCACCTTGCCCAGACTCCCCAAGGCCTGGACCCGGGCCTCGCCCTCAGCCAGAAACGGCTCGTCCGCCAAAAAATGTCCGCGAAGCGCTTCCGACAGGGACGCCAGCGCCGCCAGCCGGGCCTTGGTCTCTTCCCGGGCCCTGGTCCAGACGCGCCACAGGGACGCCAGCACGTGCAGCCGGCCGCGCTCCAGCTCCGGGTCCAGCATCACCCGGTTAAAGAGCATGATGTCCGAGCGCAGCATATCGAGAAAAATCTGCATGCCCTGGTCGGTAAAGACCATTTTCACCAGGCATACGCCCTGGCGATAGAGCGGCTCGGACCATTTGGGACATTCGCGCAGGGTATCCCGGAAAAGCACGATGGCCCGCTGGAAATCGCCCTGGATTTCCATGGCCCGGGCCTGCAAGTACAGGAAATAGCCGCGTTGCAGGGCGGTATGGCACAGCCGGCCGGCCTCCTGCCAGCAGTACACGGCCTTGGTCCAGTCGCCGCCCTCCATGGCCTGGAAGCCTTGCAGGGACTTGGGCTGATAGGCCCGGGGATAGCGCAGCAGCGCCTGGCCCATGCTCTGTTCGTAGTTTTCGGCATTGCCCTGGCGCACGGCCGCCAGGGCCTCCCACAGAAAATCCCCTTCCCTGGGGGCAAGCTGGTCGATGCCGGCCGGCAGGTCCCGGCCCCGGCTGCGCCAGACGATTTCGAGCATGCGCAACTGAAACGGCATGTCGATCTCGAAGATGGCCTTGAGCAGCAAGTCCTTGTCTTCGCTTCCCGAAAGCCGCCTGGTCATCTCTCCCACGGGATCACCGGCCAGGGCCGTTTCCAGGTCCTGGGAAAGCGCCTCCATGCGGCCCAGGTCCACCTGGCCCAACCGGTCCCATATTTCCGGGCGCGGCGCGGCCAGGGTCTTGGCGGGGCAGACCCTGGGCTCGTGGTTGTTGAGGCCGCAGTAGAAGCACGGGGCCGCGTCGCCGCCGGAAAGGCTGGCCGGCAACGGCACGTCCAGGGTGCCCTGGGGCTCGGACTCCTCGATGCGGACCAGGCTGACGTTGCACCAGTCTTCCACGGACAGGCCCCGGGACAGGGTTCGGGCCTCGTGGATCAAAAACTCGTCCCCCAGCAGCAGGGCCGAGCGGTAGCTCATGTGGGGGTAGTCGGGGCTGAGCTGGTCCCAGTTGAGCCCCATGCGGCGGGGCAGGTCCTTGCCGAAGGTGCGCCCCTTGGCCGCAACCACGGCCAGGACGCTTGGCCAGTAATGCCCCTGCTCCCCCTCCTCCTTGAGGCGCATGATCCGCGACACGGTTTCCCGGCACCAGGTGCGCAAAAGCCGCAGTCCCGCCACCTCGAAAATGAGAAATCCCTCGTGGCGCAAAAACTTAATCCCCAACCGATCGATCAGCTCGGTCAGCTCCACGGCGATGTTGCGCCAACCCTCGGCCGTACCGCGGCTCAAGGGATCGCCCAGGGGCCGGATCACGCCCAGCCAGTCCAGGCCGGATTCGTACGACAGGCCCGGGTCCGCCTCCAGGCGTTCCCAGGGCACCCGGGCCAGGCCGCCGCTCAGCTTGACCGGGGCCATGGCCAGTCCCGGCTGGGAGGCAATGTGGCTTTTGAGGTTGGGATGGATCAGGATTTCCACGGATTCCGAGGGGCTGACATTTTGTCGGGACAGCTCCACGGACATGGACAAGGATTTTTCGTACTTCGGACTGATGAGGATGGAGGCCGGAAACACCTCCAGAAAGACCGGCATGGGATTGACCCGGTCCCAGACGCGGATGCGGGCCAGCAGCCGAAACGCCTCGTCGCCAAAGAAAAACCACAAGGCCTGGCCCGGGGCATCGACCATGCGAAAGCCCCCGTAATCCTGGAACATGGTGTCAAAGGCCGGGTCGAGCTGCCCCTTCCAGGCCGCCCACACGCCAATGCCCGATTGGACCATGCGGGTGGAGCCGACCGGAGCCAGGCGGTCCAGCAGATGCGTGATGTAGCTTGTGGACAACGGAGCGGTTCTCCCTTACTTCCCGGCCATGGACATCTCAAAAACCATTGCTGCGTTAAAGGCCGAGCCGGGCTTTTTGGAAAAGGTCGGCATGGTGCTGGTCCACAACGGCGTGGCCCGGGCCACGTCCCGAAACGGCGCTCCGGTCGCCTCCCTGGAGGTCCGGGTGAACCAGGACCTGGTGGAGGCCATCCGCCGGGAAGGCGAGGCCATGCCCGGCATGTTCCGGGTTCTGGTCGAGGCCCGGGCCGGCGTCTTTCGCCCGGGCGACGACCTGCTTTTCATTATCGCGGCCGGGGACATCCGGGAAAACGTCCTGGCCGCCCTGACCCACACCCTCACCCGAGTCAAAGCCGAAGCCATCA
>CAZBER010000010.1:13405-41504 GCA_964490985.1 uncultured Desulfovibrionaceae bacterium | reverse complement strand
AATCCACACATCGTCACCAATTTCAATCCTGCCATAATGCGGAAAATGTATGGGATTGCCGTCTTCATCATACTCAAAGCCGAAGCCATCACCAAGCGGGAAGTGGCGCCTTAAGGCGCGGCCAGGCCGGTTTTTGCCGGCCAAGGCTCTTCTCCCATGGCCTCGGCCGCCAGGGCCAAGACCCGCATGGCCTCTTCCGGCCGGTCGCGCTTGAGGCAGCCCTTGGCATACAGGGTCGCCTTGTGCCGGAGTTCTTTTTTTATGCAATCCCGGTGCCAGGCGGACAGGTCCGGTTGGGCCAGCAGCTTGGCCATGGACCGGATGCGAAACAGGTCCAGGCCGATAAACGAGGCTGAAAGCTGATCCGGCCGGCCGCCGTGACGCACGGTGAGCCATTCGTCCAAAAGCCCCACCGGATAGCGCACAAGCGCCCGCAGCCACAGGTCGTAGTCCTCGCAGGCCAAAAGCGCCTCGTCAAAGCCCCCCACAGTGTCCAGGAACTCCCGGGTCAGCATGACGCTGGACGGGCTGACCAGGCAACGGGCCAGGGCGGCCTGGAAAAAAAAACCGTCCGGCTTCTGGTGCGCCGCGCCCGGGTTGACCCGCCGGCCGCCGCGCATCCAGATTTCCTGGGTCTGGCTGATGGCCAGGCCCTTTTGGCGCATAAACGCCAGTTGCCGGGCCACCTTTTGGGGCAACCACTGGTCGTCGGAATCGAGCAGGGCCAGATAGCTTCCCCGGGCCACGGCAAAACCCGTGTTGCGGGCCGCGGCCACGCCGCGCGTGCGGCCGTGACTGATGACCCGAAGCCGGGGATCGTGCAGATCGGCCAGCCGGGCCAGGGTGTCGTCCGTGGACCCGTCGTCCACCACCACCACGTCCAGGACCGCATGGGTCTGGGCCAGGACCGAAGCCACGGCCCGCATGACCAGCTCGGCCCTATTGAAGGTGGGGATGATGGCGGACACCAGCACTTCGGCCGTCAGGTCCCCTGTTGCCGGTTGCATGCCCCGGACTCTACATGGCCGCCTGCGCCCTGCCAAGGCCGGCCCTTCCAGCCGAGCCGCATTGCGGGCATACTTCGGACGGCCGGCCGCGCCAGCCAGCCATTTTCCGCCCGGAGGCACCGTCTTATGGACATCCACATTGATCCCATCCGCGCCTATCGCCACAACCTTCGCCCCAGGCCCGGGGAAACCGCCTTTCAGGTGGTGGTGGCGCAAACCGATCTGTTCGTGGTGGCCAGGCGGCATCTGGCCCGGGAAATCGCGGACTTCGTCTCCAGCCTTCGGGCCGGGCTTTCCACCTATATCCTGCTCCATCCCGAATTCCGCGAAAGCCTGGTCCCTGTCGAGCCGGGTCCGGCTGCCCCGCCCCTGGCCCAAGACATGGCCGAGGCAGCGCGCCGCTTCGGGGTCGGCCCCATGGCCGCCGTGGCCGGGGCCGTGTCCCAGGCCGTGGCCGACGCCTTCGCCGCAGATTCCCCTGACATCCTGGTGGAAAACGGCGGCGACATTGTCATGCGCTCCACCGTATCCCGCACCGTGGCCCTTCTGGCCAAGCCCGTGGAAGGGGCGCGGCTGGGGCTCTTTTTCCCTCCAGACAAGCTGCCGGCGGCAGTGTGCGCCTCCTCGGCCACAGTGGGCCATTCCCTAAGCCTTGGCCAGGCGGACATGGTCACAGTGGTGGCCGACCGGGGGGCCGTGGCCGATGCCGCGGCCACGGCTCTGGGCAATCTGCTGGTCACGGCCGAGGATCTGGAGGGCGTCTTGGCTGCGGCAACGGCCATGCGCCGGCGGGGCGTGCGCGGAGTTTTCGTCCAGCTCAGGGACTTGGTGGGCGCGGTGGGAGACATCGAACTGGTGGCCCTGGAATAAAAAGCGGGCGTCGAGCATTTCGCGCTCGACGCCCGCCGGCCGGATGGCGGCCTCCCCCTAGCGTCGTGTCCTTGAAAAAAGGGTATATAAATTCCAGACCCAACTCGCTTGAATGGTTATTTTTTTCTTAAAAAATACTGACGTATTTTTCAAGGGACGCAACACGAGCATGCCGTTGGGAAGTTTCGTTTTCGTTTCAGGGCGATTTCAGGCCTTGATGCTTTCGATGGTGCGCTCCAGTTCCCGGCCCAGGGGGGTGCGCAGGGCCAGGTGCCGTTCCAGGGCGGTAATGCCTTTGACCACTGTGGAGTGGCGACGATTGAACCGGCTGCCGATGTCGGCCAGGGACAGCTCCGTGTGCTGGCGGGCCAGGAGAAAGGCCGTGTTGCGGGCCAGGACGTACTGGCGCTTGCGGGACTTGGAAGCCAGTTGGTCGGGCGAGAGCCGGTAGACGTCGCAGACATAGGCCACGATGTCGTCCAGGGTCAGGGGCCGGGCTTCGAGGTCGTAATGGCGCAGGACCTCCCAGGCCAGGTCCACGGAAATGCGGCAGTTGAGCAGCCTGGCCTTGAAGACCAGGTTTTGCAGGCAGCTCTCCAGTTGCCTAATGTCGGTGTGGATCCGGTCGGCCAGAAGCGTGGATACGTCGTCGGAAAGCTGGATCTGCTGGCCCATGGCCTTGCGTTGCAGGATGCGCTTTCGCGTGTCCAGGTCGGGCTTGTCGATGACGGCCAGGAATCCGGAACTGAACCGGGAGTGCAGCTGGGCGTCCAGGCCGGAGAGGTCCTTGGGCAGAAAGGAGCTGGTGAAAACCAGGCGACAGCCCCGGGAATGAAGGGCTTTCAAGGTATTGAGCAGTTCATCCTGGATGCGGGGCTTATCCCGAAAGAAATGGATGTCTTCCAGCAAAAGCACGTCCACGTTTTCCCGGAAGGCCGCCTTGAACCGCTCCACCTGCCGGGTCTTGATGGCCATGACCAGGCGGTTGGCGAATTCCTCGGCCGAGAGATAGGCCACGCGCAGTTGCCGGCCCTCCTGGGCCGAGAGGTGCCGGCCCATGGCCTGGATCAGGTGCGTTTTGCCCAGGCCCGGGGCCGAGCTGATAAGAAGCTGCTCGCCGGAGAGGCTCAGGTCGCAGATGCCCTTGGAAGCCACGTAGGCCAGTTCGTTGCTGGGTCCGACCACAAAGTCGTCGAAGCTGAAACGGAAACGCGTCAGGCCGGTGTCCGGCGCCTGGGGAGCCAGGGGCAAGGTCAGGGGAGCGGGCGCGGGCAGGGAGCGGGATTTGGGCCGGGTCCGGGAGCCGGATGAGGTGGTCGAGGCAGCGGGGTCGGCCGGGGCTCTTTGTTCCTCGGACACCACCACCGTGGGCCGGGCGCCCATGACCACGGCAGCGGCCTCGGCCACGGCATCGGTTAAGCGTTCCCGCACCCAGGCCGCCACAAAGGCGTTGGGGGCGGTCAGTTCCAAAACTCCGTCCCGGGCCCGGGCCGCCAGGGGCTTGATCCAGAGGTTGTAGAGACCGGGGCTCAAGGTCTTTTCGAGCAGTGTTTTGGTTTTGGGCCAGATCGTTTCCATGGGGGCACACTACGGAGGCGGCCGGCCCTGGCAAAGCACGATTAGGGACTGGTTTTTGGGGGTGGTCCTTTCCGTTCTCTACAACGTAAGGGTTTGGTATAAAAAACGTATTTTACCAAGCCAGATGTTTCGGGCCTTGGCGGGGCCGGCCGTGAGCCGGCCTGGGACAAGGCCTGCGCGCCGCGGCCGGAGCTTTTGCACATCTGTGAAAGTGTTTTCCACAGGCCAAATCATTTATAGCTGCATTTTGCTCAATCTTAATTTATATTTTTCATATTCCCACAAGCTATTTTTGGGTTGACCAGTCGAAAAACCCGCTTGGCCCTAGCCTTGAGCCCCTGCCCATCTTGTGCACAGCCCGTTACCCATCCAAGCAATATCCTTATTTCATTGCTCAAAATATTTGACGCCATATTTTTGACTATTAAAAGACAACAGAAGAAACATACCCGTCACCGAAATGACGGGTAAAAAACCAATACAGGGAATCTGAAAACCGGGGATTAGGCGGAAATCGGCGGATTTTCGGGGCGGCGGGGATAGCGGCCACAGGTGAAGCGGGCGTCCTCGGGGCAATGGCCCAGCCGCTCGCACCGGGCGCCGGCCCCGGAAAAGACGACCGGCAGCGCCTCCCGGCAAAGCCCGAGCATGGCCATGGCCATGGCCCGGATCTCCCACTGGGCGCGCATGCAGCAGCGCAGCTCGAAAAAGTGCAAAAGCGACCGGCAGTTCATGGTGACCACGATCTTGGTCTCGCAGGCATTGGGCAAAACGAACCGGGCGTCCTCGTTGGCCTTGCCCCCCCGGCCGTGGCGGGTGAGTATTTCCTGGAGTTCCCCATAGGCCGCGCCGGCCTGTTCCATGGCCGTCTCGAACCGGGCCTTGGCCTCGGGAATGGCGGCTATGGCCGGGGGCAGCACGTAGTCGAAGGCGACCGCGTCCACGTAGCGCTGGGACTGCTGCGAATAGGAGGCAATGCGGTGGCGCACGAGCTGGTGGGACAGGGCCCGCGACACGCCGGCCACGGCAAAGGTGAAGGACACGTGCTCGATGGGGCTTTCATGGCCCGAGGCCAGGATGCGGGCCACGAAATCGGCCTGCTTGGCCGCATCGATCTCTCCGGCCACGAGCCGTGGCCACATGTCGGCCACGAACCCCGGGTGGTAGCACTGGCGAAAGGCCGCGTAGATCAGCGACAGCGCGTCCGGGGTGACGGCCAAAAGCCGCACGTCGAGCTCGGTTCGGGGCATAATGGCGCGTCCTTTACTCCAACACCCGTTTTTTGAGGTGCGCATAGGCCTTGGCCGTAGCCACCCGGCCCCGGGGCGTGCGTTTAATGAGCCCGCACTGGATGAGGTAGGGCTCGTAAATCTCCTCCAGGGTGCGCACCTCTTCGCTGATGGCCACGGCCAGGGTCTTGACCCCCACCGGCCCACCTTCGTAGTGGCCGATGAGGGTCTCCAGAATCTTGCGGTCCATCTGGTCCAGGCCGCAGGGGTCCACGTCCAGGCGCGACAGGGCCGCCTTGACCAGTCCCTCGTCCAGGCAGGGCGCGCCTTCCACCACGGCAAAATCCCGCACCCGGCGCAAGAGCCGATTGGCGATGCGCGGCGTGCCCCGGGAGCGCTGGCCCAGGGCCAGGGCTCCGGCCGGGGTGACGGCCACGCCGATAATGCCGGCGGCCCGGGTGACAATGCGGGACAGGTCCTCGGGATTGTAAAATTCCAGGCGGAAAATCACGCCAAAGCGGTCGCGCAAGGGCGAGGTCAAAAGCCCCAGCCGCGTGGTGGCCCCGACCAGGGTGAAGGGCTCGAGGTCAATGCGCACGGTGCGCGCCCCGGGTCCCTGGCCGATAATCAGGTCGAGCTTGAAATCCTCCATGGCCGGATAGAGGATTTCCTCCACGGCCGGGGGCATGCGGTGGATTTCGTCGATAAAAAGGATGTCTCCCCGGCGCAGGTTGGTGACGATGGCGGCCAGGTCGCCGCAGCGCTCCAGCACCGGCCCGGTGGTGGTGACCAGGTTGACCCCGAGCTCCGAGGCCATGATCTGGGCCAGGGTGGTCTTGCCCAGGCCCGGTGGGCCGTAGAGCAGGCAATGGTCCAGGGCCCGGGCCTGCTCCTGGGCGGCCTGGAGGAAAACCCGCAAATTGGCCCGCAGGTCGTCCTGGCCGATGAAATCGTCCAGCCGCCTGGGCCGGATGGTATCGTCAACGGGAACGGATGTGTCGTTCATGCCTTCTCGGATGCCAGGCGTTTGAGCGCCTGCCGCAGCGCCCCGGCCACGTCCAGGTCGGGTTCGGCTTCAAGCACGGCCCGGGCCGCCCGGCCGGCCTCGGATTCGCTGTAGCCCAGGTTGGTCAGCCCGGCCATGACGTCGGCGAAAACGCCCGGCCCGACCGTTGTCGGCGGCGACGGAAGTCCCGCGCCCGCCTCTCCGGTCAGCTTGTACTTGAGCTCAATAAAAATCCGCTGGGCTGATTTCTTGCCAATGCCCGGCACCTTGACCAGGGCGTCCATGTCGTCCGTGGCCACGATGCGCCGCAGGTCCTCGGCCGTGTAGCGCGAGAGAATGGCCAGGGCGGTCTTGGGCCCGAGCTTGGTGATGCCAATCAGGATGCGGAAGGTTTCCCGGTCGGCCAGGGTGGCGAATCCGAAAAGCTCCAGCGCGTCCTCGCGCACCACAGTGTGCACATAAAGCGCCGCCTCGCCGCCCGGGGCCGGCAGGGAGGCGGCCACGGGATCGGGCAGCTCCAGCTCGTAGCCCACGCCGCCGGCCGTGAGCACCAGGGCGTAGCGGTCGTGCCGGGCCATGAGCCGGCCCTCAAGATAGCCGATCATAGCCCCTCGCAACAGCGCGTCATTTGTCTCAAGCGCCTCTGGTTCAAATGACACACGGCCACGGCCAGCGCGTCGGAAGCGTCCACGGCGAAAGTTTCGCGGCATGCCAGCACCCGGCCCACCATGAAGGCCACCTGGGATTTCTCGGCCCGGCCCGTGCCCACCAGGCTCTTTTTGACCAGCGTGGGCTCGTAGGCAAAAACCGGCAGTCCGGACACGGCGCAGGCGGCCAGGGCCGCGCCCCGGGCCTGGCCGAGCTTTAAGGCCGAGGCCGCGCTCTTGGACACGAACACGTTTTCCACCGCCGCCTCCAAGGGCTGGTGGCGGCCGATAAGCGCCGCGACTTCGGAAAAGATCAGGCCCAGGCGGCGGCTGAAATCCGCCTCGCTCACCGTGCGTACCACTCCGGCCGCAATCAGGTCCAGCACGCCCGAGCGCTCGCGCACCAGGCCGTAGCCTGTGGCCCGGGAGCCCGGGTCCAGGCCCAGCACCACCAGATCCCGGCCAGACTCCACGTCCCTACCCCGCCAACATCTCGTCGGGCAGATCGCCGTTGGTGTGCACCTTTTGCACGTCGTCGTTATCCTCGAGCATATCGATGAGCCGGATGAGTTTCTGGCCGTTTTCCATGTCCAGGGACACGGTATTGGCCGGCACCATGCTCACCTCGGCGTCGTCGGATACCATGCCCGCGGCCTCGAAGGCCTGGCGCACGGTTTCGAAATCTTCGGGAGCGGTATGCACTTCCCAGACGTCGCCTTCGTCGCTGATCTCTTCCACGCCGTGCTCCAGGCCCACTTCCATGAGCTGATCCTCGGTGAAGCGTTCCTTGGGAAAAGACAGGATGCCCTTTTGGGAGAACATCCAGGCCACGCAACCGGCCTCGCCCATGGCGCCGCCGCCCTTGGACAGGATGTGGCGCACTTCGGCCACGGTGCGATTGCGGTTGTCCGTGGCCGCCTCGATGAGGATGGCCACGCCGCCCGGACCATAGCCTTCGTAGGTGATTTCGTCGAAGTTTTCGCCGGCGAGTTCGCCTGTGCCCTTTTTGATGGCCTGGTCGATCTTGTCCTTGGGCAGGTTTACGGCCTTGGCCGCGGCAATGGCGGACTTGAGGCGATTATTGAGCGCCGTGTCGGCTCCGCCGGCTTTGGCGGCCAGCATGAGTTCCTTGGTCACCTTGGTGAAGAATTTGCTCTTCTTGGCGTCCTGCACCGACTTGCGGGCCTGGATGTTGTGCCATTTGCTGTGTCCGGCCATTGCTCCTCCTTGACTCCCACCGGGCGCGCGCCCGGATGCGTGCGTGTCTTTATAAGGCAGTGTGATCCATAGCCGCCGGCCCGGCCGGCGGCAAGGGCTATGCGCCGTCCGACGCCGGAGCTTCGGCGGGCCGGCCCTTGAAGCCGAGTCCCACGTAGAAAATTTCCTTGCTTTCGGCCCGGGAGCTTTTGGGCTTGGACACCCGCACCGAGGCAAAAAGCTTTTTCAGTTCCGCCGCATAGGCCGGCGCATCCGGCCCCTGGAAAACCTTGACCACAAACGAGCCCCCAGGCTTGAGCCGACTTACGGCCACGGACAGGGCCGCCTCGGCCAGTTCCAAGGACCGGGCCTGGTCCGTGAACTTGACCCCCGTGGTCTTGGGAGCCATGTCGCTTAGAACCAGGTCGAACGGCCCCAGCTTTTCGAACGCCTCCAGGATGTCCGGGCCGGGATCGAGCATGTCGCCGGTCAAATAAGTGACCTGGGGCGGAAAGGCCGTGCCGGCGGGGTTGAGGTCAATGGCCAGGACATGGCCGCGCGGCCCCACGCGCTCGGCGGCGTACAGGCTCCAGGACCCCGGGCAGGCGCCCAGGTCCAGGACCGAGGCCCCGGGAGAAAAAAGGCGCGATTGTTTTTCAATCTCCTGCAGCTTATAGACCGAACGCGCCGGATAATTCTCCTGCTTGGCCTTTTTGAAATAGTGGTCGCGATACGTTTTCATGGCGGCTGACCCCGATACCGTTAACTGAAACAGGTTTCAAGAGAAAGACAAGCGTTCATGGCAACAGCGCCTCGGCCCCAGCGCACCCGCATCCCGGACGAGGCCGGCCGCGTGCGGACCCTTATGCCCGGCGCGGATGCGTTTACCGTCTTCGGCAGCGGTCCGGAGCCGATCTTTCTGGGCCTTGGCCCGGACCCGGCCTCAGCCGCCGCGCTCCTGGCCCCGGGTCAGGCCGCGGCCTACATCGAATGCCAGGCCTTTGCCGACCACATGTCCCGGGCTTGGCTGGCGGCTATCCCCCCAAATTGGACGCGCCTTTCCCCGAACGACCTGACGCCGGATCGGGCCGCGCAATCCCGGTTTTACCTCTACCGCCAAAACCCGCGCCTTTTCCCGTCGTTTTGGGGACCCATCTGGGCCAAGGTCCAGTTGGCCCTGCTGCCGCCCGTGGATCGCGCCGCGCCTTCGGCCACAGTGCTTCTGGCCCGCCCGACCTCGGGGCTGCTGGAGCAGGAGCTGGCCCGGGCTTTTACGGCCTGCGGCAGGACCGTGGCGGACATCCCGCCCGAGGCCGCGGCCCGGGCCGTGCGCGACATTTTGGCCCGCTCCGGGCGGCCGGAGCTTTTTTGCTGCGTCAATGCCGCCTGCCTTGACGACGACGGGCTGGTCTTTTCCCTTCTGGCCGAGGCCGGCGTGCCCGTGGCCGTGTGGTGCGTGGACAACCCCTTCCATATTATAAGTCGCCTGCGCGCGCCGTTTTGGAAAAAAACGCATCTTTTCGTCACTGACGACTGGTTTGTCGCCCCACTGACCGACCTAGGGGCCGCCTCGGTCCACCACCTGCCCCTGGCCGCAGCCAGCCATTTTTTCGGGGCCGCGCCCGAACCGGCCCTGGCCGGCCGGCTTCTGTTCGTGGGCCGCAGCCAATTTCCGGGCCGGGACGGCTTTTTCGCCGGCTGTCGTGTGCCGCCCGAAGCGCAACGGCAGGCCCAGGCCATGCTGGAGCAAGGCCAGCGGCCGGATTTCGGCTGGTGGCTGCATCGGCTTTCTCTCGACGCCCCCTGGCCGGGCAAGGCCGTGCGCCAGGCCGGACTGGGGGCCGAGGAGGCCGGCCGGGCCTGGCGCACGGCTGTTCTGGCCGCCCTGGCCAGGGAGATGCCGCTGACGATTTTCGGTGATGCCCACTGGCGGGAGCTGGTTTCGCAGGCGGATGTGCGCGGGCCCGTAGATTATTACGGACCTCTCCCCGGCCTCTACGCCGGGGCCGATCTCACCCTGAACCTGACCAGCCTGCTTCTGCCCCGGGGCCTGACCCAGCGCCATTTCGACGTCTGGGCGGCCGGGGGCGTGCTTGTGACCGACGCCACGCCCGGGCTCGACCTGTTCCCGGCCAAGCTGACCGCGTCCATTGCCTTTGACCGGCCAAGCCAGGCCCTGGCCCGGGCCAAGGCCCTCATGGACGACGCAGCCTTACGGGTCGATCTCACGGCGGCCTGGCAGGAGCTTATGTCCAGCCGGCACACCTACGAGGAACGCATGGCCCAACTGCTCGATATGGCCACAGCCGCACGGATTTCTTGACCGCCCCTCAATTTGCGCCTATAGAGCGTCTTTCCGACGGGGGCGTAGCTCAACTGGGAGAGCGCCGCGTTCGCAACGCGGAGGTCGTGGGTTCAAGTCCCATCGCCTCCACCAGAGGAATCAAGGGGTTACCGATTAGTCGGTAACCCCTCATTTTTTGTGCGCGTGGAGTGTGCACATAGGGCTTTACCGCGCTTCCACGGTAATCTTGAGCCCCATTCGGGCAAAGTTGGCGCGCAGATGGTTGAACGCCTCGCTTTCCTCTTCGGATACGCCGAGGGCCAGGGCCTCGGCCACGTCCTGCAGGGCCAGTGCGAGCGCCTTGGGATCATCTTCTTCCAGGACGGCATTGAGGTACTCCGCTGCCTCCCGCGGGTCCTTAAGGGCTTCCAGCAGGTCAGCCCGGTATTCTCGAACCAGGGGCATGTTTTCGCCTCCCATACTCCGCCCACAAGACGCGGGCGGTCTTGATATCTTTGTCCTGCGCTGATTTATCGCCCCCGCTAACGAGGATGATAATAGTTTCGCCTTCTTGGCCGAAATATACGCGATACCCCGACCCATGGTCTATCCGCAGTTCAAAGACGCCTTCGCCAACGGCTTTCCAGTCTCCCAGACTGCCGGCCCGCAACCGGGCAATCCGCGCCCTGACCCGGGCGCGAGCCTTGGCATCACGCAATCCAACGAGCCATTCCTGGAATGGACACGTCCCGTTTGCGCGAACGTATTGAAAGACTTCCCTGGAGACTGCATCCATCATATGCCGCTTTCCTTCGGAAATCACTTCTTGCTTTTGGCCGGTTTTCCGTCAAGCCCTGCTTTATTAACCAAGATTTCGATTTCCTAACAATGTCTCAGACCTTGGCCTTCGAAAGGCAATGGTCCGGAAGCCACGGTTCAACATTGTCGCGTCACCTCGTGGGTCCAAGCCCCCAAAAGCCTTGCTTCTCCTTGACTTGTCCCCGGACAAGGACAAGATAAACGGAACCGAAAAGGCCTCCGGCGCCCCTTGTCTGTTACGCGTTCGGTCCGCCTCTCCCCGCCAACGCACGGAGCCCCGCATGATCCAATGGACCCCCTCCCTGGCCATCGGCATCCAGGAAATCGACGAGCAGCACCAGGCCATCATCAAACTGGCCAACGAACTCCGCAAGGAAAAAACCCGCGGCAATGCCAGAGCTGCCAATGAAACATTGCGTTTCCTGCGCAATTACATGAACGACCACTTTGCGCTTGAAGAAAAGCTCATGCAGGACCTGGATTACCCGGGCCTGGAAAACCACAAGCAACAGCACGAGCTTTTTATCAACCATGTCATCTTTTTCGAAATAGAAAAGGAATTCGGCCTGGCCAACGAACAAATGCAGACCGACATCCTGGCTTTTTTGCGGGACTGGATAAGCGACCATATCGCCGCCCACGACAAGGCCCTGGGAGCGTTCGCCCGCCGCCAGGACACCGCCGGATAAGGCGCGTTGGCCGCGCCTCACAGCAGATCGAGCTGCCGGGCGTTTTCCGCCAGAATATCCGCCGAGCGCTGCAAGGCCGTCTGTTCCTCGGGGGAAAGCAGGGTTTCAAGGACCATCTCCACCCCCTGCCCACCCACCACGCACGGCAGCGACAGGCATACGTCGGGAAGCCCGTAGACGCCCTTGACCGAGGTGGACAGGGTCAGCACGCTTTTTTCATCCCGCAAGACAGCCTCCACAATGCGGCACAGGGAAACGCCGATGGCATAGGCCGTCACGCCCTTGCGCTCGATGATCGCATAGGCGGCCTGGCGCACCTTGGCCAGGATATCCCGTTGCACGGCCGCATCGCAGACCGTGCCGCGAAGCCGGCAGAATTCCGCCAGCCCGATCCCCGACACATTGGCCCGGCTCCAGACCGCCAGTTCGGAATCCCCGTGCTCGCCGATGATCAGGGCATGGATGCCCCGCACGTCCACGTGCAGGATTTCGGACAGCAGTTGGCGGAACCGGGAGCTGTCCAAAAGCGTCCCCGACCCCATGACCCGGCCCTTTGGCAATCCGGATTCCCGCAGGGCGGCCAGGGTCAGGATATCCACGGGATTGGTGGCCATAAGGATGATGGGCGAGCCGCCGCAGCCCATGATCTCCCGGATGACGTCGCGTATGATCCCGGCATTGATGCGCAAAAGATCGAGCCGGTCCTGGCCGGGCTTCTGGTTGACGCCGGCGGCGATGACCACGATGTCCGCGCCTTCGCACAGGTCATACCCACCCGAGCGGATGGTCATGGGTCCGATCAGGGGCAGGCCGTGGCGCAGGTCCATGGCCTCGCCCTCGGCTTTCCCGGCATTGGCGTCGATCAGGACGATTTCCCCCACCAGACGCCGCAGCGTCAGGGCATAGGCAAAAGCCGAGCCCACGTTTCCAAGGCCCACAATGGCGATCTTGGGCGTTCTGGCGATGCTGGTCGGCATGGCGTCTCCTCCCTGTCCTCTATGGGCGGCCACGGCCCAAGCCATGGGTCCAAGGAGAAAGCCGCCCAAAGGGTTTGTTCCAGCCTCCCATGCTTACGGCAGGGATGCAGCAAAGGCAATGGAGACGAATCAGGGAAGGAGGCAGGCTGAAAGCCTGGCCTCAGGCCAGGGAAAGCAGCAGCTCGATCACCCGGCGGCTGTCGGCCTGGCCGGGATTGTCCGGCCGGGCCAGGGGAACGTCCAGGACTTCCACGTCCAGGCCACGGAGGGCCTCCATGTCCAGCCCGCCTTCGTACAAGCCGTTGCGGGAATCCACGGCCACGAAACGGAGCAGCCGGTGTCGGGGGCAGGCCACGGAACATCCCTCTTCCAACATGCGGCAGAGCACGGCCGTCTGGTCGGCCACGGTCATGCCGTACTGTTCCGGATCATGGCCCAGGTTGGGGATGTAAATCTTGGGGCATTCGGCCGTGGCCACGGCGTCGCCGACCCCCCGGGGCAGCAGGTTGGCCAGCAGGCTCGAATAGAAACTGCCATAGGGATAGCAGATGACATCCGCCCCGGTGATGAGCCTTTCGGTTTTTTCCCGGATATGCGTGGCCACGGGCGCGGGATCGGACAGGCTTCCGGCCAGCCACAGGCGCTGTATCGGCGAATCCAGGGGCGCGGCTTCCTTGCCGGTCATGAGGTGCTGCCCCACCAGCACCCGGCCGTTGGCCAATTCGCAGGCCAAGTGCAGGTCGTCGTTGACAATGGGCCGCACCACGCCCCGGGCCTCCACCAGCTTCATGAACAAATAGATGACCGGATCGAGCATGCGGTCGTAGTTGAAATAGCCGCCGGTCAGGATGCAGTTGCCGATGCTGGCCCCGCGCAGGTCAAAGGAATCCGGCCGGCGCTCCTCGAAAAAGCGCAGATGGGCCCGGATGATCTTGCGCATGGGATCGGGAATGTTGCGCACAAGCATGTCTTCGCCGGCAACTATGCGGGCCAGGCGCGCGGCCAGCTCGTCCGGGCCGGCATCCTTGGGCAGGCGGTAGGCGAAGAGGTCGAAAACGGCCGGATTGCCGGTGATGGAGCGGTCGGCCAGGGCCATGATGCGGTTGCGGATGTCCCCCACGGCAGGCATGGCAAAGGCCCGGCGCAGCACGGCGGAGCTGCCGCCGGAGTCAAAGGGCGTTATCAGGTGGATGGAATTATAGGTGTATTCGATCAGGGTTTCGCTTAAATGGCGAAGCGCGGTGCCGCCGCTGAAAAAAAGGATTTTCGGCCCCAGTTCCGGCGTGCGGCGGAAAAGTTCCACCCGGGACGGATCGGGCAGCCCGACCATGCGGGTAATGGCGACGCGAGGGGATGTTTTGGAGTCAGGCACGCATATTCCTTGCTGGCGACAACATCCGGATATGTCAGGCCGCCCCGGCCTGTCCAGATGCGCCGCGCTTGGCTTCCAGGCTGGCGGGCCTACCGGGGCTGGCACTGCTGGCTGGGAATCACGCCCTTGATGATAAACACCAGGGTTTCGGCGACATTGGCGGCATGGCCGCCCATGCGCTCAAAGCTTCGAATGGCCAGGATGGCCCGCACCGCAGCCTCGGGCGAGGCCAGACATTGGGAGATGGCTTCGGTGGCGTGGCGCAGGGCCGCCACGGCCAGCTCGCTGGCGATTTCGTCCAGGTGACACACGGCAATGGCCTGGTCCAGGTCGTTTTTTTCCAAGGCCGCCACAGCCATGGAACACATGCGGCCCACATGTTCGGCCAGGGCTTCCAAGCCCGTGTCCGCCGCAGGGAGGCCGCCCCCGGTCAATGCGCCTTCGGCAATGGTGACGGCCTCGTCCCCCAGGCGCTCCAGATTGATCCCGGCCCGGGCATAGCCCACGATGCGGCGCAAATCCAGGGCCACGGGCTGTTCCAGGGCCAGGAGCCGCAGACAAGCCTCGTCGATTTCGCAGGTCTGGCGGTTTATTGCCGCATCGCCGACAATGACCCGGCGGGCGGCCGCCGCATCCTGGCGCAGATAGGCTGCCACGGCTTGTTCACGGGCGTGTTGCACCAGGGTGCCCAGTTGGACCACACGGTTTTTGAGGGCGTCCAGTTCCGCGTGAAAATGGGATCGGGTCTCCATGGCAGCGTTCTCCCGCGCCAAAGCGGCGATTCAGTGGTTTGCAGGGGTCCGGGCCTGTTGGCGGATCTGGAATCTGGTGTCGTGTCCTCGAAAAGAGGTTATACGAGTTCAAGCGCCAACAGATTTGAATGATTATTTTTTTCTTAAAAAATACTGACGTATTTTTTAAGGGACGCTACGCTAACCGAAACGGCCGGTGACATAGTCTTCGGTCTGCTGCTTGGCCGGCCGGGTGAAAATGGCTTCCGTGGCCCCCACCTCCACGAGCTTGCCCATATAGAAAAAAGCGGTGCGGTCCGAGACCCGGGCCGCCTGCTGCATGCTGTGGGTGACGATGACAATGGTGAAGTGCTGCTTGAGCTTGGCGATGAGCTCTTCGATCTTCTGGGTGGCGATGGGGTCCAAGGCCGAGGCCGGCTCGTCCATGAGCACCACCTCGGGCGAAAGGGCCACGGCCCGGGCAATGCACAGGCGCTGCTGCTGGCCGCCGGACAGGCCCAGGGCCGAATCGTGGAGGCGGTCCTTGACCTCGTCGAAAAGCCCGGCCTCGATCAGGCTCTTTTCCACCTGCCCGGCGATGCAGTTCTTGTCCCGCACGCCCCCCACCCGAAGGCCATAAGCCACGTTGTCGAAAATGGTTTTGGGAAACGGGTTGGGCTTTTGAAAAACCATGCCCACCTTGCGGCGCAGCTCCACCACGTCCACGGCAGGCGTGTTGATCTTCTTGCCGTCCAAAAGCACGTCGCCCGTGGTGCGCGTGCCGGCAATGAGGTCGTTCATGCGGTTTAAGCAGCGCAAAAACGTGGATTTGCCGCAGCCCGAGGGGCCGATCAGCGCCGTCACGTTGTTCTCGGGTATTTCCAGCTCGATGGCGTCAAGGGCCTTGAAGTTGCCGTAGTAGAAATTGAGGTTTCTGGCGGCCATCTTGGCGTTGTTTTTCATGTGCTCGCTGTCCCTTCCGGTGTTGGCGGTCCGGCGTCGAAACGGCCCCTGTGCGGTGCGCGGCGCGACCATGGCAAAGGCCCATGACGATCCGGCCGTGGGTCTGTGGCGAATCCATGACAAATAACGCCAGCCGGTATCGGAAACCGGCAGACCGCATGCGTTTGGCCTGGAAAAACTTGGAGAAAAATCGGCGCGTCCCGCCAGCAAGGGGCAACAGCCGTGGCGGGGTTCATGACAAGTTCATGTCGTGGAGCCGGGTCGCGGCTTCAGGGCGACCGGGAAATCAGGATGTATTCGAGCAAAAGTTCCACCACATGCTCCCGAGTTGGGGCCTGCCCGGCCCGCCGGGCAAACTCCCGGGCCAGGCCCCGGCGGCCCAGGGAGCGCAGGACCCGGCAGCCCTGGCGCAGGAGTTCCCGCTGCTCGTCCGCTCCAAGAAACGCACGTTCCTGGCGTTCGTCCATGACGCCTGTTTGGGCCATGCCGCGGCTGGCGGCAAGCGACGTTTCGGTGACAAATGGCGGCAGGCGTCAACAAAAGGGCAGGCAACCGCAATCCGAACGCCACGGGGCCGGACTAGAAGGCGCGCCAGAACAAGGATGCCGGTCAAGGACTTTATCCGCCGGCATCGGAACGCCTGGCCCCGTAAGGAGGCGCCATGAAAATCGATATGCACGTCCATTCCAAGTATTCCACCCGGCCCTCCCAATGGGTGCTGCAAAAGCTCAACTGCCCGGAAAGCTTCACCGAGCCGGTCCGAATCTATGAGGAGGCCCGGCGCAAGGGCATGGGACTGGTGACCATCACGGACCACAACCGCATCGAGGGGGCGCTTTCCATCGCCCATTTGCCCGGAACGTTTATCAGCGAGGAAGTGACCTCGTATTTTCCCGAGGACCGCTGCAAGGTCCACGTGCTGGTCTACGACATCGATGAGGCCATCCACCGGGAACTGCAACGCCTGCGCGAAAACGTCTTCGATCTGGTGGATTACCTGCGCCGGGAAAAGCTGCACCACGCCGTGGCCCATCCCCTGTTCGGGGTCAACGACCGCATCACGGTGCCCAATTTCGAGAAGCTGCTGCTCCTTTTCCGCAACTTCGAAATCAACGGGGCCCGGGACGCCTGGCAAAACGAATGCCTGCGCGAAATCATCCCCAGCCTTGGCCAGGAAACCATCTGGCGGCTGGCCGAAAAGCACGGCATCGATCCCGGCTATTCCCAGCCCTGGCGCAAAAACCTCATCGGCGGCTCCGACGACCACAGCGCGCTGTACATTGCCTCCACCGTGACCGAGGTGGACGGGGCCGGCAGCCTCCAGGAGTTTCTGGCGGGCATGGAAAACGGGGCCGCCCGGGCCGTGGGCGCCTCCTCCACCCCCCGGGCCATGGCCCGCACCCTCTACAGCATTGCCTATCAATATTATAAGAACCGTTTCGGCATCGACCGGTTCCTGGACAAGGACGTGACCCTCAAGGTCATTGACCGGTTCCTGGAACCCGGACGCCAGGCCGAGGCCGGACTGGCCTTCAAGCTGCGCACCCGGCTGGCCCGGGGCCTGACCCGCCGGCGCACCGCCACCGGCACGCCGCTCAAAGACCTCATCCGCCACGAGACCGAATCGCTCATCCTCTCGGACCGCAGCCTCATGGATTTTGCCCAGGCCGGGGTCTTAAACGGCGAGAACCTGGAAAACGGCTGGTTTTCGTTCGTCAACCGGGCCACCAACCGGGTCATGGCCCACTTTGCCCGCACCTTGCTGGACCATGTCAGCGGGGCCAACGTCTTCGACATCTTCAGCACCCTGGGCTCGGCCGGGGCGCTTTACACCATGCTCGCCCCCTACTTCCTGGCCTACTCCATCTTCACCAAGGACCGACAGTTCAGCACCGAGGCGCGAGCAGCCGTGCTCGGCAAAAACGGGGACGCCGCCACTGCCCGGGTGGCCCATTTCACCGACACCTTCTATGAGATAAACGGCGTCTCCGGGACCTTGCGCCAGCAGGCCGAGCTGGCCATTCGCACGGGCAAATGCCTGTCCATCGTCACCTGCGACCACGGCCAGCGCGTTTTCGAGCCGGGCGTGCAGAATTTCAAGCCCATCGGCGTCTACCATCTGGATGAATACCCGGACCAGAAGCTGTTCTATCCGCCGCTTCTGGAAATGCTCCACTTCGTCTATGCCGGCCGCTATACCCGTATCCACTCGGCCACCCCGGGCCCCATCGGCCTGGCCGCCCTGTGCATCGCCCGCACCCTGCGCCTGCCCATCTACGGCACCTACCACACGGCCCTGCCCCAGTACGCCCAGATACTGACCGGCGACGAGGCCATGGAAGACCTGACCTGGAAGTTCATCATCTGGTACTACAACCAGATGGACCTGGTTTATATTCCGTCCCGGGAGACCGGCCGGGAGCTGGTGGAAAAGGGGCTGGACCCGGCCAAACTGCGGCTTTTCCCCCGGGGCGTGGACACCGAACGCTTCACCCCGGACAAGCGCTGTCCGGACACGGCCGCGCGCTTCGGCATGGGCCAGGGGCCGCGCCTGCTCTATGCCGGCCGGGTTTCCCGGGAAAAGGACCTGCACCTGCTGGCCCAGGCCTTCCGGCGGCTTTCGGCCGAGTGCCCCACCGCCACCCTGACCGTGGTGGGCGACGGGCCGTTTCTGGAGGAAATGCGCGAGATGCTGCGGGAAACGCCGACCACGTTCACCGGCTACCGGGAAGGCGAGGAACTGGCCCGGCTTTTCGCCTCCAGCGACCTGTTCGTCTTTCCCAGCGCCACGGACACTTTCGGCAACGTGGTCCTGGAGGCCCAGGCCTCGGGCCTGCCGATTATCGTCACCAACCAGGGCGGCCCCATGGAAAACATCATCCCCGGCGAAACCGGCGTGGTGGTGCCGGCCGGCGACGCCGCAGCCCTGTATGCGGCTATGGCCGGGCTTATGGCCGATCCCGAGGCCATGCGGGCCATGGGCCGGGCCGGCCGGACCTATGCCGCAGCGCGCACCATCGAGCAGGCCTTTGAAGACTATTGGGACATGTACACCGAGACGCCTGCTCCCCAGACCCCGGCAGCCAAGGCAAAGCCGGAAACAGCGCCCCCCTACCGGCTGGTGCACGCGGCCTGATCCGGGCCGCCGAACCGCTTCAGCCGGGCCATGTCCGGAGCCAGCCTGCCGTCGAACTGGCGGCAGGCCGCGAAATAGCGCACGTCGCTCAGCCACAGCCGCAGTTGCCGGGCGTCGGTCCGGGCCAGGCGCAGCAGGCTGCCCGGCCCGGAGGCCACATCCCCCAGGGGGCCGAGCAGTTCGCTGGGGTCCCGGAAACATTCCCAGTCGCAGGCCCGGCAATGGGGCTGCCCGTCCAGGCGCTTGGGGTCCAGCCGCCAAAACGGCCCCAGGTTTTCAGCACCCCGGTAGCCGCAGGGAAAGGCGTCGCCGTGCCGGTCCACATAAAAAAAGCTTACCCCGCCCAGGCACGGCCGGGCCGGCCGGGGCGGGTAATTGTATTGCCGCCACAGGGCGTACATGGCGCTTAGCGGCGTAAAAATCCGAATCTTTCCCCGGTAGAGCGGCACGGTGTCCAACACGGCCCGGAAAAGCTCCCGCTTCTCCACATCGGAAAACGTCACCCGGCTGTCCGCGGCCGTGGCTGCGTACACGGCCTGGGTCCCCTTGTCCCGGTCCGCGTCGCTCATGGGATAGCAGCAGTTGGCCATGGTAAAGCCCAAGTCCGCCGCCTTGTCGAAAAACCTTGCCAGGGCCTGCCGGGCCGCCTGGTAAAAGGCCTCGGGATGGCCGGAAAGGGGGACGGGACCGCCCATGAAGCGGTTGAGGGCCAGATTGGCTGTGGCCTGGATGCCGTGACCGGCCAGGATGGGCAAGGCCCTGGCCAGCCCTTCCACCAGGCCCGGCAGGCCCCGGTTGGCTTCGTGGGTGGCCGGGTCGGCCGAATCCAGGCTGATCCAGAAGTTGCGCACCCGGGTGCGGGCCAGGTTTTGGGCCAGGCGCGTCACCCGGTCCATAAAGCCGGGTTCGCCGGACCGGGCGAACAGGTAGCCGTTGGTGCCGGTGCGCAGGTAATCGATGCCGGCCCGGCCGGCATAGTCCAAAAGCGTAAAGAGCCTGTCGCCGGCCAGGAAAGGTTCGCCGCCGGTAAAGGACAGGGCCGCCACGCCCAAGGCGGCGCAGTGGTCCACCACCCGCTTGGCCACCTCTATATCCATGTCGCCCCGCGCCACCGGATTGGCCGCATTCATGCCGCATTGGGCGCAGCGGGCATTGCAGCGGTCGGTGAGCTGCACCACCACCTGCCTGGGCCGCCCTTTCCAGCGCAAAATCCGCATCAACACCATCACTACTCCCTTGAGGCGCGCAACACGCCATTTCGCGCCAGACTAGGCCGCCTGTATGACTGTTGCATGAAGATCGGGCGTCACTTCGCCGGCAGGCTTACGCCGAGCAACAGCCGCCCATTTGCCATCAAACCGTAACCACGGCCGGGCACACGGGATTCTGCACATAAGCCGCCCGCCATGGCCCGCACCGCCTGCCGCCGCCGCGCGAAAGGGCTGACGGCCGGCAGCGCCCATTGCCGGAAAACGGCCGGCCGGCTGGGCGATCCGTGGCAAGGAACAAGGCCGCGCAAACGCACAAGGACCGCCATGATTTCCCGTTCCAAAGCCGGAGGCGACGTCCAGCGCAACCCGGCGCAACCGGCAACAAAACCCGACGCCAAACGTCGCAAGGCCCCGGCTAAGCCCGCTTCTCCGGCCAAACCCGCCGCCGAAGCCAAGCCAAAGCGGCCGGCGACCAAATCCGTCGCCCCGGCCGCGCCGACGTCAGCCGCGCCTGAAGCAACGACACCACAACCGTCCGTGCTTGAGGCCGTTCCCCTGGCCGAGACAGTTGCAACGGCAGTCGCCGCTCCCCAGGCCGAGCCTGCCGCTGCCCCTGTGCCGGCACCCGCCGAGTTTGCGGTTCCGGTCGAACCCATGCCGGCCGCTGTCGAGCCGATGCCGGCTGCTTCGGGGCCCGCACTTCCGGTCGAACCGGCGGAACCGCCGCTCTCCTCTCAGGAAACCGTCATGCCGGCCGAGCCAACCGCCACATCCCCTGGCCGTATCGCAACGTGCGAACCACCCGAGACCACCTTCCCCTGGCCGCCCCAGTCCCACCCCTTGGCCGTTTTCCTGTCCGACGTTCTGGAGGGCCTGCTCGGCGAAGATACGGTGCGCCTGGATATTGCGGCGGCTCCCGAGACCCATGGCCTGGCCATGGAAAAACTGTTTTGTTTCAGCCAGGCGCTGCACCTGCTTTTGCTTCCCTTGCCCGTGGCCAGGGAGTCCCCGGGGCATGGACGCGGCCCGGCGGACGCGCTCCCGGTCTTGCGGGTGCGGCTGACGCAACGGGAAGACAGGCGCTACAGCCTGCACCTGTATGATGACGGGCGGTTTTTCCGACGCCGTTTCCCGGAACTGCGCCTGGATGCGGAGTGGCTGCGGCCGCTGCTGCTTTTTGTCGCCAAACGCCAGGGCTCTCTCCTGATCAAGCAGGGCCGGGCTGTTGCATTCGAAATAATCTGCTAGAAACGACAACAAAGGAGCATGCCATGGACAAGAACAAGATCAAGGTCGCGGGGGTCATGCAGCTCTCCGAAGTCATCGCCAACCTGGAGAAGCTGGTTGCGGACATGAAAGCCGGGCTGGTCACCCTTTCCGCCGGCGACGAAAGCCTGACCCTGCAGCCGTCGGTGCTGGTCAGTGTGGAGATGAAGGCGTCCCAGAAAAAAGAAAAGGAAAAATTCGCCCTGGAAATTTCCTGGAAACGGCACAAGGAAGTGGAGGGCTTTACCGAAATGGCCGTCTAGATCGAGCGGCTTCGCATTTTTTTCCGCCTGCCGCCGATCCGGCGGGGTGTTCTTCCCGGCGGCCGTCTGAAGCACTGTGCCCCAGGCGGCCGTCGGAGAGGCGTTGCAGGCGCGTTATTGGTTCTCGAAAAAGCGGATGGCGTTTCGCAGTTCGCCAAACTGATAGATATTGTAGTGGGCCTCCACGCCGTTTAGGGCCTGCTGGCCCTGGCCGGTGGCGAAAAAGACGGTTTTGAGGCCGGCCTGCCTGGCCCCGTAAATGTCGCGGTACATGTCGTTGCCGACAAAGAGCACGTCCTCGGGCTGCAGGTGCATGCGCCGCAGGGCGAGGGCGAAAATCCGGGGATCGGGCTTGCGAAAGCCCAGGTCGCCGGAAACGATGATGGGATAGAAATAGTCGGCAATGCCCACGGCCCGCATCTCGGGCAAGGCCCAGGCCGACTGGGCGTCGGACAAGGCGGCCAGGCGGTAGCGCGGCCGCAGCTCGTCCAGGACCTCGCGCACCTCGGGATAGAGTTCCAGACGGTTGAGCGAAATGCCCCGGTACATCTCGGCCAGAAACACCGGCATCACGGCCAGGCGGTTTTTCGGGATGACAACACCGGTGCGGGCCGTCTGCTCGGCCAGATACCGTCGCCACACAGCCACGGCGTCGAATTCCGGAAACTGCTCGCCCGCTTCCCGGCGCTGCTCCTTCATGATCCGGTAATAGGCCTCGCGCACCTCGTTGCGATTGGTATAAATACCGTGGTATTTGAGAACGTGGCTGATGGCCCGATAGATCTGCTCATTGCCCTCGTCGGTCTCGATGTTAATGAGCGTGCCGTTGATGTCAAAGATGATGCCCCGGATGTTCATAATGCCCCCGCCAGGATGTTCTTGGCCTCCCGGACGAGCCGCGTCCGGTAAGCGTCATCGAGCCAGGCGTTTCGGGCAATGCGCAGCAACGTCAGGCCCATGTAAAAGGGCAGCCGTCCCGTGACCGCGGCAAAGGCGCTTTGCCTGTCCGGAAAATGCCCGGCGTATTCCCACAAAAAATGCCCGATAAACGGCTCGGCCCGCTCCGGGTCGCCTGTAGCCCGCAAAAAGCAATGCTTGAGCTCCCCGCAAAGCCGTCCCACGTCATACACCCGATCGTCGCGGTGCATGCGCTCCAGGTCAATGGCCATGACGTTTTCTCCCCGGCCGAACAGGAAATTGGCGGGCGTGGCGTCGCCGTGGACCAGAACCTGGCAATCCTCCCACATGGCCGGGCGCACCGCAAAGGCGTGGCCCAGGCTGCCGAGCCGCTCGACTTTTCGGGCCGAGAGCGCCCCCTGTCCGGCCAGGTAGGCCAGTACGCGGTCGAAATAGGCCTGGGTGCGGGAGAAATCCACGCGCTCCGAGCCGGCCGTACGGTTGTGCAGCCGGGCCAGGAACCGGGCCAGGCCGGACAGCTTGCGGTACAGGCGCGCCTCCCGGCCTTGCCGGGCCGCTGCTTCGATAATGGCGTCGAGCTGCTCCCCTTCCAGGTATTCCACCACCAGCAGGTCCCCAAGGTCCGGATGGCACCCCAGGGGCCGCACCACGTAATCCGGCAACGCATCAAAGCCCAGGCTGCGCACGTATTCGAGACCCCGGCATTCGTGCTGCGCGGATTGCGGCGCATTGCTGCCGTTTAAGCCGCGCGCCCGGCCGTAAAATTTTCCCACCACCCTGGCCCCGCTCCACTTGTCTTCGTAGAGGTAGACGTCGCTGACGCTGGAAACACGGAAGACGCGCCAGTAGGGTTCCCGGTCAACCGGCCCCAGCCGGGGGAGGATGACATCGCGCAAATAGGCGCACAGGGGATCGCCAACGGCGAGGTGTCCGAGGTACTGGCGCATGGAGTGGCGGCCTGTCAGGCCCGCTTGGCTGCGGCGCGGCGGCGACAAAAATCCGCTCGCCTGCGCATGGGGCGCAGTGTACAAGCTTCTTCGTAACAATGTAAATCATTGCAGCCCATTTTCGCTGCCGTTGCCGGCCTGAAAATCGCCCTGCCCTGGCCGGCGGCCCGTTGGCCCAGGCGACTCTTTCCTTTTTCCCGGTTGCCTTTTTTGAGGCCGTGCCTACCATTTTTGTGATCCTATGCGAACAACATGATCTTTTACAAAATCGAGTCGTACAGCGGGAGCGCAGGCTGCTTCAGCCCTGGCGCACCCGAGGAGGATCGAATGGAAAAACGCATTACATTTTTTGCAACAAATCCTCCAATCTACCTCTCCTGGTCCGAGGGCGAATCCGAGGACGCCCATCCCGATACCTTGGCCCCACCCCGCCTGACCGGAAACGGCCGGTTCATCTGCGCCGAGTGCGGGGCCGACATCACCCATTCCAGTTGCCGCATTGCCGTCAGCGGCTCCCATCGCCACATGATGCCAAGCCCTTACGGCGTACCCAACGAAACCGGATGCTTTTCCCTGGCTCCGGGCTGCGTGGCCCGCGGCCATTTCGCCATGAATTGGGGACGGCCCATGGAGGGACAATGGTGCATGGCCCTGTGTTCGTCCTGCGGCAACCATCTGGGCTGGCATCACCAGACAGAAGGCGGCGACAGCTTCTACCTGCTGATTCTGGACCATCTGGAGGCAGCGCCGGAAGAGGACTCCAACAACGGATAGCCATGTCGGCCTCATGAAAAAGCCCCCGACGCGGTTGCATCGGGGGCTTTTTCATGAGGCCGCGCCTTTGGCGGTCAGGGTTCGACCGTCAGCACGTAGGCCGACTCAGGCTTGAGGTACTTGGCGGCCACATCCTGCAGGGCATTGGCGGTCAGGCCCTGGGCTGACTCGATGACGCGCCGGTCGTGGTCCAGGGGAAGGCCCGCGGCCAGGGCTTCGGCCGCCTCGCCGCTTCGGGACCGAAGGCTCTGGCGCTCGCGGTAGTAGTCCCCGGACATGGCGTTTTTGGCCCGCACCATGAGGTCGTCCGGCAAGGACTTTTCCCGCAGGTCATTGGCCACCCGCGTAAAACCGGCCACGGCCGCTTCGGCCTTATCCGGCGCGGTGCCGATGTAAAAGGCCAGAAATCCGGTCTTGGCCGTCTGCCACAAATACGAGGTCACGGAGTAGCCCAGGCTTTCCTGGTCCCGCAATTGGGAGAAAAGCAGGCCGCTTTGCCCGGCCAGGACGTCGTTTAAAAGCTCGAGCCCGGGCGTGTCCGGCGACTCGACGCCAGGCACGGGAAACACCATGAGCACATGGGTCTGGTTGCGGCCGGGCAGCTTGACCGTTTCCTGGCGCTTGGCCCCCCACTGGGGCGCGGGATAGTCGAACGGGCGGGCGTTTTTCGCCCCCTTGGCCAGGGTTTCGGCCAGATGGCGCACCTCGGCCGGGTCGAAATCCCCGCACACGGCCATGACCCAGGGCATCTCCTGCTGATTGGCCCAGAACCCGGCCACGTCCTTGGGCGTAAAGGTCCGCACCCGGGCCGGTTCGCCCAGGCGCAGGTACGTGTAGGGCGTATCGGCGTAGATGAAGGGGAACAGCTTGCGAAAGGCCAGGGACACGGGCTCGTCTTCCTTGGCCTTGATGGCGGCCAGTTGGTCCCCCACTTCCCGGTCCACTTCCTCTTTGCGGAAGGCGGGATTTTGCAGCACGTCGGCCATAAGCCCGTAGAGGTCCTTCTGGAAACGGCTGGGGAACTTGGCCGTGACGCTGAAGTTGTCCCGCCCCGAAGATACGGACAGGGAGGCGGCCCGGTCGGCCAGAAAGTCCTCCAGGGCCGTGGACGACAGCTTGGCCGTGCCCGTGGTCAGGCAATTGGCGGCCAGCTCGGCCAGTCCCTGGCGATCCTTGGCCAGCAGGCTGTCGCCGCCGTTATAGACCATGGACACCGAAACATAGGGCAGGGTCTTGTCCGGAAGGTAGACCAGGGTATGGCCGCCGCCCAGGTCCACCACCTCGGGCGCGGCCAGCCCGCCCGAAGCCGAGGCTCCGGCAGCTGCGGACTTGGGCGCGGGCCAGATCTTGGCCGCCTCGTCGGCCAGCCCCTTGGCCGTGACCGCGCCGGCATCGGCCTTGGGAACCAGGGCGGCGGCCAGGAGGTTGCCGGGGCGCAGGTTGGCTTCGATGACCGCCTGGAGGGCCTTGTGGTCCACCAGCCGCACCGAGCGCAGGTAATTGGCCTCGCCCTCGGGGCCGTAGCCGTTGAACTGGAAATAGCCCACCTTCATGGCCAGTCCGCCCAGGGTCTCTTTGGCCTGGTACAGGCCGTCCTCAATGCCGAGCTTGGCCCGCTCGATCTCCTGGTCGGTAAAGGACGCGCCGCTTAACTTGGACAGCTCCCGCAACAGCCCCTCCCAGAAGGCAGGCACGTTTTTGGCGTCCAGCCGGGCGTCAATGATCAGCAGCCCGCCCCGCTCCAGGGTCAGGGTCGAACAGGACACGTCGTCCACAAGCTGCTTTTCGTATTTGAATGTCCGGTACAGCCGGCCGGTCTCGTCACCGGCCAACAGTTGGGCCAGGACTTCCAGGGAGGCTTCGTCGGCGCTGCGGATGCCCGGGATGGGAAAGGACGCCTGCAAATAGACCTTGCTCCAGTCGCCGTCCTCCACCTTGATGGTCGGGGCGGCGGCCGTGGCCGCGGCCGCCGCAGGCAGGACATAGGGCACCGGGGGGGTCAGGCAGCGGTCGTTTCGCAGGGACCCGAACAGGGCCTCGGCCTCCTTTTCCACATCCTCGGCCTTGACCTTGCCCACCACCACCAGGAGCATGGACTGGGGCTGGTAGTGCTCCTGGACGTACTTTTTCAGATCGTCGCTGGTAAAGGAGGAGACGGTCTCGGGAAAGCCGATGATGGGCCAGCCGTAGGCCAGACCGGGCCAGGCCAGGGACTGGGTGAGCTGGAAGAGGCGGTTTCCGGGATTGTCGCGGCCGCGATAGAGTTCCGACAGCACCACCTTGCGCTCGGAATCCAATTCCTCGGGCAGGAACTTGGCCCCGAAGATCATGTCCTTGATGATGTCCAGCCCAAGCTTCCAGCGCTCGGCCGGCACATCCACGCGATAGGTGGTATTGTCGAAGCTGGTGGCGGCATTGAGTTCCCCGCCGGCTCCTTCCACATCCGAGGCCACCTGTCCGGCCGGCCGCTTGGCCGTGGACTTGAACACCATATGCTCCAACAGGTGGCTCAGGCCCGCCTGCTTGGGCGACTCGTAGGCCGAGCCGGTGTGCACGAAAAGCCGCTCGGCCACCAGCGGGAACCGGTTGTCCTCAATCGTGAGTACGGTCAGGCCGTTTTTGAGCGTGACCAGGCGGGGCGCTTCGGCCGCCAGGCAGGCTGCGGCCAAGCCGAGCCAGGCCACGGCCGCCAGGAGAAGGACTGGAAATCGCCAACGCATACAAATCACTCCTTGAGTCACGGATTCATGCGGGCCGCCGGGGGTTGCCCCGCCGACGCAAGGAAGGACCGTAGGGCTTTTGCCAAATAGCGAAACTTAATTCTGGTTCATCAACTCCGGCCCGGTGCGGGCAAAGGCCTGCCGTCGGCAAAGGCCACGCCGGTCTTGACCAGGTCGTAGCCGCCCCGGACCAGTTCCGGGCACACGGTTTCCACCAGCCGCAAGGGACTTATGTAGGCCGTGTCGAAGCGGCAGGTAAACCGGACGGCAGCGGGTTCGACCACGTCCACGGCAACCACCAGAAGGCGCGCATCCAGGCTGCGCCCGCCCTTTTTGGTGGTCCAGAAGATGGGCACCGAGGCCGCGGCCGCGAATTGCCGCCAGTTTTCCAGGCAGGCCGGGGCAAGGGCACCGGGCACGGTCAGCTCAAAGGATTCCAGGACCGGCTGGGGCACTTTCTTGCCCGGCGGCAAATCCTCCACCGCCACCACGCCAAGCCCTTCCGGCAGCCCGGGACCGAGCCTGGCCGCGAACTCCTCGGGCGAGGCGTGCTCGCGCAGGAAGATGGCCAGCCATTCGGCCCGGCTGGCCACGCCCACGGGCAGGGCCCGGCCAAAGGACATCTGGGGCAAGGGATGATAGCCCGAGGAAAACGAGGGTTTAAGCCCGGCCCGGCGCAGGGCCCGTTCAAAGACCCGGCCCAGCTCGAGCTGGCTCAAGTACACGGCCGACCCGGTCTTGGAAAACCACAGCCGGAAATGAACGGCCTTGGCCGTCAGGTCTTCCCGAGGCGGGGCGGCCGGGACGGCCACGGCCTCGCGCTCGGGAGCGGGCCGGTTGACGTGGGGCCGGATGTCGCAGTTGGCCTGGGCCGCCAGTTCGGTGACGCGGCCGTCGTAGTTGCACACGCCGCAGCCCGCGCAGGCGCCGAAGCGGCAATCGGGCGTGGCCCGGCCGGCTACGGCCCGGTCGCGCTCCCGGCGCAAAAATCCCTCACCCACGCCGCAGGACAGATGCTCCCAGGCTAGGGGCCGGTCCGGGTCCCGCTCCTTGAGCCAATCCTCGGGCGCGATGCCGGTGGCGGCAAAAGCCCGCAGCCAGGGAGCCAGGTCGAAGCGGTCCACCCAGGAGCAAAAAAGCGCCCCTTCCCGGTAGGCCGCTTCCACGGCCGGGGCCAGCTCCCGGCCGCCCCGGGAAAAGACCCCTTCCAGAAAGCTCATTTCCGGCTCGTGCCAGCGCAGCGTCAGCTTGCGGTCCGTGGCGAACAGGTCGCGCAGCAAGGACACCCGCTCCCGGGTCTCGTCCAGGGATATCTGGCGCTCCCACTGGAACGGCGTATGGGGCTTGGGCACAAAGGGGGAGATGGCGGCCGTGACCTGGAGCCGCTTGGTCCCCTTGGGAGCCTGGGCCAGGACCTTTTTGGCCAGGTCGAAGATGCCCCGGACATCGTCCTCGGTCTCGGCTTCCAGGTCGCTTCCCATTGTGGCGTACAGGT
>CAZBER010000010.1:0-13366 GCA_964490985.1 uncultured Desulfovibrionaceae bacterium | reverse complement strand
ATTCTCGGTGGTCGCCGCAACCTTAAAAAAAAACTTGACCTGCTGCCAGCCGTGCTCGAAGAGCGTTTTGGCGTGACTGAGGATGTCGTCCTCGGAAATGCCCTTGTTGATGACGTCGCGCAAGCGCTGGGTGGCGGCTTCCGGGGCCATGGTGGCCCCGGTGCGGCGGATGGAGGCCATCATGGACAGGATGGCGTCGGACAGGGTGCCGGCCCGAAGCGACGGCAGGGATATGGCCACCTGCTCCCGCCGGCAGCGCTCGATGGTCTGGGCAAAAAGGCTCTCCAGGGCGGAAAAATCGCCGGTGGACAGGGACAGGAAGGAAATTTCCTCATAGCCCGTGCAGGTCAGCCCCTCGTCCACGAGCCTTGACAGCGTGCCCAGGCTGCGCTCCCGCACCGGCCGGTAGACCATGCCGGCGTGGCAGAACCGGCAGCCCCGGGTGCAGCCCCGGGCGATCTCCACGGCCAGGCGGTCGTGGACGAGCTGGGCCGACGGGACCACCTGGCAGGTGGGAAACGGCGCGGCATCGAGATCGGGCAGGACAGCCTTTTCCACCCGCTCGTAGCCTGGAACAAGCGGGCGCGGGCCGCCATCCGGTCCGGTCTCGAAAAATTGCGGCACATACACGCCCGGGATGCGGATCAGGTCGAGCAGAAGCTGACGGCGCGGTTTTCGGGCCTGCCTGGCCCGGCCCACGGCCTCCAGGATGGCCGGCAGGGCCTCTTCGCCGTCGCCGATGACCAGGGCGTCGAAAAACGGGGCCATGGGCTCGGCATTGTAGGCGCAGCCGCCGCCGGCAATGACCAGGGGCGCGTCCTCTCCCCGGTCCGCGGCCCGAAACGGCAGCCCGGCCAGGTCGAGCATGAAAAGGACATTGGTGTAGCACAGCTCATGGGTCAGGTGAAAGGCCAGCACGTCGCAGGTGGCAAGGGGCGTGTCGGATTCCAGGGTGCAAAGGGGCGCGCCCCGCTCCCGGAGCAGGGCAGCGGCGTCGTCGGCCGGGGCAAAGACGCGCTCGGCCGCGAAGTCCGGGACGCGGTTGACGGCCTCGTAGAGGATGCGCCCGCCCACGTAGGACATGCCCACTTCGTAGAGGTCCGGAAAGGCCAGGGCCACCCGCACGCGCACCGCGGCCGGGTCCTTGACCACGCGGCCCCATTCGGCGCCGAGGTATTGGGTGGGCTTTTGCAGCCAGGGAACAAGCTCGCGCATGGAAATCTCCGCTTGCCGGATGGGCCTGAACGGGCCGGGAGGACGGACGGCGAGTTGGGGGAAGCGGGGACGCGCCCGCCCGGCGCGTGTGCCGGGCGGGCAACAGCCGCGACGCTACTTTTTGAGCAGACTGGAGATGTTGCCCTTGCCGGCCAGATTGGAAAGGGTCTTGAGGTCGCCGGTGGTGGACAGGGTGAGATTGCTGGTGGCTTCCAGGTAGCGCGTCTTGAGCTCTTCGGGAAACTTCTTGAACTCGTAGAGCACGTGGGTCAGGGAAATTTCGCCGCCGATCTCGGTCTCAAAGGGATAGCCAAAGGGCAAAAGCAGCATCTGCACGCCCTGCTGGGAAGGAATGGTCTGCAGCAAGGCCACGTCCTTGAGCTTGCCCTCGGCCTCGTCCCATTTGCCGAGCACGGTTTCGCCATTTATCAGCTTCACCAGGCGGATGTCATAAGCCATGTCGTTCTCCTTGAAGGGTTGGCGGCGCCAGGCGCCGGGCTTTTGAGCTAGATACCGATACGGGCCGTGTCAAGGGCGCCCGGCTGCATCGGCTCATTCATTGTTGTGATCAAAGGTGTCGTAGCCCTGGCTTTTGCAGAGCGCGTCGCGTTCGGCATCGCGAAGATCGCAGCGCACCATTTCGGACACCATCTCTTCCAGGGTGATGCGCGGCTGCCAGCCGAGCCGCTCCCGGGCCTTGGCCGGGTCGCCGAGCAGGGTTTCCACCTCGGTGGGCCGGAAATACCGCGGGTCCACGGCCACCAGGCATTTGCCGGTTTCGGCGTGGTAGCCCTTCTCGTCTGCGCCCTCGCCCTCGAAGCGCAGCGGAATGCCGAGCTCCCGGGCGGCCAGGCGGACGAAATCCCGCACCGAATACTGCTTGCCCGTGGCAATGACGAAGTCTTCGGGCTGCTCCTGCTGGAGCATGAGCCACTGCATTTCCACGTAGTCCTTGGCATGCCCCCAGTCGCGCTTGGCGTCCAGGTTGCCGAGATAGAGGCAGTCCTGGAGTCCGAGCTTGATACGGGCCATGGCCCGGGTGATCTTGCGGGTGACAAAGGTTTCGCCCCGAAGCGGGGACTCGTGGTTAAACAGGATGCCGTTGCAGGCGTACATGCCGTAGGCCTCGCGGTAGTTGACCGTGATCCAGTAGGCGTAGAGCTTGGCCACGGCATAGGGGCTGCGGGGGTAAAACGGCGTTTTCTCGGTCTGGGGAATTTCCATGACCTTGCCGAAGAGTTCGGACGTGGAAGCCTGGTAGAACCGGGTCTGCTTCTCCAGGCCCAGGATGCGGATGGCCTCCAGGATGCGCAGCGTGCCCAGGCCGTCCACATTGGCCGTATATTCCGGGGTCTCGAAGGACACCTTGACGTGGCTTTGGGCGGCCAGGTTGTAGATTTCCTCGGGGCGGACCTGCTGGATGATGCGGATCAGGTTGGCGGCATCGGAAAGGTCGCCGTAGTGCAGGACCATCTTGCGGTCCGGGGCATGGGGATCGCTGTAGAGGTGGTCAATGCGCTGGGTATTGAACAGCGAGGCCCGGCGTTTGATGCCATGGACCTCATAGCCCTTGTGCAGCAGGAATTCGGCCAGATAGGCTCCGTCCTGGCCGGTGATGCCGGTAATCAGCGCGACTTTGCGTTTCATGAAGCGTCACTCTCCTCTATCACGTTGCCAAGCCGATCCGGCTGGCCGTGGAATCCGGGAAATTCCTGTTTCGCGTCCGGCCAGAGAGGCCTTGGCGCATCTATTGATCGCACAGAAGCGAGAGGCCCTGTTCGTGGGCGACCATGGCCCGCACCACGTCGGCCGGCTTGTGGATGGCCTGCCAGCCCAGCACCCGCCGGGCCTTGGACGGATCGGCCCGGCTGACCAGGATGTCCGAGGGGCGAAAGAGCTCGGGATTGACGGAAACATGGTCGCGCCAATCCAGGCCCACGGCGGCAAAGGCCTCGGCCGCGAACTCCCGCAGGGTGATGGTGTGCCCGGTGGCGATGATGCAGTCCTCGGGCGCGGGAAGCTGGAGCATGCGCCACATGGCGTCCACGTACTGCGGGGCATAGCCCCAGTCCCGGGCCACGTCGATGTTGCCCAGCTCAAGGCGCTCCTTGGACCCGGCGGCAATGCGGCAGGCCGCGGCCACGATCTTGCGGGTGACGAAACGCGGCGGCCGCAGCGGCGATTCGTGGTTGAAAAGAATGCCCGAGCAGGCGAACAGGTTGTAGGCCTCGCGGTAGTTGGCCACCTCGAAATGGGCCGCGGCCTTGGCCACGGCATAGGGGCTGCGCGGGGCAAAGGGCGTCTCCTCGGTGGCCGGCGCGCCGCCGGTGTCGCCGAAGCAGTCGCTGGACGAGGCATTGTAAAGGCGCACGGGCGCGCCCAGAAAACGCACGGCCTCCAGGAGGTTCAGCGTGCCCACGCCGATGGACATGAAGGTTTCCACGGGCTGGGCAAAGGACAGCCCCACCGAGGACTGGCCGGCCAGGTGGTAAATCTCGTCCGGCTTGACCCGGGTCAGGACCTCCAGGACGCTGCGGAAATCGGTCAGGGTGACGGAATGAAGCGAACACGCCTCGCGGATGCCCAGGGCCGCCAGGTTCCGAAAGGACGACATCTGGGCGTCCCGGGACGTGCCGGCCACAAGATAGCCCTTTTCCAGGAGCAACCGGGCCAGATAGGCCCCGTCCTGGCCGGAAATGCCGAAAATGAGCGCTGTTTTCATGCGGAGTGCATCCAAGGAGGCAGCAGGCGTAAAACGAAAACTTAGGGGTTTCCCTGCCCCGCGTCAACAATCGTCCGTCTCGGAGGCGGCCGGGCGGTCGGCGCGACGGCAGGCGTCGCACACGCCGTCAATGCGCACTTCCACGCCCTCCACGTCCATGGGCAGGGCCAGAAGCAACGACGACAGGTTCACCAGGTTTTCGCCCACAGGCAGACACTGCATGCGGCCGCAGCGCACGCAATAGGCATGGCAATGGGCCCGGGGGGAAAACCGGGGACCCAGGCAATAGCGGAAGGCCCGGTCGCCGGAGCTGTGGCGGCTGGCCAGGCCCTTGGCCACGAACAGGTCCAGGATGCGGTACACGGTGACCTTGTTGGCCCGGTGATGCCGGCGCACCTGGTTCAGGATGTCGGCGGCGGGCAGGGCCTGGCCTTCCCGGGCCAGGATATGGGCGGTCAAAAGCCGCAGGGGCGTGGCCTCCAGGCCGGCCCGTTCCAGCATGCCCGCTGCCCGTTGCCTGGCCGCTGCGTCCACTCGTCTCCTCCACTATTGCGGCTCTTGCCAAAAGCGTCGTTTTTGAAGCCTTCGGCGACCAAAGGGCTTTGCCCTTTGGAAACCCATAAGGAATTCAGTGTGCTACAACAATGTAACGTCCACTGTTGTTTCACGTTTTTTTGAGCGCATTTCGCGGCCGCCAGGCTATGCCCTGGCCCGCCGCCGGATCAGATCCGGGGCCAGAGATATGAAAAAAGTCAATGCAGCCACGGCAATGATGGCCGCGCCGGAAGTCAGGTTGAAGCGGTAGGCCAGCATGAGCCCGGCCAGGCAAAAAAACACGTTGAGGGCCGTGGCCGCCGCCATGGCCCGGCCCAGGGAGGCGGCCCGGCGCATGGCCAGGCTCGGGGCCACCGAGACCAGGGCAATGACCAGGATGAGCCCGGCCACGCGGATGAGCAGCACCACGGCCACCGCGGCCAGAGCGGTCAGCAGATAGTGCAAACGCTTGACCGGCGCGCCGCGCACGGCCGCGAACTCCCGGTCAAAGGCCATGGCCACGAAGCCGTTGTAGTAGCGCAGAGTGACCAGGAGCAGGACCGCGTCCAGCCCGGCCAGGGCATAGAGGTCGGCCACGGGCACGGTGATGATGCTGCCAAAGAGATAGCTCATGAGATCGGGCTTGTAGCCCGGGGACACGTCCAAAAGGATAATGCCGAAGGCCATGCCCGCTGCCCACAACACGCCAATGACCGTGTCCGTGTCCTCGACGCGGCGCATGGTCACCGCGGCCATGGCCAGGGCGGCCACCACGGTGAAGGCCACGGCCACGGGCAGCACGGGCAAGGCCAGGAAATAGGCCAGGCCCACCCCGCCGTAGGCGGCATGGGCCGCGCCGCCGGCCAAAAACACCATGCGGTTGGCCACAATGAGCGCACCGATCACCCCGCAGCACACAGCAGCCAAAACCGCCGCCAGCAGGGCGTGCTGCATGAAGGAAAGGGACAACACGTCGATCGCTGCGTCGATCATCGGACCTCCACGCGGCCCAGACCGGCCAGGTCCGGGGGCATGCGGCGCAAAAACGCGTCCATGGGGCAGGCATGGCGGTGCACGCCGTAGAGCAGGTCCACCATCTCCTGGGTCAATCGGGGTTCCGGGGCATAGACCAGGCTGCCGTTGACGCAGGCCACGGCCGTGACCCCGGCGGCCAGGATGCTCATGTCGTGGCTGACCACCAGGGAGGTGACGCCCTCGCCCACCCGGGACAGGACCTCGTAGAGGCAGAACTTGCCCTGGGGGTCGATATTGGCCGTGGGTTCGTCCAAAATAAGCAGCCCGGGATCGGAAACCAAAGCCCGGGCAATCAGCGTGCGCTGCTTCTGGCCGCCCGAGAGGTCGCAGAAGCGGCGGTCCTTGAGGCCGTACATCTCCACCCGGGCCAGGGCCGCCTCGGTCCTGGCCACCTCGTCCCGGCCATGGCGAAACCCGCGCCGGCCCGGAGACAAAAGGCCCATGAGCACCACTTCCAGGACCCGGATGGGCAGGTCCTTGCGCTCGGCCGCGCCCTCCAGGCGCTGGGGCACGTAGCCGATGCGGGCGCTGTGGCGGCCCGGAGCCTGGCCGAAAACATGGATGCTGCCCTGGGTGGGATGGAGGATGCCCAGGATGAGCTTGAGCAGCGTGGTCTTGCCGCCGCCGTTGGGACCAAGCACGGCCAGACGCTGTCCCGGGGCAACGGTGAGGTTGACGCCGGACAGCACGGCCTGGCCGTTGTAGGCAAAGGTCAGGTCGCGGATATCGACGACCGCGTCGCTCATTTGGCCCCCGCAGTGCCGGCCAGGCCCTGGCGCAGGGCCTGGGCCACGGTGCGCAGATTGTCGGCCCAGTCCTCGGCCAGATCGTCGGCCATGGCCACCCGGCCGCCAATGGCCTGGGCCACGGTTTCGGCCTGGCGCGTGCCGAACTGGGGCTGCACGAAAATAACCTTCACGCCCTCTTCCTTGGCTTCCTGGATGAGCCCGGCCAGGGCCTTGGGACCGGGTTCGCGGCCGAGCTGTTCGATGGGGATTTCGGTCAAGCCGAAGTCTTGGGCGAAATACCCCCAGGCGGGATGAAACACCATGAATTTGTGCTCGCCCGGCGGCAGATCGGCGAACAAGGCCTTGATGTCGGCCTCCAGGTGGTCGCACTCGGCGGCGAATTCCTCGTAATTGGCTTCGTAGTCCCGGGCATGTTCCGGATCGGCCGCATGCAGGGCCTCGCGCATGGCCGAGGCCTGAATCTTGGCCAGGCGGGGGGAGAGCCAGACATGGGGATCGGGTTCGCCGGCTTCGTGGTGGTGCGCCTGGCCGGCATGGCCGGCTTCGTCCTCGTCGTGGTCCTCATGGGCGACCATGGGAATTTTCTTGATCCAAGCATCGGTCTGCACCACCTCGAGCTTGGGGTTGGCGGCTTTGAACCGGGGCAGCCAGGAGCGCTCGAAGTCCATGCCCACGGCGAAATAGAGCCTGGCTTTCTCCAGCTCGGCCAACTGCCTGGGTTTGGGTTCATAGGTATGGGCCTCGGCCCCGGCCGGCACCATGACCATGACGTCCACGTGTTCGCCGCCGATACGCTGGGCGAAATATTTCTGGGGCGGAATGCTCACGGCCACGAGCAGCTTGGCCTCGGCCGCGCCGGCCAGGCACAGGACCAATCCCAGAATCAAAGGCGCGATGCGTTTCATGGCGTACTCCTTTTGTCGCCCGCCTGGCGGGCCGCATCCGGGCACTATGCAACGAAGTTGCACGACAAAGTCAAGCCAGGATTGCACCCCGGCCGACGGTTTCATGAATTTCCTGGCCATGGCCGGGAAAAGGCGTAGCCTGCCAATGCCTGTTGCCTCTCCGCCAACCTGGCTCCGTCTCGGCCACGGAGCCGTCAGGAGACCTCGCCCATGACGATTGCTCTCCGGCATGACCGCCGGCCAAGCAGCGCGCCTGCTTTCCGCTTGAACGCCGTGCCCTGCGTGGGCTGCGGCTGGTGCTGCTTAAGCGACCCCTGCGTGGAGTCGCACATCCTTTACGGCTACCAAAAGCGCTGTCCGGACCTGTATTGGGACGACGCGGCCGGCCGCTACCAGTGCCGGCTGGCCGAGGACCCGGTGCGCGGAGAACGGTTTCGCTTCCTGCTTGGCGTGGGGGAAGGCTGTTGCGCGCGGTTCAACGCGTGGCGGGAGGACGTGCGCAACCGGGACGATGACCCGTAGGCAGGCCGTCAGCGGACCAGGGGAGCCGCGGGGCGCGGCTTGAAACAGCACCGGCCGATGAGGAGAAACGCCGCGCAGCCCACGGCCACGTGCAGGGGGTAGACGGCCAGGCTCTGGGGCGGCAGAAGGGTCGGCAGCAAGGCAATGGCCAGGGCCGGCGGCAAGGACAGGCGCAGGGCCCGGGACAGGGCAAAGACCGTGGCCAGGATGCAGCAGGCCGACAGCCAGAGCGGATAGCCGCCCCGAAGCGTTACCCAGTGCAGCCAGACAACGCCCGCCAGCGCGGCCAGGCTGATCAAGGCAAAAATCCGCACCGGCTTTTCCCGCAAGGTTGCGTGGCGGGTAAATTCGGTAAACAGCACGAGCAAGGGCGGGGCCATGAGGAAAAGCCACTGGACCCGAACCGCAACAGCAGCCACAAGACCGACGAAAAGCGTCACCTTCCCCCAATACGCCGCTTCCCAAAGACGCGCCCGGCCCGGCAACGCCTCTGGCCTGGCTCGATCCGCCGGCTTCGCGCAGAAATTGCCGCAGCCTTTGGCGTCCAAAAGCCGGCAGCCCGTGGCGATAATGGCCGTCAGCACGCCGACCGAGGCCGGATAGGCCCAGCTTTCCACGCCGAGCAGGAGCGGCAGGATGGCGGCGGACAGGGACGGGACCACGGCCGAGCGCAGGAGGCGCAGCTGGACCACCACCAGGATGAAGGCCACCACGATTTTGACGAAAAGCGAGCCCGGGCAGTAGCGCAGCACGAGCACGCCGGTGGCGGCGGCCAGGGTCGGCGACAGGCAAAGGCTGGCGTTGCCGGCCGGCCAGGGCCGCTTTTCCATGGCCCAGGCGCCAAAGGCAATGGCCGCGATCTCGGGGAAGATGATGGCCGCGTTGCCGGCGTACTGCGCCACGGCGATCATGGCGACAACCAGCAGGAGCACCAGGGGTAACATGCTTTTTTTCATGCCGTGATTCCGCCAAGTCTACCCGGAACTGTTGTCGCCTCAGCCGGAAACGCGTTTGGCCAGGCCCGCTGTGCGGCGATAGGCCTCCAAAACAATGGCCGCCGTCCTGTCCCAGGAAAATAGCCCGGCCCGCGCCCCGGACCGGGCCTTGAGGTCCGCGCGCAGGGCCGCATCCTTGGACAGGGCGGCCATAGCCTGCGTCAGGCCGCCGACATCCAGAGGATCGACCAGCAGGGCCGCGTCCCCGGCCACTTCGGGCAAAGCGGTGGCGTCGGAACAGACCACCGCCGCCCCCAGGCTCATGGCTTCCAGCACGGGCAGGCCGAAGCCCTCGAAGAGCGACGGGTACAAAAACGCATAACACGCGGCGTAGAGCCAGGCCAGCTCGGCATCGGACACATAGCCGGTAAAGATCAGATGCTCGGCAATGCCCAGCTCGGCCACGGTGCGGGCCACGTCCTCCATGAGCCAGCCCTTGCCGCCGGCCAAAACCAGGGGCATGTCCGATCCCGTATCCCGCCGCCAGGCGGCATAGGCGGCGAAAAGCCGCTCATGATTCTTGCGCGGCTCGATGGTGCCCACGCACAGCCAAAACTGCCCGGAGTCGATGCCGGCCAGGGCCTTGGGCCGGACCTGGGGCGAGCCGGGATGAAACCGACTGGCCAGGGGAGCCACCACGGCCCGCTCCGTGGGATAGTGCGGGAAAACCCTCAAGAAATGCTTTAAGGAATAGCCCGAAATGGACACCACATAATCGGCCAGGCCGGCGGCACGAAACACGCCGTCAAAGCAACCCGTGCGGTTGCCTTCGGTGGTCCAGGCCGGGTTTTCCAGAAACGACAGGTCATAGAGCGTATAAACCAGCCTGGCTCGATTAAGCCCTATAGGACAGAAAAAGTTATTGGCGTGGACAATATCCGGCCGGCCCAGCCGGGCCTCGAAGTCCGGGGGGGGGCTTCGGAAAAACCGCTTCTGGGACCAGAAGCGCCGAAAGGTCGGCCCGGCGTGGTAGCGCTTGCCGGCCGGGCGCAGGCAGGCCCCGGGGCGCGGCTCCCGGAAGAAATCCCCGAAAGCCGGATACAAGACGTACTCGTTTTCCGCATCCACCCGGTCCAGGGCAGCGAGCAGCCCGGCGGCGAAATAGCCGCACCCGGCCTTGCCCGCGCCGGTCTGGGACACGTCAAAGCCGATTTTCATGCCGCGCCGCCCGAACCGGCGGGCTTGACCAGCCCGCGCGTCAGCCAGGACAAGGTGGTGCGCAGCATGCTCCCCGAGACGCCCCGATTCCAGCGCAGCCCGGCCCGCCACGAAGCCCAGACCACGGCCGGCGTGAAAAAAGAGCTGCTGTCCTTGATCTTCCAGGCTTCCCGCACCACGGCATGGGCCTGGTTGTAGAGCCAGCGCTCGGGCACTCGGCCGAAGGTGGCCAGAAACATGTCGTTGATCTCGGTGTGGACCTTGAGCTTGGCCCCGAGCGTCTTGGTCTCGGCATAAAACCGGGAGCCGGCCAGCTTTTGCGGCAGATAGGCGAACACGGCCCCGCCCTGGGCCAGGCGCAGCCAGAACTCGTAATCCAGGGTGTATTGCCAGCGCAGGCTCAAGTGGCCGAACCGCTCCACTGCCCGGCGGCGGAAAAAGGCCGCGGGCTGGCAGATGATGCAGCGCTCCATGAGCCGGGCCATGTCAAAGGGCTCCACCGGATACGGCTCGATCACCTTGTCGTCCACGTCGATGTGGTCGGCCTGGCCATAGACCACATCCACTTCGGGCCGGGCCTCAAAAACCTCCAGCACGGCCGGCAAGGCCCCGGGATAATACACGTCGTCGGAATTGATCCAGGCAATGACCTCGCCGGAGGTTGCGGCCAGGCCCTTGTTGATCGCGTCGGGCTGGCCCTTGTCCGGCTCGGACACGAAACGCAGCCGGTCGCCGTAGCTTGCAAGCACCGCCACGGTTTCGTCCGTGCTGCCGCCGTCGGCCACCAGGTATTCGAGGTCTTCGACGCCCTGGGTCAGCACGCTTTCGATGGTGCGGCCGATGAACCGGCCCTGGTTGTACGACGGCGTGATCGCACTGACCTTAAGCGACATGGCCGGCCTCTCCATAGCGCAGGTCCACGGCCCGCGCGCCGTCGGTCAGGCGCAGCTCCACACAGCGGCAGGACAGCCGCCGCCGGTCGGTCCCCGCCCCCTGCCCGTCCGGACGCCGGGCCGGGTCGAACAGAAATTCCACATACCCGCCGCCAGGCGGCACATCCGGATTCACGGCCACGGCCTTGCCCCGGGAAAGGGCCAGGCGCTTGCCAAAGGGCTTGCCGTTGACCAGCACCTCCAGCAACACCCGGCCGGCCGGGGCCTCGGCCGGCAATTCGAACCGGGCGGCCAGCCACTGGCGATGGGCGGCCGGGCCAAAAGCCACAAAGAGCCGGGAGCCGACCCAGCCGTCGCCGTAAAGCCCGCGCACCGCGCTGCTTTGGGACACGGGCCGGGCCAGCACGTCCTCGAAAATGGCCAGATATTTTCGGGCCATGTCCTCGGGGCTGCCGAAAACCGTCAGGCGCTGCCGCCCCAGCTCCACCAGCCGCTGCGCCAAGCCCTCCTCGTCCAGCAGCCGGGTGATGGCGGCCACGATTGCGTCCGGCCGGCGGGGATCGAAATACAGGGCCGCCTCCCCTCCCACCTCGGGCAGGCTGGTGACATTGGAAGCCAAAATCGGCTTGCCCAGGGCCATGGCCTCCACCAGAGGCATGCCGAAGCCCTCGAACAGGGATGGAAAAATGAGAGCCTTGGCCCCGGTCAGCAAGGCGGCCAGCTCGTCGTCGGACACGTAGCCGGCAAAGACCACCTTGTCGGCCAGTCCCATGCGCGTCACGGCCTCGCCCAGCTCCCGCCGCAGCCCGGTGTCCGCGCCGGTCAGCACGAGCTTGAGCCTGGCCTCGGGCCGGCCGGCCGTGAACATGCCAAAGGCGGTCAGGAGCATACGGTGGTTTTTGTGGGGCCAGAAATTGGCCGGATAGAGCAGATACCGTTCCGCAGTCAGGCCCAGGCGCACGCACAGGCCGTCCACCTGGGCCGGGGTGGCCCGGCGCAGCCGGCGCGGCAGGGAGATGTGCACCGTGGCGGTGCGGCCGGCCGGCACATTGCCCTGCTCCAGGACCGTGGAGCGGACATAGTCGGAGATGCACACCAGCCGGGCCGCGTCCCGGGCCACGGCCAGAAAGGTCCGCTCCCGGCCGGCCTCGTCGTCGGGCGAAAAAAATTGCGGATAATAGGCGTACTGGAGGTCATAGACCACGGACACCACGGGCACATCCGGGTGATGGAAATAGGGCATGGTAAAAGGACAAAAAAGCAGGTCCACGGGCCGGCCCCGCCACTGCCGCAGCCCCTTGAGGCGGCCGACCTTGGCGGCACGCACGCGCTCCACATTGGGGGCGTCCAGGCGGGAAAGCTCCTCATAGGCGGCGTCCGAGACAATGCACACAAACCGCCAGCCCGGCCGCATCTCCCGCAGGGCCTCCAACAGCAGGATGGTCATGAGCTTGGCCCCGCCATTGGCCCCGCCGGGCAGGACCGGGGTCAGGTCCACGGCCACCAGCACGTCATCCAAATCCGCCCGGCCCCGGACCGGCTCGGACCGTCCGCGCTCCTTGAGCACGCGCTTGGCCGCCTTGACCCAAAACCAGTTGAACCGGCCCCAGCGCAGCAGCAGCTTGTTGACCAGGGCCGGCAGCCGGCCCTCGGCCACCCAGCCCGAGGCCGTCTCCCGCAGCACGCCTTCCAGCCCGCCCTGGCGCGGGGCCTCTTCGCCCCGCAGCCGGGCGGCTTCGGCCTCGCCCGCCTCGGCCCGCTCGGCCGCATCCAAAAGGGCCAGGACCAGCCGTCCGTCAGGACTTCCGGCCAAGGCCCGGGCGATTGCCTCCGGCCCGTGGCAGGCCAAGGGCTCGCGGCTCACCGCAAACAGCATGTCATAGGGAAAAAGCGGCGTCTCGAAGCGGAAATGCCCGAACCCGGCAAAGGCGAACAGCTCACGCACGCCCTTTTCGCTGTACAAATATAAATGTTCCTTGGGCAACAGCATGCGCGTGAACGGATCATCGTCGGCCAGCAGGCGCTCATGGGATACGCCGGCCGGGAACCGGGGCGTCTGCACGAACATGACGCCGCCCGGAGCCAAAAGCTTCATGATCCGGCGCAACATGCCCACAGGATCGGGCAGATGCTCCAGTACGTCCATGAAAACTACGGCGTCGAGGCTCCCGGGCGCGATGTCCTGCTCTTCCAGGGGGCCGGCCAGGACCTCGATGCCAAAGGTCCGGCTGGCCAGATCGGCCACGGAACCGTCCAGTTCCAACCCCCGGGCCGCAAACCCGGCCCGGCACAGCAAGGCCGTGAACCCACCATGGGCGCAGCCCAGCTCCAACACCCGCCCGGGCGGCAGGCAGGCCGCCAGAAACCGCCGCAGCCAGTACACGCACCGCTCGGGCATGTCGCGGCGCGCCCGGACCTCGATGGAAGGCAGGCCCAGATCGGACTCCTGGTGTCCATACCAGTAGTCCCGACCATAGCCCTCGGCCGCCTCCACCCGCGACACCAAGGTGCCGCAGGCCGGACACAGCATGTATGCCTCGGAAAAGGGCTCCAACCCACCCGTACCGCACCAACACTGCCGCATAGCGTCTCCCGGGGGAGGAAACCCCCTTTTTGCAAAAAGGGGGTTTCCTCCCCC
>CAZBER010000009.1:56951-78484 GCA_964490985.1 uncultured Desulfovibrionaceae bacterium | reverse complement strand
CAAAAGCCCTTGACATCGGGCGGGTCCATATAGGGGCCTGGGGAATGAATTCCTGCCAGGTGCTTTTGCCGCAGTGCGAACATTTCTTGAATTCGATCAGTGCCATGCCACGGGCCTTGGGTACGTCCGGCCTTGGGGTCGCAAGGCGCTGATAGCACCGGCCATTTGGGGGCGCAAGATGCCCGGTCCTGCCTTGACGCCTGGGGACAAGGCGTTATGCTTGTGTCACATGCCGGCTTCGTGGGACGGCAAAGGAGTACGTATGGGGGATGGCCTCCTGGCCAGGCTTTTCGCCCTGGCCGCCAAACGGTGCGACCTGGTGGTCACCGAGGTCGACGACATCGATAGCTGGGGCTTTTTGCTGTTTCGTGACGGCCGTTATCATATCTACGTCAACCGCAGCATCCGGGATTTCCGCAAGACCATGGTGCTGGTGGATGAGCTGGGGCATTACGCCTTGCGCCGCCGCATCACCAAACGGGAAGGCCTGGCCCCGGACGCGGAAACCCTGGCCGAGCGCATCCGCCAGGACAAGGCCGCCGATGCCTGGGCCACGAAGTTTTCCAAACGGCTGCTGTACCTGATCCGGCGGGGCCTGCACGGCGGCACCTCCAGGCGGCCGCGCCAGGGCGCGTACGACCCGTCCTGGCGATTGCCGGGAAAACACTAGGCCGTATCGTTTGGTGCGCGCCGGGCCGCTTCGCCCTCGGGCAGGAAGGCTGTCTGGGCCGCTCGGCCGATGACGGCCGTACTGGCCGCGTCGCAGGCCGCGCCCACCAGGCCGCTGACCACGGGCACGATTTTTCCGGCCCCAAGCACGCCGCTTTGCCCGAACCGGGCCAAAAGGCGCAGGCCCACCTGGCGGTTCAAGCGCTCGGCCGAGGCAGCGGACAATCGCTCCAGAACCCGCAGCGTCAGCCGTTCCCCCAGCCGCACCCCGCAGGCCTTGGCCGCCTCGGCCGCCTTGGCCCCGCACAGGCACAGGCCGCACATGGCCCGCACCTTGGGATCGGTTACGTCGTGGCCGCAGACAATGGCCATGGCCTGGACCATGCGCAGCTGCAAAAAAAGCACGCTGGCCAGGTTGGCCGGCACGGACACGGGCAAAAGGGACAAGCCGCCGACATTGGTCAGGAACCCGGCCGCGGCGCAGCGCCGCTTGTGGCGGGACACCAGCGCCCGCAGCCGCTCCGCCAGCGGCACGTCCGGGTCCATGTGCCGCTTGGCCAGCTCGGCCGCCGATTCCTGGCCGGGCAGGCCCTTGGCCGCCCGTTCCCAGGCCCAGTCCAGGGCCTTCATGACAGTGGGATGATCGAGAATGGGCATGGGATAGGGAGTCCTCGTAATCCTATTTCAGGCCAATGGCCGCGCCAGCGGCAAAGGACGGGTCGTGCAGGGGGATGACGATGTCCGCCGCGTCGCGCACGCGGCGCAGGATGTCGTAGGCCGCATAGGTGTTGACGCAGGTCCCGGGCGGAATGACGTCCATTTCCCGGGCCGTGATTTCCTTGGGCGGAAACAGGTTTTCCTTGATGACGCAAAAGCCGGTGATCACGGCCGACCCGGCCGGGGTGTCCACGAACACGGACATGCCGCCTTCGGTATGGGCCGGGGTGTGGACCAGGCGCAGGCCCGGAACAATGGTGGCGTCCTCGGTCAGGGACAGCATCTGGCCCGCGTCCACCACATCCTCGATGTATTCCTCGTTGTAGCGGTAATCCAGGGGATGCGGGTTGCGGGCATGGGCCAGTTCCCGCTCATGGGCGTAAAACACGGCGTTTTCGCACAGGCTGTCGTTTTCGCAGTGGTCGTTGTGCAGGTGGGTATGCACCACGATGTCGATGTCGGCCGGAGCCAGCCCAAAGTGGGCCAGGCCTTCCTCGATGGTGAAAATGCGCCCGCCGATGGCCGCTTCCCGGGCCTCGGACCGGATAGGCCGCATCTCGCCCGTGTCCACCAGGATGCGTTTGTCCCCGCCCTCCAGATACCAGCCGTAAATGGGAATGGTGTAGGGCCGGCCGTAATCGAACTGGTAGGTCATCATGCCCTTGTCGAATTCCTTGGTGCCAAGGACAAGAGGATGGATCACAAAGGTTGCCATGTGCTGCGCCTCCACGGGAATGCGGCCCGGCCGCTTCTTTTTTGTGAGAAATAAGGCGCTCCGGCCGGGCGAGCAAGGGCCGCAACCCAATCGACGCTGTGGGGCGGTTGACCTTATTTTCGGAGTTTGCCAGGATGGGAAATGCGAACATCCCGACAGCATTGCGCCTTTTGAGGCAGCTTCGGGTTTTGGGAGAAAGCCGCACATGAAAGTTCACCGCGCCGTGCGCATGGAGCGCTGCATTGGCTGCCATTCGTGCTCCATGGCCTGTGCCCGATTGGTCTATAAATCGTTTTCCTGGAATACCGCCGGCATCCGCATCCATTCCGCCGGCGGCGTCACCACCGGCTATGCGGCCATCCTGTGCATTGCCTGCGATCCGCCGCCCTGCGCCGAGGCCTGTCCCACCGGGGCCATCTATCCGCGCAAGTCCGGCGGCGGCGTGCTGCTCAAAAAATCCCTGTGCATCCAGTGCGGCCGGTGCGCCGCGGCTTGCCCGGTGGACGCCATCTACCTGGACAAGGGCAACAACCCCTACGTGTGCGTGCATTGCGGCCAGTGCGTGCCCTTTTGCCCCCACGATTGCCTGGAAATGTTCGACGTGGAGGAAAAAACCGCGCCGTGCGAGGAAAGCTGCCATGTCCCCGGACAAAAATAGCAACGATACCTTTCGGGTCGTGGTTTTCGACCTGGAGGCGCGGCGGGGGGACATCCTCTCTCTGCCCGGCCGGTCGGCCTGGATGGGCGGCTCGGGCCTGGCCGCGCTGCTGTTCGAGCAGTTCGGCCAAGCCTCGGCCCCCGCCTTTGACCCGGCCCAGCCGCTCATTTTCGCCCTGGGGCCGCTCAATGCCTATTTTCCGCTCATGAGCAAGACCGTGTGCGGCTTCAAATCGCCCTACAACGGGTTTTACGCCGAATCCCACGCCGGCGGCCGCTCGTCCATGGCCCTGCGCTTTGCCGGCTTCGACGCCTTGGTGGTCAGGGGCCGGGCCAGCCGGCCGGGCTGCCTGGTGGTGGGCTCACGGCGCCTGGAACTCGTGGACACCCATTACCTGTGGGGCGCGGACGTGGCCACCACGGGCAAGCTTGTGCGCAAGATCGTGCCGGAATTCTCCGGCCACCGCAGCATCCTGCGCATCGGCCCGGCCGGGGAGAACCGCTCGGCCTATGCCTGCATCAACGTGGACACCTACCGCCATTTCGGCCGGCTCGGGGCCGGGGCGGTCATGGGGGCCAAAAACCTCAAGGCCATCGTCATCCAGGGCGACGGCGAGCTGCCGGCCCCGGAGAACCGGGACTATCCCAAGCTGTTCAAGTCCCTGCACGAAAAGGTCACGTCCTCGGGCATGATGGAAAAATACCACAACCTGGGCACCCCGGCCAATGTGCTGCCCTTAAACGAGCTCAAGTCCCTGCCCTGGCGCAACCTCCAGGCCACGGCCGATCCCGAGGCCGGCAAAATCTCGGGCGAGGCCTTTGCCGAAAACCTGCTCATGCACAATGCCGCCTGCTCCGGCTGCCCCGTGGGCTGCATCCACGTGGGCATGGTGCGGGAGATGTTCGCCGAATCCCACCGCTTCGCCATCCATCAGGTGTCCTACGACCATGAGCCCAATTTCGCGGCCGGCCCCATGCTCGGCGTCACCGACCCCACCGAGGTGCTGGCCATCATCGACGCCGTGGAGCGCCAGGGCCTGGACATCGTGTCCGCTGGCGTGGCCCTGGCCTGGGCCACCGAGGCCACGGAAAAGGGCCTTGTTTCCGAAAAAGAGACCTTTGACCGCCTGGCCTTCGGCGATGCCGCGGCTTACAAGCGGGCCGTCTACCACCTGGGCCACAAGGCCAATGACTTCTACGCCCTGCTCGGCCAGGGCGCGCTTGCCGCGGCCAAGCAGTACGGCGGGGCGGATTTCGCCTGCGTGCTGGGCCAGGAAATGGCCGGCTACGCCACCGGGGAAACCTATTTCGCCTCCCAGACCGTGGCCTTTCGCCATTCCCATCTGGATACCGGGGCCTATTCCTATGACCAGAAGCACAAGGAAAAGGACCTGGAGGGGGCCGTCAAGTTCCTGGTCAACGACGAGCGGGAGCGGGTGCTTTTGACGTCGCTGGTGGTGTGCCTGTTCGCCCGGGAGGTGTACAAGCCCGAGGTGGTGGCCGAGGCCCTGGCCTGCCTGGGCTACCGGGAACTGGCCGACAGCATGGAGGCGGTGTCCGAAGCCGTGCGCCGGGCCCGCTGGCGGCTCAAGGTGGCCACGGGCTACGATCCCATGGCCACGCGTATCCCCAAGCGGTTTGCCGAGGTCACCACCTGGAAGGGGCCGGTGGATGCCGAGTACATGGAAGCCCTGCGCCAGGCCTATGCCCGGGCCGTGCTGGGCCTGGCCGCGCCCTGAGGGGACGGAGAAAGAAGCGAGAGGTGTTTTTGAAGCCTTCGGCGACCAAAGGGCGTAACCCTTTGGAAACCCGAAAGGATGCTCCGCTCTTCCCAGGTTTGATTATGGCAAGAGCCTTGGAAGAATTTTTTCGATCCGGCCCGAACCAGGGCCGGGCAGTGTGTTTTGTCCGGAATCGGGATAGGATAGGTTTGCTGTGACCAGCCCACGCCAGCCAAGGAGACGCGCCATGCCGCTTCTGACCCAACTCCCTGCCCACGCGGCCCTGGCCGCCCATTTCGAGGAAGCCAAGGGGCTTTGCATGCGGGACCTGTTCGCCGCCGACCCCGGCCGCTTCGACAACTATTCCCTGCGTCTGGGTGATATCTTGTTCGACTACTCCAAGAACCGGATCACGGACAAAACCATGGCCCTGCTGTTCGACCTGGCCCGCCAGGCCGGCCTGGAAGCGCGGCGGGAGGCCATGTTTGCGGGACAAAAGATCAACGTCACCGAGGACCGGGCCGTGCTCCACGTAGCCCTGCGCAACCGCTCGGACCGGCCCATTCTGGTCGACGGCCAGGACGTCATGCCCGAGGTCCATCGGGTGCTGGGCCAGATGCGGGGCTTTTGCGGCCGGGTCCACTCGGGCCAGTGGACCGGGTACACGGGCAAAAAGATCACGGACATCGTCAATATCGGCATCGGCGGTTCGGACCTGGGGCCGCAGATGGCAACGCTGGCCCTGGCCCATTTCGCCGTGCCCGGCATCACTCCGCACTTCGTCTCCAATGTGGACGGCACCCACCTGGTCGAAACGCTTAAAAACGTCTCTCCCGAGACGACCCTTTTCATTATCGCCTCCAAGACGTTCACCACCCAGGAAACCATGGCCAACGCCCATTCGGCCCGGCAGTGGTTCTTGTCCCAGGCCAAGGACGAGAGGGCCGTGGCTCACCATTTCGTGGCCCTGTCCACCAATGCCAAGGCCGTGGCCGCCTTTGGCATCGACCCGGCCAACATGTTCGTGTTCTGGGACTGGGTGGGCGGCCGCTATTCCCTGTGGTCGGCCATCGGCCTGTCCATTGCCCTGTTCGTGGGCTTCGACCGCTTCGAGCAGATGCTCGAAGGGGCGTTCGCGGCGGACGAGCATTTCCGCACCGCGCCCCTGGAACGGAACATCCCGGTGGTCATGGGGCTTTTGGGCATCTGGTACAACAACTATTTCGGGGCCGAGACCCAGGCCATCCTGCCCTATGACCAGTACTTGTCGCGGTTTGCGGCCTATTTCCAGCAGGGCGACATGGAGAGCAACGGCAAGTCCGTGGCCCTGGACGGCGCGTACGTGGACTACGCCACCGGCCCCATCATCTGGGGCGAGCCCGGCACCAACGGCCAGCACGCCTTCTACCAGCTCATCCACCAGGGCACGCGGCTTATTCCCTGCGATTTCCTGGCCCCGGCCCGCAGCCAAAATCCCCTGGGCGAGCACCACAAGATGCTTCTCTCCAACTTCTTCGCCCAGACCGAGGCGCTCATGCGCGGCAAGACCGAGAACGAGGCCCGGGCCGAGCTGGCCGGCCAGGGCGTGACCGGGGAAAGGCTCAACCTCCTGGCCCGGGCCAAGTCATTCCCGGGCAACCGGCCCACCAATTCGTTTCTGTTCAAGGAACTGACGCCCAGGACCCTGGGCACGCTGATTGCCCTTTACGAGCACAAGATTTTCACCCAGGGCACCATCTGGGACATCAATTCCTATGACCAGATGGGCGTGGAACTGGGCAAGGTGCTGGCTGGCACGATCTTAAAGGAACTTGGCGACGAATCCGAAGTGGCGTCCCACGACGCTTCGACCAATGGGCTGATCAATTATTACAAGGAACTGCGGCGCTAGGCCGCCCATACGCGTTCCCAAAAGCAACGGGGCAGTGGCGTCTCCTTGCGCCACTGCCCCGTTGCGGTTGTGGAGGCCTCCCTATTTGGCCAGTCGCAACAGCCGCTCGGCCATGACCGCCGGGGCCATGTCCCGCCGCAGCGTTGCCGAAAGCGTCAGTTCCCCGCGCATATCCATGGGCTGGCTGGCGTGGGCTGCGGCCAGGTGCGCTTCAAGCGCCTGGCGCAGCCTGTCGAAAGACTCCTCGACCTCGGGATAGGCGTTGTCCTGCCGCCAGGGCAGGCGCAGGGACTGGCGCAGGTGACCCATGGCGTGGCTGGGCGTGGCCAGCTCGTAGACGCCCTTGGCCGGCGCGCCGGCCCGTTCGTGTTCCCCGGGATAGCAGTGGGCCTGCCACGAGGCCGGAGGCTCGGGAATGGTGGAGGTAATCCGCACGTAGGGCAGGGCCAGAGCCTTTTCCCGGCCCTCCAGGATGACGTCGTAGGTCAGGGTGGGACGCAGGTTGCCGCGCTTTTTTTCGATATGCCAGGTGATGCGCATGTCCGCTCCTTACGGCAGGACCAGGGTTTCCCCGAAAGGCGGCGCGGGCCGGCCTTCGCCCTGGCTCACCCAGAGCACGGGATAGGGCGGCGTTGCCGGGAACCGGTCGCATTCGAGGTCGGTCAGGTAGATCAGGCAGGCCGGGCGAAGCCCTTCCTCCTCGACCCGGGCGAAGGCCGGGCGGTAGTCCGTGCCGCCCCCGCCCCGGGGAGAAAGGGCCAAGGGAGGATCGTGGCGGGTGTACACCCGGGTTTCAGTCACGGCCGCGTCGCAGAAATAGACCACCAGCCGGGTGTCGCAGGCATCAAGGATGGCCGAAAGCTCGGCGCAAAACGCATCCAGGAGCGGCCCGTCCACCGAACCGGAAGTGTCCACGGCCAGGACCACGTCATCCAGGGTCTGGGAGCGCGGGGATGGGAGGTAGAGGCCCATGTGCACGTGGCGGCGGTTGGGCGGGGACCAGGAATAGTCGTTGACGGCCCGGGCCATGATGAAGCGGCGCAACAGCGCGGTCCAGTCGAGCCTGGGCCGGGCCAGATCGCCCAGCAGCCGGACCAGGCCGGCCGGCAGGTCGCCCATGTCCGCGCTGCCGCGCAGGGACTGGCTCACGTCCTGCCGGAGCCTGGCGGCCAGGTCGCGGCGGGTGTCTGCGGACGGGTCGCCGGACAGGTCCGGATGGTCGCGCACCTCGCCGGACACGGCCGTTTCGTCGGAGAGTGCCTCTGTTTGCGAAGGCGCGTCCCCAGAGGCGGCCTGGCGCTGCCGGGCCGCGCCGGCCATGTCCGTTCCGGGCGGCGCGGGCTCGGGCTTTCGGGCCTGGCCGGCCCAGGGCGTTTCCCCTTGGCCGCCGCCCGGCGCGGCTGCGGCCGGCGGGGCCTCGGCCGTCGCCTTGTCCGCGCCGCCCCCGCCCAGGCGCTGGTCGCGCTGGCGGGAAAGCGCGGCATAGATGGCTTCGGCCGGCTTGCCCGTATACTGCGGATCGTCGCGAAAGCCCTTGGGCAGGGTGAACCCGGCCGCAACGAGCAGGCCGTTTATGGCCAGGTCGCAGGCTTGGTTCCACAACCCGGGCTCCCGGTCCTGGCGGCGCAGGTGGTGTTCACAGGCCAGGTGCAGGATTTCGTGGGCCATGGTGCCGGCCACGACGGCATCGGACATGGCGGCCACGGCTGCGGGATTGTAGCCAAGGGTCTGGCCGTCGGTCCACATGTCCGGGCAGGCGGGGTCCGGCCGCAAAGCCAGGCGCAGGGCCATGGCCCCGAAAAAGGGCTGGCCAAGGACCAGCTCGATCCTGGCCCGGCCTATCTTCCGGGCGGCCGCGCCGGCTGCGGCGGGCCCGCTCACACCAGCACCTCGGCGTTGTCCCTGGCCCAGGTCGCGAACGCCTCGGTATGGGCCGTTTCCCTGTCGTGGCGCACGGCGTCGCGCATGAGCAGCACGCCGAATTCCACGGGCAGCCTGGCGGCGTAGCGGGCCAGGGCCGGCATGGCCGCGGCGCAGGCCTTGCGGCCCAGGGCCTCGCAGATGGCGTAGGCCGCGGCCGGCTCGCTGGGGGCCGGGGCCGCGTCCGGGTCGGCCAGGACCGCGTCCGTATCCGGGAGTTCCCGCCACATTCGCAAAAAGCCGAAGAATTCCAAGGCCGCGCCGTCGCCCACAGCCCCGCGCACCAGGTCGTATTCCACGGAAGCATGGGGCGCGGCCCCCAGGATATTGGACACGAACTCCCAGGACCGCGGTGTCGGGAAGGACCGGGAGGCCGTGGCTGGGTCGAAGTCGTGCAAGAGCGCCGGCCGGAAGCGCAAAAAGGCCACCACCTCGGGCCGGATGCCTGCGGCCTGGGCCCAGTCCACCCAGTCCTCGAGATGGGGGTCGAATTCCAGGTGCACGAGCCGGTTGGCCAGGGCCGAGGGCATGCGGTGGGTGACGGCCCGGTCCTGGTCGCGGTTGCCGGCGGCCAGCACGGTCCAGCCCTCGGGCAACCGGTATTCGCCCAGGCTGCGGTCCAGGATGAGCTGGTAGCAGGCGGCCTGGACCAGGGGCGGGGCGGCGTTGAGTTCGTCGAGGAACAGCACGCCCTGGCCGGCGGTGGGCAAAAAGGCCGGGGCGCGCCAATGGGTCCGGCCGTCGCCGTTTATCTGGGGCAGGCCGCGCAGGTCCACGGGGTCGAGCAGCACGGCCCGGATGTCGATGAGCTCCCGGCCAAGGGCGGCGGCGGTCTGGGCCACCACCTGGCTTTTGCCGACGCCCGGCGGCCCCCACAAAAAGGCGGGCTGGCGGATGGGGATAAGCGTCAGCAGGGAGCAGGCTATTTGAGACGGGGTCACGCGGATTTGGCCTCCTGGGTCGGGATTATCCCGGTCTGCCGCCGCTGAAGCAGGGCGCGCCGTGCGGCCTGGCGCGGACATCCATGCCGCCTGGCGCGCGGGCAGGGCCGCTGGGCGGCGGCGTTCCGGGATGGGTTTTGATAATGAAAATGATAATTGATGTCAATTGAAGGGGAAAAGGAAGGCTTCTTCAAAAAATCATTCGATACGGCAGGAGGTTATGATAAAAAAGAAGGCCGGGACGCCGCAAGCGACGCCCCGGCCCTGGCGGCGGTTAATCGCGGGTCCAGTAGAGCAGATGGCCCGTGGCTTCGAAGCTGGAGCGCAGTTCCCGCTCCATGGTTTCGGGCAGGCCCTGGATGCGGATGGAAACGTCGCGCGTATTGGGTGCCGTGCGGCCGTAGGACGACAGGATGCTGATGATGCGGGCCTGGTGGCGGCGCAGCTCGTCCAGCACGGGTTTGAGGCTGCCTTCCGAGGTGTCCAGGCGCAGGCCGATCTGGATGCCGCCCTGGTCGATGCCGGTAATCGACACCAGCAGGCGGAAGATGTCGGTGTCGGTGATGATGCCCACCACCTTGTTCCCCTCGTCCACCACAGGCAGGCTGCCGATCTTGCGGTCGCGCATGATCAGCGCCGCCCGCTCCACGGTGTCCGCGGGACGGATGGACAGGGGATTTTTGGTCATGATGCTTTTGACCTTGAGCTCCGAGAGCAGGTAGGTCATCTCGTACATGTCCAAGGTGGTGGCCGACGAGGGCGAGGCGGCCTTGAGGTCGCGGTCGGCCACGATGCCGACCAGCCGGCCCTCCTTGTCCACCACGGGCAGGCGGCGGATTTTCTTGTCGCGCATGACCCGGCCGGCCTTGACCATGGACATGTCCTCGGTCACCGTGGTCACATCCTTGGACATCCAATCGCCAACAAGCATGTTTCGGCTCCTTTGGTGGAAGTGACGGGCGCGCCGGGCGCGCGGATCATCGCCCGGCCGCCTCCAGCGGCGCGCCTTGGGGCGACCAGCCCCGCAACTGGTAATAATCCGCCAGCATAAATTCCATATCCGCGGCGCTTAGGCAACGGCCATCGGGCAGGGGTTCCCGGTGAAACCGCGCCGGCAGGCGGTCGTCGGCCGGGGTGAGCCCTTCGCGCAGATTGAACGTCCGGGTCATGTCGGCAATGGCCGCAGCCCGGCGGCGCAGGGCTTCCATCGACGCATCCAGGCCCGTGGCCAGACGAATGATCGTGGACAGTTCCTCCCAGGTATAGAGGTCACGGAAAAACCGGCACAAAATGAGCGTGTCGAAGATGGTCAAACGGTCCTCGAAGTCGATGAAAAGGGCCGCCTTGCCCTGCACCGCGTCCGGGGCGATCATGCCCGAGAGTTCGGGTTTGTAAAAGGTCGAACGCAGGTGGCAGGCCCCCCGGTCCGAGGTGCCGTAGGCCAGGCCCATGCCCTTGAGCACCCGGGGATCGTAGCCCGGCGGCTCCATGCCCTTGACGTGGATGGCCAAGTCCGAAAGCCCCCATTCCCGGGCGGCCGCGGCAATGCCCTGGCTCAGGACCGCGCCCACGCCCCGGGCCGAGGCAATATCCTGGATGAGCCGGGCCGCGCCGTCGGGGTCGTTGTAGTCGATGGGATAGGCCACCCGGCCCCGGCGCACGGCCTCGATGGTGAAGGCGCAGAGGTTGCCGGCGCTGATGGTGTCCAGGCCCAGGCGGTCGCACAGGTCGTTCAAATAGACGATCTCGGCCATGTCCTCGATCATGCACAGGCCGCCGAAGGCATAGATGGTCTCGTATTCCGGCCCTTCCAGGACCAGTCCGGCGTGGCGGCCCGAGACCAGGGTGGCCATGCGGCCGCAGGACATGAAGCACCGGGCGCAGGCATGGGCCTTGACCCGGTGCTCCTTGTGAAAGGTCTCGCCGGAGATCTTTTCCCAATGGGCGCACGATCCCTGGGACCAGTACTTGGCCGGAAAGGCTCCGGCCGTGTTCATGAGGGCCACCATCATGGTGGTGCCCATGGCCTGGTAGGCCTTGACGCCCTTGTTTGTAAGGCCCTGCTTGGCAAAGGCGGCCGCGTATTCCTTGAGGCCCGTGGGGTCGGCGGGCTGGCGCTTGCGGTCGCCCTGGAAGACGATGGCCTTGAGCTTCTTGCTGCCCATGACCGCGCCCACCCCGGCCCGGCCGGCGCAACGCCAGCGCTCGTTGGCGATCATGGCCAGGCGGGAGCGGTTCTCGCCGGCCGGGCCGATGACCACCGCGCCCACGCGGGCCACGTCCTCCCGGGGCAGGGTGAAGGTCTGCCTGGCCGCGGCGTCGGCCGCGTAGGTATCCATGCCCCAAAGCGCGCCCGCGTCGTGGAAGGTCGCGCCGTCGGGATGGATGGTCAGGGCCGTGGGAGACGCGGCCGCGCCGGTGATGACCACGGCGTCAAAGCCCGTGGCGTCCACGGCCTGGGGGCTGCGGCCGCCGGAATAGGATTCGGCGTAGAATCCGGTCTGGGGCGACTTGGTGAAGACCCCGAAGCGGCTCGATCCCCAGGCCGCCCCGCCGCACAGGGGGCCGGTGGCGAAAATGAGCCGGTTGTCCGGCCCCAGGGGATCGACGCCGGCCGGATTGCGGTCCAGAAGCAGGCGCGTGGCCAAGCCCTTGCCGCCAAGATAGGCGGCCAGGTGTTCCTGGTTGGCCGACTCCACCACGGCGGCGCGGCGGGTGAGGTCAACCGACAGGATGCGTCCGTAAAAACCATGCATGGCCGTTTCCTATATGCCCAGGTACGCGGATTTGACGTGGGGGTTTTCCAGCAGGTCCGAAGCCTTGCCGGACAAGGCCACCCGGCCGTGCTCCAGGACGTAGCCGCGATCGGACAGTTGCAGGGAATGGTTGACGTCCTGCTCCACCAAAAGGACCGTGGTGCCGGCATCCGCGATCTTGCGCAGGGTCTCGAAGATGGCCTTGACCAGGATGGGGGCCAGGCCCAGGCTCGGTTCGTCGAGCATCAAAAGCCCGGGCAAGGCCATGAGTCCCCGGCCGATGGCCACCATCTGCTGTTCGCCGCCGGAAAGGGTCATGGCCAGCTGGTTCTGGCGTTCCAGGAGTCGGGGCAGCAGTTCGTAGACCTGGCTTTTGGTCTTTTCGCGCTCCGGGTGGGCCCGCCGGTTGTAGGCTCCGATTTCCAGGTTCTCGGCCACGGTCATGAGCGAGAAGAGCCGGCGTCCCTCGGGCACGTGGATGATGCCGCGCTCCACGATGCGTTCCGGGGGCAGATTCTGGATGGGCTCGCCCTTGAACCGGACGGTGCCGGATTTGGGGGTGAGCAGGCCCGACAGGGCCTTGAGCAGGGTGGACTTGCCGGCCCCGTTGCCGCCGATGATGCTCACGACCTCGCCTTCCTCCACGGTCAGCGACAGGTCGTTTATGACCTGCACGTCGCCGTAGGCGACGTTGATGTGTTCCACGCTAAGCAGCGACATATTCTCCCCCGAGATAGGCCTTGATGACGTTTTCGTCCCTGGTCACGTCCCCGGGCGAGCCCTCGGCGATTTTCTGGCCGAAGTGGATGACCACCACCCGGTCGGACAGGGCCATGACCGCCCGCATGATGTGCTCGATGACGAAAACCGTCACGCCCCGCTCGCGCAGGCCCCGGATGATGGTGATCATCTCGTCCACTTCCGTGGGGCGGAGGCCGGCCATGACCTCGTCGAGCAGGAGCAGGTCGGGGGTGGTGGCCAGGGCCTTGGCGATCTCCAGACGCTTGCGGTCGGCAATGGTCAGGTTGCCGGCCGGGCGGTCCCGCAGGTGGTCGAGCTGGAGCGTGGCCAGGACCTCCTCGGCCTTTTCCCGGGCCTTGCGGGTGGAGTTGGTGCGCAGGTACGCCCCGACCATGACGTTATAAAGCACGGTCTTGGAGGAGAAGGGCTTGACGATCTGAAAGGTGCGGGCCAGGCCCAGGCGGCACAGGTCCCAGGGCTTTTTCCCGGTGACGGACTCGCCCTTGAAGCGGATGTCGCCTTCGGAAGACGGGTAGACCCCGGCCACGAGGTTGAAAACCGTGGATTTGCCCGCGCCGTTGGGGCCGATCAGGGCCAGGATTTCCCCCTTGGCAATGGAGAGATCCAGGGCGCTGACGGCGGTGAGTCCCCCGAAGTTCTTGGTCAGGCCGGTAATTTCGAGGATGTTGCTCATTTGGCGTCTCCCTGGCCGGTTATTTTGCGGGCCAGCCGGTCGTAGAGGACGGCCAGCGGCGCGGTCAGGCCCTGGGGTTTGTAGAGCATGACCACGATGAGGATGAGGCCGAAGATGACCAGGTGCAGGCCGGGCAGCATGTCGCTTAGGTAGATGCGGGTGAATTCATTGAGCGGCCGCAGGACCAGGGCGCCGATGACCGGACCGGCAATGGCGCCCCGGCCGCCGATGAGGGCGATGAAGGCGATCTCAAAGGACAGGTCCAGGCCCATGAGCCCCTTGGGGTAGAAGTAGAGCATGAGCTGGGCGTAGAAAGTGCCGGCCAGGGCGGTCAGGAAGCAGGACAGGGCCATGGCCAGAAGCTTGCAGTTGGCCACATTGACGCCCAGGGCCTCGGCCGCCTCGGGTTCCTCGCCGCCGGCGGCCAGGTAATAGCCGATCTTGGACCGGGAGATGAACCATGTCAGCGCCAGGACCAGGATGAGCAGGGTCAGGATGATATAGTAATAGGGCTCCTTGTGCATGAACTGGTAGGCCCAGACCGAATTCTTGAGCGGGATGAGCAGGCCGCGCGGGCCGTTTAAGCGCAACGGCCCCAGGGTGTCGATGTTCTCGACCATGACCCGGATGCCTTCGGCAAAGGCAATGGTGCACAGGGCGAAATAGGCCCCGCGCATGCGGAAGGTGGGCTTGCCGATGAGCACGCCGATGGCGGCGGCCACAAGGCCTCCCACCAGCATGCCGATCCAGGGCGAGATGCCGTATTGCAGGAAGAGGATGGTGGAGGTGTAGGCCCCGATGCCCACGAAAACCGAATGGCCCAGGGGCAAGACGCCGGCAAAGCCGCCCACCAGGTTCCAGGCGGTGGTCAGGTAGGCGTAGAAAAAGAGCAGGATAAGGATTTGCAGGTAGGTGGGACTGGTCACCACCAGGGGCAGCCCAAAGGCGATCAGGGCCGCCAGCCCAAGCAGGCTCATGTCGAGTTGTTTTCGGCTCACGGTGCGCCTCCTACCAGTCCTGTTTGTGGCCGAAAAAGCCCGAGGGTTTGACAAAAAGGATCACCAGGAAAATGGCGTAGATGATGGCCTCGGTCCAGGTGGAGGCCATGAACTGGGCAAAGACGGATTCGATGAGCCCGATGACCAGGCCGCCCAGGATGGCCCCGGGAATGCTGCCCAGGCCCCCGAGCACCACGATGATAAAGGCCCGGATGTCGAAGACCACGCCCACGCTGGGATAGACGTAGTAGAAGGGGATGAGCACGCATCCGGCCAGGCCGGCTATGGCCGTGCCCAGGCCAAAGGCGATGTTGTAGACGCGGTACTGGTCGATGCCCATGAGGTTGGCGGCCTCGCGGTCGAGGCTGGTGGCCCGCAGGGCCATGCCGGTCCTGGTCTTGCGCATGAAAAGGGCCAGACCCACGGCCGCGACCACAGCCACCACAAAGCCGGAAAATTTGGGGATGGAGATGATAAACTGCCCCAACGCAAAGGACTTGTTGGAAATGGCCGTACGCACGGTGCGGTACTCGGCGCCAAACAGCATAAGCGCCAGGTTGTCCAGCACGTACCAGACGCCGGTGGTGACAATGATGACCGTCAGGGGCTCGCGGACCTGCCGTTCGGCCTTAAACACCGGTTTGATGACCACATCCTGGAGAAAGTAGCCGAAGACGAACAGGATGGGGGGAACAATGACAAGGGCCAGATACGGGTGGATGCCCGTGAGCTGAATCAGCCAATAGGCGCTGAACATGCCGACCATGAGCAGGGAACCGTGGGCGAAGTTGACCACCTTCATCACCCCGAAGATCAGGGTGAGGCCAAGGGCGGTCAGCCCGTACATGGCTCCCATCATGATGCCGTTGAGCGCCGCCTGAATCACCGCGGTCATGAGGCCTCTCCGGACGGTTGGGCCCGGGACCGCTTTCGCGCGGTCCCGGGCGTTTGGGCGGCGTTGCTATTTGTTGGCCGGGAAGACGGGGGTGTAGCCGGCGCGGCGGGCGCTCTTGGGCCACACGGTGACGCGCTCGGGCTTGCCGTTCACGTCGGCCACCTGGACGATGACGATGCCGGCGTTCTTGTTCTGGCCGGACTCGTCGAACTGGACGCCGTCATAGGACACGATCATGGCCGGCCCGGTGGTCAGGTTGGTGGCGGCCAGGGCGTCGCGAACCTTGGCCGGGTCGGTGGAGCCGGCCCGTTCCAGGGCGTCGGCAATGACGTACATGGCGACATAGGCGTCCACGGACTCGCCGGTCATGTCGTAGCCGTACTTCTTCTTGAACTTGGCGTTGGCTTCCTTGGCGCCGGGCTTGTTGACGTCGGTGTTCCATTCCACCTCGTCAAAGATGCCGATGGCGTTGGTACCGGTGTTTTCCAGGAACTTGGGATCGGCGTGGCCGCCGCCGCTGGCCAGCACGACCTTGGGCTTGATCTGCATTTCGGTCATGGTGTTGGTCAAAAGGATGGCGTCGGCGGCATTGGACACGAGCATGACGATGTCCGGATTGGCGGCCTTGAGCTTGGTCACCACCGGGGTCAGGTCCGTGGCGGTGCTGGGGTAGGGTTCGTCCAGCACGACCTCGTAGCCGTCTTTCTTGGCCAGCTCGCGCCATTTTTCGGCAAAGCCGGTGCCCCAGTCGCCGTTTTCAAAGACAAAGGCGATGGTCTTGAGCTTTGTGCCGGTTTCTTCCTGCATGTCCTTCAAAAAACGGAACTGATCGCGCACCCACCAGGAGTCTTTGGCGGCCACGCGGAAGATGTTTTTAAAGCCGCGCTCGGTGATGGTGTCGCGCACGGCCACGGGCACGACAAAGGGGATGCCGTAGCGTTCGGCCACCTGGGTGGCGGGGTAGGTCACGGCCGAGTTCCAGCAGCCGGTCAGGAGGTTGACCTTTTCGGTGTTGATGAGGCGTTCGGTCTCGGTCACGCCCACGGTGGGGTCGGACTTGCTGTCGGCGTAAACGAGCTCCAGCTTGGCCCCGCCCAGGGACTTGATGCCGCCGGCGGCATTGATCTCCTCCACGGCCATCTCCCGGGCCTGCTTGCCCTGGACGCCCACCGAGGCCGACGGGCCGGAAAGCGGCTCCACGTTGCCGATCTTGACCACCTTGTCGGCAGCCAGGCCCGGCGCGGCGCAAAGCGCGGCCAGGGCGGCGCAACACACGCCGGTTACGAGCTTTTTATACCCCGTTTTCATGCCTCACCCCTTTTGGTTGACGGTTGCTTGCGGTCGGGCCACGCCTATTTGCCGAGGCTCTTGGAGACCTCGCGGATGCCTTCCTCCAGAATGTCCAGGCCCCGATCGAGCTGGTCGCGGGTGATAACCAGGGGCATGAGCGTTCGGATGCAGTTGCCGAAGTTGCCGCAGGACAGAACGAGCAGGCCATGGTCCTGGCAGTATTTGACCACGGCCTTGGCCGCGTCGGCGGCCGGGGTCTTGGCGGCGCGGTCGGAGACGAGTTCCAGGGCGCGCATGGCGCCAAGGCCGCGTTCGTCGCCGATGATGGCGTAGTTCTTTTTCATGGCGGCAAAGCGGCGCTTGACCGTGTTGCCGAGCTTTTCGGCCTTGGCCAGCAGGTTGTCCTGGGTCAGGATGTCCATGACCGCCAGGCCGGCCCGGCAGGCCAGGGGATTGCCGCCGTAGGTGCCGCCTATGCCTCCGGGCTGGGGCGCATCCATGATGTCGGCGCGGCCGACCACGCCGGCCAGGGGCAGGCCGCCGCCCATGCTCTTGGCCACGCACATGAGGTCGGCGGTGACGTCAAAGTGCTCCATGGCGAAGAATTTCGAGGTGCGGCCAAAGCCGGACTGGATCTCGTCGGCCACGAACACGATGCCGAACTCGTCGCAGATGGCCCGGACCTTGGTGAAGAACTCCTTGGGCGGGACCACGAAGCCGCCTTCGCCCTGGACGGGTTCGCACACGATGCAGGCGATCTGTTCGGCCGCGGCCGTGCCCACGAAAAATTCCCGCAGCTTGTCGGCGCAGGCCGCGCCGCACTTGGGGTAGGTCAGGCCCAGGGGGCAGCGGTAGCAATAGGCGTAGTAGGGGAACTGATAGACTTCCGGGGCCAGGGGGCCGAAGCCGAACTTGTAGGGCTTGACCTTGCTGGTCATGGACATGGCCAGAAGCGTGCGGCCGTGGAAGGCGTTTTTCATGGCCACCACGCCCTGGCGGCCGGTGTAACTGCGGGCGATCTTGACGGCGTTTTCCACGGCTTCGGAGCCGCTGTTCACGAACAGGGCCTTTTTGGCGAACGCTCCTGGCGCGGCTTCGCACAGGCGGCAGGCCAGCTCCACATAGGGCTCGTACATGGTGACCATGGAGCAGGTGTGGAGGTAGCGGCCGGCCTGGTCCTTGATGGCGGCGACGACCTTGGGATGGCAGTGGCCGACGTTTAACACGCCGATGCCGCCGACGAAATCGATGAACTCGCGGCCGGTCACGTCGCGCAGCACGGCGCCCTTGGCGGATTCGACGAAAAAGGGCGTGGCGTTGGGGTGCCCCTTGGGCACGTAGCGGTCGCGCAGGGCTTGCAGTTCTTGCGCCTTGTCGGTGGTGTTCACGGATGTTCCTCGGGGTTGCGGGTTAGGGCGGGAATGCCTCGTACCATAATGCACATGAGCCGCAACCCCTTCACCAAGCAAGAATCAAGCCAGGCTATTTTTGAAAATATATATTTTTATTTCAATATGTTATAAACAACCCCCGTTAGACGGGCTTCGGCTGTGATTCTTTTGAGAATCAACAAAAATGTTAAAATTATTTTATTGTGGCATGTTAAACATGATTCAATTTAGAATCATGTTTTGTCTTGCCAAGAAACGGCAGAAAGCCCGGGCGCCATGCAAACGGCAAAACCCGAACCTTGTCGGTTGAGAATTTCAACCGACTGCAATGACAGGATAAAAATGTAGCGTTCTACATCTTGCCCGGCTGATCGCCTCTGGGACAAAAATGAAGCCCCTGGGCACTGATGCAGAAATGAATCAGGGGCGGGCCAGGCCGTAGCGCTTGAGTTTGCGCACCACCGTAGCCTGGCTCACCCCCAAATACGCCGCCATTTGCCGCGTGGTCCGGCAGGCCGAGACCGCTTCCCGCAAACGGCGCACATTGGCCTGGTCCGTGGACTCGGACAGCGGGCGCGGCCTGCCCGGCGACGGGCCGGGCCCATCCCCGGCCAGGGCCTCGGCCAGGGCCGCGGTCAGGTCGTCATCGTCGCTCATGACAAAGGCTTTCTGGATCAGGTTCACGAGCTCCCGCACGTTGCCCGGGAAGTCGTAGTCCTCCAGGAGCCGCATGGCCCGGGGCGAGAGGCGCTTGGCCTTGCCATGCCGGGCGTTTTGCTGGGCCAGGTAGAATTCGGCCAGGCCGAAGATGTCCTCGCGCCGCTCCCGCAGGGGCGCGATGCGCACGATGAAGGTGTTGAGGCGGTAATAGAGGTCCTTGCGGAACTGGCGGCGCTCCACCAGGTTTTCCAGATCGCAGTTGGTGGCCGCCACCACCTGGCATTCCACGGTGCGGGACTCGCCCCCGCCCAGGCGGCGCAGTTCGTGGTCGTCGAGGTATTTGAGGAGCTTGGGCTGGATGGCCAGGGGGATGTCGCCCACCTCGTCCAGAAAGAGCGTGCCGCCCATGGCCAGCTCGATAAGCCCGGCCTTGCCCCCCTCCCGGGCTCCGGTAAAGGCTCCGCGCTCGTAGCCGAACAGTTCCGCCTCGAACAGGTTTTCCGGCACGGCCGGGCAGTTGATCTGGATAAAGGGCTTGTGGGACCGGGGACTGACCTGGTGCAGGAATTTGGCCAAAAGGCCCTTGCCGGTGCCGGATTCGCCCAGCAGCAGGACGCGCAGGGCGTCCATGTGGGCGAGCTTTAAAAGCGAGCGCAAGGTGCGCTGCATCTGGGGGCTTTGGGCCACGATGTCCTTCTGGGACAGCTCCAGCAGGGACAGCTCGGCCAGTTCGCTGCGGTAGCGCTCCTCCACCTTGCGGGCGTTTTGCAGGCTCTGGCGCAGCTTGCCCAGTTCGGTCACGTCGCGCTCGCTGACCACCACCAGGCCCACGGCCCCATTGGCGTCAAAGACCGGCGTGGCCGTGACCAGCAGTTGCTTGCCGGTCTTGGTGATGTGCTGGATCAGGCTGGCCTGGCGCCTGGTGCGCAGCACGTCCATGGTGGCCGAGCGGTCCACCATGCGCTCGTCCACGATGCAGCGTATGTTTTTGCCCACGTAATCCGCGGCCCGGACGGAATTGAGGCGTTCCGAGGCGGCGTTGATGTCCAGGATCACGCCCGAACCGTCGCAGATCCAGATGCCGTCGGACACGGAATCCAGTATGGAGCGCAGCCGGTCGTCCATGGCCGCAAGCATGGCCTTGCCGGGTTCATTGCAAAGCGCCGCCGCGCCAACGGCGCGGCCGTCTTTTTGGATGGGAAAGGCGGAAAGGCAAAGGGGCCGGCCGTCGATGTCCAGGCGGGCGGCCAGGGGCGCGTTTGCGGCCAGGCAGCGGGACAGGGTGCGCCACAGGTCCGGCCGGACCTGGGGCAGCACCACTCCGGGGCTGGCCACGTCCGGGCCAAAGAGAGCTTCGGCCGCGGCATTGGCCACGGCCACCCGGCCGTCGGCATCGACAGAGATGAGCGCCCGGCCCAGGGAACGCAGGATGTCGGCATTGCCGAAAGGGGCTGCCATGGAAAAAACTCCGAGGCCCAGGGATCGAACACGGTCGCGCCCCGTGGCGTGACGTTTTTCTTGAAAATGGCACGGAAAGCGGACCGGGCGCAACGGGAAAATCACGAAACCCGGGTCAGGGAGAAAGGGGGGGGAGACGCCTTCGGCGACCAAAGGGCTTGGCCCTTTGGAAACCCTTTTCCGTCCGGTGCCCTGGAAACAGGGTGTTGTTTGTTAAAAAAGAAGGTGTCTTGGTTCTCTTTGAAGCAGGCCTTTGTCGCCATGCCGGCTTTCGCCGGGGTGACGGACTGCCGACCCTTGTATTGCAGCGCCCACTGGGGAACCGGTACGGGTTTCCAAAGGGCCGCGCCCTTTGGTCGCCGAAGGCGTCAAAAACGACCGTCCCCGCAACGCGGCGTCAGGCGCAGGCGGTCCGCCTGCCCAGGGCCCGGGCCAGGGCGTCGGCCAGGTGGTCGTTGATGGCGGCCAGGGCGTCGTTCCCGGCCAGGGCGAAGCGCTGGCTGACTTCCAGCTCCACGCCCAGGTAGCGCTGCCCGAAGCGGCGGCGAAAGGCCGTGGCCAGCCCGTCGGTCACGCCCCGGTACGGATAATTGCGCCGCAGGATCAGATCCGTGTCCAGGCAGGCCAGCTCGCGCATCCATTTGCAACAAAAGGCCTTTTCCGCCGTTCGCTTGGGATCGTACAAAAAGCCCACGTCGCAGTGCCGGGTGACCCCGGCCAGGCGCGGGGTGAAGCTGTGGCTGGCCAGGTGCAGCACGGTCCGGCCGGCCGTAATCAGGCCGGCCACGGCCGCCTCCACGGCCCGGCGGTGCGGGTGGTAGTGCCGGGCCAGGATGTCTTGACGCTGCGCCTTGGACAGCGACTTGGTGATGTTGGAGAAAAGCCCGGGGTGGCCCTCGGAGCGGTTCAAGTCCGCCACCAGCCGGGTCGTGGTGGCGGCGAACAGGGGCGCGTCAAAGGCCTTGGCCAGGAACCGGGCCGTGGTCAGCGCTCCGAGGTCGTAGCCCCGATGCGAGGCGAGCAGATCCCGCCAGCCCGAAAAAAGCGGGGCCAGGTCCGGCGGGACGTCGCCCCCGCCGTGCTCACAGGAAATAAGGAGCGCCAAGGCCGACATGGAAGGGCTCGTTGGCATCCAGGCAGTGGCACAGCTTGCGGTAGGTCTCCCGGATGGTCTGGGGCCGGTAGTCGCCGTCCACCGCGGCCAGGATGCGCCGGGCCAGGCTGGATTGGTCGAGCATGACGGCCAGGGGCGCTTCCCAGTCCGGGTCGAAGTCCGAGCCGGGCAGGCAGTTCAGGCCCAGCCGCCGCCAGATGACCCGGGCGGCGATGCTGGAAGGGGCATAGACCCCGAACAGCCGGGCGTATTCCTGGGGAACCGGCGTGCGGCCGGCATTCTGGGTGGTGCTGGTCAGGATGTCG
>CAZBER010000009.1:20077-56941 GCA_964490985.1 uncultured Desulfovibrionaceae bacterium | reverse complement strand
ATGGCGGAGCTGATCGAGGGCGTCTTCCTGCCGCGGCTGGGCAGCGACGACCTGCGCGGTGGTCGAGAAGCCATCAGCGAACGTGACCTCAATCACAGTTGCGCCTTCCACTACGTGGTTGCTGGTCAGGATGTCGGCCAAGCGCCGGGTATCCCAGGCCTTTTGCTCCTCGTAGGTGGACCAGCGTTCCTCCACCAGGCCCTTCAGCGCCGCCACCACCACTCCGGCCAGGGCCAGGTCCGCGGCCGGGCATTCCTGGGTGTCCAGGACGCGGATCTCGATGGTGGAGCGGCTGAAGCGGGCAATGGCCCCCCGGGCGTTGAGGTATTCGTCCTTGAGTTCGCCCTCGGGGTCCAGGGGCGCGATGTCCCGGTACATGGGGGCCAGGATGCGGTCGCGGTATTCCTGTTCGGAAAAGACCGGCTCCGGGATGACCATGCCCATGACCGAGGGCACCCGGCGGGCGTTTTTGGCGTACTGCTCCATGCGGGCATCGAGAAAGCCCGTGAACTTGCCGTCCAGGATGGGCGAGGATGCGGCCAGGGCCGGCATGATGGGCAGAAGCACCCGGATGGCGGCGTGGAGCCGGCCGAATTCCTCATCGCCGGCAAACGGCAGGTTGATGTGCATGCTCTGGAGATTGGCCCAGCCATGGCCCTTGCAGTCGAAGATGCGGTCAAAGGCCTGGTATTTCTCGCTGTATTCGTGAGGCCACAGCCGCGTTTCGGTCAGGGGGTCCATGAGGGGATGGGCGCCCGTGGGCATGAGCCGGCCGCCCAGGGGCTCAAGCAGGGCGTTGACCTTGGCCACGTGCCGGGCAAAGGCGGCGGCCAGGCCGGTGAGGGTCTCGGCCGGGCCGTTGCACTTGAGTTCCAGGACGTGGGCCACCAGTTCGTTGGACCAGGCCAGCTCGCCCATGTCCACGTCGCCTACGCCGTCGCGGCCCGCGGCCTCGGCCAGCACCTTGTCGGCCACGGGCAGGACGTCCAGGGTCTCCCGGTCCACGATCATGTATTCGATTTCAACGCCAAAGGCGGAAAAGAGCGGTCTGGCTTGGTTCATACGTTCAGGCTTCCGGTTTTGCGGCGTTCGATACGTTTGAGAAAGACTTCCAGCACCCGAAGGTAGAGTTCGTCCTGGAGCACTTCGTCCTCGAAGCCGGCGTCGATGTTGGGGTTGTCGTTGACTTCGATGACGTAGACCTTGTTGCCCACCTGCTTGAGGTCCACGCCGTACAGGCCGTCGCCAATGGCTCCGGCGGCCTTGAGGGCCGCGGCAATGACCTTTTTGGGGGCCTTGCCCACGGGCAGGGTCTCCACCCGGCCGTAAATGTCCCGGCCGCTTTTCCCTTTGCGCAGAATCTGCCAGTGCCCGGCGGCCATGAAGTATTTGCAGGCAAAAAGGGGCCGCCTGTCAAGGATGCCCACGCGCCAATCGAATTCCGAGGGCAGATATTCCTGGGCAATGACCAGGTCGGACTTGGACAAAAGCCGCCTGGCCTCGTGCATGAGCGCATCGGATTCCCGCACCAGGACCACGCCCTGGGAAAAGGCGCTGTCCGGCTGCTTGAGCACGCAGGGCAGGGCCAGCTCCTCCAGGATGTGGTCGATGTTCTTGGCATGGGCAATGACCGTGCGCGGGGCCGGAATCTTGTGGCGGGAGAGCACCTCGGCCAGGTAGACCTTGTTGGAGCAGCGCAGGATGGATTCCGGATCGTCGATGACCACCAGGCCTTCGGCCACGGCCTTGCGGGCCATGCGGTAGGTGTGGTGGTCCACGCCCGTGGTCTCGCGGATGAAAAGGGCGTCGAATTCCGAGAGCCGGTTGGAATCCTCGCGCGTCACGCACTCCACGCCCAGGCCCAGGGTTTCGGCCGCCTTGACGAACCGCTTGATGGCCTTGGGGTCGGACGGGGGCCGCTTTTCCTCGGGGTCCTGGAGGATGGCCAGGTCGTAGCGGGACACGGGCCGTTTGGGGATGATGAGCTTTTTGCCGGCAAAGTATTCGGTGGAGACCACCTCGGCGAAGTCGCGCTCCTCGGCCGGAATTTCCTTGACCGAAAGGGGCGAGACGTTCTGGAGCTGCCAGCCGCCCTGGAAGGAGAAATCGGCCCGCAAAAACGGGGCCGGAAAGAACTTGAAGAGCTTGGAAGCCAGGACTTCCAGGCCCTTTTCGGGCGTCTTGCCGAAGTAGATGGAGATACTGGTCTTTTCCGGCTGGCGATCGGCCAGGACCTTGGCCATGAGGTCTTCCAGCTCTTCCGAGGCCAGGCGGATGATGCCCACGGACTTCATGTCCTGGATGGCGGTTATGGACGGAATGGGCTTGTGGCCCCTGGCCTCGGCCAGAAGGGACACGTAATACCCCATGGACTGGTAGCGGTAGGAGCGGCAGATGTTGATGATCTTGACGCCGCGAATATTGGTGAAGGTTTCATCGGCCAGGTAGGCGCGGGCCGGCACGGGCTCCACGCCGGAAAAGACCAGGGAACAGTCCTCGGGGTTTTCGATGACCACCAGAACGGACACAATCAAAGGCTCCTTTGCCGGCCCTGGGGCTGGCTTTTTTTTCGAGGGGACAGCACCAGCAGATTGGCGTCAAAGGTGAGGATGCCGAGCATCACGGCGCACACCAGGTGGTTGAGGGTGACTTCGTAATACTGGCTGGTGCTGATGGGATTGGGCAGCAGCGGATCGGCGATGTGGGTGGTGCGCCGCTCCATGTCGTAGCCGCTTAAGACGACAAAATGTCCGGACGGCTCGCCGCGCAGGTCGTCGAAAATCAGCGACCCGTCCTTGTCGCGCTCCCGGGCCGTGCGGTAGAGGTAGGTGGCCGAAAGCCCGGCCAGGATGGGCCGGTCGCGCTTGAGAATGCCCCGAATCAGGCTGGCGGTCAGGTCCTCGAAGCGGATTTCGCCGCCGAGTTCGAGAAAGCGCAGGTAGGCGGCCGTGGCTTCCTGCAGGCGGGCGTCGGGCTTGTAGGCGAGCTGGGCCTGCAGCTTTTGCGTCAAATCGATGCTGTCCCCGACGAACCAGGTGATGTCGAAGACCGTCAGGTCAAAGGTGTACAGCCTGGCCGCATAGCCGCGCATGAGGGCGTGGCAGCCCAAAAGCGCGGCCAGGGTGCCGCCCCCGGCCAGGGTCTGGACCTCGGCGATGACCGACTCCAGGGGCGTCTCGTCGCCATAGTAGTGGTAGATGGCCTGGAGACAGGTCGGCCCGCAGGTGGTGTCGTCGGGCTGGGGCAGGATGGGGATGGAAAGCTTCGATTCCACGGCTGTGCCCCCTATCATGGTCGGGTGTCCTTGGCCATGCCCGCCTTTGGGGCACAGTCGGCGGCCGGGGCCGCGCGTCCGCCGGGGACTGGGGAAGGCAGGCCTGGCAGGGCAGGGCTATTCGAAATGAATGTCTTCTTCCTTGACGATCTGAAAGGCCTTGTTGGACTTGACCAGCCCGGGGATGCCCTGAAACTTCCGCACGCCCTGGATTTCGGCGTCCAGCAGGTCGTCCACGTCGTTTTCCAGCATGATGATGTCCCCGGGCTTGAGAGACAGGAGCTGGCGGCCCGTGATCTGGGAGCGGCCAAAGCGCACCAGCAGCTCCACCGGGGTTTCCATGAGCCGTTCCTTGAAGCGCGAAATCCAGGCATGGTCCACTTCCAGGCGTTCGGTCTGGAAGGAGGCGTAGAGCTTGGTGCGGATGGGCTCGATGGTGGCATAGGGCAGGCAGACGATGAGCGAGCCGATGGCGTTTTCCAGCTCCACCTCGAAGGTGACCACAATGACCACGTCGCTTGGGGGCACGATGGCCGCGAACTGGGGATTGACTTCGCTGCGCACCAGCTCGATGTGCACCTCGTGCACGGGCTGCCAGGATTCCTCCATGTTTTCCAGGGCAATGCGCACCACCCGGTTGATGATGGCCTGCTCGATGGGGGTGAAATCCCGGCCCTCGATCTTGGGCTGGGAGCCGGCCCCGCCGAAAAAGCTCTCCACCATGGCGAACACCAGGCGCGAGTCTACCACCAAAATGGCGTTGCCGCGAAGGGGGTCGAGTTTAAAAATATTGATCGAAGTGGGGACGGGCAGGGAGCGCATGAAATCCCCGAACTTGGACATGTCGATGGAAATGGGGTTGACGTCGGCCCGCTTGCGCATGGCGTTGGCCATGGCATTGGAGGCCAGCCGGGCAAACCGGTCATTGATGATTTCCAGGACCGGCATACGGCCCCGGATGATGCGGTCCTGATTGGAAAGGTCGAAGACCACCACCCCGGAGTCATCCTCCAGGATGTCGGTCTCGGCCTCGATCTCGCCGCCGGAAAGACCGCGCAGCAGCGCATCGACCTCGTCCTGATCCAGAATCTTACTCATGTCGCACCTTTCGGCTGCATTTGCCCCAAGTATAGGGTTGCCGCGGCGAAATGAAAAGGGGCGCGAAAATCATAAAAAAAACCGGCCGCACACGGGCGGCCGGTCGCGATGCGGTGTCGTGGCCCGGCTGCCCGTCAGAAGCTGATGTTGAGTCCCAGGGTGCCGCCAAAGCCGTTGATGCCCCGGTTGGAAAACTGGCCGATGTGCAGATACTTGACCGAGCCCTTGAGGCTTAGCTGCTGGCTTAGGGCATAGGTTGCGCCCAGCTCGCCGTTTTCGGTCAGGCTGTTCTGGAAGCCGTTGTAGGGGACCTTGGCGTCGGCCCACAGGCCGCCCACGCCGGCTCCGAGAAAGAGCGTGGCCTGGGACGTGGCCACGAAGTGCCAGCGGACGTTGAAGTTGCCATTGACGCCGTTGGCGGGCAAGGACTTGGTCCCCACGCCAAAGGGGGTTTCGTAACGCTTGGTCTGATCCACGTACATGCCCAGGCCCTCGAGTTCCAGGGCCACGTTGTCGAACACGTAGTAATTGGCCGCGGCGCCGTAGCCCACGATGGAGTTCACGCGGTTGTGGGTGGTGCCGAAGGCGCTGAACCGGGGTTCGAAATTGAACGTCCCGGCGGTAAAGCCCTGGGCCATGACCCAGCCGGCCGAAGCGGCCAGAACCAGGCAGGCAACGGCAAGGGCCAGCAGCATTTTTCGATAAAGCGCGTCCATAACCATCTCCCTGTGTGCGACATATTGAAGGTCGAACCGGGAACTTCAAATGCCATGCCAGAAGGTTGAAAAAGGGAAGCAGTTGATATTCGCTTGAAATATCTGAATAAAATAGAAACAAACAGCCGCGGCCCCCTGTCCGGGACCGTGGCCGGTGTTTCAATATTTCAGAAAGTCAAACGGTTAGGTGCGCGTGGGAATGCCGTGGATGCGCAGGTAGCGGTAGAGGCTCTGCTTGCCGAGCTGGGACAGCTCGCAGGCCTTGTGGATGTCCGCGCCCGTGGCCTGCATCAGGGTCTTGAAGTAGCGGTATTCCGTGTCTTTTTTGTAATCGTCGAAGGGGATCAGGGACACCTCGGCCGGGGCTGCTTCCGGGGCGGGCGCGGCCTCGGGCTCAAGGCCCCCTCCGGCGTCCTGGCGCTTGCCGCTCATGATGCGGATGCGCACCTCGGGCGGCAGGTGCTTGGGGTAAAGGGTAGGCTCGAACTGGGCCCGCACGATGATGTTTTCCATGAGGTTGACCAGCTCGCGCACATTGCCCGGCCAGTCGTATTCCTGGAGGCAGTCCAGGAATTCCGGGGAAAAGCCCTTGAGCGGCACTTTGTACTTCTTGCAAAACGCGTTCATGTAATAGATGGCCAGCTCGCGGATGTCCTCGCCGCGCTCGCGCAGGGCCGGGATGTGGATGTGCATGGTGCGCAGGCGAAAAAGCAAATCGTTGCGGAACCCCCCGGCCGCCACCAGGGCGTCCAGGTCTCTGTTGGTGGCCGCCACCAGCCGAAAGTCGCTGGTCTCCTCCTCCTTGGCTCCCACGGGCCGGAAGCGGCGCTCCTGGAGCACGCGCAAAAAGGCCTTTTGCTGGGAAAAGGGCAGCTCGCCCACTTCGTCGAGAAAAAGCGTGCCCCGATCCGCCTGCTTGATCAGGCCTTCCTGCTTTTTCTCGGCCCCGGTAAAGGCTCCCTTGGCATGGCCGAAGAGCACGGATTCGATAAGCGTTTCGGTCAGGCTGGAGCAGTCCACCACCACAAAGGGACCTTCGGCCCGGTCGCTGTTGTCGTGGATGGCCCGGGCGAAAAGCTCCTTGCCGGTGCCGGTCTCGCCGGTAATGAGCGTGTTGGCGTCGGCATTGGCGGCCTGGGCCACCAGGTCCAGGCAGCGGGAGATGCGCTGGCTGTTGCCGATGATGCCTTCGCGCTTGAGCGCCACGGTAGGCGGGCGATGGGCGAATTTCTCCTTGCGGTACTGCAGGGCGCGAATCAGCGGCAGGGTCATGGCTTCGGCCGTGGCCGGCTTCTCGATATAGTCCCAGGCCCCGTTTTTGATGGCCAGCTCGGCCCCGTTGGGGTAGCTTGCGCCGGTAAAAATGATGACTTCCGGGGCCTTGTCGCGCTCGGTGATCCTGGGGATGGCCAGCAGGCCGTTGCCGTCGGGCAAATCCACGTCCAGGTAGACCACGTCCGCGCCGTCCCGGTCCAGGGTCTCCAGGCCCTTGGCCAGGCTGGGACGGGCGTCGACCTCATGGCCCATGCCTTCGATGACCAGTTTGCAGACTTCGCGGATATGGGCGTCGTCGTCGATGACCAGCACTTTCGCCATGCATCCTCCCTGCGATCCGATAGCGGCCTTTATGTAAGGGCAACGGCGCATCTTGTCGAGATTGGAGGCGACGCGGGTTTGACCTGGGGCGCATCGGCCCGTACAAGCGTCGCAGGCCCAAGGAGGCGTCATGGCCGAGAACCAAGTCCCCCAGCGCAAGCGTCCCATCCTGGTATGGGTCATCTTCCTTTTTTATCTGATCAGCTCGGTGCAGATCATTGTGGCCATGTTTTTCATTGCTGCCGGCGGCGTGGACATGGCGCCGGAGCAGATGGCCTATCTGGCCAAGTTCACCGTGCTGGACCGGGTCATCGGCTACATCAACGCCGCCGTGACCCTGGTCGGGGTGACGTTGCTCCTGGCCCTGCGCAAGCTGGCGGTCACGGTGCTGGCCGCAGCCTTTGCCCTGAACCTTTTCTCCACGGCCGTGGTATGGCTGCGCACCGACCCCACAACAGTCATCGCCCCCACCGGACTCATGGCCCAGGTCCTTGGCATCGTCATTTTCGGGGCCGTGGTGTATTACAGTTGGCGGCTGGAGAAGCGGGGGGTGCTTTCCTAAGCAGGCAAGATACCTTCAGGGAAAGCGTCTTGACTTCCCCATTAAGCGTAGGCAAGGGTGTGCCATGACATTACTATTCGACCAGTCCAAGGCGATCGAAAAAGCCCTTGGTGAAGAGGCTGCCAAGCCCGTCATTGAGGCATTCCAAACTTCGGACCAACGCGTCATGACGGCCTTGCTGGCGGAAGTGGCGACCAAGGCCGATGTGGAAAGGCTTCGGGGAGAAATGAACGCCCGATTTGCCCGCCTGGAAAACATGGTCAAGGTGCTCATCGGCCTGACAACCCTGGCCGTGGCCTTTTTCAGCCCAGTGGCGGAAAAGCTGCTGGCGCTCATCAAATAGCCTACCCAATCTCAGCCGACCCGGCCGACCAGATAGACCACCGCGTACGTGGCCCTCACTCCGCCCGGCCCACCAAAACGCTGCGCATAATAGCGCGTGAACTCCCGGTAGCGGCTTGGGCTGGCCGCGCGTTTGGCCGAGGTGTGGGTCACGCCCGCGCCCTGGAGGCTTCGCAAAAGCGCCCCCACCGAGGCGTGGGCCACGGTATAGCGGGCTTGCTCCACGGCAAACGTCACGCCCGGCAGGCCGGCCAGCACATCCCGGTAATACGCCGCCTCCCGCATGGGATAGACCGAGCCGAAGCCCGTGGCCCGGGACGCCTCGGCCAATTCCTCCAGCGTTCCCTGTACATAGAGAGCCAGGGCAAAGCCGCCGTCGGGCGCAAGCAAAGCCAGGTTGGCCGGGATGGACCGGGCCGGGTTCGCATACCAGTGCATGGCCGAGGCCGAGGCCAGAAAATCGAAAGTGCCGGGCAAAAAGGGCGCGGCCTCGCCGTCGGCCGCCAGCTTGGCCGCGCCCGGCATGGCGGCATGGGCCAGCATGCCGGGGGAGAGGTCCAGGGCCGCATACAGCCCGCCCACGCAGCGCGGCGCAAGCCGGCGCGTCAAAAGCCCGCTGCCGGCCCCGATCTCCAGCACCCGGCCCGTCAGCCGGTCCGGACACAGCCCGGCCAGATGTTCGGCCACCTGCCGCTGCACCAGGGCCGCGGCCTCGTAGGTGGCCCCGGCCCGGTCGAATCGCTGCCTGATGGATGGGGACATCAAAAACAATACGACGCCAGCACGGCTTCGTCGAGGCAGTGGCCGCCGGGGAGCGTGACCAGCCGCGCCCCGGGGAGCATGGCCAGGGCCGCGTCCACGGCCGGGGCGCGCACGATGCGGTCGGATGCGCCCCGCAAAACCAGCACGTGGCCGGCCGGCACAGGCGTGGCCGGGGCTTCGGACGCCAGCAGATAGTCCAGGCCCCCGGCCAGGGGCGCGGTCCATTCGGGCCGCCAGGCCGGCTGCACCGCCACGCCGCAGTTGCGCCAAAACGCCCGCACCGTGGCCTCGGGATCGGCGTCCATGCCCTGGCGCATGGCCCGGGTCACCCGGGCCGGCAGGCTGTCGGCAAAGCGCAGAAACGGGGCCGCCAGCACCACCCGGGAAAAACGCGGCAAAAGCCTGGCCGCCCGGGCCAGGATCATGTGCGCGCCCGTGGACCAGCCGCACAGCACATCTGCTCCCGAGGCTTCGACAGCCTCCAGCATGGCCGCCTCGTCGCCGTCCACAAAGGGCACGAGAAAACGGCAGCGCCGGGAGAGCTCCGGAAAAAGCTCCGCCACCCCGGCCCAGCCGGACAGAAGGACCACGTTTTTCATGGAAAAAAGGAGACCCGAAGCCTGGAAAACCCCAGGCGCACCTGCTTGAGATCCTCTTCCGTGAGATCGGCCCGCAGGGACAGGCGCAGCCGGGCCGTGCCCTGGGGCACGGTGGGCGGGCGCACCGCGGCCACGAGCAGGCCCTCGGCCCGAAGCAGGGCCTGGGCGTGCAGGGCCACCCGGTTGCGGCCGCAGGCCACGGGGATGATCTGGGTGGTGGAATGCATGGTGTCAAAGCCCAGGCCGTTTAAGTGGTCCCGGATGTCCTTGGCCATGCGCAGTAAGGCCGCGCCCTCCTTGGGGTTGGCCTTGACGTGGCGCAGGGCGGCCAGGGAGGCGGCCAGGACCGCCGGCGGCAGGGCAGTGGAGAAGACGAAGGAACGGCCCCGGTTGCGCAAGAGCTCGATGGTCTCCACCCGGCCGGCGATGTAGCCGCCCTGGGAGCCCAGGGCCTTGCTCAAGGTGCCCATGTGGACGTCGATAAGGTCGGAAAGCCCCAGTTCGGCGGCCAGGCCCTTGCCTTGGCCGAGCACGCCCACGGCGTGGGCCTCGTCCACCACCACCAAGGCGCCATGGGCTTTGCCAAGCTCGACCAATCGCGCTAAAGGGGCCACGTCGCCATCCATGCTGAAGACCGAATCCGTGACCACGATCTTTTTGGGGGCCTCGCGTTCCCGCTCAAGCAACTCTTCCAGGTGCCCCATGTCCAGGTGGCGGTAACGCAAAAGCCGCGCCCCGGACAGGGCTACGCCGTCGAGGATGCTGGCGTGGTTGAGGCGGTCGGAAAAGACCATGGTGTGGCGGTCGGCCAGGGCGGAAAAGATGGCCAGGTTGGCGGCATAGCCGCTGCCCGTGACCAGGGCCGCTTCCTGGTCCTTGAAGGTGGCCAGTTCCGCCTCCAGGGTTTCGGCCAGGGCGAAGTTGCCGGTGACCAGGCGGGAGGCTCCGGAAGAGCAGCCGTAGCGGGCCAGGGCCTTGGCCGCGGTCTCGGCCAGGTCCGGCGAATTGGCCAGGCCCAGGTAGTTGTTGGAGGCGAGGTTGAGCAGGCGCAGGCCGGAATACTGGATTTCCCGGGACGCGCCGTCGTCGATGGGCGGGATGATCCGGTAGCTGTCCGAGTTGCGCAGGGCCGCGGCCTCGGGCACAATGTATTTTTCAAAAAAGGATATGTTCATGTCTGATTTTTCCGGGCGGGAGGCCATGCGTATCTGGCACCCCTGCACCCAGATGAAGGACCACGAGACGTATCCTCCCATCTGCATCGAACGGGGACAGGGCATCTACCTCTTCGACCGGGAGGGACGCGCCTATATCGACGCCATTTCCTCCTGGTGGGTCAATCTGTTCGGCCACGCCAACACCCGTATCATCCAGGCCGTCGGCAAGCAACTTTCCCGTCTGGAGCACGTCATTTTTGCCGGCTTCACCCATGCCCCGGCCGAGGAACTGGCCGAGCGCCTCCTTGCCCTGGCTCCAACAGGCCTGACGCGGGTTTTTTTCGCGGACAACGGCTCATGCGCCGTGGAAGCGGCCCTGAAAATGAGCCACGCCTCCTGGCGAAACAGGGGACAGCCCGAGAAAAAGCGCTTCATCTACCTGCAAAACGGCTACCACGGCGAGACCATGGGCGCTCTGTCCGTGTGCGGGGACAAGCTCTATGCCGCACCCTTTAGGCCCCTTTTCGTGGAGCAGATCGAGGTAGCCGGGCCGGATTGCCTGGGCTGCCCTTACGGGCAAAGCCGGGAGACCTGCGACGCGCCGTGCTTTGCCTTCATGCAGGAAGCCATCGACCGCCATGCCAAGGAGCTGTCCGGGGTCATCGTGGAGCCGTTGGTGCAGTGCGCCGGCAATTTCCGCATGTACCCGCCGGTCTACCTGGCCAAATTGCGCCAGGCCACATTGGCGGCGGGCATCCACTTTATCGCCGACGAGATCGCCGTGGGGTTCGGCCGCACGGGCACCATGTTCGCCTGCGAGCAGGCGGGCGTTTCCCCGGATTTCATGTGCCTGTCCAAGGGCATCACCAGCGGCGCGTTGCCCCTGTCCTGCGTGCTGACCACGGATGCGGTCTTTGACGCCTTTTACCACGATTACGTGGACGACATGGCCTTCTTGCATTCCCACAGCTACACCGGAAATCCGCTGGCCTGCGCCGCGGCCGTGGAGACGCTTCGCATCTTCGAGGACGAGGACGTGATCAATGCCAACCGGCCCAAGATCGCGCACTTGCAGGCAGCGGTGCGGCAGCGCTTTAGCGGCCACAAACATGTGGCCGACATCCGTTCCACGGGCTGGATTACGGCCGTGGAGCTCATGGCCGACCCGGCTTCCAAAACCCCCTTTGACTGGAAGGCCCGCCTGGGGCTTCAAATCTACCGTCAGGCCCTGTCCCGGGGGGCGCTTTTGCGCAACCTGGGCGACACCATCTATTTCATGCCGCCCTATGTCATCACCCTGGAAGAGATCGACCGGCTCACGGACATTGCCCTGGATGCGGTCACGGCGGTGCTGGGATGAAGCGCTATTTTCTCACCGGAACCGGCACGGGCATCGGCAAGACGGTTTTCGCGGCGCTTTTCCTGCGAACGCTCCAGACCCAAGGGCTGTCGGTTCGCTACGTCAAGCCCGTGGCCACGGGCTATCCCACGGACGACGACGCGGCCCTGGTGGCCGACCGGGTTGGCTTGGCTCCGGAAGACGCGGTCACGCTGTATACGGCCGCCGAGCCGGCCTCGCCGTGCTTTCTCTTTGACCCTTTCCCGTTTGAGGAATGCGTTTCGCGCATCGAGGCCCTGTCCACGGACCGGGACGTGCTCCTCATCGAGAGCGCCGGCGGCCTGGCCGTGCCGCTCGGCGTGCGGCGCTTCAACTACCATTTCGCCCTGGCCCTTGACCTGGACGTGATCCTGGTGGTGCCCAACCGCTTGGGCTGCCTGTCCGACGCCGTGGTCTACGGCCATTTCGCGCTGCGCCACAAGCTGCGCCTGGACGGGCTGGCCGTAAACGACCATTTCATGGAGAGCGAAACGGCCGGCACGCGCAACCGGGACATGCTGCGGGAACTTTTTCCCGGCAAGGTCCGGTATGTGTATGACGGCCACAAGCTGGAGGATCGCGGCCAGTCGTTGTGAGAAACGAAAAAGGCCCCTGTGGACACTGCCCAGGGGCCTTTGCATGGCGTGAAATCCGTCTATTCCCGCCCCAGCATGGCCATGGCCTGATCCACGCCGGCGTTTTCGTGCACAATGGCCGTGACCGCCCGCAAGAGCGCGGCCGGGTCCGGGTCCTGGAAGATGTTGCGGCCAACGGACAGGCCGGCCCCGCCGGCGGCCACGCTGTCCGCGATCATGGTCAAAAAGCCCCGGGTGGAGTCGGTCTTGGGACCGCCGGCAATGACCACGGGCACGCAGCAGCCGGCCACCACCGTGGCGAAGCTGTCCGGGTCGCCGGTGTAGGGCACCTTGACCACGTCCGCGCCCAGCTCGTTGCCGACCCGGGCGCAATGGGCCACCACCTCGGCGTCGAACTCGTTTTTGATCTTGGGGCCGCGGGCGTACATCATGGCCAGAACCGGCATGCTCCAGGACGCGGCCGCCTCGGTCACCCGGCCCAGGTCGTCGAGCATGCGGGCCTCGGTCTCGTCGCCCAGGTTCACGTGCACGGACACGGCATCGGCTCCCAGGCGGATGGCTTCCTCCACGGTGCACACCAGGGTCTTGGCATTGGGAAAGGGCGACAGGCTGGTGCTGGCCGAGAGGTGGATGATCAGGCCCACGTCGCGGCCGCGCGCCCGGTGGCCGCAACGCACCACGCCCTTGTGCATGAGCACGGCGTTGGCCCCGCCGGCCACGATGTTGGTCACGGTGTCGCGCATGTCGATGATGCCTTCGATGGGGCCGACAGTCACGCCGTGGTCCAGGGGCACGATGATGGTGCGGCCGGTGTCGCGATTGAAGATGCGCTCGGAACGGATGGTCTTGCCGATGGTCATGAAGGCTCTCCTTGGCGTTTTTGCCTGGAGCCGGGACCCGGCGGACCGAAACGGAAAGGGCCGCCGGGCGATGCGCCCGCGGCCCCTGTCGGCGGTTTTGTCTCGGTACGGACTATGCGGCCGCACCACCCGCCTGGCCGCGAGCGCGAGGGCCGTCATAATAATACGGTCCGAAAAAGGCGAAGCGCGTGGCGGTCATGCGGGATTGCATAACGGCTCCCTTACACCGGGAAGGCCGGCCCCGTCAAGGCTGGACCATCGTATTCCGCTGCTACTGCGGCGGGGCCATGGGCTGCGGGGTGACCACGACCGGCGGCGGCAGCGGGGAGGCCAGGTTCTGGTCCATGAAGTTCTGGGTCTGCTGCTCCGAGCTGCCGGGATTGAGGACGTTTTGGCCGGGATAGCCCGGCGGTTCCTGCCAGGTCTGGACCCAATAGCCGCCTCCCACCGGGCTGGCCGGGTACATTTTCGCGCCGTTGCACGTGCCGACACAGGCCGGGCACGAGGAATTGCACAGGGCCGAGGGTGAAAAGTCGGTCATGACGCCGGTATTGATGACGCATACCTGCTGTCCGTAGCCGTCCACGCAGGCAAAAAGCCCGTAGGCCCGGGCCTCGGTTCCCGCCAAAACGATGCAGGCGGCCAGGACCGCCCCCCAAACCACGCTTCGCATGCAGGCCTCCTTGGTCAGGCGAGGCGCTCGATCGCAGCACCCACGTTTCGCAGCTTGACCTCCACGGCCTCGTAGCCGCGATCCAGATGATAGACGCGCTGGATAAGGGTCTCGCCCTTGGCGGCCAGCCCGGCCAGGACCAGCGAGGCGCTGGCCCGCAGGTCCGAGGCCATGACCGGCGCGCCGGTAAGGGTTTTCACGCCCCGGATAAAGGCGCTCTGGGAGGAAATCCGTATCTGGGCTCCCAGGCGCACCAGTTCCTGGACGTGCATGAACCGGTTTTCGAAAATGGTTTCCCGGATCGAGCCGGCTCCCTTGGCCACGCACATAAGGGCCATGATCTGGGCCTGCACGTCCGTGGGAAAGCCGGGATAGGGCTGGGTGGCCACGTCCACGCCCAGAAGCTGCTCGCCCCGGCGCACCACCACGCCGGCATTGGTGGCCTCGAAACGCACGCCCATGTCCCGCAGCTTGGACACCACGGCGTCGAGTTCCATGAAGGGGCAGCATTCCAGGCGCAGTTCGCCGTCGGTGATGGCTGCGGCCACCATGTAGGTGGCGGCCTCGATGCGGTCGGGCATGACCTTGTAGGCGCCGCCGCCCAGGCGTGGCACGCCTTCGATGGTGATGACCGAGGTGCCGTGGCCCGTGATCTTGGCCCCCATGGCATTGAGGAATTCGGCCAGATCGGCCACTTCGGGCTCGCGGGCGGCGTTTTCCAGGACCGTGACGCCCTCGGCCAGGGAGGCGGCCATGAGCAGGTTTTCCGTGCCGCCCACGGTGGGGAAGTCGAAGATGATGCGCGCGCCGGTCAGGCGGTCGCAGCGGCCCTCGATGTAGCCGGCTTCGAGGTTGAAGGTGGCGCCCATTTTTTCCAGGGCCGTCAGGTGCAGGTTGACCGGCCGCGCGCCAATGGCGCAGCCGCCGGGCAGAGCCACCCGGGCATGGCCCACCCGGGCCAAAAGCGGGCCGAGCACCAGGACCGAGGCGCGCATGGTGCGCACCAGGTCGTAGGGGGCTTCGGGATTGAGGCCGGCGCTCGGCTCCAGGGTGACGGTATTTTCCTCGAAGCTGGAAGGGCAGCCGAGGAGGCCGATGAGTTTGAGCGTGGTGTGGATGTCGCGCAGCCGGGGAACGTTTTCGATGACGGTTTTTTCCGTCAAAAGCGGGGCAGCCAGGAGAATGGGCAGGGCGGCGTTTTTGGAGCCGCTGATGCGGATGGAGCCGGTAAGGGGCTTGCCGCCTCGAATGCGAAGCTTGTCCATATTTGATCCTTTAGCGGGTTTACGGGCGCATGGCAAGGAATGCGGCGTTGCGGCCGGAGGGGGACGATACCCTGGCCCGGAAGGCGGGGCAAGACGATGCGAAAAAGGGGGTTGACGCGGCCAGCCGGCGGGACTATGAAGTTCGTTCTTCAGTGGTGACTGTAGCTCAGTTGGTAGAGTCCCAGGTTGTGGCCCTGGTTGCCGTGGGTTCGAGTCCCATCAGTCACCCCATACATTTCCCAGCGAAAAGGTCCGGTTGAAAACCGGACCTTTTTGTTTTTCCCCGCCTGGCCTGTTTTTTTCGAAAACCTTCTGTTTTCAAAGTATATTCCCTTTTTGTTCGCAAAGAGCCGTTCTTCTTGTCATGCGCCATTCGTTTCTGTTAACGCATATAGAAAGCTAAATCGATGTTGCATCACGAAAACCCAAGGCCACAGGAGGCGGCGATGGGGGACTTTATGCATGGGGAACGGCTTTGGTATGCCCATAGCCTGGAAGGCAGGCCATCTGAAACCTGGCAGCCGCTCCACACGCACCTGATCGGGGTGGCGACCCGGGCCGAGGCTTTTGCCGCGGCCTTTGGCGCGGGCGCGTGGGGACGCCTGGCCGGGCTTTGGCATGACGTGGGCAAGTACACGGATGCGTTCCAGCGCCGGCTGGCCGGCGAGCCGATCCGGTGTGACCATTCCACGGCCGGAGCCGCCCTGGCTCGCGACCTGCTGGAGGACCAGGGCAAGCTTTTGGCCTATGCCCTGGCCGGACACCATACCGGGCTGCCCGACGGCAAAAGCGATGATCCGTCCTGCCTGGCCCATCGATTGCAACGGGCCGAGGTCCCGAGTGTGCCGCAGTGGCTCGGCCAGGCCGAGTCGCCGGGAGACGTGCCCTTTACGCCGGCCCAGGGGCGCATGGGCTTTCAGTGCGCCTTTTTCATCCGCATGCTCTATTCCTGCCTGGTGGATGCCGATTTTCTCGACACCGAGGCCTTCCTGGACCACGGCCGAAGCGCCCTTCGCGGCGGCTATCCGGACCTCGCCGCCTTGTGGGAGGGATTGCGCGTCACGCTGGACGGCTTCAGGGCCAAGGTCCATGCCACGCCGGTCAATGTCTGGCGGTCGTGGGTGCTTTCCTGGTGCCTGGCGGCGGCGGAGGAAGCGCCCGGACTTTTTTCCCTGACCGTGCCTACGGGCGGCGGCAAGACCCTTTCCTCCCTGGCCTTTGCCCTCAAGCACGCCCTGGCCCATGGGCTGGACCGGATCATTTACGTCATTCCCTATACCAGCATCATCGAGCAAAACGCCGAGGTCTTTCGCCAAGCCCTTGGCGCGGCGGGCAAGGAGGCGGTGCTGGAGCACCACAGCAATTTCGATCCCCGGCGCATCGAGGAGGACCCGGCTGGCGGCGAAACCCTGGCCCGTCGTCTGGACCTGGCTGCCGAGAACTGGGACGCGCCTTTGGTCGTCACCACCAATGTCCAGTTTTTCGAATCCCTTTTCGCCCATCGGTCTTCCCGCTGCCGCAAGCTGCACAACATCGCCAAAAGCGTCGTCATCCTGGACGAGGCCCAGATGCTGCCGCCGCCCCTGCTGCGGCCGTGCCTGGAGGCCTTGCGGGAGCTGTATCAAAGCTACGGCGCCACCGTGGTCCTGTGCACGGCCACCCAGCCGGCCCTGGCGCGGCGCGAGGATTTTCCTTTCGGCCTGGATGCGCCGCGCGAGATCGTCCGGGACGTGGCGGGCCTTTTCGCGGCGCTGCGGCGCACCCGGATCGTGACCCTTGGCAAGCTTTCGGATGCGGACCTTGCAGCCCGGCTTCGGGGGCACGAGCAGGTGCTGTGCGTGGTCAACACCCGACGCCACGCCCGGCTATTGCACGAACTGCTCGGCGGCGGGGAAGGCGTTTTTCATTTGAGCGCCAACATGTGTCCGGCCCACCGCACGGAAAAATTGCAGGCGATTCGCGCGGCCCTGAAGGAGGGGCGGCTGTGCCGGGTGGTCAGCACCCAGCTCGTGGAGTGCGGCGTGGACGTGGATTTTCCAGTGGTCTACCGGGCCGAGGCGGGCATCGATTCCGTGGCCCAGGCCGGGGGGCGGTGCAATCGTGAGGGGTTGCTTGCCGAGGGCATTGTTTATGTATTCGAGGCCGAGGCCGCGCCGCCTCCGGGCGAGTTGCGCCGGGCAGCCGAGGAGGGAGGGATTGTGCTGCGCCATTTCGCGGACGCGCTTTCCCCCGAGGCGGTGACGGCTTATTTCGAGGCCCTCTATTGGCGGGCAGGCAAGGAAGGGCTGGACGCAAAAGGCGTACTCCTGGACCTGGAGGAATCGGCCAGTCGCGGCGATTTTCCGCTTCGCCAAGTGTCGGCCAAGTTTCAGCTCATTGAAAGCGCCTATGAGCCGGTGATCATCCCCTGGGGCCAGGAGGGGGAAGCGATCGTCAAGGGATTGCGCCACGCCGAGCATGCCGGCCGCCTGGCCCGACAGGCCCAGCGCTACACCGTGCAGATTCCCGGCCGCATCCGGGATGTCCTGATCCAGGCCGGAATCGTGGAATGCGTGCGCGAGGGGTTTTACGCCCTTGGCCGCATGGAAAAGTATGACAAGGCGGAAGGGCTGCGCCTGGACGGCGGGGAGGGGCTGCTGTCCGAGTTGTTGCTGGCGTAAGAAAAAAGGAGCATGGCTAAACATCACGTTATAAATTGTTGTACACAATTTTAAATTTGACGACAAAATTAAATGCTCATATGCTCGATTTGCCGTTATCGGTTGCCTTTCAAAGATTGTCCACCTGTGTAATCTCTTAAGACGTTACGTTTAGTCATAATCTTAAGGAAATACTAATGCCACATAATGCCATAGCCCGACCTGGGCAAATGTTAAATGAACATCTATTGAATGTGGGCAAATTGGCTACTGAGTTTTCCAAAAACATTGGCCTACCCTTGTCTGGCATGCTCCTAGGCTTGGGGCATGACGAAGGCAAGGTCTCCCCACCATTTCAGCGTTATATTCGGAGTATCACGGGTATTTTCGATATCGACGATGAGCAGTATGTCGATGCGGCGGGGCTTCGCGGGACCATTGATCACTCCACTGCGGCCGCACAAAAGCTCTGGAGGGCCCACGGTGAAGGCAAGGCTACACACTTGGAGCAACTTTGTGTCCAAATTCTTGCCGTCTGTCTTTTCTCCCACCACTCTGGTCTCCAAGACTGCTTCTCCATGGACGGCACATATTCCTTTGGACGACGGATAACCAAAGATGAAAAGAAGACGTATCTTCAGGAGGTGTTGCGGGCTTTCGGTCCAGGCTTTGGCCAAGATGGTGCGCTGGCCCCTCGATCGCTGGAAGAAATGTGCCAGAGATTTTCGTTGCTCTTGAAGAGCCCACGATCTGATCTCTGCTGGAGATGTTCCAACTGTCGTATTCCAAATCCTCTTACCTGGTTCACCATTGGTCAGCTTACCCGTATGCTGCTAAGCTGCCTGCTGGATGCTGATCGCATCGACAGTGCGGATGTTGGGACGCCAGAAAATAAGGCTTTACGCGCTGACAAGCCGGACTGGCCAGGGTATGTACAACAGTTGGAGAAGAAGATTGCCATCTTGAAAGAAGAACGCCCCATCGACACTATACGCAGGCGCATTTCGAATACCTGTCTGGCCCGCGCTCAAGACCCGCGCGGCCTGTTCACGCTTACTGTGCCTACGGGAGGAGGCAAGACGCTTTCGGGACTGCGCTTCGCATTGGCCCACGCTGCAAAACACGACATGGCGCGCGTAATTAACATCATTCCTTATACTACAATCATCGACCAAAATGCTGCCGTTGCCCGCGACATATTGGAGAAAGGACGAGAGCCTGGCAGCGTTGTGCTCGAGCACCATTGCAATCTGGAACCGGATAAAGAAACCCCGCGCACGCGGCTGGCTGCGGAAAATTGGGACGCCCCGGTGATCTACACGACCATGGTGCAATTTCTTGAAGCCTTGTTCTCCTCTGGTACACGGGGAGCCCGGCGCATGCACCGCCTGTCGGATGCAGTGATCGTTTTCGATGAGATACAGACTTTGCCCGTTAACTGCGCGCGCCTGTTTGTCAATGCCGTGAATGTATTATTGGCCTACTGCGGAACCACAGTAATTCTCTGCACGGCCACGCAACCCCTGCTGCACCGGTTGCCTGAAAAAGGGCGGGGCGTTCTGGCACTTGGTCCAGAGCAAGAGATTATGCCCGATGTGGAAGGACTGTTCGATTCCCTGCGCCGCGTGGAGATTATTGACAGGACGAGGCCCTTGGGCTGGTCTGTGGAACAGGTGGCGGACTTTGCCCGGGAGGAGGAGACGCGCGCCGGGAGTTGCCTGGTAGTAGTCAACACCAAGGACTGGGCCAAGCGGCTTTCCCAAACTTTGGGCACCGATGGAAGAGAGGGACTTTACCACTTGAGTACGGACATGTGCCCCGCCCATCGCATGGAAGTGCTTGATGCCATGCGCATTCGTCTAAAGGATAAAAAGCGTGTGATTTGTATCAGCACGCAACTTATTGAGGCGGGGGTGGACATCAGTTTTGGCGCGGTCATCCGGTTGCTGGCTGGGATGGATTCCATTCTCCAGGCCGCTGGGCGCTGCAACCGAAACGGTGAAGACGCATGCGGTCTTGTGACCATTGTCAATGCCGATCGAGAGAACCTGGGCTCGTTGTCAGCCATTGAGGCGGGGCAGGCCTGTTCCAGGTTGGTGCTGCAAGAGTTCAGGAAAAATCCTGCTTCGCTGGGTGGCGATCTGACCCACCCCAAGGTGGTGGAGTGCTACTTCCAATATTACTTCTTCGATCGCCGTAGGGAAATGGACTACCCAATCACGGACCTTGCCTCCGGCGTTACGGATACCTTGTTCAACCTGCTCTCCTGCAATCCTAAACTGCCGGTGTCAGGCGGCAACGTGCTGCGGTTGCGCCAATCTTTCTCCACGGCGGGACGACTCTTTAAGGTGATCGACACTCCCACGCAGGGCATCATTGTGCCTTTTGGGGATGGCAAAGAACTCATCACCGAACTCTGCGCTGTGAACCATCCGCTTGAAGAGGGACGCCTGCTGCGTCAGGCTCAGCGCTATAGCGTCAACGTATTCCCCCATGTTTTCAAAAAGCTTCAGGAAGACCGAGCAGTGCATGAAACACAGTCTGGAAGTGGTATTATCCATCTGGATCCGCAGTACTACAGTCTGGAATTCGGCGTTTCCACCACCCCAATCGGAAAGATGGAGTTTCTAAACGCTTAAGGAGGCGGCAGTGGAAAATGATGTGACATTTCGACTCACCGGGCGCAGTGCCCTCTTCACGGACCCATTGACGCGCATCGGCGGGGAGAAATGCTCCTACCACGCCCCCACTTATGAGGCGCTCAAAGGCGTGGTCAAATCTATCTATTGGAAACCAACTATCATCTGGTACATTGACAAGGTTCGTGTGATGCGGCCAGTGCGTACCCAAACCAGAGGCATGAAACCTATCAACATGAGTGGAGGCAACAGTCTCGCCATCTATACCTATCTGGCTGATGTGGAATACCAAGTCAAGGCCCATTTTGAGTGGAACATGCACCGTCCGGAACTGGAGCATGATCGTATCGACGGCAAGCATTACTCGATCGCCCGACGCATGTTGGAGGTGGGCGGTCGCCAGGACATCTTCCTCGGGACTCGGGAGTGCCAGGGCTATGTGGAACCCTGCGCGTTTGGCGAAGGAGTAGGGGCCTATGACGATATCCCGGAATTGGCTTATGGGGTGATGTTCCATGGTTTCGATTACCCTGACGAAACCGGACGCAACATGCTGGTGAGCCGTTTTTGGAAGGCCGTCATGAAAAAAGGGGTGATCGAATTCCCGCGCCCCGAAGTCTGCACCATGCGCAAGGAGGTGCGGAAGATGAAACCGAAGCCACTATACGTACAGGGAAAGACGTTTAGCGGCCTTCAGGAGGAGGGGCTTTGGTGAACTGGATACAGAATCTGTATGCGACGCAGCCGCCAGGAAGCATTCAAGGTCCTGATGACTCGGACGTTGACTCCACCCCCGAAAGCCACACCACAGTCAAGACCCATGTGGAGGTCATCCTTGGCCCCGAGGGACGCTTCATCCGTGCCTCCCTTGTGTCCAAGGAGGCGTCCACAACATGCATACCCTGCACGGAGGACTCGGCCTCCCGGTCGGGAATCAAGCCCAAGCCTCATCCCCTCTGTGACAGTCTGCAGTATTTGGCTGGAAACTTCCGGGCCTATGGCGGCGAAGTGACAAAGGGCTTTAAGGAAGAAGTCGGCGAACCCCACGCCAGCTACATGCGACAACTGGAGCGTTGGGTGGAAGAGGCCCCACACCCGACCGTGAAAGCCGTGCATGCCTACCTGAAAAGCGGAACGCTACTTGCCGATCTGGAGCGGGAAGGAGTGCTGCCCTTCGAGAAAGGCAGGTTCGTCAAGGTAAAGCCTAAGGGTTCAGAAATACATCCAGTATGGGGTTTACTTGCGGCAAACCAACTGCCCGAGGGGGTCGTGGTGCGCTGGCGCGTGCACACGCCGGGACAGGAGAGCCCAGGTTCCTGGGAGGACACGAGCCTCATCGACAATTGGGCTGACTATTACCCCAAGTCCATCACGAAATGTGGGCTGTGCATGGTCACCGGTGAATATCTGCCCTTGGCCAGCTTGCATCCAGCCAAACTCCGTCATGGGGCAGACAAGGCCAAGATCATCTCGGCCAACGATGGTTCCGGATTTACCTTTCGAGGCCGCTTCACCGATTCGGACGGTTCGCAGGCCTGCGGAGTCGGGTATACGGTCACGCAGAAAGCCCACAGTATTTTGCGCTGGCTCATTGCCCGGCAAGGATACAGAAGCGGCAGCCAGGCATTTGTGAGCTGGGCCGTGTCCGGTTCGCCGGTTCCGCCGCCACTGGAAGACTCCTATGATTGGCTGGATGAAGCCTCGGATCCGGACGCACGGGTGGAACCCTCCATTGACAACACGCAAAACGCGGGTCAGGCATTTGCCCAACGCCTCAAACGATATATCGCCGGGTACGCAGCCCGTCTCGACGATACTGAGAACATCGTGGTCATGGGCCTGGATTCGGCAACACCAGGGCGCATGAGCATCATTTACTATCGCAATCTCCAGAAATCGGAGTTTTTGGCCCGCTTGGAAGACTGGCATTTGGAGATGGCTTGGCCGCAATACTGTTACATTCCCGATCCCGTTAGACAAGACGGCGTGCGGGGCAAGGGCAAAGGCCGCTGGGAATGGCGCGTGTGCGCGCCTACGCCGCGTGCCATCGCCGAGGCGGCCTATGGCTCCCAGGCCACTGTGGATAAGAATAAAAAATTGCAGCGGTCCACAGTAGAGCGCATCCTGCCGTGCATTGTGGACGGGCGACAGTTGCCCGTCGATCTTGTGGAAAGCTGTGTGCGGCGTGCCACCAATCGCATCTCCCAGGAGCCGTGGGAGTGGAAGAAAACCCTTGGCGTGGCATGCGCCCTCTTCAAGGGCTATTATGCTCGACACCACAACCCAGACCAACGGAGGCTGTACGGCATGACACTCGAACCAGGGCGAGCCTCTCGCGACTACCTCTATGGCTGCCTCCTCGCCGTGGCGGAACACATCGAGGCCAGGGCGCTGTTTGTCGGCGGCGAAGATAGGCCCACCACGGCGGCCCGTTTGATGCAACGTTTCGCCGATCATCCCATGTCCACTTGGCGCACCATCGAACTCTCCCTCCAGCCGTATATGCAGCGCTTGCAGACGCGACGTGGTGGCTTCTTGCGGAACATGCGTACACTGCTGGGTGAAATATTCGCCAAGTTCAAGTCCGGAGATTTCGCGGACGATCGGCGGCTTAATGGTGAATTCCTGTTGGGTTATCATTGCCAGCTTCAGGAATTACGAGCAAAGAAATCTAAGGAAGAGGACATCGAATCCAAAGGAGAAAATGAATGAGCACCCTGCAAAACAAAATCGACTTCGCCATCATCATCACAGTCAATCGCGCCAATCCTAACGGCGACCCGCTCAATGGCAATCGTCCTCGCACTGACTACGACGGTTTTGGAGAGATTTCCGATGTCTGCCTAAAGCGCAAGATTCGCGATCGACGTCTGGAAGACAAAAAGGATATTTTCGTTCAATCCGACGACCGCAAGATCGACGGCATGAAAAGTTTGAGGGACCGCGCAGAATCCGAGGAATTCGGTCTGGGTAAAAAAGCGTTTGAAGAAAAAGCCAAGGAAGAGACGGCTAAAAAGGCTTGCGCGAAGTGGTTCGACGTACGCGCCTTTGGCCAGTTATTCGCCTTTGGAGGAAAAAATAAGAAGAAGGGCGACGAGAATGATACCGATGGCGTGTCCATTCCCATTCGTGGGCCGGTGACCATCCAGTCCGCCGTGAGCGTAGAGCCCGTGAGTGTTTCCAGTTTGCAGATCACTAAGAGCGTCAGCGGCGAGGGCGATGGAACCAAGCGCAGCGCGGATACAATGGGCATGAAGCATCGCGTGGATAAAGGGGTCTATGTGGCTTTCGGCAGCATGAACCCACAGCTCGCCGAGCGCACCGGTTTCAGCGATGAGGATGCCAAGTCCTTGAAGGCTATTTTGCCTAAGTTGTTTGAAAACGACGCCTCCTCTGCTCGACCGGAGGGCAGCATGGCTGTGAAGACAGTAATTTGGTGGCAACACAACTCCAAGGCCGGGCAGTACTCCTCGGCAAAGGTGCATGGCAGTCTGACGGTCCTACCTGACGGTGGCCATTCCATTACGCCGCTGGTGGGGCTGGAACCTGAAAGCATTTCCGGATTCTAGTAGAGGCCGTATGTTCGCCCAGGATGATCTGCTGCCGCTGTCCGCCTTGCAGCACCTGCTTTTTTGCGAGCGGCAGTGCGCGCTCATTCACATCGAGCGGGTCTGGGCCGAAAACGTGTTCACGGTCCAGGGCGGCATCCTGCACGAACGGACCCATGAGCAGGGGCGCGAAACGTGCGACGGCGTGACCGTCGCCCGGGCCGTGCCCCTGCGGTCTCTGGAACTGGGGCTTGTCGGCGTGGCCGACGTGGTGGAGTTCCACCCGGCCGACGGCCAGGACGTCCCGTTTCCCGTGGAATACAAGCGCGGCAAGCCCAAGCCCGATGCCTGCGACACGGTCCAGCTTTGCGGCCAGGCCCTGTGCCTGGAGGAGATGCTCGGCCGGCCCGTGCCGGCCGGAGCCTTGTTTTATGGCCGTACCCGGCGGCGGCTGGCCGTGCCCTTTGACGCGGCGTTGCGGCAGGCCACCCGGGCGGCGGCCGCCCGGCTGCACGAGCTGGTCCGGCTCGGCCGCACGCCCGAGGCCGCGCCCGATGCCCGGTGCGAGTCCTGTTCCCTCAAGGAGGCCTGCCTGCCCAAGGTCTGCCGCCGCAAGGGGCCGTCCGTGCGCGGCTATTTGGCCAAGGCCTTGGAGGAGCCATGAAACGGCATCTCAATACGCTTTTCGTCACCACCCAAGGGGCCTACCTGTTCAAGGACGGCGAAACCCTGGCGGTCAAGGTCGAGGATGCGGTACGGCTTCGCCTGCCGATCCATACCCTGGCCGGGGTGGTCTGCTTCGGACAGGTTTCGGCCAGCCCGTTCCTGCTGGGCTTTTGCGCCGAAAACGGCGTGGCCGTGAGCTTCCTGACCGAGTCCGGGCGGTTTCTGGCCCGGGTGCAGGGGGCGGTGTCCGGCAATGTGCTGTTGCGCCGCCAGCAGTACCGGCTGGCCGATGATCCGGCGGGCTCGGCCGCCATGGCCCGGTTTTTCCTTTTGGGCAAGCTGGCCAATTCCCGGGCCGTGCTGCTGCGGGCCGCGCGCGACCATGGCGGCAAGATCGACGCCGAGGCGGTCCGTCAAGCGGCCGGTCGGCTTTCCGACGGGCTTGGCCGGCTGGACAGCGGCCTGGAACTGGACGGCGCGCGCGGCGTCGAGGGAGACGCAGCCCATGCGTATTACGGGGTTTTCGACCAGCTTATCGTAAGCAATAAGGATACGTTCGTCTTTTCCGGCCGCAACCGGCGTCCGCCCCTGGACCCGGTCAATTGCCTGCTGTCGTTCGTGTATACGCTTTTGGCCCATGACGCGCGCTCGGCTCTGGAGGCCGTGGGACTGGACCCGGCCGTGGGCTTCCTGCACAGGGACCGGCCGGGCCGGCCGGGGTTGGCCCTTGACCTCATGGAGGAGTTCCGGCCGTTTTTCGCGGACAGGCTGGTTTTGTCGCTGATCAACCTGGGACGGGTGCGGCCCAAGGGATTTACGCGAACCGAGACCGGGGCCGTGATCATGGATGAGGCGACGCGCAAGGAAGTGTTGGCGGCCTACCATGCCCGCAAGGAGGATGTGCTCGAACATCCGTTTTTGCGGGAGAAGATGCCTGTGGGGCTGCTCTTTCACATGCAGGCGCTGCTTCTGGCGCGGTATCTTCGGGGCGATCTGGACGGCTATCCGCCGTTTTTGTGGAAATAGGCGATGATGGTGCTTGTCAGCTACGATGTGGCGACAACGGATGCGGGCGGAGCGCGGCGGTTGCGGCGGGTGGCCAAGGCCTGTCAGAATTTTGGGCAGCGCGTGCAATTCTCGGTGTTCGAGTGCGTGGTGGACCCGGCCCAATGGGAACGGCTCAAGCACCAGTTGGAGGGACTCATCGACGCGGACAAGGATAGCCTGCGGTTTTATTATCTGGGCGCGAATTGGCGAGGCCGCGTGGAGCATGTGGGAGCCAAGCCGGGCGTGGACCCGGAAGGGGCGCTCATTGTTTGAGCCGCGCGAAGGTGGAGCGACCGGGAAAACCCCGGCAGGTTCGCGTCTTAAAATAGTTTATAATAACAATATATTAGTTTTTGTGGTTCTTTGAAAAAGGAGGAAGGGATGTATGGGCGCGCCGGATCGCGAAAAGCAGGCCGGAAAGGCGTGCCAGTCTTTGGTCGCGCCAGCGACAGTCGCCCCCTGCGCGGGGGCGGGGATTGAAACCCGGATGGGTGTCGCAAGGCTTGGTCACGCCCATGTCGCCCCCTGCGCGGGGGCGGGGATTGAAACTCATAGTCGCTGCTGGCGCTGCCCCAGACGGTCTGTCGCCCCCTGCGCGGGGGCGGGGATTGAAACCGCACCGTTGATCTTATCCAGCAGGGTGCGCCCCGTCGCCCCCTGCGCGGGGGCGGGGATTGAAACTGGGCAACATCCGGAGCCACGAAGCCAGAGGCCGCGTCGCCCCCTGCGCGGGGGCGGGGATTGAAACTGGCTGACCCAGCGTATCACGGCCAGGCGCTTGCGTCGCCCCCTGCGCGGGGGCGGGGATTGAAACATGGGTCAGGGCGAAACTCCCTGGGGTGAGTTTGTCGCCCCCTGCGCGGGGGCGGGGATTGAAACTGGATAAGCTCGACCTTGACAAGGCCATCGACGGTCGCCCCCTGCGCGGGGGCGGGGATTGAAACCGGGGAATCGGCTTGGGCAGGTTCGGCCGGCTGGTCGCCCCCTGCGCGGGGGCGGGGATTGAAACCTGATGCTGCTGCAGCAGCCGAACATGACCGCCAGTCGCCCCCTGCGCGGGGGCGGGGATTGAAACGGGGCCTACTACGCGCAGCAGATGGCCCAAGTGGAGTCGCCCCCTGCGCGGGGGCGGGGATTGAAACTCGCCTACCGTTATATGTGCATGCTCTCTTCGGTCGCCCCCTGCGCGGGGGCGGGGATTGAAACCGTCGTGTGGCATCGTCGCGGCGGAAAGGATTCCGTCGCCCCCTGCGCGGGGGCGGGGATTGAAACCCCCATTCGTTGCCAGGACGGGGTTGTAGTGTCCCGTCGCCCCCTGCGCGGGGGCGGGGATTGAAACGTAAAAGGTCAAGCTGCCGTTCGTTAAGGGTTTTCGTCGCCCCCTGCGCGGGGGCGGGGATTGAAACAGTCCGGGGAGCGTATGCTCGGTGTTTTGCTCCGTCGCCCCCTGCGCGGGGGCGGGGATTGAAACACAATACCACCGTCTTCGCGCACAGAGATACAGAGTCGCCCCCTGCGCGGGGGCGGGGATTGAAACTTATGGACGCGAGCAACGGTATCCTCTGGCACGAGTCGCCCCCTGCGCGGGGGCGGGGATTGAAACCCTCAACGCAGCCACCCACGCCCCCACCGCCCCGGTCGCCCCCTGCGCGGGGGCGGGGATTGAAACACGATGCCGAACGGGGTTTCCAGAACCATGACGGCGTCGCCCCCTGCGCGGGGGCGGGGATTGAAACGAGGCGGCATCAGTGTCCAGGAATTCGACTCGAGTCGCCCCCTGCGCGGGGGCGGGGATTGAAACATCGACCAGAAACCCTACCTGCCGAAGGACGCGGGTCGCCCCCTGCGCGGGGGCGGGGATTGAAACTTTACCGAGAAAGTTTAACAAATCCAATGTGGCGTCGCCCCCTGCGCGGGGGCGGGGATTGAAACGCCAGGGGCCACCGTCACGGTGCAGAACCTGGGCACGTCGCCCCCTGCGCGGGGGCGGGGATTGAAACAGAAACTGCTTCATCGTGGACGTGGAGAACTACGTCGCCCCCTGCGCGGGGGCGGGGATTGAAACGGCGGCGCTCCCCGACTTGCCTCCATCGGAGCTGGAGTCGCCCCCTGCGCGGGGGCGGGGATTGAAACAACCCCTCCTTGCCCTGCATCGTCGGCTCCCCACGTCGCCCCCTGCGCGGGGGCGGGGATTGAAACCAGAGATGGACGCCCACCTATACTTGGACTTGAGTCGCCCCCTGCGCGGGGGCGGGGATTGAAACACTCCTTACAAAAGGCCGATAGCGCCGAGTCCAGTCGCCCCCTGCGCGGGGGCGGGGATTGAAACCGCTATGCCGCCATTACGCACGAGTTTGACACGCCCGTCGCCCCCTGCGCGGGGGCGGGGATTGAAACAATTCCCGTCCGTAATCCCTCTCCAGCCTTTCGCGTCGCCCCCTGCGCGGGGGCGGGGATTGAAACAATCAGTTGGACGGCGAACAGATCATTGACGACGGCGTCGCCCCCTGCGCGGGGGCGGGGATTGAAACAGGTCCAGCGTGATGACGGGACGGAGTACACTAAGGTCGCCCCCTGCGCGGGGGCGGGGATTGAAACCGATCCCGGGCCAAGCCAAAGCACATGAACAGGCGTCGCCCCCTGCGCGGGGGCGGGGATTGAAACCGGCCGCCTTATCCAACTGCTCAAACTGGCCAAGGTCGCCCCCTGCGCGGGGGCGGGGATTGAAACCATGCTTCGTCCTACGCAACGGATTCGTTGCGCAGGTCGCCCCCTGCGCGGGGGCGGGGATTGAAACTCCTGTGGATTTGCTGGTTTAGAACGCTTCGTCGCGTCGCCCCCTGCGCGGGGGCGGGGATTGAAACCTTCCTCCGGGTTGAACTCGGTGAAGACTTTGGGTCGCCCCCTGCGCGGGGGCGGGGATTGAAACGACTGCAAGCACAAGGTCGGGGCATCCCAGGTCCCGTCGCCCCCTGCGCGGGGGCGGGGATTGAAACAAATCAGTTGGACGGCGAACAGATCATTGACGACGGGTCGCCCCCTGCGCGGGGGCGGGGATTGAAACTGCATCTGTGCCATTTGCTGCTGCATCTGGCCAAGTCGCCCCCTGCGCGGGGGCGGGGATTGAAACCGGCGTATGTGTTTGAGGGGAAGGAGGGTTAGGCTATGTCGCCCCCTGCGCGGGGGCGGGGATTGAAACCCATCCTGATCGCCGCGGCTCGCGGGCACGGGGAGTCGCCCCCTGCGCGGGGGCGGGGATTGAAACGCCTGATGCCTTTGCCATCGTTCAACTGGATGCGGGTCGCCCCCTGCGCGGGGGCGGGGATTGAAACAGGCCGTGGCCCGGGCCGACGACGGCATGGGCGGGTCGCCCCCTGCGCGGGGGCGGGGATTGAAACTCGACTGGCAACCCGGTGGCGTTGGATTTGTCCCAGTCGCCCCCTGCGCGGGGGCGGGGATTGAAACACATCGAGGTCTACTGTCCTCGGTGTAAGAAAGTTGGTCGCCCCCTGCGCGGGGGCGGGGATTGAAACTTCGACGGCCAGGCCCTCATCGGCATGGAGGCGAAGTCGCCCCCTGCGCGGGGGCGGGGATTGAAACATAACTCAGCTAAGGTTGTAATTATATGCCCACGGTCGCCCCCTGCGCGGGGGCGGGGATTGAAACCCGGCGCGGCGTTGCAGGTGGGAAACTGGTTTTAGTCGCCCCCTGCGCGGGGGCGGGGATTGAAACAGGTAATGGCACTCATCAAGCACCATGAAATCGTGTCGCCCCCTGCGCGGGGGCGGGGATTGAAACCCAAGCAGTACGATGAAACAGGGTGGGATACTACGTCGCCCCCTGCGCGGGGGCGGGGATTGAAACTTTGCTATTAACAGCAGCGACCAGGTTGTCTCCAGTCGCCCCCTGCGCGGGGGCGGGGATTGAAACGATTGGCACCCCAACCAAGCCAGACCAACCCGCAGTCGCCCCCTGCGCGGGGGCGGGGATTGAAACCCCAACGGCGCGAGGGTGACGCTTTACGGTGCCGTCGCCCCCTGCGCGGGGGCGGGGATTGAAACTCAGCCATCTTGGCGAACGCAGCAATACCCCCTCGTCGCCCCCTGCGCGGGGGCGGGGATTGAAACAGCGCCAAAGCCTCCAAATGGCCGCTAAGCGCAATGTCGCCCCCTGCGCGGGGGCGGGGATTGAAACCGTGTCGAGGCGTCCCCGCTCCTGGACGTGCTGGGTCGCCCCCTGCGCGGGGGCGGGGATTGAAACCGGCTGATGGCGAGGACATGGAAGCCCTGGCAGCGTCGCCCCCTGCGCGGGGGCGGGGATTGAAACCACATCGTTTCATCGTATGGACCCGAAATATATACGTCGCCCCCTGCGCGGGGGCGGGGATTGAAACGTAACCCACGACTGCGGAATTGACTCGAACTATGGGGTCGCCCCCTGCGCGGGGGCGGGGATTGAAACAGAAGCAGTTCGTCCGAGTTGAGCAGCCAATTCTGTCGCCCCCTGCGCGGGGGCGGGGATTGAAACCATATCGGCCCTTCCCGAATCCATAATGGGCATGTCGCCCCCTGCGCGGGGGCGGGGATTGAAACATGGCGGCACACTCCTTTTGTGGTGGTGCCTGAAGTCGCCCCCTGCGCGGGGGCGGGGATTGAAACGCGACCAGCTAAACAACACCGTTGCTGGAATCAGTCGCCCCCTGCGCGGGGGCGGGGATTGAAACCACGTCGAGGTTGTGCCGGCCTCTGAACTCTATTGTCGCCCCCTGCGCGGGGGCGGGGATTGAAACCGCTCCTGGACTTGGCTCTGTTGCGCAGGGCATCCGTCGCCCCCTGCGCGGGGGCGGGGATTGAAACTACACGCAGCCGTCAAACGGCGATTGGGCGGCCTAGTCGCCCCCTGCGCGGGGGCGGGGATTGAAACAGGAAATGGCCGCTTACCGTCAGGCCCAAATGGACGTCGCCCCCTGCGCGGGGGCGGGGATTGAAACGAGTACGAATGTACTCAAGCTCCGTCAGCCCAGGGTCGCCCCCTGCGCGGGGGCGGGGATTGAAACGGCTTTAACCCCGACAGCCTGGATGTACTGCTGGGTCGCCCCCTGCGCGGGGGCGGGGATTGAAACAAAGGGGGGAGCGCCAAACGTGTCTACCGCGTGAGTCGCCCCCTGCGCGGGGGCGGGGATTGAAACCATACTTATTGAACCACGCCTGTTCGTATTGCCTGGTCGCCCCCTGCGCGGGGGCGGGGATTGAAACATCTTTTCTGAAATAGCCTCAGCCGTAGACGCCCAGTCGCCCCCTGCGCGGGGGCGGGGATTGAAACACAGCGGGGACGCGTCAGGCCATCATGAACAAATAGTCGCCCCCTGCGCGGGGGCGGGGATTGAAACAAGCCCGATAAGACTCCTCGCACGGCACAAGAGGGTCGCCCCCTGCGCGGGGGCGGGGATTGAAACTCGTAGCGGCGGCGCGGCGTCCTGGCATGACGTGGGGGTCGCCCCCTGCGCGGGGGCGGGGATTGAAACGGGTCTTCGGTGGCCTTGGCCGCTGGGAGCAGAAGTCGCCCCCTGCGCGGGGGCGGGGATTGAAACAAGGGAATAACTCAAATCAATCATTCCCTCGTTCCGTCGCCCCCTGCGCGGGGGCGGGGATTGAAACGAGTACGAATGTACTCAAGCTCCGTCAGCCCAGGGTCGCCCCCTGCGCGGGGGCGGGGATTGAAACCTGGCATTGTTGAATTTCAGCGCCCATAGTTGCGTCGCCCCCTGCGCGGGGGCGGGGATTGAAACTCCTTCGGTGGGGCCAGGCGGCTGACCGTTTCGCGTCGCCCCCTGCGCGGGGGCGGGGATTGAAACTTTGTGGGGGGCCTACATCGGGCGCGAACTATCGGGTCGCCCCCTGCGCGGGGGCGGGGATTGAAACTTGTCTCGCTGGTACAAACGACCCAGCAGAAATCCGTCGCCCCCTGCGCGGGGGCGGGGATTGAAACCTCGCCTCGCCGCACCCTGCCCTGCCGCGCCCTGGTCGCCCCCTGCGCGGGGGCGGGGATTGAAACAGTCTGTAGAGCGTATGCTAGATGCTCTGCTGCATAGTCGCCCCCTGCGCGGGGGCGGGGATTGAAACCTAATTTGACTTAGGAACTGGCAAGGGACTGCGGTCGCCCCCTGCGCGGGGGCGGGGATTGAAACTCAAGTTTTTGATGGACGCGTGCAATGGTATCGGTCGCCCCCTGCGCGGGGGCGGGGATTGAAACTTGCTTGTTTGCCAACATTTTACATTTCCTCCCGGTCGCCCCCTGCGCGGGGGCGGGGATTGAAACAGCAGCGTCGAGGCCATGGCCCGGAACCCGTGCCCGTCGCCCCCTGCGCGGGGGCGGGGATTGAAACACGGGTACCCATGTTGTCCTCCTAAAAAGCTCTAGTCGCCCCCTGCGCGGGGGCGGGGATTGAAACATGGCACGGGCCTTGAAGACCTGGGGGAACGAGAGTCGCCCCCTGCGCGGGGGCGGGGATTGAAACCTAATTTGACTTAGGAACTGGCAAGGGACTGCGTAGGTCGCCCCCTGCGCGGGGGCGGGGATTGAAACCAAAATAACATCGATTTTTACCATCAGGCCCGACGGTCGCCCCCTGCGCGGGGGCGGGGATTGAAACTGGGGTGGTGTCGGAGCCGAGACGTTCGTGAAGGGTCGCCCCCTGCGCGGGGGCGGGGATTGAAACATGAAGTTCGCCGCCAGCTAAGGCGAATAGGAGGGTCGCCCCCTGCGCGGGGGCGGGGATTGAAACCAGTGCGCGCTGGAGAATGGCCCGGACGACATTTGTCGCCCCCTGCGCGGGGGCGGGGATTGAAACTGAAGGCACTTCGTGACCTGGACGCCCAGGACACGTCGCCCCCTGCGCGGGGGCGGGGATTGAAACGCGACCAGTTAAACAACACCGTTGCTGGAATCAAGTCGCCCCCTGCGCGGGGGCGGGGATTGAAACCAGTATGCGCTTGGCCAAGGCAGAGCCAACAACAGTCGCCCCCTGCGCGGGGGCGGGGATTGAAACAAGGAAGAGACAGCCACTCCGTTCGGCGACCTCAGTCGCCCCCTGCGCGGGGGCGGGGATTGAAACTGATGGCCGCCGGCACCCTGCGCGAGCGCATCGGTCGCCCCCTGCGCGGGGGCGGGGCTTGAAACTTTGCACCAGCACGGAAGTGTCTGGTTGGCTCAGTCGCCCCCTGCGCGGGGGCGGGGATTGAAACCTGGCTTTGCCAGTAGTCAAACTCTGGGCGCGGGTCGCCCCCTGCGCGGGGGCGGGGATTGAAACTTGAGCACTTCTTTTATGGTAGCACCGGCTTGGAGTCGCCCCCTGCGCGGGGGCGGGGATTGAAACCGGAGACAACCTTGTTGCTGCCGTTAACAGCAAAGTCGCCCCCTGCGCGGGGGCGGGGATTGAAACAGGAACTCCAGGCCAAGCTCGACAGCACGCTCAGTCGCCCCCTGCGCGGGGGCGGGGATTGAAACTGCCACCGGGCAACGGTTGCTTGCGCTATCCTTGAGTCGCCCCCTGCGCGGGGGCGGGGATTGAAACCAGGCGTAGGCATTGATGCTGGCCCGGGCCAACATGGTCGCCCCCTGCGCGGGGGCGGGGATTGAAACCACCGATGCGCCCTTAGCTGAAGCCGCCCGCATGTCGCCCCCTGCGCGGGGGCGGGGATTGAAACTGCAAATCGAGTCCGCCCGCACTGCCGAGCGGGCGTCGCCCCCTGCGCGGGGGCGGGGATTGAAACCACGAATGCGGCCGTCCTCGTTTGCAGCGTTAAGTCGCCCCCTGCGCGGGGGCGGGGATTGAAACTTCACGCTTGGCACGCACGTTATCTTGGACCTCTGTCGCCCCCTGCGCGGGGGCGGGGATTGAAACGCCGTATCTTGTATCATCTTGACGAGTTCGATCGGTCGCCCCCTGCGCGGGGGCGGGGATTGAAACCTCTTCGATTTTGATATAGCGGGCCGGCATCCGCCAGTCGCCCCCTGCGCGGGGGCGGGGATTGAAACGGCCTTGGCCTTCCGCTCCTCGTAGAACTTCCGAGTCGCCCCCTGCGCGGGGGCGGGGATTGAAACTTCGCCCGGGGCTCGGTCGTCGATGCGGCCAAGCGTCGCCCCCTGCGCGGGGGCGGGGATTGAAACTCCGTCTTCTCGACCGCTTCGTCTGCGACGGAAGGTCGCCCCCTGCGCGGGGGCGGGGATTGAAACCCTGTGATGGATGCGCTATCCCCCTTTATCTCAAGTCGCCCCCTGCGCGGGGGCGGGGATTGAAACCATGACCCTTACCCCCTCTTTTCCGGGCGCGCCGTCGCCCCCTGCGCGGGGGCGGGGATTGAAACTATTAAATGCAGGAAAAATACTTGACGGGCCGGGGTCGCCCCCTGCGCGGGGGCGGGGATTGAAACGGCTTCAAGAAGAGAACGCAAAACTCAAAGAACAGGTCGCCCCCTGCGCGGGGGCGGGGATTGAAACTGGCCATGGTTGCCGGCTTTCCGCTCCGGGATAGTCGCCCCCTGCGCGGGGGCGGGGATTGAAACCCCAATATGCGCCGTTGTCGTCATAGCCCTGGGAGGTCGCCCCCTGCGCGGGGGCGGGGATTGAAACTTATGGACGCGAGCAACGGTATCATCTGGCACGAGTCGCCCCCTGCGCGGGGGCGGGGATTGAAACTCTCCACGGTCGGCTCAGTCCTGGGCGTTGTCGGGTCGCCCCCTGCGCGGGGGCGGGGATTGAAACCTGTTGTGCTTGCATTGTCACTCCCTCCTTTAGGTCGCCCCCTGCGCGGGGGCGGGGATTGAAACATATCGAGCTGCCAGATGGCCAGCTCGGAGGGTGGGTCGCCCCCTGCGCGGGGGCGGGGATTGAAACCACATCATGGTCCCGGCCTGGTCTTTCGGAGGCGAGGTCGCCCCCTGCGCGGGGGCGGGGATTGAAACCGGGTGTGTGCCGTCAAAGTTGTATACGGATTCCCGTCGCCCCCTGCGCGGGGGCGGGGATTGAAACATCCTCCCGTTGTTTGTCCTTCTCCCGTTTGTTGCGTCGCCCCCTGCGCGGGGGCGGGGATTGAAACTCGCCGTCTGCCGGCATGAAGCGCAGCCTTGGTGCGTCGCCCCCTGCGCGGGGGCGGGGATTGAAACCTACTCCGATACTTGCCAGGACGCGCCCGGCAAGGTCGCCCCCTGCGCGGGGGCGGGGATTGAAACCGTTTAGGGACTGTGGGGTTGCCACGTAGGGCTAGTCGCCCCCTGCGCGGGGGCGGGGATTGAAACCGTAAATCAAAATCGGGAAGATCAACGGAAATGAGTCGCCCCCTGCGCGGGGGCGGGGATTGAAACCTTCGTCATGATTGATCCTTTTTTATTCCCGATTGTCGCCCCCTGCGCGGGGGCGGGGATTGAAACTAACCGGTATTGCATGGCCTCGGCCACGGCATCGGTCGCCCCCTGCGCGGGGGCGGGGATTGAAACCCAGTAGCGCGAAGGCGTGGCGCGTGCGTCGGTCGTCGCCCCCTGCGCGGGGGCGGGGATTGAAACATGCTTTCCGGGCCAGCGCTAGTAGCTCTTTGCGGGTCGCCCCCTGCGCGGGGGCGGGGATTGAAACGCTGAAGCGCCGGAATGGCTGCTCGCCCTTTGCGTGTCGCCCCCTGCGCGGGGGCGGGGATTGAAACAACGTGTCAGTAAAACAGAATGGCTCGTGATCGCGGTCGCCCCCTGCGCGGGGGCGGGGATTGAAACCGATACAGGGAACCAACGGCGTTCCCCGGCCCGTGTCGCCCCCTGCGCGGGGGCGGGGATTGAAACCATGTTGACCGCCGGAGTTGGCGTGGGGGAGGGAGTCGCCCCCTGCGCGGGGGCGGGGATTGAAACCCCATAAACGGAAGCCTGCTTCCGTAGCCCGGAGGTCGCCCCCTGCGCGGGGGCGGGGATTGAAACCCATATCAATGGGAGAAAACGCCGCGTCTAACCGGTCGCCCCCTGCGCGGGGGCGGGGATTGAAACTCGATCTGGAGTCTGAGGTGGAGCGGCTGCGCCAGGTCGCCCCCTGCGCGGGGGCGGGGATTGAAACCCATATCAATGGGAGAAAACGCCGCGTCTAACCGGTCGCCCCCTGCGCGGGGGCGGGGATTGAAACTCGATCTGGAGTCTGAGGTGGAGCGGCTGCGCCAGGTCGCCCCCTGCGCGGGGGCGGGGATTGAAACACTTCCCGAAGGCCCGCGTTGATGAGGTCGGCGAAGGTCGCCCCCTGCGCGGGGGCGGGGATTGAAACCCCAGTGGTGACTCCCAGGAACCCGAAGAAACCGGTCGCCCCCTGCGCGGGGGCGGGGATTGAAACCACATTTTCCCACCTTTGTGCCAGCCTACGCCGGGTCGCCCCCTGCGCGGGGGCGGGGATTGAAACAGCCCTGGCTTGGAGCGCGCGCAAGCCGAAATTGAGTCGCCCCCTGCGCGGGGGCGGGGATTGAAACAACTAAACCCATGCCGCCACTCCCCGGCGGCACTAGTCGCCCCCTGCGCGGGGGCGGGGATTGAAACCCGAAGGAGGAACCGAGCGCGGCGTGAGCCGGCCGTCGCCCCCTGCGCGGGGGCGGGGATTGAAACCGGATATAAGCATGAACAGCGTTCTTGCATTGCTGGTCGCCCCCTGCGCGGGGGCGGGGATTGAAACAACTAAACCCATGCCGCCACTTCCCGGCGGCACTAGTCGCCCCCTGCGCGGGGGCGGGGATTGAAACCGAACACGGCGCTGTGGATTGCAAATGGGAACAAGTCGCCCCCTGCGCGGGGGCGGGGATTGAAACCCTAGTGACCGATGCCGTGGCCGAGGCCATGCAATGTCGCCCCCTGCGCGGGGGCGGGGATTGAAACCTTAAAACCACAAACCAGTGAGGACAACCATGGATGTCGCCCCCTGCGCGGGGGCGGGGATTGAAACCAAGCACTGCGAAAAGGTCCACGGCATGGCCGCCGTCGCCCCCTGCGCGGGGGCGGGGATTGAAACTCGTCCTACGTCAGCATTACCAGCCAAGCGTTTGGGTCGCCCCCTGCGCGGGGGCGGGGATTGAAACGACAAGTTGGCCGAGGACGGCGAGGTCTACATCGGTCGCCCCCTGCGCGGGGGCGGGGATTGAAACCGTGAAGCGCTTGTTTTGGTGCCGAGAAAGAACGGTCGCCCCCTGCGCGGGGGCGGGGATTGAAACCTCGAAAGAGTACGAGGCCCAATTGGCCCGGCTTGTCGCCCCCTGCGCGGGGGCGGGGATTGAAACCGCTTCCGTGGCCCACGGCAAGGTGTCGAAGGACGTCGCCCCCTGCGCGGGGGCGGGGATTGAAACAGGGAATGCCCGACGACCACACCCTGATCCCCTGGGTCGCCCCCTGCGCGGGGGCGGGGATTGAAACAGCGCAAATACACGGGTGGCACCG
>CAZBER010000009.1:0-20067 GCA_964490985.1 uncultured Desulfovibrionaceae bacterium | reverse complement strand
CGCCCCCTGCGCGGGGGCGGGGATTGAAACCCATGGTGATCTCGTTAATGCCCTTGGCCCGCAGTCGCCCCCTGCGCGGGGGCGGGGATTGAAACCTCAACCTGGGCCGACAGCCGCCCCCACAGCTCGCGTCGCCCCCTGCGCGGGGGCGGGGATTGAAACCTCGCTCATGATTTTCCTCCTCCGATGAGGCGATGTCGCCCCCTGCGCGGGGGCGGGGATTGAAACCACCCACTTGCAGTCCCGGACCTGCTCCAATGGGTCGCCCCCTGCGCGGGGGCGGGGATTGAAACCTCGGACGGCTCCTGGGCCACCTGCCAGCGCGAGGGTCGCCCCCTGCGCGGGGGCGGGGATTGAAACTCCAGGTCTGTCCGGCCGCCAAGCCGGGGGCTGAAGTCGCCCCCTGCGCGGGGGCGGGGATTGAAACACGGTGTGCGGGGCATGGCCATCGTCTCGGGCTACGTCGCCCCCTGCGCGGGGGCGGGGATTGAAACACGCAATTGCGGTTGAGATAAGGAGGATGGCCATGGTCGCCCCCTGCGCGGGGGCGGGGATTGAAACCTGGACGCCCTGCCTGAAGGCTGGGAGCGGTGCGGGTCGCCCCCTGCGCGGGGGCGGGGATTGAAACATCGAAGCCATGAACCAGTCCATGGCGTCCTCCGGTCGCCCCCTGCGCGGGGGCGGGGATTGAAACCATGGCCATTGATGCCGTGTCCTGCCCTCAGGCGTCGCCCCCTGCGCGGGGGCGGGGATTGAAACCGAATACCAGATGTTTTCGTGAGGTGGAACATGGCGTCGCCCCCTGCGCGGGGGCGGGGATTGAAACCAGAATCCAGCCGCGGCCCTCGTGATGGCGCACGAGTCGCCCCCTGCGCGGGGGCGGGGATTGAAACCAGCCATCGCTGCTGTGCTTGGTCGCTGGCCTCAAGTCGCCCCCTGCGCGGGGGCGGGGATTGAAACACGGGCTCCTTGTGAAAAGCTCCCTGAAAAGAATGTCGCCCCCTGCGCGGGGGCGGGGATTGAAACATGCCATCGGCCCCGGCCATGCGCTGGGCCTGGGGTCGCCCCCTGCGCGGGGGCGGGGATTGAAACCGATGTCCACACCCTGCACCATGCCGGCATCGTGGTCGCCCCCTGCGCGGGGGCGGGGATTGAAACCGCCCAGGGCGAAACGCGGTGTCCCTGGTCGCAGGTCGCCCCCTGCGCGGGGGCGGGGATTGAAACTCGTCCGTGCAGTCCATGGGCTTTCCGTCTTCGGTCGCCCCCTGCGCGGGGGCGGGGATTGAAACCCAGGCCATGCTCGACGCCATCGCGGGCGTGAGTCGCCCCCTGCGCGGGGGCGGGGATTGAAACAGGCCCCAGGAAGGACCCGCGCCCACGTCCAGGGTCGCCCCCTGCGCGGGGGCGGGGATTGAAACTCAGCCGACACCGTGGCGTTGCCCAAAGCGGAAAGTCGCCCCCTGCGCGGGGGCGGGGATTGAAACGGCAAGCAGCTTGGCCGGAAGATCCACAAGGAGCGCGTCGCCCCCTGCGCGGGGGCGGGGATTGAAACCCTTGTCCGCCTACAACGGCGGCCTGGGCTGGGGTCGCCCCCTGCGCGGGGGCGGGGATTGAAACCGATCTGGTCCACGTCCTCGGGAGTCGGCGCGTCTCCCGTCGCCCCCTGCGCGGGGGCGGGGATTGAAACCGATGTCGATTTCCATGATCTCGCTCCTTGGCGGTCGCCCCCTGCGCGGGGGCGGGGATTGAAACTTGATGTATCTGCCCATGGCGTCCCAGCCGGTCCGTCGCCCCCTGCGCGGGGGCGGGGATTGAAACCTTAACCTTCCCCCACATCTCGGCCCGCTTGTTGGTCGCCCCCTGCGCGGGGGCGGGGATTGAAACTCCAGATGGCCAAGTTGGAGGTGGTGAACGACCAGTCGCCCCCTGCGCGGGGGCGGGGATTGAAACTGGCGCGGGTCGGTGATGCCGTCGTTGAAGCCCCAGTCGCCCCCTGCGCGGGGGCGGGGATTGAAACACTCCCTCGTAATTGAGCAGCTTGAGCGCGGCCCGGTCGCCCCCTGCGCGGGGGCGGGGATTGAAACAATGCAGTCCTGGATGCGCTGCCGACAGACACCCAGTCGCCCCCTGCGCGGGGGCGGGGATTGAAACCCGGAACTTCGGGAACTGACCGAGCCAGCCGTAGGGTCGCCCCCTGCGCGGGGGCGGGGATTGAAACGGAGCCTTGGTCATGGGAACCTCCATGGGTTTGTGTCGCCCCCTGCGCGGGGGCGGGGATTGAAACTTTTGATGGGAGGGCGGGGAAAGACGAACTCAAGTCGCCCCCTGCGCGGGGGCGGGGATTGAAACCCTGGTCATGGATAACGTCATTTCAGCCGAAGGCGTCGCCCCCTGCGCGGGGGCGGGGATTGAAACCTTGGACATGGACCCGCCCACGGGCGTGATGCTGTCGCCCCCTGCGCGGGGGCGGGGATTGAAACTGTCGCTCTACCGGACCAGGCTGGCCGAGGTGCGTCGCCCCCTGCGCGGGGGCGGGGATTGAAACGAGTCGGCCCACGCTCTGGCCATCGATCTGCGCGGCGTCGCCCCCTGCGCGGGGGCGGGGATTGAAACTTCCGAACCGCACCAGCGGCACGGCTCGCCATCCGTCGCCCCCTGCGCGGGGGCGGGGATTGAAACTGAGCGTCTGATCGTCGAACGCGGCCAAGGCATGGTCGCCCCCTGCGCGGGGGCGCGGATTGAAACCTGGAACTGACCGACGTCGTCGAGTTGACGCACGAGTCGCCCCCTGCGCGGGGGCGCGGATTGAAACCAGGGCCTGTACCATGAGGTCTACGAGGTCCGCCGTCGCCCCCTGCGCGGGGGCGCGGATAACAAAAAGCTATATCCAACGTCCGGCCAGGGAATTTCCTTTCCCCGGCCGGACGTTGGCTTCAGACGGGGCAGCTGGCCTGGATGCGGCGCACTACCCAGGATTTCACCACCTGGGCCAGGCACATGTAGCAGAAGATAACCAAGGCAATGAGGCCCCAATAGTTGGTTGGCGGGACCACCAGGCCGAAGGCGTGGGCCAGGGGCGAAAACGGCAGCCAGATGCCGATGGCGCAAATGAGCGCGGTGGTCAGCCCCAGGGGAATGCTGGACCGGCTTTGCAAAAACGGGATGTTGTCCGTGCGGATCACATGCACGATGAGCGTCTGGGACAGCAGCGACTCGATGAACCAGCCGGTCTGGAACAGGGCCGGGTTGTTCCAGGCCCCGAACAGGTGGATCATGATGAAAAAGGTGACGTAGTCGAAGATCGAGCTGACCGGGCCAAGGTAGAGGATGTAGCGGCGGATGTCGTCAATGCGCCAGCGACGGGGCTTGGCCAGGATGTCGGCATCCACGTTGTCCGTGGGAATGGCCGTCTGGGAGATGTCGTACATGAGGTTGTTGACCAGGATCTGAATGGGCAGCATGGGCAGGAAGGGCAAAAAGGCGCTGGCCCCGAGCACGCTGAACATGTTGCCGAAATTGGAACTGGCCCCCATGCGGATGTACTTGGTGATGTTGAAAAAAATCTTGCGCCCTTCGAGCACGCCGTGCTCCAGCACGTGCAGGCTCTTTTCCAGCAGGATGATGTCCGCCGACTCCTTGGCCACATCCACGGCCGAGTCCACGGAAATGCCCACATCCGCCGCCCGCAGGGCCGGGGCGTCGTTGATGCCGTCGCCCATAAATCCCACCACATGGCCCCGGGCCCGAAGCGCCGTGACGATCTGCTCCTTCTGCATGGGGTCGAGCTTGGCAAAGACGTGGCAGGCGGCCACGGCCTCGGACACCGCCGCCTGGGACATGCCGGCCAGCTCCTCGCCCGTGATGATGTGGTCGCCGTAATCGAAATGCACTTCCCGGCAAATTTTGGCCGTGATCACGGCATTGTCGCCGGTCAGGATCTTGGGCGTGATGCCGTGGCAGGCCATGACCGCCAGAGCGTCGGCGGCAGTGTCCTTGGGCGGGTCGAGAAAGGCCAGGTAGCCCATGAGCGTCAGGTCGGACTCGTCGGCCACGCGAAAATCCCGCCGCTGCCCGTCCACTTCCTTGAAGGCCAGGGCCACCACCCGGAAGCCGTCCTCGTTTAAGTCATGCACGACCTTTTGCATGGCCTGCCGGTGGGTTTCGTCCAAGGGGGCGACCATCTCGCCCATGAGGCAGTCGCGGCTGTGGGCAAAGACCTCCTCGGCCGCACCCTTGCAGATGAGCAGGGCCTTGTCCGTGGCCGTGTCGCGCACCACCACGGACAGGCGGCGGCGCATGAAGTCGAAGGGCACCTCGTCGAGCATCTCGTAGCGCGCCAGGTCAATGGCCTCGCCCGAGGCGTCGCCGCTTTCGATGACCGCCACATCCAGGGCGTTTCGCAGCCCGGTCTGCAGCTTGCTGTTGACGTAGGCGTATTCCAGGACCGCGTCATCCTCCTCGCCCATGACGTCGAGGTGCTTTTCCAGGATGATCTTGTCCTGGGTGAGCGTTCCGGTCTTGTCCGTGCACAGCACGTCAATGGCCCCGAAGTTCTGGATGGCGTCCAGGCACTTGACGATGACCTTGTGCCTGGACATGGCCAACGCCCCCTTGGACAGGCACACGGTCACCACCATGGGCAGCATTTCCGGGGTCAGGCCCACGGCCACAGCCAGGGCGAACATGAACGCGCCCATCCAGTCGCCGGAGGTGGCGCCGTTGACGAGGAAAACAAAGGGCACCATGACCAGCATGAAGCGCAGCATGAGTACGGTGAAGCTCTTGATGCCCTTGTCGAAATCGGTCTCCGGGCGTTTTTCCGAGAGCTTGGCCGCAATGCCGCCGAAATAGGTCCGGCTTCCGGTGGCCGTGACCACGGCCGCGGCCGAGCCCGAAACCACGTTGGTGCCCATGAAGCACAGGGCCGGGTCGCCAAGGCCGGTTTCGTCCGCCGGCGGAGTCTCATCCATGGGGCGGGCCGATTTCTCCACAGGTAGGGCCTCGCCCGTGAGCATGGCCTGGTTGATGTGCAGGTCCTTGGCCCGGATGAGCTGCACATCGGCCGGCACCATGTCGCCGGCAGCCAGCAGCACGATGTCGCCGGGCACGACCGCGGCCAGGGGGATTTCTCGCTGCTGGCCGTCGCGCAGCACCGTGGCCGTGGTGTGGACCATCTTTTTGAGTTCCGCTGCGGCGGTGTCGGCCTTGGCCTCCTGGATGACCTTGAGCGTCACGCCCAAGACGGCCATGCCGATGATGACCACGGCCGAGCGGATGTCGTCCGTGGCATAGGAAATGGCCCCCAGGACCAGGAGCAGGACGACCAGCGGATTTTTGACCGCGTCAAAAAGCCGGTTCCAGAACGTGATCCGCTTTTCCGCCACAGCCTGGTTGGGGCCGTAGCGGCGCAGCCGCTCCCGAGCCTCGTCGGAACCGAGGCCGGCAAAGGCCGGCTTGGCCTCGATCACGGGTTCGGACAAACGGGCGCCGGCCGCGGCCACCTGGTCCCACAAGCCTTGCAGATGCTGGAAGGCTTCGTACGGATGGACCTTTTTCTTGCCGGCCAGGGCCGCGAAAACATTGGCTTTTTGAGCGAAATGCCCGAGATGGTGGGAGAATTCCTCTTCCGGGCTGAGCTTCAGGCCCTCCTGCTCGGGCAGGGGCGCGGCCGTCTCGTCCTTGCGGTCCGGAGTGGTCGTGGGCTGGCGCGCGTCGTCGTGCATAGGGATGTTGCCTCATGCCTTAGCAAGGGACGTTACGTTGGAACGCCCTCAATCCGTTACGGGTTTCCAAGGGGCAAAGCCCTTTGGTCGCCGAAGGCTTCAAAAAACGACTCTTTTTGCAAGAGCCCCATCTTTTTTAAGAGACGCAACACTCAGGCGCGGACCTGGCGCAGAAATTCCAGGCAGGCCAGGGCCGCCTCATGGAAATGCACGCCGCCCGCCACTTCCAGGACCGGCAGATCGCCCAGCAGGGCGAGATAGTCGTCCGGACCGGCCAGGGTGTCCTCTGCCGGGTCGTCGAGTTCGTAAAAAAGCCCCACGTCCTTCATGAAGGCCGGCATAAGGTCCCGGCGTCGGCCCAGATCCACGCGGCGGGTGACCATGGGCGCGGCCTCGCGCTTCCAATTGAGCACCACCAGGCCGCCCATGCGGCAGGCCAGCTTGAAGCGGCCCGGGCCGAAGCATTGGTCGATAAAGGCGTCGTATTTGTGCTCCAGGTCCCACAGCTCGGCCTCGGGCAGGGCGGCGAAGGTCCGGCGGTCTTCCTGGCTCATGACCGGGGCCAGGTTCGGGTTGTGGAGGACCGTGCCCGGGTTGACGCGCGGCATCTTGGCCACGCCGGTCATGACCAGGCCGGCCTTGTCCCGGGAGACCATGACCCGGTCGTTGCTGACGAAATCCGTGCCGTGGCGCATGATCTCCAGGGCCAGGGTGGATTTGCCCGCTCCGGCAAAGCCCGAGATGACCAGGCCCGTGCCCTGTTCGGCAATGCCGGCGGCGTGAAACAGCAGAGCGCCGCGCTTGAGCCGCAATTCGATGAAGCGGTTGTTGATGAAGTTGACGACCTGGTTGTCGTTGGCCAGGCAGGGGCCGACAGCGTAGTTCTCGTCTTCGCCGAAAAAAAAGACCATGCCCGTGCGCAGCTTGCGGATGATGCGGCCATCGGGCAGGTCCACGTATTCTTCCTTGGGGCTTTTGCCGGGCTCGCGGTCCTTGACGCTGTAGGGCACGGCCAGGACCGGGGGGGCGGTTTCCACGGCCGTCAGCGGCACCACCGTTGTGCCGCCCCGGCCCAGGAAATCGTGGAAATAGGCGGCGAGCTTGTCGATAAGCGCCTGGGAATTGGAGGCGATCTCCACGGTCACGTCGTCAAAGGTCACGTCCAGGCGGGCGGTGGCCGGGCCGGCGGCGGCCAGAAGGGGGCGCAGGATGTCGTGATAGGTCAGGGCCCTGTTCATGCGATCCGCTCCAGCACGTAGTCGGCATAGGCGTTGGCGGCGTCGATGCCGCAGGCTTCCAGAAGTCCCCGGAACCCGCCGAAGGCCGACACTTCATAGATGGCGGCCCCGTCCGGGGTTTCCACCACGTCCACGCAGGTAAAGGCCATGCCCGGAAAAAGGCTTTGGGCCTTGTGGGTGTAGCGGCTTTCCTCGGGATAGAGGGCCTTGTGGGCCAGCGCGATGATCTCCGGGGACGGCGAGTGGGGGACGTACCGGCCGCCGGCCCGGGTGGTGGTGTTCCAGGAACTGCCGCTGCCCTGGCGGGCATAGGTGGCCAGATACCGGCCGCCCAGAAACGACACCCCCAGGTCCAAATGGCCGGCGGCATGGGACACCATTTTCTGGATGTACATGACCTGGTTGCCGGCGGCCTTGTAGCCGGCGATCTCCTCAGGGGTGTCGGGTCCGTCCTCGATGACGGTCATGCCCCGGGCCTTGGAGCTGTACAGGGGCTTGAAAATGGCCTTGCCGAAACGGGCCACGGCCCCGGCCGCCTCCTCCACATCCTCGGTGATGACCGTGGGCGGCATGGGAATGCCGCCCAGGCGAAGGACCGTTGTGCCGCTCAAGCGGTCGATGAGCCGGAACATGCTGTTCGGGTCGGAAAAGACCGGCACGCCCTTTTGGTGCAAAAACCGCAGGATTTCCATGCGGTCCAGGGCGTCAGGGGAATAGTTGGGGGCGATCTTCTTGACAATGACCGCATCCAGGGCCGTCAGGTCCGCATCCCGGCAAAATACCTTGCCCGTGTCCAGATCGAGCCTGACCGTGGCCATGTCGATGCACAGCCGAAAGCCGGTCTTTTGCTCCAGGGCATCCAGGAGCCGCAGGGTGGACCATCCCTGGGGGATGCCCACCACGCCGATCTTTTTCATGTCGTCCTCCGTGGGTGTCGTTTCAGAAGCACAAGGCGGCCAGGGGCAGCCGGAACGTGGCCGGATCGCCGGACGGGGCGGACGGCGGCGCCTTGGCGGCGTGGGCAACGACCTGTTCCAGCAGATAGATGCCGCGATGGAACATGAGCTTGGAAAACCGTTCGCTGAGTTCGAACCGGGTCGAGGTGATCAGGGACCGGGCCAGCCCCAGGGACAGGCGCATTTCAAAGGTGGCGTCGCCCGAGGCAGCGGCAAAGTCTCTGGCAAAGCGAAAGAAGTCCGCAACAACGGTATTGAGGATACGCCGTCTGGCCTTGTCGAAGACGGGCAGGCGGACGTTGGAGACCAGAAACACCGAGACGTCCTGGATCAGGTCCATGTCGGCCGAGCGGTGCAGATCGATGTAATGGATGCGGTCCGCCGCCTCGTCGTAGAGGATGTTGTTGCTGTTGTAATCGCCGTGGATAAAGACCGAGTAGGGCGCGGCCAGGGTGTCCTCCACCGCTTGGGCCGCATCCAGGAGCTCGTCCAGGGAGGGCAGGGCAAGGCTTCCGATGCGGCGTTGCGGCAGCCGGAAAGGGGGGTGGATCGCGAGCACCTCGGCCAGGCGCGCTCGCAATTGGCGGATGCATCCGGCCGTGATCCGGCCCGGCGTCCGGGTGCGTTCCCACAAGGCGCGGGCGGTGCGGCACTGGGCGGCCAGAGCCCGGCGCAGCACAGCGATTTCGCCGGTCAGGGCAATGTCCTGGAGGGTCTGGCCGGGCAGCATGGCCACCAGCATGGAGCTGGACTTGTCCCCCTCCCGAAAAGCCACAACCCGGGGGGGCAGGCCCGGCATGAGGGCCTCCCAGCATTCGATGTTGGCCGTTTCCTTACGCAGCTTGATCGGATCGCCATCCTTGAAAATGACGTCCTGATCGGATTTCCGGTTCTTGCCCCGGTCGTGGACCCGGCCGATGCGGCAGCCCGAGCGGGTGCCCCAGATGGACTCGAAATCCATGTCGGACAGGGGGTTTTCATGGCCGGTTTCGGCCAGGATGTCGTTTAAGGCATTGAACTGGCGGATTTTGAACTTGTCGCCCGTGATGCCGAAGATGGCGGCCTCGCCCACATTGAGCAGGGCGTCGCCCATGCGTTCCAGGTAGCGGAAAATAAACAGCGTGGTCAGCAGGTCCCCGGTGTGCACGCCGGAACGCAGCTCGTCGTGGATACGGTCGAATTCCTTCTTGTACAGCCGATCCAGGTGCAGTTCGGTGCGGCAGATTTTGAGCGCCGCGGTCATGTCCCGCTCCATGACGGCCGCCGGAGCCCACTCCAGGGCATGTTTGATCTCGTCGAAAAAGGGCTTGTAATCGTAGCGCTTGATGCTCTCCGGGTCTTCGTAGTGGCGGGTCTGGCGGACGATATTGACGGCATGGTCGCCCACGCGCTCCAGGTTGCTGGCAATGATGTTGAGCGCCCGGATATGGGCGATTTCGGGCGCACTGGGATGCTCCTGGCCGTGCAGCGTGGCAAAGCAGGCGTTTTCAATGACGCTTTTGAGATTGTCGACATAGTCGTCCCGGGCCTCGACCTTGGCAATGGCCGTTTCGTCGTAGGCCTCGATCACGGCCAGGGTCGCTTCCACCTGACGCTCGACCTCGACCAGCAGGAACTGAAAATTCTGTTCGATTTCATGCATCATTATCATTGTGGTCCTGGGCCATGATGACAAGGGGTTCGTCCAGGGTGTCGCAGGCCTGGTCGTGTTGCTTCCAGCGGAAGGTGAGCTTGAGCTTGCGGTCGTTTCCCTTGAGCTTGCCTTCCACGGAGACGGCCACAAGCCCCTGGGGCGTCAGGGCCAGTTCCTGCTCGCCTTGGCTTAAGGAAATGGAACCATTGGCGAAACCGTCACGGATGGCTTCCAGGTAGCCGACAATGGTATCAGGCTCCTGGATGCCGTCGTATTTGAAGAGTTTGTTGTTGGGCACGATTCCTCCTGGGGGTGGCGCGGGCTTGCCGGGCGTGCGAAAGCACGGGATAACACCCGAATATGAAGAAAAGATGAAGCCCGAATTGGAAATCGACGCCGGACGGTAACAAATCCCGCCGCGATGTGAAGCGGGCCAGGGGGACGCCGCCTGCCAGGGCTCCTGGGGCCGCGTCTTCCGGCTTTTCGGCGGGAATGGCCTGCTCCCCGGGATTCGTCAACGCATTTCACGGCACGCCCCGATCCGGGCGGCCGTGAAAATCCGTTGCCAAAGAGTCCGCGGGGCGCGGCTACGGGACCAGCAGAAGCAGCATCGTCTGGGCTATTCCGACGGCCATGTTCGCGACCAGGTCAAAGGAACCCGAGGTCCAGCCGCTTTCGTTGCCCGCCGCATCCACGGCCCGCACCCGGTAGTAATAGGTCCCGGTCTGGGGCAGGGACTGGGCGCTGGTGAGCGTATAGCTCGTGTCGGCCACCGTGACCTGGACCAGGGGTGAGCTGAAATCCGCATTGCGCGACACTTCCAGCCGATACTTGCTGGCTCCGGTCACGGCGTTCCAGGCCAGGGTCGGAGTCGGGTTCGTTATGGTGGCCGGATTGAGCCCCGGCGGGATGGTGGGCTGGCCCGGCGCGCTGGTCTTGACCTCCCAGGTGATGGTGGTGGCCATGGCCTCGGTTTGCCAGTTGCCCCAGTTGTCCTGGCCGATGACGGCCAGGGTGTGGGAGCCCTCGGCCAGGCCCGACAGCACGATGTGCGTGGCCACGGACCTGGAGGCGGACCAGGAGCCGTTATCCAGACGGTATTTGTAGTTGGTGATGTTTTGGCCGGAGATGGTCAGTTCGGCCGAAGTCTGGTTGGTGGGCGAGGTGGGCGTGCCGCCGATAACAGCCACAGGCCCTTCGATGACCTGCCAGGTCACGGTGGTGGGCGAAGCCTGATTTTGCCAGTTGTTCTGCGCGTCTCCGCCGATGACGGCCAATGAATGGGCTCCAACGGCCAGATTGGAAAGAAGGATGTGCGTGGCGATGGGCGTGGCTGCGGACCAGGCGCCGTTGTCGAGGCTGTATTTGTATTGGGTGATGTTCGTGCCCGAGACCGTCAGGTCGAGCGAGGTAAGGCTTGTGGGCGAGGTCGGCGCACCGTTGACCACGGCCGTGAGCGTCCCCAAGGAGACCACCCAGGAGACCGTGGAGGCCGAGGCCTCGGCCTGCCAGTTCCCCCGGCTGTCCTGGCCGATGACGTCCACGGTGTGGGTTCCCTCGGCCAGACCCGACAGGGTGATGTGCGTGGCCACGGGCCTGGCCGCGGACCAGGCGCCGCCGTCCAGGCGGTACTTGTAGTTGACCACGGTCTGGCCGGAGATGGTCAGGTCGGCCGAGGTCTGGCTTGTGGGCGAGGTCGGCGCGCCGTTGATCACGGCCAGGGGCGGCGTGGTCTTGACCTCCCAGGACACGGTGGTGGCCGTGGGACCGGTCTGCCAGTTGCCCTGGGCGTCCGCGCCGACAACAGCCACCCGGTGGATTCCGTCGGCCAGATTGGAAAGGACGATAGGGGTGGCAATGGGCGTGGCCGGGGACCAGGCGCCGCTGTCGAGGCTGTAGCTGTACTGGGTGACGTTGGCTCCGCCTACGGTCAGGTTGGCCGTAAACTGGTCCGTGGGCGAGGTGGGCACGCCGCTGACCGTGGCCGTGGGCGGGTTGTTGGCCCAGGTCACGGTCAGGCGCTTGTAGGCATAGTCGGACGTGCCGTTTATGCCCGTGATTGCCAGCTTGAGGAGCACGGAGACGGGGTCGCGGGGGCCGGCCAGGTTGTTGGGAGCGGTAAAGCCGCTGGTGGCCGCGCCAGGACTGGCCAGGGTGGCTGCCGGTCCCCGCACCTGGGTCCAACCGTAGCTGGCGATGGTGGCCGGCGAGATCGAGCCCGTGCCGTCCAGGGTGCCGGAGCCGCCATTGCCCACCGTGGCGTCCGCGCCCGCGTCCGAGGCCACGCCGGTGCCCGGGGGCCACTCGTACGGACCGACGCTTGGCGTGGCGCCCTGGGGAATGGCTGTTCCGCCGAAATCGGTCATGGCCACCGCATACGGCGCGCCGGCGTCGATCAGGGGCGAATGGGGTTCGGGCAGGTAATTGGCGTTGTCCGTCCACTGGGTGCGCACATAGGTGGTGCCGGTGTGGGACTGGGCGTTTTCCTTGATGCGCCGGGCCATCTCGGCCAGGGTGACGACTTCCACGTCCGGGTCCTCGGCCATGATCCGCAGCAGCATGCGCCACTCGGCCAGGGTGTACTCGTCCTCGCCGTGGGCATAGAGGCCCACGGCCGCCCCGATAAATTTGGCCCATTCCAGAAATGCCGAGACTCGCTGGCGCATGGTGGCTTCGTCGAGATTCGTGCCGAATACCTGGAACGGTTCCAGGGCAAACATGAGCATCAGGTTGTAGCCGGCCGGATCGCCCATGGCGTAGGAGCCGTTTTCGCCTGTGCGGGCGCAGGTGTATCCGGCTGCCGTGGCCGCGGCCAGGGTGGCGTCGTCGTATTCCAGATAGGGATAAACCAGGGCGTCGCAGGTATAACCGGGCACATTGGTCTCGATGGTCTGCTTGGGAAGGGTCAGCTCGTCTTGAAACATGGCTGTGTCGTCGAGATTGAGGGAGGCCGTGGCGTTTAAGATGGAGACGTTTTGCACGGCAGCCAGGTCCTGGGACCAGAATGTGCCCGTATCATAGCTGGTGCCTGAAAACGTGCTGGTGGCGGCCGTAAAGCCCGAGTGGCTGTTGATGGCGTTTTTGATGCTCGCCAGCGAGGGATACGCGCCGTTGCGGCCCAAGGGCAGGTCGAAACTGGCCCCGGCCACGCCGGTCACCACGATGTGCATGACCATGGCCGAACGGTCCACGGTCACGGTGGCGGCCGTGGCCTGGGCATTGGCATACTTGATCGTGAGCGCGTTCGTGCGCTTGGACAGGACCACATGGTTGGAGGTGTGGCTGGCCACTTCATGGCCCCGGGACACGCCGTCGCGGATGGCCTGCCAGTCGGAGGCGGTGGCGCTGGCGGTATTGAGGGCGAAAGTGCTCTTGAAGCCATAGATGTCGCATTCCGCGGCCAGCTTCGTCCACACGCCGAGATTGATCTCGTCGTCGATGCCCACGTTGATCAGGGCCGGGCGGCGGCCGTGGTGCAGGCGCGGCGCGCCGGACAGGGGATTGGTCACGGTGACGTTGGCCGAATAGAGCGCCGTGGTGGTCATGTTGACCGGGGCGATGGGTTGCACCAGGCAGTGGTCCAGGGCCACCGTGGCCGAGGACGAGGCGTTGTGGATGATGGAATAGCCTTCGTATCCGAACCTTCCTTCGTTGGAGAGGGCCAGGCAATTGCGCCAGTGCACTTGTGCGGCGCCGGAAGGAACGTAGAGGAGCCTGCCCTTGGTTCCGGCGAACAGGCAGTTGTTGAAATCCGCTGTGGTGGAGGATTGGACCCGGATAAAGCGATAGGCCAAATCCAGGAACATGGTGTAGTTGAAGGTCACCGTGCCGCCGGCCGTGGCCAGGTAGACGGCGTCGGAAGAGTTGCTCATGTTGTCCATGGTCGAGCCGAGGATATCCTTGAGCACGCACCGGGAAAAGGTGGCGCTGCCCCCGGTCACGGTGAGGAGCCGTTGTCCCGGGCCGATGACGCATTGCTCGAAGGTCGGGGTGCCGGCCGTGACCTTGACCGCGTACGTGCTGGCATTGGTGTTGGCCGAGCCGTCGAAGGTCAGGCGGCGCCAGGTGGTCTGATGGGTCACGCTCAGGACGGACTGGCCGTTTATGCCCTTGATGGTCACCGCGCCGTTGTGGCCGGCCTGGGTGCTGCCGGTGACGGTCACGCCGGCGGCCTTGCTGGTCAGGGCCTCGTTGTAGACGCCGCCGGAGATTTCCACCACATCGCCGGAAACCGCGACATTGAGGGCTGCCTGGACCGTCTTGTAGGCAGTGGCCCAGCTCGATCCGTCGCCCGAGTTCGCGACGCTGGCATCCACGTATCTGGTGGCGGCATCGGCCGGGGCGGCCAGGGTCGCCAGGGACAGCAGCAGGACCATGGTCCAGACAACCGGCATCCCGCGCCGCCCAAGGCCTTGGCCTCGAAGGGATACATGTTTCATGGCAACCTCGCATGGCCGGATGGGTCTTCCAGGCGCGTGGAGGAGGGGAGGGAGCGAAGGGAAAGAGGGGCAAAAAGCGGATGGCGGGCCATGTTCTAGTATTGGCCCATTTTCGGGTTTGTGGCAAGAACAAGATGCATTTTTCCGAATTCCCTGGCTGGGCAAGGCAGCCGCTTGAAAGCAAAAACGCCCGCAGTTGCGGGCGCTTCGTGTGATTTACGGCTCATGTCGCATCCACGACATGCCTGTATATGCATTTCGAGACCTGATAGTAAAATCGTCTATTTTTAGGAATGAATTCTGTCCGGCTATTCAAGACGCCATGCCAATCGACAAGGCCGAGGCCATGGTTTCGCTTAAACGGGCGTGGCGGATGGACAGGAAGGCGGGCCCAACTGGGCCAAAAGGGCCTGGCTGGCCTGGCCCAGGCTTTTTTGGAGGGCTGCCATGGTGTCGTGGGTCGACAGGACGTCGGCCTGGCGCAGGGATTCCTCCAGGCGGCCGGCCAGACGCCTGGAGGCCTCGGCGCCCACGGCGCCGGCGATGTTTTTGAGGGAATGGGCGGCCAGGGCCGCCTCTTCCCAGTTCTCCCGGTCGCGGCACAGGGCGATGGAGCGCAGCTTGCGGGGATATTGGCGCAGGAACTCGTCCTGGATCTCCCGCAGCAGTTCCTGGTCGCCGCCCAGACGCGTCAAGGCGGCCTCGCTGTCCAGGTCCGGGACGTCGTCCGGCTCGAGCGTTTGGTCCAAGTCCTGGACGCGGCCTGGCAAACGGTCCAGCAGGGCATCGAGCTCCTGGAAGTTGAGCGGCTTGGGAAGGTACGCCGTCATGCCGGCGGCCAGGCAGCGCTCCATGACGCCGTTTAGGGTATGGGCAGTCATGGCAATGACCGGGATATCGCGGTTGACCGGTCCGGCCTGGCCGGCACGCAGGCGTCTGGTCGTCTCCAGCCCGTCGAGTTCGGGCATCTCCAGGTCCATGAGCACCAGGTCAAAGGCCTGCCGGGAGAGCAGGTCCAGGGCCTCGCGGCCGTTTGCGGCCATGACCGCGTCGTGGCCGCGCCGACCGAGGTAGGTGCCGGCCACCTTGGCGTTGATGGGGTTGTCTTCGGCCAAAAGCACGCGCCGGGGAAACGCGGCCGGTTGGGGAAGCGGCTGGCCGGCCGCCTTTTTGGCCGCGCGCGAAGTCTCCTGGCCTTTCCTTGTCATGGAAAATCCCCGGGTGCGGAAAAGAGCGCGTCAAAAGACGCAACACCGCTTCTGTCTTCCAAATAGGGAAGTCCGCATCGGAAATCAAGAGGCAATGGCCGGGGCCTCGGGTTTCCGAAGCAGGCATCCCCGGCCGGTGCGCCAGGCGGGAGGCGGATCGGACATCCCCTGCCCAAGCGCAGCCCTTGTGGGCCTGACGGGAGCCTGATACGAAAAACGAGCAGGCTGATACGAACGTTCAACGCCGTCAGGTGGATAGGGAAACCCTATTTACGGAGACCTCCATGCCCGGAGAGAGTCCTACGCCAGGTGTCGCCTTTCCGGAAAAAGCCGGCCTTGACCGGGATGGACGGATTCCCGTGATCGCCCTGGGCGCGTCGGCCGGCGGGCTCGACGCCTTGGAGGCCTTTTTTCGCGCCATGCCCCGGCGTCCGGGGGTGGCCTGCGTGGTGCTTCAGCACCTTGACCCGCACCAGCAAAGCCTGCTTCCGGGAATCCTGTCCCGAAACGCGACCATGCCGGTCCGGGAGGTGACAACGCCGACGCCCCTGGCCCGGGATACGGTCTATTGCCTGGCCCCGGGCACGTCGCTTCGCCTGGGCGAGGGCATGTTGATCCCGGAAACCGCCCACTGCGACGAACGACGCCTGGCCCGGCCCATTGATCTCTTTTTTCGTTCCCTGGCCGGGGCTATCGGCAGGGATGCCGTGGCCGTGGTCTTGAGCGGGGCCCTGTCCGACGGGACCATGGGCATCCTGGCCGTCAAGGAAGGGGGCGGGCTGGTGATGGCCCAAGACCCGGAGACCGCCGGCTGCCGGAGCATGCCGGAAAGCGCCCTGGCCACGGGCCTGGTGGACCTGACCCTGTCGCCCGCAGACATGCCGGCGGCCATTCTGGAATTTCTCGGCCAGGAGGAAGCCCAGGCGGAGCTGGCTGTCCCGGGCGACGAAAGCCTGGACGAACTGACGCGCCTTTTGGCCGGGCGCACGGGCCAGGATTTTTCCTGGTATCGCCGCTCGACGCTGCGGCGGCGGATCCGGCGGCGGCTGCGCCTGCTTGGCCTGGACGGCATCGAAGCCTACTCCCGCCTCCTGGCCGAGGATGTCGGCGAGGCCAAAGCCCTGGTCAACGACCTGCTGATCGGCGTGACCGCGTTTTTCCGGGAACGCGCGGTCTGGGAGGAATTCCGCAGCGCGGTCATTCCCAGGCTTCTGGCCGAAACCGACCCGGCCCGGACCCTGCGGGTCTGGGTGCCGGCCTGCTCCACCGGAGAAGAGGCCTATACCGTGGCCATGCTCTTCAACGAGGCCGTCCGGCAAAAGCCCCGCTCCATCCAGATCTTCGCCACGGACCTCGACGAGCGCACCCTGGATAAGGCCCGGGCCGCCTGGTATCCGGAAAACATTGCGGACGACGTGCCGCCTGACCTGTTGACGCGCTATTTCCAGGCCGACGCCGGCGGCTACCGGGTCGCCAAGGAGCTGCGCGACCTGATCCTTTTTGCCTGCCATAACGTGCTTTCCGATCCGCCCTTTTCCCGCACCGATTGCATCAGTTGCCGCAATCTGCTCATTTACCTCGAGCCGGGCATGCAGCGCCACGTGCTGTCCCGGTTCCACTTTTCCCTGCGCGACGGCGGGGTGCTCATTCTCGGCAGCGCCGAGTCTCCGGGGCGATGCACCCATTGGTTCGCGCCCCTGTATAAAAAGCACAAGATCTACCGCCGCATCGGCGGAACCGCTCCCCATCGCGAGTGGAGCCTGGCCGCTCCGTCCGGCTTTCGTCGGGAGGGCGGACCGCCCCCGGACGCGACGGCGCCCGAGGACCTCTCCCGCAAGGCCGAGCGCTTTTTGCTCGAACATTTCGTCCCGGCCAGCGTGGTGGTCAACAAGAGCCAGGAAATCCTTTTTTTCCACGGTCCCACCGAACGCTACCTGGACCATCCCAAGGGCAAGGCCGTCTACGATTTGGCCGGCATGGCCAAGGAGGGGGTTCGCATCAAGCTGCGGGCCGCGGTGCGCGGCGTCTTCGAATCGGGCGATTCCCAGGCCGATCCCCTGGGGCCGGTGACCGTGACCCTGCGGGAGGACGGACAGGCGCGCCGCATCCGGTTTATGGTCCGCCGCATGCCTGGGCCGTCGGACGACGCTTCCCTGGCCATGGTCGTTTTCGAGGAGGCCGAAGCCGCCGATCCGGCCATGCCCTGCGATCCCCTCCAGGAGGCCAGCGCCGCCCTGTCCGCGCGCCTGGAGATGGAGCTGGAGTCCACGCGGGACGAGATGCAGGGGCTGGTGGAGGAGCTGGAGGCGTCCAACGAGGAACTGACCGCCTCCAACGAAGAAATGATGTCCATGAACGAGGAGCTGCGGTCGACCAACGAAGAGCTGCAAGCCGCCAAAGAGGAGCAGCAGGCCCTCAACGAGGAGGTTTCCACGGTCAATGCCCGGCTCCAGGCCAAGGTCGCCGAACTGGAGGCCGCCAACAACGATCTGGGCAACCTCATGGCCAGCACGGACATCGCCACCCTGTTTCTGGATACGAGGCTGCGCATCCGGCGCTTCACTCCGGCGGCCATGCGGCTTTTCGGCCTGATCGCCGGCGACGAGGGCCGGCCCGTGGCGGACTTGTCCCTGCGCCTTTCCGATCCCACCCTGCCCCAGGACGCCGAGGAGGTCGTGGAATCCCTGGCCCCGCACCACAAGGAGGTCCAGGCCGAGTCCGGGGAATGGTACCTGCGCCGCATCCTGCCCTTTCGCACCCAGGACCGCCGGGTGGAGGGGCTGGTGGTCACCTACGCCGATGTCACGAACCTCAAGCAGTTCGCCCGCCAGCTCGAACGCCACAAGACCGAGCTGGAAATCCTGGTGCGCGAACGCACCCAGGAACTTTGCGAAAGCGAGGAGCGCTTCCGCCAGCTCGTGGAGAACCTGCGCGAGGCCTTCTGGATGCGCGACGTCACCACCGGGGTCATGCTGTACGTGAGCCCGCCCTTCGAGGACCTCTTCGGCCTGCCCCTGGACGCCGAATTCAAGCGCCCCTACGGCTTCCTGGACCGGGTCCATCCCAAGGACCGGACCGTGGTGGAGGCGGCGGTGGCCGAGCAGCGGCGTTCCCTGACGCCGCTTTCCGTGGAATTTCGCCTGCAGCGGCCCGACGGCGTCATCCGCTGGATCTGGTCGCGTTCCTCGGTGGTCAAGGACGCGGTCGGGACGCCGCTTCGGATCGTGGGGTTTTCCGAGGACATCACCGAACGCAAGGATGCCGAGGAGGCCATCCGGGCTTCGCGCAACCACATCCAAAATATTCTGGAAAGCACCACAGACGCCTTTTTCGAGGTGGATCGGGATTTCACCTTCACCTATGTCAACCGCAAGGCCGAAATTCCGCTGCGCATGTCCCGCGAGGCGCTGCTTGGCCGCAACCTGTGGGAGGCGTTCCCCGAAACCGTGGGCACCGTCATCTACAGCGAGTTGCAGCGGGCCTTCGAGGACATGCGGCCTGTGGAGCTGGAAGCGCCCTATCCGCCGTTTGACGCCTGGTGGGAGATGCACGCCTTCCCCACGCCCGCCAGCCTGTCCGTGTATTTCCGGGACGTGACCGACCGCAAGCGTCGGGAAGAGGACCTCCACAAGGCCAAGGAAGCGGCCGAGGCCGGCAGCCGGGCCAAAAACGAATTCCTGGCCAACATGAGCCACGAGATCCGCACGCCCTTAAACGGCGTCCTGGGCATGCTCCAGCTTCTGCAGACCACGGCGCTGACCCCCGAGCAGGCCGGGTACGCGGAAACGGCCATCGGTTCCGGCCAAAGCCTCATGACCATTCTCGGCGATATCCTCGATTTGTCCAAGATCGAGGCCGGCATGCTGCAACTTTTCCGGGAGCCCTTTGATCCCGGGGATGTCGCGGCCTCGGTGCACGGCATGTTCCTGGACCAGGCCATGGCCAAGGGGCTGGCGCTGCGCTGCGAAACCGACGCCAACGTGCCGGCCCAGCTTTTGGGCGATCCCACCCGGCTGCGCCAGGTGCTGTTCAATCTGGTCGGCAATGCCATCAAGTTCACGGAAAAAGGCGCGGTGTCCACATCCATTTCCCTGATCCGGACAAACGCCGAAACCGAAAGCGCGGATGTGCTGTTCACCGTGTCCGATACCGGCATCGGCGTTGCCGACGACAAGCTCGACGCCATTTTCCATCCCTTCACCCAAAGCGACGGCTCGTTTACCCGCCGCCATCACGGAACAGGCCTGGGGCTTTCCATCGTCAAGCGCCTGGTGGGGCTCATGCACGGCTCCCTGGACATGGAAAGCGAGCTCGGCCAGGGGACCACGGTCTACATGGCCTTGCGCTTTCCCATATCCCAGGCCTGCCGCGTTCCGGCGCGCCGGCGCGCCATGCTTCCCGCAGGGCTTAGCCTGCGGGTGCTTCTGGTCGAAGACGATGCGGTCAACCGCATCGCCGCCGGCCGGCTGCTGGAAAAGCTCGGCCACACCGTGGCCCAGGCGGCCAATGGGGCCGAGGCCATCGCGGCCCTGGAGCGGGAATCCTTTGACATCGTCTTCATGGACATCCAGATGCCGGTTCTGGACGGCATGGAGGCCACCCAACGCATCCGGGCCTCGGGCCGGCCGTTTGCCGACATCCCCATCGTGGCCCTGACCGCCCACGCCATGAAAGGCGACCGGGAAAAGTTCCTCTCCGGCGGGCTGGACGATTACGTGTCCAAGCCCGTGGACCTGGTCGCCCTGGAAGCGGTCATCGAGGGGCTTCGCCGGCCGCATCAGATTATTTCTCAATCGTAACAGCAGGGGCTTTTGCAAAAGGGTCGTTTTTGAAGCCTTGTATGTTTCCCTAACGGGCGTATCCCGTGCGG
>CAZBER010000008.1:44989-80421 GCA_964490985.1 uncultured Desulfovibrionaceae bacterium | reverse complement strand
GTTTTGCTCATCATCTTCATGGTCACCGCTCCCATGATGACCCAGGGACTCGAGGTGGACCTGCCCCAGACCCGGGCCGTGAGCGTTTTGCCCAAGGATAACGAGAGCCTGGTGCTGACCGTCAAGTCCGACGGCGAACTGTACCTGGACAAGTACCAGGTGGAGTTCGGCGACCTGGAAGGCCAGGTCAAGCGGCTGGTCACGGACCAGAAAAAGCAGCTCTTTCTGCGGGCCGACCAGGCCGTGCCCTATGGCACGGTGGTCAAGGTCATGGGCGTGGTCAAGGCGGCCGGCGTGGACAAGCTCGGCGTGGTGGCCGAAGAAGAAAAGTCGGGCAAGACCTCTCCGGCGGTCAAAAAGAAATAAGAGGGCGGTTGCGCCCCGGCGCGCCCCCATGAGTGCCTCATGCGCGTTCTTGGTTGGATTTTCTCCATCTTTTTGCACCTGACCGTGGTGCTGGCCAGCCTGCTCTTTATTCACATCGAGCCGGTCAAGTTCCAGCTCAATGTCCCGGTCTACGAAGTGGACCTCATTTCCCTGGCTCCTCCGGGCCTGCCCCCGGGCGAGGCCAATCTGCCGCCCGGCCCCAAGGGTCCGGGCGACCGCCCGCAGCCCGGCCCGCCCGAGCCGGCCGGCGGCCCCGAAGGGGGCGAGCCGGTCCAGGCCCTGCCCGAGCCGCCCAAGGCGCCGCCCACCCCGGCCAAGCCCACGGCTCCGGAACCCGTGGCCGCCAAGCCCCAGGCTCCGGAACCCGAACCGCCCAAGCCCGAACCCAAAAAGCCCGAGCCCAAGCCGGAACCCAAACCCGAGCCTAAGCCCGAACCGAAACCGGAACCAAAGCCGGAGCCCAAGGCCAAGCCCATTCCCACGGAGCAGGCCAAGGTCGAGGAAAAGAAAAAGGAACCCGAACCCGAGCCCAAAAAGCCGGACACCAAGAAGATCGAGGAAGCCAAGAAGGCCGAGGAAGCCAAAAAGGTCGAAGAGGCCAAGAAGGCTGAGGAGGCCAAAAAAGCCGAGGCTGCCAAAAAGGCCGAGGAAGCCAGGAAAGCGGAAGAAGCCAAGAAGGCCGAAGAGGCGAAAAAAGCCGAGGAGGCCAAGAAGGCCGAGGCCGCCAAAAAGGCGGAAGAGGCCAAAAAGGCCGCCGATGCCGCGGCCAAGGCCAAGCAGGCTTCGGACAAGGATGTCATGGCCCAGGCCCTCAAAGACGCCCAGCAAAAGGCCGGCAAGGCCGGCGCGGGCAAGGGCAGCGGCAGCGGCGACGGCGGCGGGGACGACGTGTCCAAGGCCCTGGCCGATCTGCGCAAGGGCGCCAAGGGCGGCGGCGCAGGCGGCGGCGACGATATTTCCAAGGCCCTGGCCGATGCCCGCCGTATGGCCGGCGGCGGTGGCGGAGGCGGCGGTGGAACCGGCGGAGCCGGCGGCGGCACCGCCCTGGGCGTGTACCAGGGGATCGTCAAGAATAAAATCCAGCCCAATTTCCGGTATCCGCAACTCGGGGTCAGGGAACAACTCAGGGCTGTGGTGCGCGTGCAGGTTGACAAAACCGGGCGTATGTTGAATCCGCAACTGATACAGTCTTCGGGCCGGGCCAATTTCGACAGCGCGGCCATGAAGGCCGTGGTCGAGACCGAGATCCTGCCGGAGCCGCCAGCGACCGTAAACAGCCTGGATCTTACATTCACCCCCGGAGGGCTTTCAGCACAATGATGGGACGGAGTGCCATGAAACGATTTGTCTGGTTTGCCATTGCCGCTTGTTTTTTACTGTTTGAGGCCGCTTCGGCCCTGGCCCAAGGCTCCTTGGCCGTGGACATCCAAAGCTCGGGCCAGGCCAAGATGAACCTGGTCATGGCCAGGCCTTTTGCCGGCGGCGGCCAGTCGGGTGCGGCCGAGAAGCTGCAGGACCTCATCAACAAGGACTTGCAGTTCCTGCCCTTCCTGCAGATCGTTCCGCCCTCCAGCGTTCCGGGGCAGGTGGGCGGGGCCACGGCCGAGCAGATCGACTTCAAGCCGTTTGGCTTGGCCAAGGTGGACGTGCTGGTGACCGCCAACTGGACGCCCGGAGCCAACCTCGGCAATGTGGAACTGCGGGCCTTTGAGGTTTATTCCCAGAGAATCCTGGTGGGCAAGGGCTATGACGGCGTCACCGACGCCCAACTGCCGGATATCGCCGACCGCTTCTGCATGGAGCTCATGGCCAAGCTCACCGGCCAGGGCGGATTTTTCAATTCCCAGCTCGCGTTCGTCAAACCCAACGGGGCCAAGGGCAGCGACATCTGGACCGTGCGGCCCATGGGCCGGGGGCTGACCCGGGTGACCAGCTACAACGACCTGGGCATGGCCGTGAGCCCGGCCTGGTCCTTTGACGGCCGGCGCATCGTCTTCACGCTCATCGGTTCGCGCTCCCACTACCTCGGCGTGTGGTCCGGCGGCGGCAAGCCCCAGGTCTACACCCTGCCCTCCACCAACGTGGTGAGCCCGCACTTCATGCCCAACGGCCAGATCGCCGTGAGCCTGGCCATGCACGGCAAGGAAGACATCTACGTGCTGACCGGCTCCCAGCAGCCCGGCCGCACTCTGGCCGCGGGCCCGGGCATTGACGTGTCCCCGAGCTTCGACGCCTCGGGACGGCTGATGGCCTATGTTTCGGACGCCTCGGGCAGCCCCAACGTTTTCCTGATGGACCTGGGCTCGGGTTCGAACCAGCGCATCACCTCGTCGGGGTACAACACCAATCCGAGCCTCAGCCCGGACGGCAAGCTCATTGCCTTTACCAAGCAGCTGGGGGGCGCCCAGAAGGTGTTCGTCCACGACATGGCCACGGGCCAGGAGACCCAGGTCACCTCGGGCGGCGGCTCGGACGAGAATCCGACCTTTGCCCCGGACGGCTATTTCATTGCGTTCAGTTCCACCCGCAGCGGGCAGAAAAAGATTTACATCACCACCCGCCACGGCGCGCAGCCGGTGATGGTGCCCACGGGTGACGGCCCGGCCTACATGCCGAACTGGGGACCGCTGCCGCAGTAGCCGGGAAAGGGAGCGAAGCGGTTGTGCACGGTCGGGGGTTTTAGAATGGCCGGGCACGACGTCACAGCAGGGCAGGGGGTTGTGCAAGACCGGGACAAGGTACGTACCCCCTTAAATTCCCTGTTGCATTTTGTGGCAGGAGGCGTAAATGGGGGCCGGTTCCGGACGTGCTTCGCCAGCCCCCGAGAACATGACCGGAGGCAGTACCCTTCGGTTTATTTTTAATGCCCCGGCGGGCAATGTGAGGAGGAAGAGAGATGATGCGTTCGAGGTTGATGACTTTGGCCATGCTGGTGTTGATGCTTTCCCTGGCCGGCTTCGGCTGCGCCAAAAAGGCCGGCGGGCCGGGCGACGGGGCCGGAACCAGCTGGGAAGAGCAGGAGCGGCAGCGTCTGGAGCAGGAACGGGCCTTGCGCGAGAAGCTGGGACAGGCCGCCAACGAACTGTCCGAGATGATCCACTTCGCTTTTGACAGCTCGAACCTGACCCCTGAAGCCCGTCAGATCCTGACCCGCAAGGCCGACATCCTCAAGCAGTACCCCCAGGTCAAGCTGATCGTGGAAGGGCACTGCGACCAGCGCGGCACGGCTGAGTACAACCTGGCCCTGGGCGAGCGCCGGGCTCAGGCTGCGGCCCAGTACCTGGCCAACCTGGGCGTCGGCGCGGATCGGCTGTCCACGGTGAGCTACGGCAAGGAGCGTCCCCTGGATCCGGGCACCGGCGAGGCCGCCTGGGCCAAGAACCGCCGCGACGAATTCCGCGCCACCTACTAGTTTCGCCGGCCACAGGGCATGCAAAAAGCCGTCGGGTTCGCCCGGCGGCTTTTTTTGTCGGCGACCGCGTCCGTCGCACCCCGGCGGCCGCCTCCCTCCTCGTCTTCCGTTATCCGGCGTTGTCTGACGCCCTAGCGTTGGCCCTGGCGTCGCCTGCCCCGGGGGTCTGTCACCGGGACGGGCACGGGGCACGGCCGGGCGGTCAGCTCCCGCAACCTGTCGCCGATCCAGTCCAGCAGGCGGTCCCATGCGGACGCCTGGGCAACGAATCGGTCGCGATGTTTTCCGGGCATGGCAACCCCTCCAGCGCTTCCCCGGGCTGCGACAGGCAGTGTCCGTCCGGTCGGGTGCGAAATACCAAAGCAAAAGGCCTGCCAATGGGTCTCTTGGTGTAAGCACTTTTAAACAAATAATCTTTTTTTCGGGCCAGGCAAGGAACAGGAGTCTGTTCCGAGAAAAATGGAGTTGCCGGGCGGCAGCAGGAGCGGGAGTTCCCATTTTTCAGGAAAAGAGATTCGCCCCTGGCGCGTCTTGCCGGAGACCGGCCTTACCCGATTTTCGGATCGTTCACGCACACGGGCGAACCTGAAGGGGCGCTCAATCGCCCGGTATGGGCAAGGGAATTAACGGGCGCTATCCTCCGTTGCGGTGGCGGACAGTCTGTCCGGGACCTTCCCCGACATTGATTCCTTCATATCGCCACCGGACACGGCCTGGCAAGGGGAAAAACAGCGGGCAGCGGCCAGGCCGAAACTTCTATCCCTACCAGCAAGCTTGCTTTTTTGAAAGGGGCAAAAAAATTTTTTTGCCCCTTGGACGGCAAGGGCCGGGAATGCCCCGGGCGGGGTTACTGGCGCAGCCAGTGGAGCAGGGACAGGCACAGGCAGGCGTAGATGCCGGCCAGCACGTCGTCGATCATGACCCCGTAGCCGCCGGGAAGCCAGTTCTCCGAGGCCCGCACCGGCGGGGGCTTTAAGATGTCGAAGGCGCGAAAGAAAAAAAAGCCTGCCGTCAGCTCGAAGGTGCTGGGATGGGCCAGGGGCAGAAACGTGAGCCATTGGCCGACCAGCTCGTCGATGACCACGTGGCTGGGGTCTTTTCGGCACAGCAGCACCTCGGTCCGGGTGGCGGCGCGGCTGCCGATCCAGAACAGGGCCGCCAGCAGCAGCACGCGCCACAGGCCGGGCAAGGGCAGAAACAGGATCGGCGCGGCCAGGACCGCGGCGGCCGAACCCCAGGTGCCCGAGGCATAGGGGATTTTGCCGATGGGGCCAAGGCCGGAGACGAGCAAGGACAGCTTGTCGCCCGTGGTCATGACAGGGCCTCCGTAAGGGGATTTCGTGTGCCCGGGAAGCTACACCGGCCCGGGGCAGGGGGCAAGATCAGGCCCGGCCGGCCTTGAGTTCAGGGACGAAGTGTGGGAAATAAAGCACTTGTGGCCGCGTTTCCGTGGGCCATAGTCCAAGAAGGATGGTGTCGATGGTGAGCCTGCGCTATGCCCTGGTGCTGTTCGTGTTCTATTTCCTGGCCTTTTACCTGTACTACCGGTTTTATTTCCGGCCCCGGGTCTATCTGTTGCTGCTTTCCGAGCAAGCCTACATGAACCATTATATCGACAAGCTGCCGCACATGCGGGACCGGCCCGACGAACGTCTGGGCATGATCGAATTCATGCTGGCCAAGCGCAAACGGTTTTTGCGCGACATGCGCAATTTCGTCTTCGCGGCCACCGCCGTCTACGTCATCCTGCTCATTGTCGGGGCCAGCCTCTAATGGCCGGGGACCGCAGCGAGGCCGAACTGGCCCGACAGGTGGCCGAGGCCGTGCGCCAGATCGCCGTGCATTACGGACTGTGGCTGGCCGAGGCCAGCCACCAGTTCGGGACGCCGGCCGCCGTGGCCATGGAAGCCCGGGCCGGGGACGCGTTTTTGCCGCTTCTGACCCGCCGCATCGAGCGGGCCCTTGGCCTGCCGGCCGACGTGCCCGCCCTTGTGGCCGGGCTTGGCCAAGAGCGCCTGAACCGGCTTTTGGACGCCCTGGCCGTGTCCTGGCTGGCTGCGGACGGGGTGTGGTTTCGGGCGGTGGAAGACGAACGCGGCATGCACGACGCCAAGCGGGTCAATGACACCTGTTGGTCCCGGCTGGCCCCGTTCGAGGCCGCCCGGATCAAGGCGGGCCTGGGCCTCCCCGAGGCCGGGGGCCTGCCGGCCCTCAAGGCGGCTTTGGCCGGCCGGCTCATTTCCCGCATCAACCGCTGGGAGATGGTGGAGGAGAGCCCCGCCTCCTTTGTCTTTCGCATGGTCGAGTGCCGGGTGCAGTCGTCCCGGGCCCGCCAGGGCCTGCCGCCCTATCCGTGCCTGTCCGGGGGCAGCGTGGAATTCACGGCCTTTGCCGCGGCCGTCGATCCGGCCATCCGGGTGGAATGCGTAAGCTGCCCGCCCGAGATGGCGGTTTCGGACTGCGCCTGCGTCTGGCGCTTTTCCGTGGCCCCGTAAGACTCTTATTCCTTCCTGATCCCGAGCTTTCGCAGCCGCGAATCAAAGGTGGAGCGGTTGACCCCGGCCTGGCGGGCGGCCTTGGTCACGTTCCACTTGTATTTGTCCATAAGGGCCAGGGCATAGGCCCGCTCCAGCTCTTCCCAGGCGTAGCCGGCCAGCATGGCGGCCATGGAGGCCGGCTCGGCCGGAGCCGGACCGTTGGCCGGCGCGGCCGGGGCCGGACGGGGGTCGGCCTCGGGCGGCTCCGGGATGTCCGGCAGGTCGATGACCTCGCCGGCCACAGTGGCCAAGAGATAGCGCACCAGGTTTTCCATCTCCCGGACGTTGCCCTTCCAAGACCGGGCGCAAAGCGTCCGCCGGGCGGTCGGAGACAGCGTCTTGGCCGGGATGCACAGCCTGGCCGCGTCGCGCTTGAGGAAATAACCGAGCAGTTCGGGGATGTCCTCGGCCCGCTCGCGAAGCGGCGGCAGGCGAAGGGGCAGGACGTTTAAGCGGTAAAAGAGGTCTTCGCGAAAACGGCCTTCGGCAATGGCCTGGGTGAGGTCCCGGTTGGTGGCGGAAATCACGCGCACGTTGACGAGCCGGGTCTCCGAGCCGCCCAGGGGCTTGATCTCGTTTTCCTGGAGCACCCGCAGGATGCGGGCCTGGAGCGGAAGCGGCATGTCCCCGATCTCGTCGAGAAAGACCGTGCCGCCGCCGGCCGCCTCGAAAAGCCCCACCTTGTCCCGGTCCGCGCCGGTAAAGGCCCCTTTTTTGTAGCCAAACAGTTCCGATTCGAGCAGGGAATCCGGAATGGCCGAAACGTTTTGGACCAGAAACGGGCCATTTTTCCGGTTGCTTAGGCGATGGATTTCCCGGGCGAAGAGCTCCTTGCCCGTGCCGGATTCGCCGGTGATGCAGACCGGGAAATCCGTGCGGGCATAGTTGCGGGCGCTTTGCAGGGCGGCGCGGAAGGCCTCGCTCTTGCCGATGAGCGGGGTTTCGCCCTTGATCTCGCACAGCAGTTTTTTAAGCTGCTGGGTTTCCTTTTTCTGGTCGGCAAAGGCCAGGGCATTGCCCAGGGCAATGGAGCCGATGGCCACGAATTCTTCCAGAAGCTCCAGGTATTCCTTGGACAGGTTGAGGCGGCTGCCGCCGTGGGCGGTGTCGATGATCTCCACCGCGCCGTAGACCTCGCCGTTTTTGAGCACCAAGGGGTAGCACAGGATCAGGGTGGACTTGACGTCCAGGTTTGATTCCGCCTCCTTGAAATGGCGTTTGTCCTTGCCCGGTTCGGCTATGGTCATGCGGCCGTTCTCGATGACCCAGCCCACGATGCTCGGCTTGTCCTTGGGCACGATCAGGCCCTTGATGAGCTCCTCGCTCTGGCCGCCCGTGGCCTCGATGCACTCGTAGCCGGTCTCGCGCTTGATCCACAGCGAGCCGCGATCCACGTTCTGGAATTCCACCAGGGCCTCCAGAAAACGGCGTTGCAGCTTCTCTGTTTCGAGTTCCTCGAACAGGGCCTTGGGAAAATCCGGAATTTGGGGCGCCATGGTCCGTTCCAGCAAAGTCTGCGGTTGTCGGGAGCGAGGGAGAAAAACGTGTTCGGCAAAAGGGGTTGCGCGGCCCGACCATGCCGGAAAAGCGGGGAAGGAGCAAGGCTCGAAGCGCCTTGCGGCCCGGGTCGCCTCCGAGGCCGCAAGGCGGCGGAAACGGTTAATGCGTGGCCTGGGAGAGTTCCCGGATGCGCCAGAAATCCTCGGGAATTTCCAGGTACAGATCGTTTTCGGGCAGAGGGATGACGCACAGAAGCGCTCCCGTGGATTCCACCCAGTACATGTGGCCGCTTAAACCGTGCATGATGTCGGCGTAGCTCATACCGGTCTGCGCAGCGACTTCCTTCATGGCCCTGCGCATGGTGGACATGGCCCCATGGCCGATTTCCACCTCCAGAACGGACACATGGTGAATGACGGAGCCGTGTTCGGACAGTTCGGGAGGGGCGGATTTTCGCAGCGTCAACGACGATTCCATGGCGACCTCCTTGTTTTTTTCCCCGCTCGGGACGGGGCCGTCATCTTCATTGACAGTATTAAGCAATATCCGGGCAAAGTACACTTCGAAAGTTCGGTTTTCTTCTGGCGGCTAGCGCAACAGTACAAAATGACGCTAGAAATTGTCGGTTGGGCAAAGCGGCCGGCAGGGGGAGGCGACGGCGGAAGGCGCCGTTTTCCTTCAAAAAAGAAGGCGTTTGTAACAGGATTGTCGTTTTGTCCGATCAGCCGCCGGATGCGGCATGACGCATCCACGCCTGCCTTGCCTGTCCAGGCTGCGCCGGACGTGGCCGAAGCAATTGACGGCCGGCAGGCCGGCAGGCAGGATCAGCGGTCTTTAAGCCGGCAAGGCGGCAGGCGAGGGGGAGAAGGTGTCCATGGCGTTTTTGAGGCGGTGTGGCCCATGAAAAGCCGGACAGCCGGCGCGGCCTGGCTCATGGCCGCCACGGCCCTGATCTGGAGTTCCGGCGGCCTGGCCATCAAGTGCATCGACCTGGGTCCCCTGGCCATAACGGGCGTGCGCAGCGCCCTGGCCTGCCTCACGCTCCTGGCCATTCCCGGCGGCCGGCCCCGCGGCCGCTTGTCCCGGGCGCGCCTGGGGGCTGCCCTTGGCTATGCCGGCCTTCTTGTCACCAATGTGGCGGCCACCAAGCTGACCACGGCGGCCAATGCCATCCTTCTGACCTATACGGCCCCGCTCTACGTGGCCCTTTTGGCCCCCGCAGTCCTCGGCGAACGGACGCGCCGCCTGGACTGGCTCTTTATCCTGGCCGTATTCGGCGGCATGCTTCTTTTTTTCCAGGACAACCTGTCGGTTGCCGGCTTATGGGGCACGCTTTTGGCCATGGCTGCCGGGCTGTGCTACGCGGTCTTCACCCTGTGCATGCGCGGCCAAAAGGACGGTGCGCCCCTGCCGTCCGTCACCCTGGGCCATGCCATCACGGCCGCGGTCTGCCTGCCGTTTCTCTTTTACGAGAATATGCCGACGCTCTCCGGCTGGCTGGGCCTTTTGTACCTCGGCGTCCCGCAGCAGGGATTGTCCCTGGCGCTTTACGCCTGGTGCATCAAGCGCTTAAGCGCCCTGGAAGCCATCCTGATCATGACCCTGGAGCCCATCTGCAACCCGGTCTGGGTGGCGCTCGGCTACGGCGAGCTACCCGGCCCCTGGGCCATGGCCGGCGGACTCATCGTGGTGGCGGCGGTGACGCTTCGCGGCGTGGCCCAGGCCGCGCGGCCGGGACGGATTCGGTCTACGGCCTAGGCTGGCGGGCCAGGTACAGATCCGTGTAGGAGGTGGGGCATTCCTCGGTCAGGCCCAGGCCGGCCGCATAGTGGCGGATCGCGGCCAGGGCCGAAAGCGCCTCGTGCCGGCTGGCGGCCTGATGCTCGATTTCCAGAAACACGCTGTCCGCAAAATCCACGACTACGCGGGTGAGCGTAAACGGCAGGCCGCGAAACGTGTCCTCGTGGCACCGGCAGTGCTTGGCAAAGGCCATGGTCCGGACAAAGCCCAGGCCGGACAGGATGGCGGCCATGGCCGCAGGATCGGCCACTGCGGTTTCCCATTCCTCCTTGGACCGGCTGGGCTGGTCGAATGGCGCGGCCTTATAGGTCAGGACGGCCCGGCCGCCGGTTTCCCGCAGGCGCAGTTCCTGCTGCAACGCGGCCAGGGCGCGGTCCGGGGTGTCGAAGTAGGCGTCATGGTATGTCGTTTCGCCAAGGAACCGGCCGGGCGGCGCAAAGGCGGGGGCCACGACGTATTTGATTTCGGCTTCGAACATGGAGCGATGGGGAGGTCAGGCGTCCTTGACCGAAAGCATGTTGCTCTGCTGTAAGGCCTGCAGCACCTCGGCCAGCGGCAGTCCCACCACATTCGTGTACGACCCGGCTATTTCCCTGACAAATCCGGCCGCCCGACCCTGGATGGCGTAGGCGCCGGCCTTGTCCAGGGGCTCGCCCGTGGCCACGTAGGCGGCGATCAGCGCCTCGGGCAGGTCGATCATGGTCACGGCCGTGGACACGGTGAAGACCTCGGGCTCATGGCCCGGGACGAACAGGGCGCAGCCGGTGATGACGTGGTGCGTGCGGCCCGAGAGCAGGGCCAGCATGCGTTTGGCGTCGGCGGCGTCGGCTGGCTTGCCGAGGATGGCATCGCCCACGGCCACAATGGAATCCGCGCCCAGGACCACGGCGTCGGGCCGCTGGTCGGCCACGGCGGCGGCCTTGAGGCGGGCCATGCGGGCGGCATAGGCCGTTGGCGGCTCGCTTAAGTCCGGGGCCGGCTCCTTGGCCGGGCTGGGCAGGACCTCGAAATCGAGGCCGGCCAGGGCCAGCAGTTCCCGGCGGCGGGGCGAGGCCGAGGCCAGGATGAGCGTCTTGTTCGTTTTGTACATACCGCAGTGCATTTCTTGTATTTATTTAGGAACAACAAAGCGACGGCGCGACCGGAAGGGGCGCGCCGTCCACCGGCCCGGACCGGAAAACGCCGGGTCAGGCCGGCTTCTTGCCTTCGAAGCGGGCCGTTTCCGTATCCCAGTCCTGGGTCACGGGCCGGTCCTTTTTGTAACGGAAATCGCAGACCGCATTGCCCTCGGCAATGGTGCCCGTGCGGGCAAGGCCCGTGCCCTGGGCGCGGGAGGCGAGGAAGTCGTTTATGCAAAAATACGGAGCCACGTCGAGCACGCCCTGGGCCTTGAAGTATTTGACCGCGCCGCACTCGGTATAGTCGTAGCCCAGGTCAAAGGTCTTGCCGTCGCCGGGCACGGCCTTAATCACCCAGTCGCCGGGATAGAGACGCTTCTGGCTGGCCTCGGCCCATTGCTTGATGGCTTCCAGGGAGGCGGGCGCAAAAAGGGCCGCGCCCATGGCCTTGACCTTTTGCTGGGGCAGGGCGGCCCAGTCGGCGGCGCACAGGTCGTAGAGGAGCCGGCCGGAGTCCCGGGCGGGCATGCCTTTTTCCCGCATGGCCAGGCGCAGGGCCGTGAGCCACCCGGCCATGGTGATAAACGGCTGGTTGCGGTTTTCCCGGCCGCCGATGTCCGGCAGGCCCGGCAGCAGGGTCTCGAAGCGGCGCTTCGCGTCGGCGGTCACGGCCTTGGCCGTGGGGTCGGGCACGCGGGCGGTCAGCCATTTCTCGGCCCCGGCGCACACGGCCTTGAACTCGGCCAGCGCCTTGGCCCGGTTTTCGGCATAAAAGCCGGTCGGAGCGGCCGGAGCCGGCTGAGCGGCCCGAACCGGCCAGGGCAGCAGACAGGAGCACGCGCCGATCAGGCCGGCGCGCAGCATAAACCGCCTGGAAACGCCCATGGATGTCCGCAACCTCTCCGGCATTACCGCTTACCCCAGATTCGTTTTAAACCGTTAAAAGTTCTTGAAGGGGGGGCGCGGGGGGAAACTTCTTTCAAGAAGTTTCCCCCCGCATTCTGTCTTTAATCTCTTTTCTTCTGCTCACCGAGCAAAGCGGCGCGCAGGGTTTCGTCCAGGCCGGGGTGGGGGAAGATCAGGGCTTCGGCCTGGTCCCGGGTCCAGGCCTGGACCACGATGGCCGTGGCCAGCGTGCCCATGTGCGACGCGCCGTGGCCCACGGCGGTGATGCCGGCCACTTTGCCGTTCTTCCAGGTGACGCGGGCGAATCCGGCCGTGTCGGCATGGGCCTGGGCCATGGGGTTGGCCACGAAAGGCGCTTCGGAGACGGTGTCTCCGGGAGTGGCGATGTCGCCCACGCGCATGATTTCGGGCGACCCGTAATAGCAGCCCGGAATGGGGCCCGGGGCATAGGGGCCGGTTTCGCGGCCGGCGGCGTGGCGGGCGGCGTACGCGCCTTGGCTGGATGCGGCGTGGGCCAGCAGGGTGCGGCCGTTGCAGTCGCCCACGGCATAGATGCCCGGCGCGGTTTGCAGGGTGTCGTCGGTGGTGATCCAGGCCCGGTGGGGCGAGGGGCTGGCGAAGACGGCGCCGAGCTCGGGCAGTCCCGGCACGATGGTCGGGGCGAAGCGGCCGATGGCCACCAGCGCCTTTTCGGCCCGCACGATCTCACCGCCGCCAAGGGTCATCTTGGCCTGGCCGTCCTCGGTGACCAGGCTTTCGACGGTCACGCCGGCTCGGGCGTCGATGCCCGCCCGGCGCATGACCTGGGAAACGACCTTGGACACGTCCGGGTCCTCGGCCGGAGCCAGCCTGGGGGCGGCGTCGACCAGGGTGACCCTGGTCCCCAGCCGATGGTAGATGGTGGTGATTTCCAGGCCGATGGGCCCGGCGCCGACGATGATCAGGCTGGCGGGGGCTTCGGTGAAATCGAGCACCGGCGCCACGCCCAAAACGGCCTGGCCGTCGGGCTTGACCCCGGGAAATCCGGCTGCCCGTGATCCCAGGGCCAGGATCAGGGCATCAAAGGGAATGTCTTCGGTTGCGCCGCCAGCCGCCACGTGGCCGACTCCCGGCGACACCCTGGCCAGGTTGCCGGTGACAAGGCGCACGCCGGCCTTCTTCAGATTCGCGGCCATGGCCGACTGGGTGGCGGCCAGGAGCTTTTTCTTCTTGGCCTGGATGGCGGCCAGGTCAGGCGCAACCGTGCCCGAGGCCAGCTTCTGGCGGGCCTGGGCCGAAAGCGCCTCCACGGCCAGGGTGGTGGCCAGCAGATGCTTGGTGGGGACGCAGCCCCAGTTGAGGCAGGTGCCGCCGAGCTTGCCGCGCTCGACCAGGGTGACGGAAAGCCCCAGGGCCGCGCCGGCCAGGGCGGCGTCGTATCCGCCCGGACCGCCTCCGACCACGAGCAGCTTTTTGGCCTCAGGCGAGGTCATCGGTGATCTCCATGGCCCGGGCGGCATGGGTCTCGTCCAGGCGTCCCACCGGCAGCGTGGTCGGACAGGCCCGCACGGCTTCGGGGTCGGACTCGGCCAGGGCCAGGATGTCCAGCAGGTCGTCGACAAAGGCGTCCAGGGTGGCCTTGCTCTCGGTCTCGGTGGGCTCGATCATGAGCGCTTCCTTGACGATGAGCGGAAAGTAGATGGTGGGGGCGTGATAGCCCCGGTCCAGCAAGGCCTTGGCAAGGTCCAGGGCGTGCACGTTTTTCGTGGCGGCCAGTTTCGCGGCCGAAGCCACGAACTCGTGCATGCAGGTGCGGTCGTAGGGCACCTCGATGGCCGCATCCAGGCGCTTTCGCAGGTAGTTGGCGGCCAGCACCGCGGATTCCGACACCCGGGTCAGGCCCTCGCGGCCCAGGCGCAGGATGTAGGCATAGGCTTTGAGCACCACCCCGAAGTTGCCGTAAAACGGGGCCACGTAGCCGATGGACTTGGGATGGTCATAGCTTAAGGAGTAGCGGCCGGATTCGTCCTTTTCCACCCGGGAGACGGGCAGGTAGGGAATGAGCCGCTCGGATACGCCCACCGGCCCGGAGCCCGGGCCGCCGCCGCCATGGGGCGTGGCAAAGGTCTTGTGGAGATTCAAGTGCACCACGTCGAAGCCGGCGTCGCCCACCCGCAGCTTGCCCAAAATGGCGTTGAGGTTGGCCCCGTCGTAGTAGAGCAGGGCATCCACCTTGCGGCAAAGGGCCACGATCTCGGGCAGATGGCGCTCGAAAAGCCCGAGCGTATTGGGCACGGTCATCATCAGGCCGGCGGTGTGCTCGTCAATGACCGCGGCCAGGGCCGAGGGATCGATGATGCCGTCCTTGGATTCGATGCTGACCACGTCGAAGCCGGCAATGGCGGCCGAGGCCGGGTTGGTGCCGTGGGCCGAGTCCGGGCAGATGATCTTGGTCTTCCGGTTGCCCCGGTCGGCGTGGTAGGCGGCCATCATGAGCGCGCCGGTCAGTTCGCCGTGGGCTCCGGCCATGGGGTGCAGGGTGAAGGCGGCCATGCCCGTGATCTCGCACAAAAACCGCTCCATCTCATAGATCACGCCCAACGCGCCGGCGGTCATGTCCCCGCCGCCAGGCAACTGGGGCACCAGGGGATGGAGCCGGGAAAACCCGGGCAGGGCGGCCACTTCCTCGGTGAACTTGGGGTTGTACTTCATGGTGCACGACCCCAGGGGATAGAAATTGGAGTCCACGCCGTAGTTTTTGCGCGAAAGCTCCGTGAAGTGGCGCACCACGTCCAGCTCGGACAGGGACGGCAGATTGGGCGCGGCCTCGCGCAAAAGGCCGCCTGGGATGAAGTCCACGGGCTCGGTCTTGGGCCGCTCGGGCCACACGCCTTCCCGGCCGGGCACGGATTTCGAAAACACGGTGCTCATAGGATCTTCTCCAGCCGCCGGGCCAGGCGGTCGATGTCGGCGCGGTCGTGCTTTTCGGTGCTGCAGAGCAGCAGGGCGTTTTCCAGGCCCTTGTAGTAGCGGCCCAGGGGGAAGCCGGGAATGATGCCGTCGTCCATGAGCCGACGGGCCACCATCTTGGCGTTTATGGGAAAGACGGCCACGAACTCGTTGCCGAACGGGGCCTCGGACAGAAGGCGCACGCCCGGGATGGCCCGCAGCTTCCAGGCCGCGTAATTGGCGTTTTCGATGGACAGGGCCGCCTGGCGGGCCAGTCCCTCGTTGCCGGTCAGGCACAGGTTGATCAGCGCCCGCAAGGCGCACAAGGCCTGGTTGGAGCAGATGTTGGAGGTGGCTTTCTGGCGGCGGATGTGCTGCTCCCGGGCCTGCAGCGTCAGCACGTAGCCGGTGCGGCCCTGCCCGTCCCTGGTGCGTCCGGCGATGCGGCCGGGCATCTGGCGCACAAGGGCTTTTTTGCAGGTCATGATGCCGAGGTAGGGGCCGCCGAAGGACAGGGGCAGGCCCAGGCTTTGGCCCTCGGCCGTGGCAATGTCCGCGCCCATGGCCCCGGGCGTCTTGAGCACGGTCTGCAACACCGGATAGCAGGAGATGATCGAGAGCGCGCCCTTGGCCGAAGCTGTGGCGAAAAGCTCGGTAAAGTCCTGGACGTAGCCGAAAAAGTTGGGATTTTGCACCACCACGGCGGCCGTGGCGTCGTCAATGGCCTCGGCCAGGGCGGCCGTGTCGTCCAGGCCGTCCTTGTGGGGCACGGTGACCAGTTCGAGGCGGAGGTTTTTGGTGTAGGTGGCCAGGACGATGCGGTAGATGGGGTTGACCGCCTCGCTGACCACGGCCTTTTTGCGCCGGGTGTGGCGCACGGCCATCATCAGGGCTTCGTACAGGGCCGTGCCGCCGTCATAGACCCCGGCATTGGCGCATTCCATCTCCATGAGCCGGCACACCGCGGTCTGGTACTCGAAGATGGCCTGCAGCGTGCCCTGGGAGGCCTCGGGCTGGTAGGGGGTATAGGCCGTGTAGAATTCGCCCCGGGACAGGAGCATGTCCGAGGCGGCGGGCACGTAATGGTCGTAAAAGCCGCCGCCGAGGAAGCTGATCATGTCGGTGCGGTTTTTTCCGGCCAGGCGCTCCATGGCCGCGCGCACGGCCATCTCGGTCTTGCCCCGGGGCAGGTCGAAGCTTTTGGGGCGAAGGGCCTGGGGGATTTCGGCGAACAGGTCGGCCACGTCGGACGCGCCGATGACGGCAAGCATCTCCCGGATCTCGTCCGGAGTGTGGGGGATATAGGGCATGTCCGGCTCCGGATTAATGCTCGGCCTTGGCGATTTCCTCGTATTCCTCGGGCGAAAGCAGGCCGGCGGGCTCGGCGGACAGGCGCACCTTGATCAGCCAGCCTTCGCCGAAGGGATCGGCGTTGACCTTCTCGGGAGCGGCCTCGAGCTCGGCGTTGACCTCGGCCACTTCGCCGCTGACCGGGCTGTAGAGTTCGCTGGCGGCCTTGACCGATTCGATGGAGCCCATTTCCTGGCCGGCCTCCACCGTATCGCCGACCTGGGGCAGTTCCACGTAGGTGATGTCGCCGAGCTGTTCCTGGGCAAAGTCAGTGATCCCCACCACGGCGATGTCGTCTTCGACACGCACCCATTCGTGGGTTTTGGTGTAGAGAAGGTCCTTTTGCATGGCGTGTCTCCCTCGGTTTTTCCGGCTTGCGCCGCGCCAGGCGATGGGGCGGCGGGCTGGCCTCAAATACCCCTTTGTTTTGCCAGGGGCAAGCCGTGGCCGGTCCCGGCTTGCTTGCCGCGCCGAATTTTCGTCGGCCGTATCCCCTGGTTGCGCGCTTTGTTCTTTCACGGTAACACGGATGACGCATTGGATCGGCCTGCCGGTCCGCGACGGAGCCTTTCATGTCCAAACGATATGCCGACACGCCGCTTTTGTCCCCCCGCCTGCAACCGCCCCAGTGGATTGACGGGCGGTTGCATCTGGAATTGGCCGGCCGCGATTTTACGCTGCACCGGAAAGAGGACATGGAAGCGCTGTGGGAACGCCTGGGCCAGGACGATTTCGGGCCTGACGAGCACATGCCGTATTGGGCCGAAATCTGGCCGTCCAGCCTGCTTCTGGCCGCCTGGCTCCATGAGCGCCGCGAGCAGGTTAGGGGCCGGCGCTGCCTGGAGCTGGGCTGCGGCATGGGGCTGTCGGCCCTGGTGGGGGCCGTGTGCGGCGCCCGGGTCACGGCCGTGGATTACGAGGAACGGGCCATTGTCCATGCGGCGGGCAATGCCGCGGCCAATGGCGCGCATCTGTCCCTGGCCGTTATGGATTGGCGGCGGCCGTGTTTCGCCAACAAGACCTTTGATTTTATCCTGGGCAGCGACATTCTCTATGAGACGCGCTTTTACGAGCCCCTGGCCCCGCTTTTCCGGGCCCTGCTGGCTCCGGGCGGGCGCATCTGGCTGTCCGAACCCTGGCGCCAGGTGTCCCAGCCCGTGTGGGACCGGCTGGCGGCCGACGGTTTCCGGGTGGAAAAGCTCCATGAGGAGCCGGTTCCGTTTTCCAACTACCGTTCCACGGTAAGCCTGTACGAAATCAGCCTGTAAGAGGGAACGACCATGGGTCAGACCATCCGCTTCGGCGTTTCGCTCAACTCCGAGCTGCTGGAGAAGTTCGACGCGCTGTGCGAGGAAAAAAGCTACCAGACCCGTTCCGAGGCCATCCGCGACCTGATCCGGGGCGTTTTGGTGCAAAAGGAATGGGAGCAGACCGACAAGGAAGTGGCCGGCGTGCTCACCCTGGTCTACGACCACCATACGTCCGATCTGGCCCAGCGCCTGATCGAGACCCAGCACGAGGCCCACGACGTGATTCTCTCGTCCCTGCATGTGCACCTGGACCACCACAACTGCCTGGAGACACTGGTGCTCAAGGGGCCGGGAGAGTCGGTGCAAAAGCTGTCCCAGAAGCTGATTTCCACCCGGGGCGTGAAATACGGAAAATTGACGCTGGCCACCACGGGCCAGGAAATCGTCTAGCAGGAGCAGGCGATACGCCTCTTGCCAAAGGAGCCGTTTTTGAAGCCTTTGGCGACCAAAGGGCTTGGCTCTTTGGAAACCCGTCATGGATTCAGGTTGCCATAACGGCATAACCCTTGCTCGCTTACGGCGCATTGGTTTTTGCAAGAACCTCATTTCCAAAGAATAAATTGAGCTCCATACCATGCCCATGAAGGATATCCAGAGCGGTCCGGCCGAGGTGCCCATTGCCGTGGACCGCGTCGGCATCAAGAATTTCCGGCTGCCGCTGTCCGTGCGCGACCGGGCCAAGGGACGCCAGCACACCGTGGCCGAGGTGGAGCTGTCCGTGGACCTGCCGGCCCGGTTCAAGGGCACGCACATGAGCCGGTTCGTGGAAGCCTTGTCCGGCTTTACCGGAGAACTCGACCTGGTGACGTTCAAAAATCTCCTGTCCGACGTGCGCGCCCGGCTGGAGGCCCAAAACGCCCACCTGACCCTGCGCTTTCCCTATTTCCTGGCCAAGGCCTCGCCGGCCTCGGGGGCCACGGCGCTTATGGACTACGCCTGCCAGGTGTCCGGGGAGTTCGAGGGGGACCGCTTCCGCCAGACGCTGGGCGTGGACGTGCCGGTCATGACCGTGTGCCCGTGCTCTTTGGCCATCGCCGACCGGGGAGCCCACAGCCAGCGGGCCGTGGTGTCCATCCGCTGCCGGTTTTCCGGGTTCGTGTGGCTGGAGGAGCTGATCGAGATCGCCGAGGGAGCCGGGTCGTCGCCGGTGTATGCGCTGCTCAAGCGCGAGGACGAAAAGCACGTCACCGAGCAGGCCTTCGACAACCCGACCTTTGTGGAGGACGTGGCCCGGCGGGTGGCCCAGGCCCTGTCCGTCCACCCCAAGGTGACCTGGTTTCGGGTGGAGGTGGAAAGCTTCGAGTCCATCCACAACCACAGCGCGTTCGCCGGCATCGAAGGCCGAAACGAACGGGCCGCGGCGGGACCGGGCACCCCGTGAATGGCTCGGGGAAGCGCCGGAATCCAAGCTGAAGGGAAAATTCGTGAACAATGCCGGGCGCGCCGGCCGGTGACGCCGCCAGGGGCCGGGCTCCTGGCGGCTCCTCTCGTTTCCGGCCGGGCAACGGCTCGTCTCAAGGCGTCAAGGGAAAATGCGCCGGGATGAGTAATGTGACGTGCAAATTGTTTGACAATCAAAATATCATGCCGTAAAGAATCTTTGCCCTAAAATGAATTTCAGGAGAACCAGGCATGATCGGCAGATTTTCGCATATCGGCGCTTACAGGGAGCTTTTGAACATTCGGGAACTCCTGCTGTGCGTCGCGGGCGGCGGGCTGGCCCTGGCCAGCTTTTTGTGGGATTTCGGGCAGGCTTCGCCCGTCTGGCTGGGGGCGGCCCTGGCCCTGGCCTCGGTGGCCGTAAACGGCCTGCCCATTGTCTGGGAGGCGGCCAAGGGCCTGTGGGAGCGCCAGGTCAATGTGGACGAGCTGGTGAGCCTGGCCATTGTGGCCTCGCTGGTGCAGGGAGAATTCCTGACCGCGGCGGTGGTCAGTTTTATCATGACCCTGGGCTCGCTGGCCGAGGAAGCCATCAGCCAGTCCGCGCGCAAGTCCATCCAGGCCCTGGCCAGGATGACGCCCGAGGAGGCGACGCTCCTTGAGGGCGGGCAGGCGCGCCAGGTCCCGGTTGCCCAGGTCCGGGCCGGCGACCGGCTCCTGGTCAAGCCGGGCGAGCGCATTCCCGTGGACGGCGTCATCGTTTCCGGCACCACTGCCGTGGACGAGTCGTCCATGACCGGCGAATCCGTTCCCCGGACGCGCCAGCCCGACGATCCGGTGCTGGCCGGCACGCTCAACTACAACGGCGTCATCGAGATGCGGGCCACCCGGGTCGGCAATGACACCACCCTTGGCCGGGTGATCAGGCTGGTGACCGAGGCCGAGATGCACAAGCCCCGCTCGGCCCGGCTGGTGGACCGCTACGCCGCCTGGTTCACCCCTGTGGTGTTGAGTGTTGCGGCCCTGGCCTGGTGGGTTTCGGGCGAGGCCAGCCGGGCCGTGGCCGTGCTCGTGGCCGGTTGTCCCTGCGCGTTGCTCATGGCCGCGCCCACGGCCACGGTGGCGGCCGTGGCCCGGGCGGCCAAGGCCGGCATCCTGGTCAAGGGCGGCCGGCACCTGGAAGAGGTGGCCCGGGCCGACGCCATTCTCTTCGACAAGACCGGCACCCTGACTCTGGGCGAGACCCGGGTGGAGGACGTGGTGACCCGGGAGGGCACGACCCGGGAGGAACTCATCGCCTGCGCCGCCGGGGCCGAGCAGAACTGCGCCCACCCCCTGGCCCGGGCCGTCATGAAGGCCGCCCATTACGCCCGGGTGACCGTGGGCAAGGCGGAAAGCGTGCTGAGCGAAATCGGCCTGGGCGTGCGGGCCATGCTGGACGGCTGCCTGATCGAGGTCGGCAGCGCCGCTTTCGGCAGCGGGGCCGCCGCCCTGCCGGCAGCCTTGCAAACCGGCCTGGAAGCCATGGAAGCGCGGGGCGCGACCCCCCTGGTGGTCTACAAGGACCGGGAGCCCATCGGCATCCTGGGCGTGACCGACACCATCCGCGCCACGGCCCGGCAAACGGTCCAGACCTTGAAAACGCTGGGGATTTCCCGCCTGGGCATCCTCTCGGGCGACCACGAGCGGTCGGTGTGCCGCATTGCCGCGGCCATCGGCATCACGGACGCCTGGTCGGGACTCAAGCCCCAGGACAAGCTTACGGTCATCGAGGACTTCCAGCGCCAGGGGCGGCGGGTGCTGTTCGTGGGCGACGGGGTCAACGACGCCCCGGCCCTGGCCCGGGCCAACATCGGCGTGGCCATGGGCGCGGCCGGCACGGACGTGGCCCTGGAGACGGCCGATATCGCCCTGACCCATGACGAGGTGGCCAAACTGCCTTTTCTCATCCGCCTCTCCCGCCGGATGCTGGCGCTGATCAAGGTGAACATCGGCCTGGGCCTGCTTTTCAACGCCGTGGCCGTGCTCGGAAGCTCGTACGGGGTCTTGAGCCCCATTGCCGCCTCGATCTTCCACAACACGGGCTCGATTATCGTGGTCCTGACCTCGGCCAGCCTGATTTTCTTCCGGGACGTCCCGGTTGGCCAGGGCGAGGGGGCGCAGGTGGTTTCTTAAAAAACATGACAATGTTTTTTAAGAGAAATACTGTGTTGCCCCAGGCTTTGGAGATACGGCTTTCAAGGATGTGACCGAGATGGACCCAATCGAGGAGCTTACCCGGCTTTTGATCGAGTTTTACGAGCGCTTTTCCTCCTGGGAGCAGGGCGTGGTCAAGGAGACCGGCATCACCCTGCCCCAGATGCACACCCTGGAGATTCTCGGCTCCTTCGGCGACCTGCGCATGAAGGAGCTGGCCGAAAAAATGGGCGTCACCACCGGCTCCCTGACCGTGCTGGTGGACCGGCTCGTGCGCGCAAACCTGGTGGAACGCAAGCCCAACGAGCAGGACCGGCGCTCCATCCAGGTCGGCCTGACTCCGGAGGGGGAGCGGCATTTCGAGGAGCACCACAAGCTGCACGCCCAGCTCTCCCAGGACATGGCCGGAGCCCTGGCCCCGGAGGAGACCGAGCGGTTTTGCGACATGCTGCGGCGCATCATCGCCCACTTCTGAAACCGGCGGCCGTCACGGCCGCGAACCGCTCGGTCCGCTGGCCGGGATCGCGGCCGTGATCGCCTCCTGCAGGGCGACCGGAAACCGGCCGTTCATGCCCTCGATGGCCGTGTTGGTCAGGATGACGACGCTGATGCGCCGGTTCGGGTCCACGAACCAGGAATGGCCGTACACGCCGCCCCAGGCGTACGAACCTTCCGAGAGCGTCATGTTTGCCGCCGCGGCGTCGCGCAGCACCGGCATGCCCAGTCCCCAGCCCCAGCCCGGGCCGGGGAGGGCGACCGGCAGGTCGCCGGTCCGAATCGAGGTCATGGCGGCCACGGTGGCCGGCCGCAGCACGCCGTCTCCCCCCTGGCGCAGGCATTCCAGAAAACGCAGGTAATCGTCGGCGGTCCCGACCAGGCCCGCGCCTCCCGAGGGAAAGGAGCCGGGGTGAAAGAGGCGGTCGGGCGCGAAGCTGATGCCTGCCCCGTCGCCAAAGGGCACGACCTGGTGCGCGGCCATGCGCACCGGCCGGGGCGCGCCGTCGGCATAGGCCACGGTCAGGCGGTTGCGGTCGGTTGCGGTAAAGCCGGTATCGGCCATGCCTAGGGGGCGGGTCACCAGCCGGGCCGTCAGCTCGGGCAAGGACGCCTGGCCGGCCGCGGCCATGGCCGCGCCCAGCACATCGGTGGCCACCGAATACCCCCAGCCGGCGCCCGGCTCGTAGGACAGGGGCACGCTGGCGATGCGGCGCAAATTCTCCTCCAGGGACAGTCCGGGCGCGTCCAGGCCGTCGGAGACCCCGGCCAGGTGGTACGGGCCGTCCGCCTTTTCGAAAAAGCCGTAGGCCAGGCCGGCGGTGTGGGTCAAAAGCTGCCGGATGGTGATGGTGGCCGCCCGGCCGTCGGCCAGGCGCGGCTGGAAGTCCGGCAGCCAGCGCGTCACCGGGGCGTCCAGTTCGAGCTTCCCCTGTTCAACCAAGGCCAGGGCCGCGGCCGACACCATGGGCTTGGTCAGGGAGGACAGGCGAAAGATCGCGTCCCGGGTCATGGGACGCCGGTTTTCGCGGTCCGCCCAGCCGGCGGCCCGGGCATAGATCACCTGGCCGTCGCACGCCACCAGCACCACGGTTCCGACAATGCGCTGGTCGGCAATGGCGGCGTCGATGATGGCGTCGAGGCGGAAGGACAGGCTTTCCTCCACGGCCGCGTCGGCTGTCCAGGGCAGGAGCAGCGGCAGGGCCGCCACAAGGGCGCGAAACGAACGCTTGATCATAGATTTCCTCCAGGCAGGCGGTATTGCCGATAGGCACTACCAGGAAGCGGCCGGCTGGCAAGGCCTTTGCCTTGGAGCGGCCGCCGGGAGGCTTGGACCGGGCAAAACCGGTTTCGCCCCGGCTCATTTGCCGCCGGCCGGCGGCGCATGCAGGAAAAACGTGGCCGTGGCCATGATAATGGCGTCGTCGCAAGGCGTGTAGGCCGCCTTGAGGGCCTCGCCGGAATTGCCGAATACGTAGGAGGTGATGGTGTAGAGCAGCCGGTTCCGGGCCAGAAAGCTCTGGCGCACGAGTTGCAGCCTTGCCCCGCCGTTTCCGTCGGCAACGTTTCGCAGGTACAAGGCGTCATAGGCGCGTCGGCCCTGGATAAGCGACGGCCGGCAGCGGATGTCGTAGCCTTTGAGCTTGTCCGCGACATAGGCCTTGATGAGCTCGCAATTGGCGAAATCCGAGGTGGTGGACAGAAAATCCTCGGGCCGCTGGCTGACGCACACGTACATGCCGCACCCGCCCTGGCGGGCCTCCACGGAAACCAGGCAGGCCGGCGTGCGCTCCTCGGTCACGGTCCAGCCCTTGGGCGGGATGAAGCTGAAAAGGTACTCCTTGTTGACGTAGCGCCGCTCCATGGCGGTTTTTTCGTTGCAGCCGGCCAGCAGGCACAGCAGGCAGGCAAGAAGGACGGGCAAACGGCGCATGCCCGGCCCTATCATGGCCGAAAGCGTCCTTCAAGGCGGCCTTGCCTCACGGATGCGGCCGCAGTAGCGTGAAACGGTTCCTGCGACGCGTCAGCCGGGAGGTGGCCCATGATCGACGTCATTTCCACTGCCAGCTCCGCCTTGAGCGCCCTGTCCCAGTCTCTGGCGGTCACGGCCGGCAATGTGGCCAATGGCAATACCGACGGCTACAAGGCCCAAAGCGTGAGCCTGGAGACCGGCGCGGACGGCCAGGGCGTGCAGGCCCAGGCGCGTCCGGACCCGTCGCCCGGCAGCCTGCGGCCCCAATTGGTTCCCCCCACGGACGACGCCGGCGTGCCCGCCACCCGCCTGGACATGGTGGAAACGAGCAACGTGGACCCCGTCCGGGAGTCGATCAGCATGATCGAAGCCTCCCGGGCTTTCGAGGCCAACGTGGCCGTGATCCGCACCCAAAACGACATGCTGGGCACGCTTTTGGACAAGCGTGTCTGATTCTTGCGAAAACCGATTTCTTGCAGGCTTTTTCTGTCAGGAAATTGACAGGCCATTGCCGAAGCTATACACCTCCCGAAGCCGCCGCGCCATTCCGGCTCGGCCTACAGTTCCCTTGCGGAGGCTCCGATGGAGCTCAACCTTTCCGGCATGGTGGGCAAAAGTCCCGCCCTGGGCGAGGTCTTTCGGGTTTTGGCCAAGGTGGCTCCCACCGACAGCACGGTGCTGGTCACGGGCGAGTCCGGCACGGGCAAGGAACTGCTGGTGCGCGCCTTGCACGCCAACAGCCGCCGGGCCGGCAAGCCGTTCGTGCCGGTCAACTGCGGGGCCATCCCCCGGGAGCTCCTGGAATCGGAACTGTTCGGCCACGAAAAAGGGGCCTTTACCTCGGCCGTGCGCACCCGCCAGGGCCGCTTCGAGCTGGCCGACGGCGGCACCATCTTTCTCGATGAAATCGGGGAGATGGACCTGAGCCTTCAAGTCAAGATTCTGCGCGCCCTTCAGGAAAAGGAATTCGAGCGGGTGGGCGGAGGCAAGACGCTCAAGGCCGACGTGCGCATCGTGGCCGCCACCAACCGGGATCTGGAATCCGAGGTCAAGGCCGGCCGGTTTCGCGAGGACCTCTTTTACCGCTTAAACGTCATTCCCCTGCACCTGCCGCCCCTGCGGGAGCGGGGCGAGGACATCCTGCTTCTGGCCGATCATTTCCTGGCCCGGTTTTGCCGCCAGAAGGGCCGGTCCGTGCTGACGCTTTCCGAGCAGGCCAAGCGGCTCGTCCTGACCTATCCGTGGCAGGGCAATGTGCGCGAGCTGGAAAACTTCATGGAGCGGCTGTCGATCCTGTGCGAGCGCGACGTCATTGCGGTCGAGGACCTGCCGCGCAAGATCCTGGACAACGCCGGCGTGATCCCGCCGCCGCCCCTGCACCAGCCGGAATTTCCGGCCGGCTTTACCTGGCCCAAGCTGGCGGATTTGGCCGACAAGGCCATGGGGCTCAAGGAGTTCCTGGACACCATGGAGGAAAAGCTCCTGGTGGAGGCCCTGGAGCGGGCCGGGGGCGTCAAGAACCAGGCCGCGGAACTGCTCGGCATCAAGCGCACCACGCTCATCGAGAAGCTCAAAAAACGCAACATGGCCGGGGAATAGTGTGGCGTCCCTATAACTTGTATGCCTCGAACTTCGAGGCACGAGACGAGCCGGTGGTCCGGCGGAAAAGGCGCGCCCATGACCCTTGCATGTTCCTTGCATAATCCAGCGGCGTGAGCCCTCGCCTCGCCGCCTTATGGCGGCTCCTCCTTCTGGCGGCCTGTCTGGCCGCGCTTTCGGCCAAGCCCGCCTGGGCCTTGTCCGTGTCCACGGTCACGCGGCCGGACACGGATTCCCTCATTGTCCAGTTCGCGCACAAGGAAGCCTATCCGGCCATTGCCCGCACCGGGCCAAGCGAAATCACCCTGACCTTTCCCCCGGGCGTTTTGGCCAATGAGACCAAGCCCGAGAACGTGGATTTCAAGTCCTCCCGCCTGATCGAGGACATGCGCCTGGCCGGCGACGCCGTGGTGGTGCGCCTGAAAACCGACGCTTTCGGCTACGTGGGCTGGCCCGACGGCGAACAGGCCCTGAAGCTTCAAATCTACCGCGATCCGGCCGGGGCCAACTGGTCGCCCGGCCAGGCCGAAGGCCAGGGCACCACCTCGCCCCCGGCCGCGGCTCCGGCTGCGGCCGGGCCGGCCGTGACCCTGCCGGTGACGCCCCCCAACAACAAGCCCGGCCCCCTGGAGCTCCCTCCCTTGCCGCCAGCCGTGGCCCAGCCGCCGGCCGCGTCCCCGGCCGCCCCTTCGCCTGGGGCGGATGGCGCCAAGGAACCGTTTTACGCCGTGCCGTACTCGCTTCGGGCCACGGCCCTGCGCGTGCCGCCGGAAAAATCGCCCACCCTGCGCCCGGCCGGCTCATCCGGCGCGGGGCCGCTTGCCGAGGCTCCCAAGGCCGGCGAGGCGGCAAGCACCGGCCCGGCCGGGAAGGAAAGCGAGCACCATGTCAATTTGCCGCCCATCCCGGCGGCCGTGGTGGCGGGCGGCGAGGCCCGGGGCGGCGTGACGCCGCCGGCCGCGCCCCCGGGTGCGCCCGCAGCCGGGCCGCAAAAACATCCCGAAGCCCCCCAGGCCCCCGAGCCCCACGCAGCCGCCGCGCCCCAGGCTGCCCAGGGCCATGAAGAGGCCAAGGCCGCGCCGGCGGAAGAGGAAAAGACGAGCGACGCCAACCTTCTGGTCGCGGCCCAGGCCGAAAAGCTGGCCGGCAATGTCGAGGCCGCCAAGAACATGATGGAAGGGCTCAAGGCCAAGCCGGACCTGCCCAAGGACCTGCGCGAGGAGACCCTGCATTCCCTGGCCGCGGTCTATGACGACATGTACAAGGACGAGCCGGCCGCCCATTACGATCAGCTCCAGGGCGCCTGGCAGGAGGCCATAAACGCCAACACCGAATCGTTTCGGGTGCCCGAGGCCCTGCTGCATCTGGGCATGCTCAACCTGCGGGTGGGCAACCTGCCCGAGGCCAGGGGCTATTTCAATGTCCTCAAAAAGAAATACCCCACTGACGCCAATGTGCCGCTGATCAATTTCCATTGGGGCGAATACTATTTCGACCGGGGCGACTACAAAAAGGCGGCCGACGAATACCAGAGCCTGATCGAGAATTTCCCGGAGAGCAAATACGTGCGCGAGGGGGCCATGGGCCTGGCCAAGACCCTGGTGCGGCTGGGCCGGTACAAGGAAGCGGCCCAGATTGCGGACTACATCGACAAGCGCTGGCCGCGCTATTATGTGGAATTCCCCCCGATCCTGTGCATTGCCGGCGACATTGCCTACAAGAACGGGGACATCAAAAAGGCCCGGGACGACTACCTGATGTTTTACAACATCGAACCCAAGGCCAAAGACACGGACCTGGTCCTGGCCCGGCTGGGCGACATCTATGCCAAGCTCGACAACAAGCCGGCGGCCGTGGACTTCTACAACATGGCCGTCAAGGACTATCCCGATTCCGAGGGTGGGCTCATCGCCAAGATGCGTCTGGCCGAGGAGGGCGTGCACGACCAGCCCACCATCACCGAGATGTTCTCGCTTTTCGACAAGCCCCCCTACGGCAGCCCCGAGGACATCTACAACGACATCATCCGCAACCATCCGGACAGCCCCCTGGCCCCCCTGGCCCAGATCAAGCTGGCCATGTGGCTGCTGTACCGGGAAAACTATCCCGACAGCCTCAAGGAGGCGGCCCGGTTCCTGGAGCGCTACCCCCAAAACGAGCTGACGCCCAAGGCCAAGGAAGTGGCCATCACGGCCTTTGAAAAAATGGCCACAGACCTTTTGGCCCACAAGGACTACGACCGTCTGGTCGAAGCCTGGCGGAACAACCCGGTCCTGGCGGCCAACCGCGACAAGCTGTCGGACCAGACCCGGCTGGGCCTGGCCTTGTCCTTGCTGCGCACGGGCGATGCCAAAAGCGCCCTGGCCGAGGCCCTGCCTTTTATCGGCCCCAAGGAGAGCGACAACGGCAACATGGCCCTCATGCTGGCCCTGTCCATCTACCGGAACGAGCGTTCCTGGAACGACGTCGTGGACCTGGCCCGCAAGGTCCAGGGCTGGCGTTTCGGTCCGACCCAGCGCCGCAACCTGGAGTTTTCCGTGGCCGAGGCCCTGGAGAACCTGGGCGACACGGACCGCAGCCGGCAGATGTGGGTCAGGCTGGCCGGAGACCAGGCCCTGGAGGCGGGCAAGCGCTGCTTTGCCATGTACTACATGGCCAAGGAGTCCATGGCCAAAAAGGAGCTGGAAAAGGCGGAGCTCTATGCCGGCGAGGCCGCGGTCATGTTCCGGGAAACGGGCAAGGACCCGGACAAGCTCAAGGGAGCGCTCAATATCCTGGTGGAGGCGGCCCAGGGCCTGGGCCAGTATCCCCAGGCCCTCAAGTGGGCCGAGGAATATGCGGCCATGACCCGGGAAGGCGATGCCGACTGGGCCAGGAACCGGTTCCGCATGGCCGCCGTCTACCGGGCCATGGGCGATACGGACAATTGGCGCAAGACGCTTACGGCCATGCGCGACGCCGCCCCGGATTCCCTGTACGGCAAGATGGCCGCCTCGGACCTGGCGGCCAGCGGCCTGCAAAAAAGCCTCAACGCCCTGACCCAGGCCAGATAGCCAAAGCGCCGCCGCCCTTGTCAACGCGGTTAAAACCAGAGTAAGCATTGGATGCCGCCCCTTCGCCCGCAACCGGGCGTACTTGGGCAAGGAGGCATTCATGCCCCAGACACCGTCTCCCCACTCCATGACCCGGCAGCCCGTGGTGGCCGGCCAGTTCTATCCCGGCGAACCCCAGGCCCTGCGCCGGGAGGTCGAGGCGCTCATGGCCGAGGTCCGGTCCGAGTCCGACGCGCCTACGCTTTTGGCCATGGTTCCCCATGCCGGCTATGTCTATTCCGGCTCCGTGGCCGGCAAGACCCTGGCCCTGGCCAATCTGGCCGATACCCTGATCCTTTTGGGCCCCAACCACACCGGCCGTGGCCGGCGGCTGGCCTTGTGGCCCCAGGGGGCCTGGAGCGTGCCGGGCTGGCAGGTTCCGGTGGACGACGGGCTGGCCGGAGCGCTTTTGGCTGCCGAACCCAGGCTTTCGCCCGATGTTTCGGCCCATCTGGGCGAGCATTCCCTGGAAGTGCTGTTGCCGTTTTTGTGCGTGCAAAATCCCGACTGCCGCATCGTGCCCATTGCCGTGGCCGAACCCGACCAGACGGTCTTGCGCGAAGTGGCCGCGACCATGGCCGCGGTCGTCCGGGCCCGGCCCGAGCCTGTATCCATTGTGGTCAGCTCGGACATGAGCCATTACATTCCCCATGAAACCGCCAAGCGCCAGGACGCCCTGGCCTTGGACAAGGCCCTGGCCCTGGACCCCGAGGGACTCTACGAGACCGTAAGCCACCACGGCATCACCATGTGCGGCGTGCTGCCCATGGTTCTGGGGCTCCATCTGGCCAAGGCCCTGGGGGCGCGGGAAGCGGTTCTGGCCGATTACGCCACCTCGGGCGACGCCAGCGGCGACTACCGCCAGGTGGTGGGCTATGCCGGCGTGCTGGTGCGCTGATGGTCCGACCCCCGACCCGCCAGGAGGTGACGCCTGGGTTTCCCTGTTGCCGCCACTGTGGCCTGCGGCGTCTGGAAGCCGCCTGTCGGCAAGGCAGTCACCCTGTTTCCATCCCTGCCATGACCGCCGGCAGCATCGAATTTTGCCGCGACCCGGACCATTTCGCGCCGGATTATGGACTCCGTCAAATTCTGTCGGTAAAACCCGAATCCTTCCGGCAGCCCGGCCGGAAGGGCAAAACTTCCGGGGAGGTCGTATGAAACGCTTTGCCGCCCGCGCCACTGCCGGCAAGACCCTGCTGGCCCTGGCCCTGTCCCTCGTCGTCGCCGCCTGCGCGGTCTACACGCCGCCGCGGCCCCAGATTTCCAACGTCGTGGATCCCGCGACCTTGCCCGGAGCCGTGCACACGGCCGAGTGGGACATCGGGGCGGTGCGCTACTCCTGGCAGGGGCAAGGCCTGAATTACTATGAAGCCGGGCTGATGCCGGTGCTGCTGCTCGTCAAGAACCGTTCGGGCCGCTATCCCGTGATCTATCCCCAGGAATGTCGGGGCATCGGCGCGGGCGGCGCGGAATATCCGCCGTACGACGTGCCCCAGGCGGCCGAGGTGGTGTTCGCCTCCACGGCCTATCAGAAAAGCGCCGAGGCGGCCGTGGTCGGCGGCCTGACCGGCGCGGCCGTGGGCGCGGGCCTGGGCGCGCTGATCGGCTCGGGCTTCAACCATGGCTGGGGAGCCGGCCCCGGGGCGCTGATCGGCGCCGGCGTGGGCGCGCTTGGCGGCGCGGCCGCGGCCCAGCATCCGTCCCTGGAGCAGTACCGCAGCGCCCTGTACCAGGAAATGGCCACCTACGCCTGGCAGCCCTCGCCCATCGCGCCCATGGGCATGGTGCCGGGCTACCTGTACTTCCCGGCCACGCTTGGCATCCACTCCCTGCGCGTGGTGATGCGGGTGGACAACCAGATGCAGACCTTTGTGGTGCCGGTCAGCAACCCGGCCTGGTAGGGCTGGGGCAGATGAAAATGAAACGGCCCGGAGGCGGAAGCCTCCGGGCCGTTGTTGTTTATGGCTGTAGCTTCGAGGTGATTCGATTCCAGTGTACGGCCTTTCTTTAAGAGGATGGCAGTGTATCAGTTTGGCTGGGGGAATGGCGCAATGCCGCGACGAGACGAGGTAAGTCTCGATTGGCAATGGTCCATAGGATATCGAGATCAAGGAGATCATAGCCGTGGATCAGTCGATTGCGGCAATCAATGACGTCTCGCCACGGAATGTCGGGATAACGATCTCGAACATTGAGGGGAACGCGGGAGGCCGCTTCGCCGATAATTTCCAAAAGCCGCGTGAGGGCAAGGCTGAACAGCCGATTCGTATCCAGATCGCGACGTGTCCGGCTCTGGACCAAGGCGATAGCTTCCTCGGCGTATGCGAGCATATGCCGCAAGGCCACGGCTGGATCATGCCGCGACATAGCGGACAGCGGCCTCGGCCTGGACCTGGTCCCGGAAATCGGGCGGCAGGCAGGCGGGGGTATTAAGGTCCACGGGACGGCCGAGGAGTTCGGACAGCTCCCGCTGCATGGCGAAAAAACGCAGGCCCGGCGTATGCCCCTCCTCGAATTCCACCAGCACGTCCACATCGCTTTCCGGCCCGAAATCGTCGCGCAGGGCGGAACCGAAAAGGGACAGCTTGCGGATGTGATGCTTGCGGCAAAACGCGGCCAGCCGTTCCCCGGCCAGGGCGTCCAAGACGGTCGTCATGGCGCGTCCTCCATGAGGCCCAGATAGCGCCTTTCGTATCCCGGGTAAACGCTTTCCCAGGGCAAGCCGGCTCCGAGAGGGCGGGAAAGACAAAAGGCCTCGCGCCTGACCCTTCGGTCCTGGCGCGAGGCCTTTTTCAGTGCAGCGGGAACCCGCCTCGAAGCGGTTCCCTCTGTTTGATCAATTAGTCGCGGTCCCGGTCGCCGCCGCGTCCGCCTCGGTCGCCACCACGGTCGCCGCCGCGACCACCCCGGTCGCCGCCACGGTCGCCCCGGTCGCGGTCAAAGCCGCGACGATCCCCGCCGCGCCCGCCCCGGTCGCCGCCGGGCCGACGGTCGCGGCCGCCGCCTCCGCCGGTCTTGGCATAGTCGGCCGGATCGTAGGCAATGCCCTTTTCCTCGTTGATGACGGCCTTGCGCGACAGCCGGATGCGGCCCGTGGGCTCCACTTCCAGGACCTTGACTTCCAGGTCCTGGCCGAGCTGCACCACGTCAAAGGGGCTGGCCACCCGCTCGGTGTCGAGCTGGGATACGTGGACCAGGCCTTCCAGGCCCGGCAGAATCTCCACGATCACGCCGCAGTCGATGATCTTTTTGACCTTGCCCTTGTAGTTGGCCCCCACGTCGGCCTTCTGGTCATAATACTGGACGCGCTCCCGGGCCTTTTCCAGGGACTCCAGGGTGGGGGCGAAGATGGAGATCTTGCCCGAATCCTCGATGTCGATGGAGGCTCCGGTCTCGGCCGTGATGGCCTTGATGTTCTTGCCGCCGGGGCCGATCACTTCGCGGATCTTTTCCGGGTTGATCATGACCACGGCCAGTTGCGGGGCCAGGGGCGAGAGTTCCGGACGCGGGGCGGACAGCACCTCGGCCATGCGGCCAAGGATGTGCAGCCGCGCCTCCCGGGCCTGGTACAGGGCTTGGCGCATGACCGCCTGGGGAATGCCCGTGACCTTGATGTCCATCTGGATGCCGGTGACGCCGTCGGCCGTGCCGGCCACCTTGAAGTCCATGTCGCCCATGGCGTCTTCGTCGCCCAGGATGTCGGTCAGGACCGTAAACGAGTCCTCTTCCTTGATAAGCCCCATGGCAATGCCGGCCACAGGCTCCTTGACGGGCACGCCGGCGTCCATAAGCGCCAGGGACGCGCCGCACACCGAGGCCATGGACGAGGAGCCGTTGGACTCCATGACCTGGGACACGATGCGCATGGTGAAGGGGAATTCCTCGGCGCTGGGCAAAACCGGCAGGATGGAGCGCTCGGCCAAAGCGCCGTGGCCGATTTCCCGGCGCGACGGGCCGCGCAGCATCTTGACCTCGCCCACGCAATAGGGCGGGAAGTTGTAGTGGAGCATGAAGCGCTTGGAGGTCTCGCCGCTTAGGGTCTCGATTTTTTGCTCATCGCCCGTGGAGCCCAGCGTGGCCACGCACAGGGCCTTGGTTTCGCCCCGGGCGAACAGGGACGAACCGTGGGTGCGCGGCAGCACGCCCACTTCGATGCCGATGGGGCGCACGCTCTTGGTGTCGCGGCCGTCCAGGCGGATGCCGGTTTCCTTGATGAGCTTGCGCAGGAGCTTTTTCTCCATGGACTCCAGGATTTCCCCGGCCTTCATCTTGTACAGGGGCGCATCCGGAAAGGCCTCGACCACGGCGGCCATGACGTTTTGCTTGACCGCGCGCCGGGCCTCGCGGCGGGGCAGCTTGTCCTTGATGGCAAAGGCGGCCGTAAGGTCCGCCTCGGCCACTTCGCGGACCTTGGCCTCCAGTTCGGCAATGGGCGAGGGCGGGGTGAAGGCGATCTTTTGCTTGCCGGCCTTCTCGCGCATCTGCTCCTGCAGGTCGAGCAGGGGCAGGATCTGCTTGTGGCCCCATTCCAGGGCGTCGGCCAGCAGGTCCTCGGACACGAAGCGACCGCCGCCTTCCACCATGACCACGGCGTCGCGGGAAGCGGCGAACACCAGGTTCAGGGTGCTTTCGCCGCTAATGACCGGCACCGTGGGGTTGAGCACGAACTGGCCGTCCACATAGCCCACCCGGCCGCCGGCAATGGGGCCCTCGAACGGGATCTTGGAGATGTGCAGGGCCGTGGAAGCGGCGGTCAGGGCCAAGACGTCGGGATCGACCTGGCCGTCGGCCGACAGCACCGTGGCGATGATCTGGACCTCGTCGCGAAAGCCCTTGGGGAAAAGCGGCCGGCAGGGGCGGTCGATCAGGCGGCACACCAGCACCTCGCGCTCGGAGGGCCGGCCGATTTCGCGGCGGAAATACGAGCCCGGAATGCGTCCGGCGGCATAGGACATTTCCTGGTAGTCCACCACCAGGGGGAAAAAGCCTTTTTCCTCGGCCAGGGCCTGGGTGCAGGCCGTGACCAGGACCACGGTGCCGCCGCACTGGATCCATACGGCGCCGTCAGCCTGGTTGGCCAGGCGGCCGGTTTCCAGGATGATGGTTTTGCCGTCAATGGTGGTTTCGAGTCGAGTGGGATCAAATTGCATTGTCATGTGCACCTCGCGAAAAAGGGGGAGCGGCAGATTGCAAGAGGCCGGCCCTCCCGTCATGCAGCAGGCGCGACGGTCGCCGGGACGAAAGGTCCCGAAGACGGGCGCGCATAATGCATGGCCGGGAAGGCGGGGCCCGGCGAACCGGGCCCCTTTGTCAAGCGACTACTTGCGAAGGCTTAACTTCGCGATGATGTCGCGATAGCGCTGCACGTCCTTCTTCTTCAGGTAGTTTAAAAGTTTACGGCGCTGACCCACGAGCTTTAAAAGCCCCGTCCGGGAATGGAAATCCTTGGGATGGGACTTGAAGTGTCCGGTCAGGTAGTTGATGCGCGCCGTCAGCAGGGCGACCTGCACCTCGGGGGAGCCGGTGTCGCCGTCGTGCTTCTTGTGTTCCTCGATGACCTGGGCCTTGTCTTCGGCGGTCATAACCACAGCGTTATCCTCCATGGTTGGGGGTTTGGAGTCGCGCGGGGGCGGATGCGCCGCCGCGCCGGGCCGGTTGCGGGTCGCCGAAAAGACCGCGCAAAATGGCCCACCGCAGATGGCCGTCCGTGGCGGCGGCCCGGGCCAGAGCCAGGGGCCGGCCGTTTTCGTCCGCAAGCAGGGCGCAGGTTCCCGGAGCAGTCTGCCGGTCGGCCGGCAGCCGCACGCCCTGGCGGACCAGGGCGGCCTGGTCCGGGGCAAGGGCCAGCACGGGCCAGTCGGGCAGGGCCGCCGCAAGCGGAATGATCCGCTCGGGCAGCGTTTCCGGGGCGGCCAGGATGTCGTCCAGGCCGTGCGCCCCCGCCAGATCGAAGGGACGGCTCGCTTCACGGGTCAGGGCGGTCATGACGGCGCCGCATCCCAGTCGCTTCCCCAGGCTGTGGACCAGGGAGCGTATGTAGACGCCGGCGGATACCCGGACCCGGAATGTTGCCGACGGCAGGTCGATACGTATGGCCTGCGCGTCGAAAACCGAAATTTCCTTTTCCTTCACCGGAGCGGCCAGGCCCTTGCGGGCCAGTTCGTACAGGGGCCGGCCCTGGTGCTTGGCCGCCGAATAGGGCGGCACTTCCTGGCTGGTCAGCTTCCGCCAGGCGGCAATGGCTGCGGCCACGGCTTCGGGGGCGACGTGGTCCCAGGGAGCCTCGGCCGTGACCGTCCCCTGGCTGTCATAGGTGTCCGTGGCCTGGCCCAGGCGAAGCTCCCCGCGGTAGGCCTTTTCCCCGTCCATGACATAGGGGGCGATCTTGGTGGCCTCGCCCAGAAGCACCACCAGCACGCCCGTGGCCATGGGGTCGAGCGTCCCGGCATGGCCGATCTTTTTTTGGCCAAGCCGTTTGATGGCCGCCAGGCAGGCCGCCGACGTGGGGCCCTGGGGCTTGTCCAGCACCAGCACGCCGTGGAGCTGGGGCAGGGAAAATTTAGGCACTGGCCGCCTCCACGGCCTTGGCCACGGCCTCGGCCAGGACGTCTGCGGCCGCTTCCAGGGGCAGGGCCAGGCGGCCGCCGGCCGCGTTCTTGTGCCCGCCGCCGCCGAACGCGGCGGCCACGGCCTGGATGTTCACCGCGCCCACGGAGCGCAGGGAAAACTTGACCCCGCCCTCGGGCACTTCCCGGACCAGCACGGCCGCCCGCACCCCGCGCACGCGCAGGGCGTTGTTGATAAGCCCTTCGCAGTCCTCGGCGGACGTGCCCGTGCGGGCAAACATGTCCAAGGATACCCTGATGCACCCGACCTGTCCATGATGGCGCAGGGAAAGATGGGCCAAGACCTCGGACCACAGCCGGATGCGGCCCATGGTCCACTGGTTTTTGATGTGCGCGCCCACGGTGCCCACGTCCAGGCCGCCCCGGATAAGCTCGGCGCCGATGTCCATGCATTCGGCCGTGGTGCCGCCGAAGCTGAAAAAGCCGGTATCCGTGGCAATGGCCGTGTACACGGCCACGGCCAGGGGGCCGGCCAGGGGCACGCCCAGGTCCCGGGCCAGAAGGGCCACCATTTCGCCCGTGGCGCAGCGCTTGGGGTCCACCCAGTTGACGGCCCCAAAGCCCGGATTGCCGAGGTGATGGTCGATGACGGCCATGCGGGCCGGGTCCAGGACGTCCTTGAGGGAGCCCAGGCGATCGACGTCGCCGCAGTCCAGGACCAGGGCCAGGTCGTAGGGCGCGCCGTTTGGGCGTTCGAGCAGGGGCGCGGGCAAGGGGAGCCAGCCGTACTGGGGCGGCACGGGCGAGTCGTTTAAGAGCACAAAGGCCTTGCCCAGGGCTTCGAGGATATAGCCCATGGCGGCCGTGGCCCCCAGGGCGTCGCC
>CAZBER010000008.1:0-44979 GCA_964490985.1 uncultured Desulfovibrionaceae bacterium | reverse complement strand
GCCCAGGAAGCTTTTGGGGGCCGTCACCGGCACGTCGGGCAGGCACGCCCGCAGTGCCCGGGCCTCCAGGGCGTCGCCGTCCGGCGCGGCATGGGCGGCCACCACGAAGGTGGCGCCTTCCTGGATGCGGCGGACGATTTCACGCCTCGGGTCGTCCATAGACCATGTCCTCCAGGAAGGTGTCGCGGGTAAAACGCAGCTCCGGCACGAACTTGATGCGAAGCCGCTGGCCCAGAAGGGTGCGCAGGTGCCCCTTGGCCTGCTCCAGGGCCTTGGCCGCGGCGGCCAGCCGGGCCTCGTCGCCGCTTAAGGTGTAGTACACCTTGGCCACGGACAGGTCGGCGTTTAGGGCCACACCGCTTATGGTCACCAGTTCCAGGCGGGGGTCTCCCATGTCCTGTTCCAGGGCAATGGCCATTTCCCGGGCGATCTGGTCGGCCAGACGCTCGGAACGCCGCGATGCCGTGCGCTTCATGCTGTCATCCGTTTTCTCAAAGCGTTATGATCTCGATGTCGTCGTAAACAAGCTCGGCTTCGGATGCGGCCACCACCATATTCAGCGCCTTTTGCAGCAAGCCCCGGGCATGGGGAGCGTCCGGGGAAACCGTCACCGCGGCCAGCACCAACGTGTCCCAGGAATCGTGGTGGGCCACCTCGGAGGTGGCCACATTGAACTTGTTGCGCAGTTTGTGCTTGAGGCTTTGGGCCACCCGCCGCTTGCCCTTGAGGGAATCGTTGCCGTGAAGGGTGAATTGGAGCGTCAAGACGCCGACAACCATGGTGTGCCTTCCCCGGTTCGGGGAGGGGAGGCGGCCGGGAACGTCGCCGCCTCCCCGTGTTCGCAGGGCTAGAGCGTGGCCTTTTCTTCCACGGACTCAAAGGCCTCGATCACGTCGCCGACCTTGATGTCGTTGAAGTTTTCCAGGCCCACGCCGCATTCGTAACCCTTGGTCACTTCCTTGACGTCATCCTTGAAGCGCCGCAGCGACGTCAGCTTGCCGGTGTAGACCACCACGCCGTCACGCAGCAGCCGCACGCCGGCGTTTCGGGTGAGCTTGCCGTCCAGCACGCCGCAGCCGGCCACAGTGCCGACCTTGGGCACGCTGAAGGTGTCGCGCACCTCGGCCTGGCCCAGGTACTGCTCCCGGATGACCGGGGCGAGCATGCCGGACATGGCGTCCTTGATCTCGCCCACGAGCTTGTAGATGATGTCGTAGAACCGGATGTCAACGCTCTCGCGCTCGGCCATCTCCTTGACCTTGATGGTCGGGCGCACGTTGAAGCCGATGATGATGGCCTGAGACGCCGAGGCGAGCAGGATGTCGGATTCGGTGATGGCTCCGGCCCCGGCATGGATGATGCTGACCTTGACCTTGTCCGTGGACAGCTTGTTGAGGGCATCGGCAATGGCCTCCAGGGAGCCCTGCACGTCGGCCTTGAGCACCAGATTGAGGGTCTGGGCCTCGGCCTCGGGCTTGCTGGCCAGGAAGGTTTCCAGGGTGACCTTGGACGCCTTGCCCAGTTCCCGTTCCCGCTGCTTGGTGGCCCGGGCGTCGGCAATGCGGCGGGCGACCTTTTCGTCCTCCACGCCCACGAACTCGTCGCCGGCCTCGGGCACGCCCTCAAAGCCCTGGACCTCCACCGGAATGGCCGGCCCGGCTTCCTTGATCTTGCGGCCCTGGTCGTCGAACATGGCCCGCACGCGGCCGGAGAAGACGCCGCACACAAAGGCGTCGCCCTGGTGCAGGGTGCCTTCCTGGATGAGCACCGTGGCCACCGGGCCCCGGCCCTTGTCCAGGCGGGCTTCCACGATGTGGCCCCGGGCGCGCTTGTCCGGGTTGGCCGTGAGCTGCAAGACCTCGGCCTGGAGCAGGATCATTTCCAAGAGCTCGTCCAGGCCGATCTTCTGCTTGGCCGAGACATTGGCGAAAATGGTTTCTCCGCCCCAGTCCTCGGGCACGAGTCCCAGCTCGCCCAATTCCCGCTTGACCCGGTCCGGGTTGGCGTCGGGTTTGTCGATCTTGTTGACGGCCACCACGATGGGCACGCCGGCGGCCCGGGAGTGGTTTACGGCCTCGCGGGTCTGGTCCATGACGCCGTCGTCGGCAGCCACCACCAGGACCACGATGTCCGTGACCTGGGCGCCTCGGGCGCGCATGGCGGTGAAGGCTTCGTGGCCCGGGGTGTCTAGGAACACGATGTCGCCCCGGTCCGTGGTGACGTGGTAGGCGCCGATGTGCTGGGTGATGCCGCCGGCCTCGGCGGACACCACGTTGGAGGCCCGGATGGCGTCCAGGAGCGACGTCTTGCCGTGGTCGACGTGGCCCATGATGGTGACCACGGGCGGCCTGGGTTTGAGGTCCTCGGGCTTGTCCGCCTCGGCGGCCACCAGGTAGTCTTCCTCGGCAAAACCGAACTTTTCCACCTCAAAGCCGAATTCGGCCGCGGCCAGGGTGGCGGTCTCCACATCCAGGGACTGGTTGATGGTGACCAGCGCGCCGAGTCCCAGCAGGACCTTGATGAGGTCCTGGGATTTGGCCCCCATCTGCTTGGCCAGATCCGAGACCCGGATGGTCTCTTCCATGCGGATCTTGCGCTTGGCGGCCTTCATGGTCTGGGCTCCGGCGTCGATCTTGGTGGGGAGGAAGTCCTCGCGGGATTTCTTGCGCTTGAACTTGCCGCCGCCCCGGCCGCCGGTGCGGTCCTGGATATCGCCCACCTTTTTCTTGCCGCCCTTGCCGGCGCCCAGGCCGCCCTTGCGGCGGGCTTCCTCTTCGGCGCTCTGGGGCGTGAATTCCACCACGCGGCGGTCTTTCTTGCGCTTTTTCGAGGCATCCTCGGTCGTGGGCGGCACCATGCCGGGCACCGGCCGTCCGGCCGGACGCGGCCCGGCCGGGCCGCCAGGGCCGCCGGGACCGGAGGGCGCGAAGCGCGGCCCGCCCGGAGCCGGGCGTCCGCCCGGGCGCGGGGCCTCGGCCGCCGGCCGACGGGCCTCGGGCGCGGGCTCCTTTTTGGGCTCGGGCATGGAAATGATGCGCACCTTGGGCGTGGTGGGCTCGGGCCGCCGGGGCTTCTTGCGCCGCCGGTCCGCCTCGGCCGCGGTTTCCGCGCCTTCGGCGGCCTCAGCCCCGGTCGCAGCGGCTTCAGGCTCCTGGGGGGCCTCGGCCGTCTCGCCGGCCGGGGCTTCCTCGGCGTCGGCCGGAGCCTCGAATTGCGCCGTCGGTTCCGGGGCCATGCCCTCGGCTTCTTCCCGAGGCTGGGCTTCCTCGACCGGCGCGGCTTCCACGGGCTCTCCCGCCTGGGGGACTTCGGAAGCGGGGGGCGCGGCCGCAACCTCAGGCGCGGCCGGAGCCTTGGGGGCTTCGGGCTCCTTGGCCACCGGCACGACGATGCGGGCCGTGGCCCGGGCTTCGGGCCTGCGGGCCTGGGGCGCGGCCGGAGCAGCCGGCGTCTCGGCCACGACTTCCGGAGCTTCGGGGGCCTCGGGAGCGGCGGCCTCGGCGGCGGTGAAGGCTTCAGGCGCTTCCGGAGCCTCGGCGGCTTCAGGCACGGCAGGCGCGACAGGCTCCTCGGGGGCCTCGGGAGCGGGGGGCGCGGCCGGGGCTTCGGTTGCCACGGGCGCAGCGGGCGCTTCGGAAACAGGGGCCTGGGGGGCCTGGGAGACCTTGCGGCGGCGGACGATGACTCCGGGCTGCACTTCGGTGTCGATGACCTGGGTGCGGCTGGTCTGGCCCTGGCGGACGTGGTTGCGCACCTGGGCGGCTTCCTCGTCGGTCAGGGTGCCCATGTGGCTTTTGACCTGGATGCCGAGCTCGCGCAGGATATGCAGGATGTCCTTGTTGCTTACGCCGAGATCTTTGGTAATGTCTTTGATTTTGATCTTATTCACCTTGACCCCCCCTCCGGCGCCTGGGCCGTCCGGAGTATTTCGAAAATTTCTCGGCGCATGCGGGGTTGGCGCAGAGATAGTGCCCCCGTCCGGGCTTGTCGGCCCGGGGATCGGGCACAAGTTCCACCGCGCCGGGCGCGGCCACGTGCCGGGCCAGTTCGCTTTTGGGAAAGCGGCCCCGGCAGATCACGCACATGCGCATGGGCGCGGCGGGACGGTTCAAAGTATCGTCGTGCTTCATCGAGTCGTATCCGGCTCCTGGTCCGGCGCGGCGGCCGTCTCCGCTTCGGTTGCGGCGGCTTCCTCGGCCGGGGCCGCCGTGGCCCCCATGAGCTTGAGGGCTGCGCGCAGGTCGTTGCGCTTGGACGGCGTCATGCCGGCAATGGCGTCAATGGCCTCGTCCGGAGCGCCGGCCAGCTGCTCCATGGACTCGAACCCGGCGGCCAGGATGTTTTCCACCGGAATCTCGGCCACGCTGGCCAACTGCTCCAGGAACTTCTTGGAGGCATTGACTTCGCGGAAGCGGGATTCGGTGAAGATGTCGATCTTCCAGCCCAAAAGCTTGGCCGCCAGCTTGACGTTCTGGCCTTTGCGTCCGATGGCCAGGTTGAGCTGGTCGTCGCTGACCACCACTTCCAGGGCTTTTTCGTCCTCGTCCACGGAGATGCGGGTGACCCGGGCCGGGGACAGGGCATTGGCGGCGTAGGTGGCGATTTCCGGGTTCCAGACCACGATGTCGATGCGCTCGCCGCGCAGCTCCTGGACGATGTTCTGGATGCGCGAGCCCCGGATGCCCACGCAGGCGCCCACCGGGTCCACGTCCCGGTCCTTGGAGACCACGGCCACCTTGGCCCGGGAGCCGGGATCGCGGGCCACGCCCACGATCTTCACCGTGCCGTCGGACACTTCCGGCACCTCGCGGGCGAAAAGGGCCTTCATGTAGTCGGCGTGGGTGCGCGACACGATGATCTGGGGACCGCGGCCGGAAGGCAGGACTTCGATGATGTAGGCCTGGACCCGGTCGCCGCGCTTGTAGCGCTCGCGGGGAATCTGCTCTTCCTTGGGCAAAAGCGCCTCGGTGCGGCCGAGGTTGATGATCCAGCCGGCCCGGTCGCGGCGCTGGATGATGCCGGAAATGATTTCGCCCTTGCGGTCCTTGTATTCCTCGTAGATGATTTCCTGCTCGGCGTCGCGCATGCGCTGGATGATCACCTGCTTGGCCGACTGGGCGGCGATGCGGCCCAGGTCTTCCACGGCCAGCTTGAACCCCATCTCGTCTTCCAGGGCCACGTTGGGGTCAATGGCCCGGGCGTCGGCCAGGGCGATTTCCACCGCCGAATCGGCCACATCGTCGTCTTCCACCACGACCTTGAACTGGTACACCTCGATCTCGCCCTGTTCGTCGTTGTAGCTGACTTCGACGTCCAGGTTCTCGCCGTACTTGCGGATGACCGACGAACGTACGGCCTCTTCCAGGGTATCGATGAGCAGGTCGCGGTCTATGCCCCGGTCCTTGCTGATCTGATCGATGGCTTTTTTCAGTTCCGTCATGGGGTTACCTCCGAGGTTCCGGGGACGCGCCGCTGTCGCCGGACCCTCCTTCGGAAATGGCGTCAAAGGCGTGGATGAGCCGGATTTTATCCGCCTCGTCGAAATCGAACGCAAGCGTGAAGGCCTGGGGTCCCGGGTCCACGGTCATGGTCACGAGGGTGCCGGACACGGCCGCGAGGATGCCCCGGAAGCGCTTGCGGCCGTCCCGGGGCACGGTGAGCTTGGCCTCGATTTCCCGGCCCACGTAGGGGGGCAGTTGCTCGGGGGCGAAAAAGCGCCGGCCAAGGCCCGGCGAGGACACTTCCAGGACGTAGGGGCCGTGGAAGATGTCTTCCACGTCGAGCAGGGCGCTTAAGTGGCGGCTGACCGAGGCGCATTCGTCCACGGTCACGCCGGTGCGGCCCGTAAGACGGGCGGCTTCGGGAGTGATGTCGATAAAAAGGCGCACCACCTGGCGCCGGCCCGCCGCGGCCAGCTCCACGCCCCAAAGCGCCAGGCCCAGGGTGGCCAGGTACGGAGCGATCAGTTCTCGGACTTTTTCGGATACGGCGCTCGTTTCGTGCATGGTGTCCTTTGTCAGCAAAAAAAAGGTGGACCGATCGTCAGGCCCACCTCGTCGCGACAGCCGTTTGGCTGTGGAGACTCAGGTTTGGAGCGGGCGACGAGGATCGAACTCGCGACACCAAGCTTGGGAAGCTTGTACTCTACCAGCTGAGCTACGCCCGCTCGAATGGAAAGAAATACCACCTGGGCCGAATATGTCAAGTGTTCGGCCCGGCATGGCAGGAGAAAAGCGCCGCGTTGCCGGCCGTGGCGCCTCAGCGCAACGGACGGTCGGTCAGGTACAGCGTCACCCCGTCCTCCAGCATCTGTACGGCCACCAGGATCAGCACCAACCCCATGAGCCGCTCCATGGCCCGAAGCCCCCGCTCGCCGAGCCAGCGACTCAAGCTCGGCCCGGACAGCATGATGGCCGCGCTGCCGGCCCAGGCCAGAAGCAGGGCCACCAGCACCGGCGGCAGGTGCGGCTCGCGGCGGGCGTAGAGCATGGCCGCCGAAAGCAGGGACGGTCCGGCCACCAGGGGCACGGCAATGGGCACGAGAAACGGCTCGGCATCGCCCGTGGACTCGTGGGAAATGGCCTCGGGATAGACCATGCGCAGGGAGATGATGAAGAGAATCGTGCCGCCGGCCAGGCGCAAGGTGGATTGGCGGATGTCCAGAAAGGCGAGCAGGGCGTCGCCGGCCAGGCAAAAGCCCATGACCACCACCAGGGCCACCACCAGCTCGCGCAGCAGGATGGCCTTTTGCCGGGCCGGAGGCAGGCCGCGCAAAAGGGCCAGGCAGGCCGGCAGGTTGCCCATGGGGTCCATGATCAGAAACAGGGGCACGGCCATTTCCAGGACGCGTCGCCAATCCATTGCCACCTCCGTGGTCGTCGGACTCGGATGCCCCGCCTTATAAGGATATGGCTGCCCGGCGTCGAGGCCGGCTGGCCGGCAAGAATGGACCAAAGCCGTGGCCTGGATGTTGCAAGCCTGGGGTTTCGAGGAGGACCGCTTCCATGGAAATGAGCATGTACAGCGCGATTTTCGGGGCCTTGTCCACGGAAATGCGGCTCAATCTCTCTGCCAATAATTTGGCGAACGTCAACACCACCGGCTACAAGCGCGACCGGGTGTCCTTCGAGGACACCTACCTGCGCATGGCCCACGACTACCATGTCGATCCCCGGGGCGATATCCGGGAAAAGGAGCTTTTGCCCAGGGCCAACCTCATTGCCAAGCCCCGCCTGGCCGAGCAGCGGATCGATTTTTCCCAGGGGGCGCTTACGCTCACCGGCAACCCCCTGGACCTGGCCATCCAGGGGCCGGGCTTTTTCAAGGTCACCTCCGGCGGCACCACCTATTACACCCGCAACGGCGCGTTTCACCGTTCGGCCGAGGGCCAGTTGGTCACGGACCAGAACTATACGGTGCTGGGCAACGGCGGCCCCATCGAGGTTCCGTCCGGAAAGTCCCTTTCCGTGGACGGCTCGGGCGCGATCTACGTGGACGGAGCCCAGGTGGGTCAGGTCGACGTGGTGGCCGTGCAAAACCCCCAGGCCCTGCAGAAATACGGTTCCAACCTCTACATGGGCCAAAACGGCCAGCCGGTCCAGGAAGGCCCCCTGGAAGCCGGGCAAACCGAGGTGGCCCAGGGCTATCTGGAGAAGCCCAATGTCGAGGTGGTGGAGGAAATGGTCAACATGATCGAGACCCAGCGCTCCTTCGAGGCCTACCAGAAGGTCATGTCGGGTTCGAGCGAAATGGACACCAAGGTCATCCGCATGGGCACGGACAAGTCCTAATGCCATGTCCTTGAGGTTCGAGCAGACAATTATGCAGACAATAGGCCAAGATAATTTGTTTTTCTTAAAAAATACGATCGTATTTTTTAAGGGACGCTAGCCCGCGCCGCGCCCGAGGAAAGGAGGACAACCGCCATGATGCGATCCCTTTGGACAGCCACCACCGGCATGGTGGCCATGCAACTGCAAATCGACACCCTGTCCCATAACCTGGCCAACGTGAACACCGTGGGCTTCAAAAAGAGCCGGGCCGAGTTCGAGGACCTCATGTACCAGACCCTGCAGGTGGCCGGCACCGAGACCGTGGGCGGCAACCGCCTGCCCACCGGCCTGCAGGTGGGCCTGGGCGTCAAGCCCACGACGGTGCACAAGTTTTTCACCCAGGGCGACATGCAAAACACCGGCAACCAGCTCGATATCGCCATCCAGGGCGAGGGCTTTTTCAAGGTCGACGTCAATGGCCGCGAGCTCTACACCCGGGCCGGGTCGTTCAAGCTCAACCAGGACGGCACCATTGTCACGGCCAACGGCTATCCCCTGCAGCCGGCCTTTACCGTGCCCAAGGAAACCAAAAACATCACCATCACGGAAAACGGCCACCTGTCCTGCCTGGACCAAAACGGCCAGGAGCTGGGCTCCGTGGACATTCCGCTCTACACCTTCATCAACAACGCCGGCCTGACCGCCGAGGGCCGCAACCTCTATTCCACCACCCAGGCCTCGGGCGACGCCCAGGAAGTGACTCCCGGCGACCAGAACGCCGGCACCCTGGCCCAGGGCTACCTGGAGATGTCCAACGTGGAGCTGGTGGACGAGATGGTCGGCCTGATCGTGGGCCAGCGCGCCTACGAGGCCAATTCCAAGACCATCACCACGGCCGACGGCATGCTCCAGACCGCCACCAACATCAAACGTTAGTGTGGCGTAAAAAGATATTAATTCCGGATTGTTGGGCTATAAAAACATGCAGGAAGTCGCCGCACGCCGCACCAGGGAAAACCGGCCGCTTCGGAGGACGCCATGAAACGCCATCTTTGCCGCCTGACCGTTGCCGTGGCTCTGGCCGCAGCCCTGCTCGGGGCCGCCTGGCCGGCCGGGGCCGGGCTGTGGCGGCTGGCCGTCAAGGAAGCGGCCTGCGCCGCCGGCGAGCGCGTGCTTTTAAACGAGATCGCCGAGCCCCAGGGCGAGTTCCCCCGGGACGCCTGGGCCACGCTCGGGGCCACGCCCCTGTGGTATTCCCCGGAGACCGTGGGCCGGCAGGTGGTCATCCCCTCGGGCAAGCTCTACGAGGGCCTGCGCTATTACCTGCGCGACGCGCCCGTGGAATTTGCCCTGCCCAACCAGATGATCCTCATGCGCGGCGGCCGGGTCGTTTCGGCCGACGATCTGCGGGCCATGGCCGTCGAAGCCTTGACGCCCAAGGTGGAGGCCCTGGGCAGCGACGCCAAGCTGGTGTCGGTCAATGTGCCGGACCATTTGTTCGTGGAGGACCGGGCCGAGGGCGTTTCCGTGGAAGTGGGCGAGGTGGGTCCGGGCAAGCTGCCTTTCCGGTTCGTGGTGGCCGCCCCTGAGGGCAAGGTCATCCGCAAGGTGCCGGCCGAGGCCTCGGTCGAGCAGTGGGCTCGGGTGCCGGTGGCCCTAAAGCCGCTCAATCCCCGGGACGGGGCCGTGACCGAACAGAGCGGCTATATCCTGGAGCGGCGCAATCTGGCCGCCATCCGGGGCCGCGTCTGGGAGCCCGGGGACAAGCAGTGGCGCGTGCGGCGCGGCGTGGGCCAGGGCCAGGTGATCATGGCCGACGACATGGAGCCCATGCCGCTTATCCTTCGCGGCGAGCAGGTGCGCCTGCTCTACGAGGGCCGGTCCATCCGCCTGTCGCTTCAGGCCGAGGCCGTCACCGACGGCGCGGCCGGGGGCAAGATCACGGTGAAAAACCCGGGGAGCGCCCGCGACGTGGTGGGCGTGGTCCGGGACAAGAATACGGTGGTGGTGCGCTAGCGCCGCCCATGCATGGAGTCGCCCATGTTCCGCAAGCACCTTCTCCCCCTGGTTCTGGCCGGCCTGGCCGTGGCCGGATGCGCCCCGGCCAGCAAGCAGGCCTCGCCCATGCCCCAGGTCACCCCCACCGTGGCCAAGGCCCCGCCGCCGGCGGAAAATCCGGGCTCGGTCTTCAGCCAGAACCAACCCACCTTTCTTTTTGACGACACCCGGGCCCGGCGCATCGGCGACATCCTGACCATCAACATCGTGGACACCTCCAAGTCCGACCTCAAGGCCGAGACCAAAAACGACAAGAATTCCAGCATCAACATGGGCGTGCAGAACTATTTCGGGGGCAAGACCTTTGCCGGCAACCTGCCTGGCCAGCTCGGCGGCCCGACCTTCGGCATGAAGGGCCCCATCGGCACGGATCCCATGGTCCAGGCCTCCATTGCCGAGAAGTACCAGAGCAAGGGTGAAACCAAGCGCGAATCCGCGGTCACGGCCTCCATCGGCTGCCGCATCGTCAACATCCTGCCGGGCGGGGTCATGCAGGTCGAGGGGGCCCGCCAGACCCGGGTCAACAACGAAAACCAGATCATCGTGGTCAAGGGCCTGGTGCGGCCCATTGACGTGGGTCCGGACAACACCGTGCCTTCCACCCAACTGGCCGACTGCCAGATCGAGTACTACGGCGAGGGCGACCTGGCCGACCGCCAGAAAAGCGGCTGGCTCACCCGGGTCCTGGACAACGTGTTTCCCTTCTAAAGGGACATTTTTCGAGGGAGCGAGGGACATGCACCCCACACAGACACGCCGCGCCGCGCCTGCCCTGGCCTGGATGGCCCTGGCCGCCGCAATCCTGGCTTTTTCGGCCCCACCGGCCCCGGCTGCCCGCATCAAGGACATCGCCACGGTCTCGGGCATGCGCAACAACCAGCTCGTGGGCTACGGCCTGGTGGTGGGGCTTTCGGGCACGGGCGACAAGAACGGCTCGACCTTTACGGTCCAGTCCATTTTCAACATGCTCGACAAGATGGGCGTGCGCGTGGACAAGACCACGCTCAAGCCCAAAAACGTGGCCGCGGTCATGGTCACGGCCCAGATGTCGGTCTCGGCCAGGCCCGGCAGCCGCCTGGACGTCACGGTCTCGTCCCTTGGCGACGCTTCGAGCCTGCTTGGCGGGGTGCTTTTGGTCACGCCGCTCAAGGGCGTTGACGGCAACATCTACGCCATCGCCCAGGGCTCGCTTCTGGTCGGCGGCGTGTCGGCCCAGGGCCCCGGGGCCTCGGTGTCCAAAAACATCACCACCGTGGGCCTCATTCCCGGCGGAGCCAATGTGGAGCGGCCCGTGGCCTTTGCCTTCAACGAGCAGGGCGACCTGAGCCTGTCGTTGCGCACGCCGGATTTCTCCACCGCCACCCGGATGGCCAAGCGCGTCAACGAAACCCTGGGCACGGCCATGGCCTCGGCCGTGGACGCCGGCACCGTGCGCCTGGCCGTGCCGCCGGAAAACCAGGGCAACCTGGTGGGGCTCATGGCTTCCATCGAAAACATCGAGGTCACCCCGGACCAGCGGGCCAAGGTGGTGGTGGACGAAAAGACCGGCACCGTGGTGCTCGGGCAAAATGTGCAGATTGCACCCGTGGCCGTGACCCAGGGCAACTTACAGATTCAGGTCCAGGAAACGCCCGACGTGTCCCAGCCCTTGCCGTTTTCCCAGGGCCGCACCGAAGTCACCCCCAACACCAACATCGCGGTCAACGAGGAAAACCGCAAACTCAAGATGATCGAGGGAGCCACCCTGCAGGAGCTGGTGGAGGGCCTCAATGCCCTGGGGGCCACGCCCCGCGACCTCATCAGCATCCTGCGCACCCTGCAAACGTCCGGAGCGCTCAACGCCGACCTGGAGGTCAATTAAATGGGCCTGCCGGACGGCATGGGCGATCTGTCCGCCATGGCCGCCAGTCAGGCCGATGTCCAGCAGAAGCTGGCCATCGACGCCCTGACCCGGAGCCTGAATGGCGGCCAGACCAAGGAGAAGAAGCTGCGCGAGGCCTGCCAGGGCTTCGAGTCGGTGTTCATCTCCAAGCTTTTCGCCCAGATGCGGGCCACGGTGCCCAAGGACGGGCTGCTGCACGGCCGCTACGAGGACCAGTATTATTCCATGTTCGACAAGGCCATGTCCGACAAGCTGGCCGCCGACGGCGGCATCGGCCTGGCCGACATGATGTACCGGCAGCTCAAGGGCAAGGTCCTGGGCCAGGGCAAGAACCAGGCCTCCCCGGGCGATACGCTGCCGGCCAACCGGCCCGTGGCCGCGCACCCGGCCTCTGGTCTGGCCTTTGACCATATTCCCGCGCCCGCCGGGCGCGGCGCGTCCGCCCCCCGGCCCATCCTGGCCCAGAATATTTTTCCGGGCGCGGCCCAGGCTTCGGTCGCTCCCCTGGCCCCGGCCCATGCCCCGGCCCAGGCTCCCGCGAACGCGGTCCAGACTCCGGCCCAGACTTTGGATGACGCGTCCGATGCCGCAAGCCAGGCCGCGTCGCCCATGGCCGCCCCGGTCATGGGGGACATCACCTCGGAATTCGGCTGGCGCACGGACCCCTTCAAGGGGCGACAGGCCTGGCATGCCGGCATGGACATCGCGGCGGCCGAGGGCGATCCGGTTTCCGCCTGCTGGGACGGCACGGTTGTTTTTGCCGGTTTCAAGGGCGGCTACGGCAATGTGGTGGAGATCGAGCATCCGGGCGGATGGAAGAGTGTTTACGGGCACTTGCGCCGCTTTTCCGTCCAGGCGGGCGATGCCGTGGCGGCTGGCGGGAAAATTGCAGAAGTGGGCAGTACCGGGCGTTCCACCGGGCCGCACCTGCACTTCGAGCTGCGCCGGGGGGATGCACCGGTGGACCCCGAAGCGGTCCTGGCCAAGGCGGGCCTGGTCCAGTCCGGGCAGCAAACCAGTTGAGATAACAGCATATCGGTGGAGGCGCCATGATCTCGCGGATACTTTCCAACCTCGGGCGTCAGGAACGGGCCGTGACCCTTTTGGGAAACCTGCTGGAGGAAGAATTTGCCTGCCTGTCCAGCCGCGATCCCAAGGCCGTGGCTTCCATCGAGTTTTCCATCCAGGAGCTTTTGCGCCAGCTGGCCGTGGAACGCGTCAGCCTCCATGGCCACTACAAGACCCTGGACCCGGCGGCCAAGCGCCTGGCCGACGTCATCGGCCGCTTTCCGGCCGAGGCCGCGCAGCAGGCCGCCAGGCTCTACCGGGCCATTGACCTGGCCGAACAGCGCTGCGCCAAGCGGGCCGAGCAGAACTACGCCATGGCCCTGGGGCTTTTCGACGTCACCCGCAGCTGCCTGGACAACCTGCAAAAGCAGCTCGTGCCCAAAAAGGGCGTGTACGGAGCCAGGGGGCGCATGGCCTCGACCACGCCGCCTCCGGGGATATTGAGCGGGAGGCTCTAGATGGCCGGCCTCAACACCCTGCTGTCCATCGGCCAGTCGGCCCTGGGCGCCTCCCAGTCCGCCATCCAGGTCACGGGCAACAACATCGCCAACGTCAATACCGTTGGCTACAGCCGCCAGCAGGTGGTTCTGCGCGACGGCCTGTATCTCGATTCCTCGCCGGGCCAACTCGGCACCGGCGTGGTGGCCCAGGAAGTGGTGCGCTCCCACGACGCCTTTGTGGAGGCCCAGTATCTGGGCAAGGCCTCGGCCCGGGACTGCTGGAAAGCCATCTACAACAACATGCAGGGCGTGGAGACGCTTTTCAACGAATCCAACTCCTCGGGCATCAATAGCGCCCTGTCCACGTTTTTCGATGACTGGGGCACCCTGGAGACCAATCCGGACAGCGAGGCCGCCCGGGAAACCGCCATCAGCGACACCCAAAGCCTCCTGGCCCTGTTGCGCCAGACCGACGCCTCGCTCCAGAAGCTCCAGGCCCAGGCCGACACCTCCATCGCCAATGACGTGGATTCCATAAACAGCCTGGCCGCGCAGATCGCCTCCATCAACAAGCAGATCAACGAAACCCAGATCGACGGCGTCAACATCCCCAACGGCCTCTACGACACCCGGGACAGCCTGGTGCGGCAGCTGTCCGCCATCACGGACGTCAACGTGGTGGACAAGGGCAAGGGCGACCTGACCATCTACACCCAGGCCGGCCAGACCATTGTGGACGGCACCCAGACCTTCCAGTTCAAGTTCGAGTCGGGCAAGACCACCCAGCAGCTGACCAGCGCTTCCACCTTCCAGGGCCAGGCCTATTATTCCGGGACCGATTCCAAGGAATACACCCTCAAGGTGACCAGCGACCCCAATTACATGAACGTGTCCCTGGACGGCGGCAAGACCTGGCTTACCGACGCCAACGGGAGCGTGATCAAGTATCCGGTGAGCACCGACCAAAATGGCAAGGTCCATGTGGGCAACCTGGACATCTGGTTCGGGTCGGCCACGGATTCCAACGCCCCGCCCACCGGCAGCCTGGCCGCCGGCGACACCTTCACCCTGGTCCCCCAGAAAAGCGTCTACTGGTACGAGACCACCAGTTCGGCCGTGAACGTCACGCCCCAGCAGTACGCCAACGGCCAGATGAATTCGGCCCGCCTGACCGGCGGCGACCTGGCCGGGCAGTGCGAGTTTCGCGACCAGTACGTGGGGGGCTATCGGGAACGCTTGCGGTCCATGATCGAAAGCCTCATCTGGGAGGTCAACCGCATCCATTCCCAGGGCGCGGGCACAAAGCCGTTTTCCAGCACCCTTGGCACCTATTCCGTGCAGGACGACACCATTGCCCTGGGCAGCGCCGCCTCGGGCCTGGCCTTTGGCAGCCGGCTGGCTTCCGGGGCCTCCATGCTCCATGTCTACGACTCGGGCGGCAACCTCGTTGCCGGCAAGGCTATCGACTTCAGCTCCATCCACGCCGGCAACGCCGCTTTCGATCCGGCCACGGATTCCCTCCAGGACGTGGCCGACGCCATCAACGCCACCTTCGCCGGCCAGCTGTCGGCCACCATCGTCAACCACCAGCTCAAGATCGACGGCGTGGGCGGCAATACGTTCCGCTACGGCCAGGACTCTTCCGGGCTGTACGCGGCCCTGGGCTGCAACACCCTGCTGACCGGCTCCACGCCGTACACCGCGGGCGTCAATGCCGTGGTGGCCTCGAACCCGGACAACCTGTGCATCGGGCACGTCAACGGCGCCGGAGAGGTCAATGCCGGGGACATCACCACGGCCAAGGCCATGGTGGCCCTGGAATCCAAGAACGTGACCTTCACTTCCACCCTGGGCGGACCCACCAGCCAGACGCTCAGTCAATACTACAGCGGCCTGGTCGGAGTGGTGGGCGTGGACACGCAAAACGCCCAGTACCAATACCAGTACCAAAGCGCCCTGGCTTCCCAGCTCGACGAACAGCAGCTGGAAATTTCCGGCGTGAACCTGGACGAGGAACTCTCCAACCTCATCAAGTTCCAGCACTCCTACCAGGCCGCGGCCAAACTCATCAGCACCGCCGACCAGCTTTTCCAGACGGTGCTTGGGCTGAAGAATTAGGGGTTCGGGAGGGAAAACCGCATGCGCGTCACGCAACAGCTCCTCTACAACAACGTCCTGACCCACACCAACTCCACGCTCAGCAAGCTCATGGAGCTCAATATCCAGTCGTCCAGCCAAAAACGCATCAACAAGCCCTCGGACGACCCCAACGGCGCGGTCACGGTGCTGCAAAACCGCACGACCTTAAGCCAGATCACCCAGTACAAGAGCAACATCACCCAGGCCCAGGGCTGGCTGGCCATGTCCGACAGCACGCTGACTTCCATCAACACCAACATCACCACGCTCAAGGGTCTGGCCGAGCAGGGGGCCACGGGCACGGTCACCAGCGACAACCGGGAACAGATCAGCTATCAGGTGCGCCAGATATTCGAGCAGCTCATCTCCCAGGCCAATACCCAGTACAACGGCCAAAGCCTGTATGCCGGCCACAAGACCAACGGCCCGGCCTTCGAGGAAACCCTGTGGCTGACGTCCAACGACGGAGCCGTGTCCAATGCCTCGTTCTCCATCAGCGGCGGCACGAATTCCTCGGTGCTCATCCAGTTCGTCAGCAACGCCGCCATCGGCAGCCAGCCCGGCTTCCGCTATTCCAGCGACGGCGGCCAGAGCTGGCAGACCGGAACCTATGGCGCGGCCTCGGGCGGGCGGCAGACCCTGCAACTGGGCAGCGGGCTGACGGTCAGCCTGGACAACGGGGTTGCGGTCAAGGCCAGCACCACGACCAATGACGCGAACGGCACCTGGCTGTGGGTGCGCCCCACAGCCAAGTATCTGGGCGACGACACGGATTCCGTGACCGTGGACCCGGCCAACCTGAACCAGGCCACGGGCACGGCGGCCGGAACCTTTGCCGGCAACGTCACCGTGCGCCTGGACGGCAACGCCAGCCTGTCCAATGCCGGCGGCACCATCACCTATTCCTACAGCCTGGATGGCGGCAACAACTGGGTCACGGGCAACACCTCGGGCCCCATAGCGGGCGGCCAGGCCACCTTGAGCGTGCCGGGCGGGCTTTTGACCCTGTCCTCCAACGCCGGCAACGTGAGCCTCCGGGCCGGAGAGCAGTATTTCCTCCGGCCGGCCGAGGCCCTCATCGAGGTGGATATTTCCCCCACGGATTCCGTGGTGGTCAACGGCGTGGGCAAGGACATCTTCGGCGGCGTCTACAACGGCCAGGCCGTCACCTTCGGCGGCTCGGACGCGGCCAACCTCTTCGAGACCGTGGGCAAGCTCATCGGCTATCTGGAGACCAACAACCAGCAGGGCTGTCAGGAGGCCCTGGACAACCTCACGGCCGCCAGCCAGAAGGTCCTGACCGCGGCGGCCAGCGTGGGCGCCAAGGAAAACCGCGTGACCACGGCCTCCACCATGCTCGACACCATCAAGGACAATACCGAGACCGTGCAAAGCCGGGTGGAGGACGCGGACCTGACCGAGCTCATGACCCAGCTGGCCCAGCAGGAGCTGGCCTACCAGGCGGTGCTCAAGTCCTCGAGCATGCTCATGAACCTGTCGCTGGTCAGCTACATTTAGGCGGATGGGCGTCCCGCCATTGACAAAGGGCGGATACGGCGCGTAAGGGGATCGTAACAGGGCGCGATGACGGAATTTTTCGCGCCCCAACCTCAATTGGGGGCGTGGGCGTTCATGCTCATTTTGACCCGAAGGCCAGGCGAAAGCCTGCACCTGGGCGACCACATCAAGATCACGGTCCTGGGGGTCCAGGGCAAGCAGATCAAGATCGGACTGGAAGTGCCCGACGACATGCAGGTCTATCGCGAGGAAGTCTACCTCCGGGTGCTGGAGCAGAACCGGCAGGCGCTTTGCGCCACGGATTCCGATGTCCTGGCGGCGGCGAAGTTATGGCCAAAAAAGACGAACGAGTAGTGGAGACGCGCCTTGGGCGCGTCAGCCTGCCCGAGGACCAGGTGCTGTCCTTTCCCAGGGGCCTGATCGGCTTCATGGGGCACCGCGAGTTCACCCTGATCCAGGTGCGGGAGGATTCCCCGTTTCTGGTCCTGCAAAGCCTGGACGACCCCAAGCTCGGGCTTTTGGTGGTCGATCCGTACAGCTTCATGACCGAGTACGAGGTGGTCATCAATGACGCCGACCGGCGGCTTTTAGGCATCGAGAACCGGGAGCAGGCCACCGTCCTGGTCACGGTGACCATTCCCCAGGGCATGCCCGAGCGCACCACCCTCAATTTGAGCGGCCCCATTGTCATCAACAACCAGGCCCGCATTGGCCTGCAGATCCCCCAGACCGACTCGCGCTATCCGGCTCATTTTACCCCGGGCATGACCCCGGTCCGAAAAGGCAACGCCTCCCCGGCCGCGTCAGGCGGCGAGGAAGGCGTCCCGGCATAGGCGTGGACTGAAGCGCGTACGTATATTCTTTTCGTCACCCCGGCAAAAGCCGGGGGGCCAATATTTTCCGTTCCTTCCTGGAGTCCGGCTGTCGCCGCAATGACCCGTCGCCGGTCAGGGTTGCCTTCCTTTTCCCGTTCGGCCTAGCCGAAAAGGTCCGACTCCATGGTCAGGAGCTTTTCGGCGATCTTTTTGGAGTCCGGCTGGTAGGTTCCGGCCGCCACCTGGGCCTTTAAGGCGGCCACTTTTTCGGTGCGCACCTCCGGGGCTTCGTTGGCCTCGCGCGCGGCCTGGGAAACCAGTTTGGCGTCCCCGGACAGGGTCACCCGGTCAGCGCCCGAAGCGGCGCCGGCATCGGTCTTGCCGCCGCGGGCCGCGCCCGCGGTCTCGCCGGCCTCGCCCCGGCCGACCCGGCTTTGCCCGTACGGCTGCTTGAATCCGGTTATGGTCTTGATGTCCATGGCATACCCCTCCCGCGTTTCTCCTTCGCAGTTCTTATCGGTAGCGGGGGGACCGAAATTTAGAGCATGGTTTCGTCCACTTTTTCCAGGGCCAATTCCCACAGCCGCGCGAAAACCGCGGCCTTGGCCTCTCCGGTGAGTTCCTCGGGTCCCGCCTTGGCGTCCAACCTGAATATCCGCATGTCCTGTTCCTCGGGCGGGTAGGTGAAAATGAGGGAAAATCCGAGTTCCTCTTCCAGTTCGGCCTTGATGTCCTCCACCACTGGCGTGTCGCTGCCGGTCACCAGGCAGTTTTCCACGATCTCGGCCGCCACCCGCCGCACCAGCTCCTGGCGTTTGGCCTCCCGGGAAATCCTGACCTCTTCTTCGGTCCCGGCGGACCCGCCGGCCCGCAGGGACCGACGGTAGCGGGCCAGACGCCTGGCCGTGGTCACCTGCCGTCCATAGGTGCGCAGCATGGCGCGGACCTGGTAGGGGATCGCGGTCAAGGCGTGTGACTCCTTCTCAGGGGCGTTATCGGACAGACACGCCATACCTTTAGGGCCAAGGCCGAAAAAAATCCATGCCCATGCCCGGCCCGCCCTGGCCGGGCCTTCCTTGTGTCGGGCCGGCCTTTGCCTTATAAGACGCTTCCCTCCCGGCCTTTGGCAGGGAGCAATACCACGTAAGCCCGCAGCGGGGCGCAAGGCATGCAGCACGATATAAAGACCGTTCTCGTTATTTACAAGGCCGATCATGACAATGCCCGGGGCATGGCCTGGACCGTGGCCGACTGGCTGGCCGGACGCGGCCTGACCGTGCTTTTGCGGGAAAATACGCCCGAAGCCCAGACCGCGGTGATGCCGGTAGGGGCCATGGTGACGGCCCCGCCGGAGCTGGCCCTGGTCCTTGGCGGCGACGGCACCATGCTCTCGGCCGCCCGGCAGCGGGCCGCCGCGGACGTGCCCATGTTCGGCATCAACCTCGGCCGGGTCGGGTTCATGACCACGGCCGGCTTAAGCGACTGGCGCGAGATTCTGGCCGACATCCTGAAAAACGGCTTTGTCACGAGCCGGCGCATCATGATCGATGTGGCCGTCATCCGGGGGGCCGAGACCGTCTACACCACCAGTTCCCTCAACGACGCGGTCATCAGCCGGGGAGCCATGGCCCGCCTGGCCGCCTTTGACGTGACGCTCGGGGACTACGACGTCTGCACTCTGCGGGCCGACGGCGTGGTGGTGTCCACGCCCACGGGCTCCACGGCCTATTGCGTCTCGGCCGGGGGGCCGCTGATCTATCCCGGGCTCGACGTCTTGTGCGTAGTGCCCATCTGCCCGTTTTTAAGCGACTTCAAGCCCGTGGTGGTGCCGTCCGACGTGACCATCCGCCTGGCCCTGTCGGCCCCGGAGACCAACATGTACCTGACCTGCGACGGCCAGGAACTTTTTCCCTTGGACGACAACGACGTGGTGGTGATCCGCCGGTCCGAGCGGGTGCTCAAGCTGGCCCATCGCCAGGGCGACAGCTACTTCCAGCGGCTGCGCCTCAAGGGGTTCATCAACAGGCCATGACCGACGAAACCGCCGCCATTTTCCTGGCCCCGGGCCAGGCCCCGCGCTACGGCACGGACCCCATCCTGGACGCCAGGCTGCTCCATTTCATGACCGAGAACAATCTGGAGCATTCCATCGATCCGGAGAAAAACGCCTCGCCCGAGCAGCTCCGGTTCATGGTGGCCCTGGATGCGGACGCCATTTACGCGCCGTGCACCGACGCCATGTTCGCCCACCTGCTGAGCGAGCGGGCCGACCCCATGGTCTTGAACGAATACGTCGGCCGCCTGACCCGGGTCAAACAGCTCATCGACGCCTTTGTCACCGACGCCTACACCCGGCGCAAAATCAGCGCCCTGTGCGAACTCAAATACCGGCAGGCCCTGGTCAAGCCCACGCTGATCCCCTCGCGCCTGGCCAAGCGGTTCAACACCATCCTCATGACCCAGTCGGGCCTGGACGATCCTTACCGGGAGCGCAAGCGGCTTTTCAACCGCCGGGCCTTTGCCGCCATCCAGAGCGAAGCCGTCAAATCCCTGCTCTACGCCTGCCCCCGGGACCTGCATGAATGCGGGGCCATTCCGGACGTGCGTTTCGCCCTGGATTCCCTGGAGCTGCGCCGCCTGTTGCTGCTCGGCACCACGGCCTCCATCTGGGAACGGGAGGGGAGCGGCCCTTCCCGGGAAACCTTTGAGCGGGACCTGCTGGCCTTTCCCCGGGATTTCGCGCCGCTGGAGGCCGTGCTCCAGCCCCGGGCAGGGACGTCGCTCAAAATCCTCTACCTGCCCGACGTGGCGGGCGGGGTGCTCTTCGACCTGCTGGCGGTCAAAACCCTGCTGCGCCTGGGCCACCGGGTGATTTTCGCCCTCAAGGACGGCTTTTATTTCGACGCGCCGGCCATGTGGGACACGGACGGGGACCCCATCCTGGACGCGGCCCTGGACGGGGCCCATTTCCTGGAAGAGCCGCGCGTCTCCAAAAACGCCCTGCTCCAGGTGATGCGGGAAAACCCGCTGACCGTGATTTCCGACGGCACCCGCGAACGCTTGAACCTCTACCGGACCTCGGTCACCTTTGCCCGGGCCTGGAAAGAGGCGGACCTGATTTTGGCCAAGGGCGCGCTCAACCACCGCCGGCTCATCGAGACCAGCCACCAGTTCACCCGGGACGTGGCATCGTATTTCCGTGACGCCAACGGTATGTTCCACCTGGATTTCAAGCCCAGGGCCGCCAGCGCGCGCTCCTTCAGCGAGGCCGACATCACGGCCAAGGCCGAGGAGATCATAAACGGCATGCGCGCGGCCCGGGCCTCGGGCAAATCCGTGATGTTTTACAGCGCGATCATCGGCTCCATCCCGGGCCAGACCAAGACGGCCATTGCCCTGGTCACGGCCTTTGTGGCCCATTTGCGGGAAAAGCTCTCGGACACCCACATCATCAACCCGGCCGAGTACTTCGAAGAGGGCATGGACGCCGACGACCTAATGTTCATGTGGGAAAAGGTGCAGCGTAGCGGGCTTATCGACGTGTGGCGCTTCCAGACCCATTTCGACATCGAAAAGAGCTTCGAGCTTCTGGGCCGCAAGGTGCCCCCGGCCTGGGCCGGCAAGGACGCCACCTTTTCCACGGGCTGCACCAAGGAGATGCAGATCGCGCTGTCCATGCAGGCCCGCCAGCCCGAAATGCAGATCATCGGCCCCGACCCGCAGAAGTTCTTCCGCCGCCGGGAATACGGCGTGGGCAAGTTCTGCGACGTGGGCATTGAGTGCCGGTAGGGCCGCGCTTCTTCTCCGCCAGGCACTTCCGGAACTTGCGTGCCCTCTCGCCGCGCAATCGTCTGGGTAGGCTAAACGTTAAAGCGCTTCCAAAAGTTGAACCGCGCTGAGGGCTTCGCGAACAGGAATATGCGGTTTGACCCTATTGACCGACTCGGCGATATCCTCAGCCGTGGCCAGAGGGTCTTGACGTTTGAACCACAAGGCAGTGGCAAGTTTTTCCAGTTCGGCGACGCCCTTTGCACCAAGATCGCGAGAAGCCTTTGTCAGGGGATCCGCAATCGAACTTGAAAGCGGATGCTTGGCGAGGAAGTCCTTGCCGCTCATCGTCAGCTTCAATTGGGGGCCATAGGGGGGGGTATGGACCTGCTCCACGAGCATCAGGCCAAACAGGGTCGAGAGTTCGTCGTGCAGGTCGAATGAGTACGGCCCATGTTTGTAAAGAACAAAATTGAAGCCGGTATCGACATGCAGCTTTTCGGTCAGGTAAAACATCGCCTTTTGGACATGGGTTTCCCCTGTCCAGCTTCCGGCTTCCCTGAGACTCTGGACCAGGCTGAGGAGGATGGCACTTTTTTGGTCAAGCATCTTTTTTACCGTCAGTCCCTTTGAGAAGATCATGTAAATTTTTTTCAACCCAGGCGCAAGCGCGTTCTCGGAGCGGGGGAGTGACAAATATATAAAAGGCCGTTGCTTCCGGAAGCGACCGCAATACGCTTGATTCTCCCATTGCTGAGATGATCCGTTTATCGTATGTAAAAATTGGAAAATCGATTTTTAATTTCGTTTGCTTCGAATAATCGTCAATCCGAACGTTATCTGCGCCAAACTCTTCACTCAGTCCGGCATAAACTTCGCCAAGGATATCGTATCGTAAGGCTATGTCTTGAGATGTTGCGGCATAAGCTAGCTTGAAGTGTGTGCGATCGTATATCCGTTTTGCCAGAACGTGTCCAGAAGAGTCAGAATGTTTTGCTATTTTTCTAATACTGCTTAAGATATCATTGTCCGAAATGTCCAAAAAATTTTCCGTTGTATCGGGGTAGATTCCATTGTCGAGAGTTTCTTTAAGAAATTCCTTTAAGTGAAGGTCGTATATTCTGCGGACATGATGACAATAAACCTGTGAGAACATAAGGTACCGCGCTACAAGTAAAGATTCGGCAACCTGCAAGCCTCCTCTCTCTATGCCCAAAGAAGGTTCAGAGGAATATTCTTGGCTTTCGTCCGCTGCCGGCCCTGGCAAAATTCGAAGGGTGTCGATTAGCCGATGATGATCGAAATGGCCGTAGCTTACACCCGCATGAAGCGAATCCCGCAACAGGTAATCAATACGATCGGCGCCGAAGGCGTCCCCGGTGATGATCTCGGAAAGGAGAGCTTCCCAAGGAGTAAATATTCCCAATTGGGGATGCTTTTCTGCTTCCTTGGGACCAACGGCCAGCTTGGCTATCTGGGAAGCGATCGGCTGTGGGTGACCAAAGCTTTTCCAAACAGGTTCCATGGTTTCCATGATGATCTTCATCGTCATGGTTTCATGGCTTACGTTTTGGGGAAGCAAATCCTCCGCTGCATGGGAAAAAGGAAGGTGTCCAAGATCATGACACAGAGCGGCAAGCCGCAGGACCTTGCGCCAATAATCTTTTTGAAGCTGATCTTCGATTTCCGGAATCTGATCCCGAATGTCATTTGGGAGGCCTTTCAAGTGCTCGTTTCGAATGATTGAATCAAAAATACGGGAGGACAGCTCCATGACTCCCAGCGAGTGCTCGAACCGCCTGTGCGTGGCTCCCGGATAAACCAGATAGGTCATGGCCAACTGGTGTATATGCCGCAGCCGCTGAAAGGGCACAGAGTCGATGACTTTCTTTTCGTCCGAATCGTAGCGGATAAAAACATGAACCGGATCGCGCACTTCGTGGAGTCGTTTCGACATCGGCTGATCCTGAGTTTTTTGTTTTTTTCTATGAAAGGCGAGTCATGGAATTATTCCTTCCCTTTGTGGCTGCCGCGGCAGACCACCTTGACCGGGGCCATGGTGATGCCGAAGAGCTTGCGCAGGCCGTTTTCCAGGTACTTGGCGTAGGACGACCGCACGCGTTGCGGGTCGCTGACGAAAAAGACGAAGGTGGGGGGCGGCATGGCCGCCTGGGTCAGGTAGTAGAACTTGGCCCGCCGGCCGTTGACCAAGGGCGGCTGGTGGCGGTCCAGCACGGCGCGCATGGCCCGGTTGAGCTCGCCCGTGCCCACCCGGATCTGACATTCCTTCCAGATGGCCTCGGCCAAGGGCAGCACCTTGGCCACGCCCTTGTTCTTCATGGCCGAGACATAGAGCACCGGCACATGGGGGCACATGCGCAGCTCCTCGCCGATGGCCTTGCGCAGGCCCGCCATCTCGCCCTGGGGCACCAAATCCACCTTGTTGACGGCCACCAGAAACGGGGTGCGCTCCTTGTCCAGATAGGAAATCAGGCGCTTGTCCTGGACGCCCACGCCGCCGGTGGCGTCGATGACCACCACGGCCACGTCGGCCCGCTTGGCGCTCGAAAGAGCCTTGGCCACGCTATAGCGTTCCAGGCCGTCGGTGATGCGGGTGCGCTTTCTGACCCCGGCCGTATCCACGAACACGTAGCGCTTGCCGCCGCGTTCCACGGTGACGTCCACGGCGTCGCGGGTGGTGCCGGCGATCTCGCTGACGATCAGGCGCTGCTCGCCCACCAGGGCGTTGACCAGGGAAGATTTGCCGGCATTGGGGCGGCCGAGTACGGCCAGGCGCAGGCCGGCCTCCAGAGGGGCGGCCTCGGCCTCCCCGGAGGCTTCCGGAAGGAGATTGGCCAGGGCCTCGGTCAGGTCCGGGACGCCGTGGCCATGGGCCGCGGACACGGGCAGCAGGGGAAAGCCCCAGGCATGGAAATCGCCGGTCAGGGACGCCTCGCGCTCGGCCCCGTCCACCTTGTTGACGGCCACCAGCACGGGCTTGTCCACCCGGCGCAGGCGTTCGGCCAATTCATCGTCCAGGGCGGTGCGGCCGGCCTTGCCGTCGACCAGAAAGAGCACCACATCGGCCAGGTCCAGGGCGATTTCGGCCTGGTCCACGATCTGGCGCTCCAGGCCTTCGGGGGCGTCGAAGTCCATGCCGCCGGTGTCGATCAGCGTCACCTGGCGGCCGTCCAGGTCGGCCGCAGCCTCCAGGCGGTCGCGGGTCACGCCCGGACGGTCGTGGGTAATGGCCTTCTGGCGTTTGGCCAGGCGGTTAAACAGCGTAGATTTGCCGACATTGGGGCGTCCGACGATGGCCACGATAGGGGGCATACGGCAGCGGTCTCCTTCAGGGAATGGGAGGCAGAGGCTTGAACACGGCTTACGCCACATGTCAACCGCCGTCATCCGCCTCGCACCGTTTTTTCCGCTGTCTTTCCCCGTTCAGGGGGTCCGGGGGGGATGATCCCCCCCGGCCGCCGGAGGCATCTTCTCTTCTTAATCTACCCGCGCAAGCGGCCGGCGATCTCGGCCGCGACCTTTTCGCCGGACAGGAGCATGCCGCCGAAGATCGGCCCCATGCGGTAGGAGCCGAAGCTGGCGTTGGCGGCCATGCCGGACACGTACACGCCGGGGAAGATTTCCCGGGTATTGCGCACGGTGTTGGTCTCGGCCACCTCGGCCCACATGGACTGTTCGCCCTCGATGCGGCCGGAGGGCGTGTTGAGTTGCACGTCGTTTTTGCGCACCAGGGTTTTGAGCACTTCCACGGCATGGCCCGTGGCCTCGATCAGGTACCGGGAGCCCACCACCACCGGGTCCACGTGCAGGCCGGCCATTTCCACGGGCGAGGAGTTGATGACCAGGCCCGTCACCCGTTTGACGCCGTCCACCTCGCGCAGGACCACATCCTCCACGCTCATGCAGTTGAACACCTTGACCCCGGCCAGGCAGGCGGCCGAGGCCAGGGTGGTGGTGGCGGCCACGGCGTCGGCGGTAAAATAATTGTCCTTGTAGCGTTTGACCGGCACGCCCACGTCGGTGAGCAGGTGCACGCTTTCTTCCTGCACCACAATGACGTTGTAGGTGATGCCGCCGCCCCACATGCCGCCGCCAAGGGAAAGCTTGCGCTCGAACAGGGCGACGTTGAAGCCCTGGGCGGCCAGGAGCCGGGCGGCGGTCAGGCCCGAGGGGCCGCCGCCCACCACGGCCACGTCCAGATCCAAGCTGGACTTGAACTTGTCGAAATATTCCTGAAGGATTGCTTCGGTGATGATGCGTTCGTCAAGAGCCATGCACGTCCTCGAAAAAGCGTTGCGGGTTATTTCTCGTCGGCAATGGCGGCGCGGATGGCCTCGGTATACGGAGCGCGCAGCACGCCTTTTTCCGTGATGATGCCGGCAATGAGCTCGGCCGGAGTGACGTCGAAGGCGTAGTTGAAGACCGGCACGCCTTCGGGGGTGATGCGATGCTCGCCCACGTGGGTGACTTCGCGCGGGATGCGGTCCTCGATGGGGATTTCCTGGCCCGAGGCAATGCGCAGGTCGAAGGTGGAAGCCGGGGCGGCCACGTAGAAGGGCACGCCGTGGGCCTTGGCCACCAGAGCCACGGTGTAGGTGCCGATCTTGTTGGCCGCGTCGCCGTTGGCCGCAATGCGGTCGGCTCCCACCACCACCTTCTGCACCATGCCGCGCTTCATGAGGTGGCCCACGGCATTGTCGCAGGCCACGGTGACCGGAATGCCTTCCTTGGCCAGCTCATAGGCGGTCAGGCGGGCGCCCTGGAGAAACGGCCGGGTCTCGTTGGCAATGACCTGGATGCGCTTGCCCTGTTCCCAGGCGGCCCGGATGACGCCGAGCGCCGTGCCGTAGCCGGCCGTGGCCAGGGCTCCGGCGTTGCAGTGGGTCATGACCGTGTCGCCGTCGTCGATCAATTCCGCGCCGAACCGGCCCATGGCCTTGTTGATCTCGATGTCCTCGGCGTGCATGGTCTGGGCCGTGCCGAGCCAGGCCGAAAGCAGGGCTTCCCGGGAAGCCTCGGGCATGCCTGCCCACTGCCCGCGCATCCGTTCCACGGCCCAGCGCAGGTTGACGGCCGTGGGCCGGGCCTGCTCCAGCTCGACGAGCAGTTGGCGCAGCCGCTCCCGCCAGTTCTCGCCGGCCTCGCCCGCCTCCCGGGCGGCCAGGTAGCAGCCGTAGGCGGCGGTGACGCCGATGGCCGGCGCGCCGCGCACCACCATGGTCTGCAGGGCATAGACAGTGTCGGCGGTATTGCGGCACACGAAGCATTCCTCGCGGTCCGGCAGAAAACGCTGGTCCAAAAGCAGCAGGGCGTGCTTTTCGGCGGAAAAGGCAATATGGTCGGTCATTGTCGCATCCAGGATGAGGGTCTTAAACGAAGCACCATGCCGTCCCCCATACGGGGGGTCCGGGGGGAATGATTCCCCCCGGCGGGTCCAGGGCAGCGCCCTGGCAGGGTCCGGGACGGAGTCCCGGCGGGGTCTGGGGCATCGCCCCAGCCTCCGGGGCAAAGCCCCGGTCTTATCCACCCAGTTTCTTGCGCAAAAGCTCGTTGACCAGGCCGGGGTTGGCCTGGCCCTTGGTGGCTTTCATGATCTGGCCCACGAAAAAGCCCATGAGCTTGGTCTTGCCGCCCCGGTAGGCTTCCACCTCGGTCGGATTGGCCGCCAGAACCGCGTCCACGGCGGATTCCAGGGCGGAAGAGTCGGAAATCTGGGAGAGATTCTTGTCGCGCACGTAGGCGGCCGGGTCAAGGCCGGTGGCGCACAGCTCGGGAAAGATCTGCTTGGCGATCTTGCCGGAGATGACATTGTCCTCGATGAGTTTGACCAGGCCAGCCAGCTTGTCCGGGGTCAGGGCGCAGTTGGCCGGGGAAAGCCCGGAGACGTTGAGCTCGCGCAAAAGTTCGCTCATGATCCAGTTGGCGGCCTTTTTGGCGTCAGCCCCGGCCGCAGCCGTTTTTTCAAAGTAGTCGGCCACGTCGCGTTCGGCCGTGAGCACGTCGGCGTCATAGGGGGACAGGCCGTACTGGGCAATGAACCGGTCCCGCCGGGCCACGGGCAGCTCCGGCAGCTCGGAGCGCCAGCGGGCCAGGGTGTCGGCGTCAAGGCGCAGCGGCACCAGGTCCGGGTCCGGAAAGTAGCGGTAGTCGTGGGCTTCCTCCTTGCTGCGCATGGAGGCGGTGATATTTTTGGCCGCGTCGTAGAGGCGCGTTTCCTGGATAACCGCATCACCGTCATCGAGTAGGTCGGCCTGGCGTTCGACCTCGTATTCGATGGCCTTTTGCACATGGCGGAAGCTGTTCAAGTTCTTGAGCTCCGTGCGGGTGCCGAAGGCGGTCTCCCCCACCGGGCGCAGGCTCACGTTGGCGTCGCAGCGAAACGAGCCTTCCTCCATGTTGCCGTCGCAGATATCGAGATAGACCAGGATGGCGCGCAGGGCCTTCAAGTAGGCCACGGCCTCCTCGGGGCTGCGCATGTCCGGCTCGGACACGATTTCGATCAGGGGCACGCAGGAGCGGTTGAGGTCCACGAAACTGGCGTTTTCCGCGCTGGAATGGATGTTCTTGCCGGCGTCCTCTTCCATGTGGATGCGGGTGATGCCGATGCGCCGAATCTTCCCGTCCACAGCGACGTCGATGTGGCCGTGTTCGGCCAGGGGCTGTTCGTATTGGGATATCTGGTAGCCCTTGGGCAGGTCCGGGTAGAAATAATTCTTGCGGGCGAACACGGACACGGGATTGACCGCGCAGTCCGTGGCCAGGCCCATCTTGGCGGCGAATTCCACGGCCGTGGCGTTTAAGACCGGCAGCACGCCGGGCATGCCCGAGCAGACCGGGCAGACATTGGCGTTGGGCTCGTCGCCGAAGCGGGTGGAGCAGCCGCAGAAAATCTTGCTTTGGGTTTTGAGCTGGGCGTGCACCTCGAGACCGATCACCGTCTCGTACCTGGCCATGGAGCGCTCCTTGGGGATGGCCGGCCGCTTGGGGCCAACGCAAAAAATTTCGGTCGGGGTGTACCCCGTGGCCGCCAAGGGGTCAATGGCGCGTCCGGCCGCAGGAGGGAGCCTCATACGGTTGTTTTTTCCAGGATTGACGCCTACAAGGAAGGTGCCTTGGGCTTGGCCCGGAAAGGGCGGGCCGCATGGGGCAAGACAATCACTCGTGAGGCATGCCATGCGCAGTGTTTCCCATCCGTCCGGTCGCGGCGTCTGTGCCGCGCTTGTCCTTGTCGTTGCGCTGTGTTCGGGCGTTTTCCCGCTCCGTGGGGCGGCCCTGGCCCAGGATTACGAGGCCATGATGCCCAATACGTTGCGCCAGGAGGTCAAGAAGGCCCACGACGCCTACCGCCAGACCATAAGCGAGGTGCACGTGGTCCAGACCGAGCGGCTGGCCCTGGCGGCCAAGGGCGCGGCCGAAGCCGACCTTCGAGCCTTGGACGCCAAGGTGGGCCAGCTCGTGACCGAGGCCGAGCATTTCAAGGTCCAGGCCGATTACCTGGAAGAGCTCTATGCCGCCAAGATGAAGGAATACAAGAGCCAGTAGTCATTTTCCCGCCGGGACGAACACCTCGTCCCAGTCCGGGGGCGGGGGCGTCTCCAGATATTGGCGGCAGCGGCCGGCGAGAACCCGGGACGGGGGATCGTTGGGCCGCGCCGCGTCGGCGGCCGCAAACCCCTCCAGGGCGGCCGCAAAGTCCCGCTCCTGGTAGCGCTGCCGGGCTGCCGCAAAAAGCCTGGCAAATTCCGGCAGGGCGTCGTTGCCCCGGCCAAGGGGCTCATGGATTGTCACGGCCCCGGTCCGGCCCGCCACCCGCACCCGGTCGATCTCCCGAAAGACGAATCCGTCGCCCGCCTGCTTCCGGGTCTCCCCGCTGACCAGGATTTCCGTGCCATAGTGCTTGTTGAGCGATTCCAGACGCGAGGCCAGGTTCACGGTGTCGCCGAGGATGGTGTAGTTGAAGCGCTCCCGGGAGCCGACGTTGCCCACCACGGCCGGCCCGGAATGCAGGCCCATGCGGACCCGGATTTCCGGAAGCCCCCGGCTGGCGAAATCCCGGCGCAAGGCGTCCAGGGCGGTCGACATGGACAGGGCCGCGGCCAGAGCCTTGGCCGCGTGGCCGGCATGGGGCAGGGGCGCGCCCCAAAAGGCCATGACCGCGTCGCCGATGAACTTGTCCAGGGTCCCGCCCGACGCCAGGATGATGTCGGTTGCGGGCGTGAAATATTCGTTCAAAAGCCCGATCAGGGCCTTGGGCGAGAGGCCTTCGGAAAAGGACGTGAATCCGGCCAGATCCGAAAAAAAGACCGTGACCTCGGCTTCCTCGCCGCCCAGTTCCAGGCGTTCGGGCCGGGCCACGAGACCGCGCACCACCTCCGGGGAGACGTAGCGGGAAAAGGCCCGGGTCAGCCACCGTTTCTCCCGGGATTCCGCCAGGCCCCGGTACAGCGTGGCCGCCCCGCCGGCCACAACCAGGGAACCGGCCAGCAGAACCGGGGGAAACCAGACGAATTGCCAGACGAAAAGGGCCATGGAGGCGGCCGTCAGGCCCAGAGCCAGGCCCAGGGCCGTGCCTGCGGCAGCCAGGGGGCGCAGGGAAAAAAGAACGACTCCGGCGGTCGGCAGGAGAAGGCCGGCTGCCAGCAGCAGGACCGCACCGGGAACTTCCCGTCCCGGCCGGCCGCGCAGCATGGTGTCGATGATGGCGGCGTGAATCTCCGGGCCGGCGGTTTGCTGGCCCGTGGACAGGGTAAAGGGCGTGGCAAAGGCGTCGGCCTGGCCCAGGGGCGCGGCCGAGGCGGCCAGGGACCGGCCCACCACCACCACGCGGCCCTTGATGTGCGCCTCGGGCAGGGGATGGTCCGGATCGATGACCTGGGCATAGGACACGGTGTCGATGGTCCGGGCCGGGCCGGGATAGTCGATGAGCCCGCCCGTCTCGGGCACGCGGCCGTCCGGCGAAAGCAGGGCCAGGGCCGCGCCGGCCAGGGTGGGCAGGTTGCCCAGGCGCGGCTCAAACCGGCGCACCGCGCCGTCCGGGTCCGGGGTCAGGACGGCCAGGCCCAGGCCAGCGGCGCGCTCCGCCAAAAGCGGCAGGGGATCGACCAGCACGCGGCGGCTGAAGGCCGGATCGTCCACGGTTTCCAGGGCCCGGGCCAGGACCGTGCGGCCCGAGGCGGCCAGGGCCGCGGCCAGGGCCTGATCGTCGGCCGGGGTGGTGGCCTCGGCAAAGACCATGTCCATGACCACGAGCCTGGCTCCGGCCCGGGTCAGGCGATCCAGCAGCGCGGCGTGCAGGCGTCTGGGCCAGGGCCAGGGCAGGCCGATTTCCTGGAACGAGGGCTCGTCCACGGCCACCACCAGGAGCCCTTGGGGGTGCACGCGCAGGGTCCGCAGACGGTAGGCCGCGTCCAGGGCCATGTTTTCCAGGGACAGGCCCAGGGGCCGCCAGGCGGTCAGGGCCAGGGCGACCCACAGGCAGGCGCCCGCGACCAGGCCGGCCGTCAGGGGTTTCCATGGATTGGCCCAAATACGGGCTCGCGTTTCCCTATGCATAATGTTGCTTTTGCCGAGAGGGTTCGCTCTTTCTATGGGAGCAAACGCAGAGGCGTTGACGGCACCCGCGACACCCAAGGAAGAAGAACATGAAGAAGCAATGTGCCGCCGTATCGTTGCCTTTGACTTCGAGAATGGCCCCGGCCATGTTTGCCAATGGCTTCAGTGTCCTGTGCGCCAGCAGCATTGCCCTCATGGGCAATAACAGTACATTCGAAGCCATGGACTTCCTGTTCCTCTGGTTGGACTAATGCCATGATACCAAACAGTTAAGGGCCGCCTTTGGCGGCCGTTTTACTTTGGAAGCATTGAAGAATTTCTTCCTTGCCAGTTCCTCATGCCTTTTTTATAAGGATAATGCCGAGAAGCAGCATTCTTTTCACTGAAGGAGGAATCCCATGAAAAAGTTGTACATCAGCACAGTGCTGGCCTTGATTTTAGGTGTGGCCCTCATGCCGGCGTCGGGCCTGGCCCAGCTCGTCGGCGCGGGCCCGGGCGGCGCGGGCCAGATCGGCGCGGCCGGCCCGGGCGGCCCGGGTCAGGCGGGCCCGGCCGGCCAGGCCGGAGTGGGCGGACAAGCCGGCTTGGCCGGCCAGCCTGGCCCGGGCGGCCAGCTTGGTCCGGGCGGCCAGACCGGCCCGGCCATCAGCGCCCAAGCCACCCAGACCTTCAACGCCCTTTTCCCCGTGGCCATCGATGCCCTGGGCAACCGCAACGGCCTTTTTGAAAACGTGGACTTCTTCATCATCTGGACGCCCTAGCCATCCAACGGCCGGCCATGCAACGCAGGGGCCGCCCGGGCGGCCCCTGCCCAGGGGGCGAGAACATTTTGGCCGGCTGCTTCAAACGGCGTTTGTCGCCAAAATCTCCAGGGGCGATTGGCCGCAGATGGCCGCAAGCTTGATGCTGTCCACGATCCGCGTGGTGCCCAGGCGGGCCAGGGCGCCCAGGACCGGGTCCTCGGGGGAAAGGTTTTTGCCGGCAAACCCGGCGAAATCCTCGGGGTACCAGGTGGCGTAAAAAACCGAGGTCTCGCAACGCCTGGGGGAAGCCTCGAGCATGACCAGGCTGGTGTTGTAGGACCAGACTTCCTGGCCGGCGGCGTTGATCTCGAAGATGCGGCCGGTGTCGCCCACGGTGACGAGGGTGTCGTCATTGGGGAGGCGCTGGGCGCCGCTCATCTTGGATGAATAGAAATCGTAATAATCAGGCGAAGTATACGACCAGGCCGCCTTGGACGGGCCGTCGGCCTGACCGGGGAGGAGGGTGCAGCCGCCGGAGGCGTTTTGCGGCGGAGTGATCTCCAGCACCCGGGAATAGGAGCCCTCGGGCCGGTCGGCGCCATTGTCGAAGACGAGGATGTCGCCGGCCCCGGGCAGGCCGTCCTTGATCCATTTGGCGTTGTGCTGGCCGAAAAGCATCTGGTCCGAGGCGTGGCCGGCCCGGCAGGCCTGGGGATTGCCCCAGCGGTAGAGCAGGTCGCCGCCGTGGTCGGAAGCGCCGCCCGTGTGCCCGGCTGCCTCGGCCGTGGTGGTGGAATGGTCGATGATCCAGATCTCGTTGTAGTTGCGGGAGCTGATCAGGATCCGGTCGGTTTTGGGGTCATAGTCCACGGAATTGATGTGGGTCCAGCCGTCCGGATAGATGGGCCGGCCCTGGTAGTTGATGTCGATCAGCTCCGGATGGGCGGCCACATCGCCGTAGTTGGCCTTGGCCGGGTCCTTGTCCTGGATGACGTGGTCAATGGACCGCCACTGCCAGACCACCTGGCCGCCGTGGAGCCCCTGGGGCTTTATTTCCAACAGCTTGTCGGCAATGAGCACGCCGTCGCGAAGCTCCGAGGGGTCGCGGCCCAGGGCCATGGCCTCCTTGGCCGGGATGACCTCGGCGGCGATGAACAGAATGTCGCCGTTGGGGAGCCGGGTGAAATCGTGGTGCTGGAACTCGAATTCGTCGGAGTAGAAATACTGCCAGACCAGGTTGCCGTCCCAGTCGTATTCCTCGATGACCCCGCCCGTGCCGTGGATCATGTGGTCGTTTTGCACCTTGCCGGCCCGCAGCAGGTGCCCGTCCCCGGTCAGGGCGGCCGAAAGCCCGGCGGTGTATTCGCTTTTCCAGGCGTGCACCACCGATCCGCTGCGGTCGATCAGATACGTATAGGTGGATTCCTGGGGCGCCACCAGGATGTAGCCGGACAGGGAAGCGTCGGCCTGGTCGGAGGCGGTGGCGCAATCGGTCGTCAGGTCGTCGGTCATGGCTGCTCCTAGAAATACCAGCCCAGTTTGAAAACGATCTGGCGGTCCGGGTAAAATGCGTCCAGGGCCACGGCCTCGCGCTGATAGGTGAAGCGGGTGGCGGTCAGATTTCTGCCCTCCACCGAGACGAATCCCCGCTTGCCCGGGAATTCGTAAGACAGCCGGGCGTCCAGGAGCCCGAACAGGGTCTCGGTGCGGCGCTCGCCAAAGATGTTCTGATAGCGGTTGTCGAAATAGTGCTGGTGGACCAGGGTGCCGGCCACGGCGGCCCCCAGGCCCGAGGCATGCAGGAAGTTGAGGGACAGCACGCCGTCGGCCTCGAAAAAATCGTCCTCAGGGAAGCGGCGGGCGGTGTTTTCGTCGGGCAAAAGCCGCTTGGCCACGCCAAAGGCGGAGATGCCAAGGAAGGGGGCCAGGATGCGGTTGACGCCCAGGGTGGCCATGAAGCGCTCCACGGTCACGTCGATTTCCCGGTCATAGCTGGCCAGAGGATCGTACTGGGGATTGGCCACGCGGTGATAGTACAGTCGGGCCACGCTGAAGGTGCGCTCGTCCCACTGGGCCTCCCAGCCCGCCCCCAGTTCGGTCACGTCCGAGCCGTCGTCGGCGTTGAGGCGCGCCGGAAAGCCGGCCGTCTCGGACGGCTGGATGACGGACTGGAAGAGGGTATGGGTATTGAGGTAGCGCTGGAAGGCCAGGCGCAGGGTGTGGTCTCCGGTTATCTGCCAGTTCAGCCCGACCCTGGGGCTGAGGGCCTGGCGCCTGATGGGATCGGGCCAGGCGAAGCGCGAGGATTCCACGGCGTCGTAGCCAAGGCCCAGTTCGGCCACCAGCCCGGGGGCCAGTTTCCAATAGTCCAGGGCATAGACGCTGCCGGCCCGGTCGGCCGGGTTGTAATGGTAGCGCCAGAAATCGTCGCTTACGATCTGGCCGTAGTAGACGAAGAAATCCCGGGCTTTGCGCAGATAGTCCAGCTCTCCGCCGAAATAATCCCCGCCGAACAGCAGGGTGTGCGGGCCGAGCACGAGCTGCTGCTGGGCCTGCAGGCTCAGAAAGCGCCGGTCGGTGTGCCGGTTTTGCAGATAGGATTCGACCACCGGGGCGTCGGTCTCGGCCAGGCTGTGGAACTGGTAGGTGCGGTCGCTCCAGGCCCAGGTATTGTCGGCCACGGCCGCGTAGCCGATAAACGTGGCCGCGGGGCCGAAGCGGTGGACATAGCCCAGCTCGCCCGAGCGGTTGCCGAAATACTGCTTCTGAAAGGGCGAGTTGGGATAGAGCCAGTCGTTTAGGGTGGTGTTGTCGCCGGCGGCGGTGTCGGCCGAGATGGCGGTGGCCAGCAGGGAGTCGCGCACCGTGGGTTCCCATTTGAGCTGGCCGGAGAGGTACAGCTGCCGGGAATAGGCATTGTCGGTGCGAAAGCCCTCGTCGCCGATGCCGGAAACATAGGCGTCGCCGGCCAGGCCCGGCAGGCCGCCGTAGGCTTCCGCCGAAGCCGACCACACGGGCTTGCCGTTGCCCCAGAACCCGACGCTGCCGATGGTTTGCAGGCGCAGGTAGGGCATCTCGAACATGGGCGTGTAGTCGTTGCCCTGGGTGAAGGTGTTCTGGTTGGCCGGGGAGAGCAGGCGGAACAGGAGCAGTTCCGTGCCCGAGGCCCCCACCCGCTGGCGGGTGGCCATGTAGGCGCTGGCCATGAACAGGTGGGCCGAGGGGTTTAAGGGATCGTTTTTGACGGCGGTCACGGCCTTGGAATAGGCCCAGTCGCCGAGGCCGAGCTGGGTGTAGGCCCGGGCCAGATCCACGTTGCGCACGGCCAGGTCGCGGTCCAGGGTCAGGCGCGAGCGGAAGACGGCCTGGTTGTCGTTTTTGGCGATGGAGGCGTTGATCTCCTGGACGGCCTCGCCCGGACGGTTGCAATCGGCCAGGGCAATGCCCTTGTAGAGGTGGGGCGTGGGGTCCCGGGGGTCCAGGGAGGCGGCGTAGTCGTAGGTGGCCAGGGCCTTGTCGAAGTCGCGGGTCTGGTAGAGCGCCTTGCCCAGGGCCGACTGCAAAAGCGACAGTCTGGGGGAAAGCAGCGTGGCGGCAAGCATGTACTCCAGGCCGTCGGCCTTTTTGCCTCTGGAAAAAGCCACATAGCCGAGCCCCAGCCGGGCGTCGCCAAGGCCGGGGTCGGCCTTGGCCGCCCGGACGAAGAAGTCCTCGGCGGCCTGGAAATCCCGAAAGGCCAGCCGCACGAATCCGGCCGTGGCCAGGACCACGGCCTCGCCCGGAGCCGCAGCCAGGGCGGCCTTCATGGTGCGCCAGGCTCCTTCCAATTCGTCCGAACCCAGCTCGATGCGGGCCAGGTAGACCGAGGCGGCCACGAATCCGGGGTCCAGTTCCAGGGCCTTGGCGAACCGGGCCTTGGCCTGGGGCAGGTCAAAGGCGGCCATGGCGGCCAGACCCGCCGTGACCTGGGCCAGGGGGGAATCCGGGGCATCGGCCAGGACGGCGGCGGCCTCCCTGGCGGCAGCCTCCCGGCGATTCTGGAAAAGGGCCAGTTGGGCGGCCAGGCTTCGGGCCGCCACGGACCGCGGGTCCAGAGCCAAGGCCTGATCCAGGCGTTTTTGGGCCGCCTTCGGCTCGCCGGCCATGAGGGACACATAAGCGGCCGTGGCCAGGACCGCCGGGTCCGGCCGCAGGCCGGGCAGGGCCGCATCCAGGGCGGCAGCGGCCCCGGCCACGTCGCCGCTTTGGGCCGCGTCCAGGGCCGTCCGGGCGGCCGTTTCCCCGGGGCCGGGCGAAGCCTGGGCCAGAAGGCCGGCCGGGTCGGCCACGGCCGGATAATAGAGCGTCCACTGGACCGCGTCCTCGGGATTGACCAGCACCTGCTTGGTGGGGGCCTGGCCCGGCCGGGCCGAGGCCAGTTCCCCGGAGGCCAGGCTGATTTCGCCCTGGGCGTTGAAAACGGTCAGCGCGCCGCGCAAAAGGGCCACGGTGGAAGCGCCGTCGGAAGCCACGCGCACCACGAATTCGGTGCCCCGGATGGCGGCGGTGACGGCCGGGGTGGCCAGTTCGAAGCGGAATCGCTCGGCCTCGTTTTTCAGCCACACCTCGCCTTTGGGCACTTCGTAGAGGCTGGCCCCCTGGGCCTTGGCCGCGGCCGGCACCAGCTCGCTTCCGGCCAGCCGGGCCGAGGGGGCGGCCGCCTTGAAGACCATGACGGTATTTTCGTTGAGCTTGATCTGGGATTCGTCCACGCACAGCACGGCGGCCTTGGCCGCCTGCCCGGTGGCCAGGGCGTCGCCGGCGTAGAGGGTGGCCCCGGGACTGGCCGGCCGCCAGCCGGATGCGCCGGCGGGGCGGTAGTCCACCCGGCCCTGGGCGAACAGCAGCCTGCCCACCGGATCGGCGGCGGCCAGGGCCGGCCAGGGGGCGGACAACAGGCACAGCAGAATCCAAAGCGCGGTGGAGACAGGGACGCGGGGCATGGTTCCCCTCCAGGGGCCAGGATCGCGTACGACAGGTCGCGTGGAGTTTTCTTATAGAGAATTGTTGGGAAAAGCCATGGCTTGGCCGCGCCGGACCCTGGCGAAATCGAGATATCCCCAGACGAGGTTGCGCCGGTCGTAGGCCGGGGATTCCTCGGGCCGGGGCGCGATGTCCCAGGTCCAGGTCCGGTCCGGCGGCGGCAGGGCAACGCCTTCCAGGGCATCGCGGCTGTGGGATACCCGGCCGTCCTCCAGGCGCTGCCAGGCGGCGTCGCAGACCAGGCACACCCGGCCGGACAAGCGTTCGAGCCAGTCAAAATGCGCCTTGATCAGTTCCCGGCCAAATATCTCCAGCATTTCCGGGGTCACTCGCCTGGAGAGCAGCCTGGCAAAGGGGATGGGCAACTGGGAGGCCAGGTTGACCGAGGCCGTGAAATCCGGGGCCAGGTCCGGCAGGGGATCCGGGACCGGCACCGAGCAGGGAAGGTCGGCCTTGCCTCGGGCGGCTTGCAGGACGGCCCGGCCCATGCCCGTGACGTCGGCCTCAAGGAGGCGCACGTTGGCAAAGGCCTTGGCCAAACGGCGGGCCGGACGGGGATGGTGGGCGTCGACCAACGTGACGCGGCCAAAAAGCGCCGCCAGCTCCGGGACAGGCACGTCCAGGCACAGGCCCGATCCCAGGATCAGGGCTTCCCCGCGCCCGGGGCAGGCCGTTGCCGCGTCCAGGATGCAGCTTTTGGTGGCCGCCAGATGGGCGGCCCAGGCGGCCCGGCAGCGGCCGTGGCGGGCCGCGATGGATACGGCCTCCCGGTCGTGGCCGAAGCGCCGGGCCAGGGAGGAGCCCCGGTCCAGGCAATGGACGAGAAATTCCCAGATCATGGCCGTACCCCCGCTTTTGCGGCTAAATCAAAGTTTCGCCCACGGCAACCGGCTTTGCTTGACAGCCCGATATTCCCCTTCTAGGGTGAGCATGCCGAAAAAAGGTTTGCCGGAGCCCTGGGCCGGCGAGCCAGCAAAGGAGGCTTCCATGCGCCACGTTCTTTTTGCCTTGGGCCTTTTTGCCATTCTGGCCGCCGTGCCGGCAGCGGCCCAGGAGCCCGCCAAAACCCCGGCTCAGGAGCCCGCCAAAGCCCCGGCCATCGCCCCCGAGGCCAACCAGCGGCTCCAGGAGATGTGCGATTTTCTCAAGAAGCAGCAGGCCTTTTCCTTCAAGGCCGACGTGAGCCAGGAGCAGGTCTATCCCTCGGGCCAAACCATCCAGTATACCCGCCAGGTGGAGGTGGTGCTCAAGCGGCCGGACAAGCTCTATGCCAGAACCACGGGCGACGAAATCGACCGGACCTTCGTCTATGACGGCAAGACCGTCACACTCTATGACAAGGACAAGGGCACGTATGCCACGGTCGACGTCCCGAACACCATTGACGCGGCCCTGGAATTTCTGTCCGAGACCTATGGGGTCTCGGCCCCCTTGTCCGATCTGCTGTATTCCGATCCCTGCCAGGCCATGACAGGCAATATCAGTTCGGGCAGCTTTGCCGGCACGTCCCTGGTGGGCGGCCAGACCTGCTGCCATCTGGCCTTCATGCAGTCGGACGCGGACTGGCAGGTGTGGATCAACTCCGGGGCGCAGCCCACGCCGCGAAAGCTGGTGATCAACGACAAGAGCCTGGTGGGCTGGCCGCAGTACGAGGCCGTGCTCTCGGACTGGACGTTTTCGCCCCAGATTTCGGACACGACCTTTACCATCGACATTCCCAAGGAAGCCCGCAAGGTCGACTTTTTGCCCCTGGCCAACGCCCAGGGCGGGCAGCAGTAACGCGGGAGGTGGACCATGCGCAACGCCTCCCGACGATTGACGGCAATGGTGGCCGTGGGGCTGGCGGCATTGAGCCTGGTGTTCGATCCGCCGCGCCTGCTGTCCTTGTCAGGCCTTTTCACGGCTGAGGCCAAAGCCCAGCCCCGCCCGGGCGGTGGCGGCCCCCGTATGGGCGGCGGGCCGGGGTTCGGCGGCGGCCCCCGCATAGGCGGCGGTCCCCGCCCGGGCGGGCCGGGATTCGGCGGACCGCCCATGGGAGCCCGGCCTTCCATCCGTCCCCCGGCGCCCATGCCCATGCCCGGACCGATGCCCGGCCGGGGAGCCATCCGTCCCCCGGCGCCGGTGCCTGGTTTCGTTCCCGGCCCTGGTCCGCGTCCGCCCGCTTTTGGCCCCGGTCCGCGTCCCATCGGGCCTGGCCCGGTTCCCCCGGTCGTCGGCCCCGGTCCCCGGCCGCCGTTCCCTGGCCCCGGTCCGCGTCCGCCGTTCCCGGGACCGGTCCCCGGGCCACGGCCGTGGGTGGGGCCGCGCGTGGGCCCGGGACCGTGGCTGTGGGTCCTGCCGGCCGCTGCCGCAGCCATTATTGCCGGCGGCGTGACCTATTACCGGGTCAGCGGCGTCTGTTATATCGAGCGGTATGTGGGCGACCAGATCGTGTACGTGCCCGTGGAAGGCCCCTGTCCGCCAGGCACGCCGCTGCCGTAGTACCTGGTCCGTAATCGCTCCCTGTCACGAAAACAAACGGGCGGCTCTCGCGGGCCGCCCGTTTTCGTTGCGGATGGTCCAGGAGGGGCCGCGCCCCTCCTGGCCGCCGGCGGCGTCCCCCCGCCTACTCCTTCGCCTTGCCTTGGGCGGCCACGGCGGCCACGCTTTTGGCAATGGCCTCGGGGTCGCCGAGGTAGAAGTGCCGGATGGGGCGCAGGTCCTTGTCCAGCTCGTAGACCAGGGGCACGCCCGTGGGGATGTTGAGCTGGGGGATGTCCGCATCGCTGATGTCATCCAAATATTTGACCAGGGCGCGCATGGAATTGCCGTGGGCCGCGACCAGCAGCCGCGTGCCGGCCGCAATGATCGGGGCCATGGTCTCGAACCAGAAGGGCAGCACCCGCTCCACGGTGTCCTTGAGGCATTCGGTGCGCGGCAATTCCTTATCCGTCAGGGCGGCGTAGCGGCAGTCCCGGCCGGGAAAGCGCGGATCGTCCAGGGCCAGGGCCGGCGGCGGCACGTCATAGCTGCGCCGCCAGACAAACACCTGCTCCTCGCCGAACTTGGCGGCCATCTCGGCTTTGTTCAAGCCCTGCAAGGCCCCGTAATGCCGCTCGTTGAGCCGCCAGGTCTTGGTCACCGGCAGCCACAGGCGGTCCATGCCCTCCAGCACGATATCGAGGGTCTTGATGGCCCGGGACAGCACCGAGGTCAGGCAGGCGTCGAAATCATAGCCGCCGTCGCGAAGCAGCTTTGCGGCCAATTTCGCCTCGGCCTCGCCCTGGGGGGTGAGCCCCACGTCGGTCCAGCCCGTGAAGCGGTTTTCCAGGTTCCAGGTGCTCTGGCCGTGTCGCAGCAAAACCAGGGTATGCATGCGGCCTCCGGTTCTGTTGAACTATTTGGTTTCGCCCTCGGCCTTGGCCGTGGGGCATTCGAACTCCTCGCCGGTCATCATGCGCATGGCGCAAAGGGCCCCGCACATGGCGCATTCGCGCTCGTTGCTGTGCATGGCCCGGCGTTTGCGCAACAGCTCGGGGTCCAGGGCAAAGGAGGCCATGGCCTCCCAGTCCAGGTCCGCCCGGGCCTTGGACATGCCCAGGTCCCGGGCCGTGGCCCAGGGCCGTCCCAGGGCGGCCTCGGCGCTCTGGGCCGCCACCAGGCTGGCCTTGACCCCTTCCCAGACGTCGTCCGGGCCGGGCAGGGTGAGGTGTTCGGCCGGGGTCAGGTAGCACAGGAAATCCGCGCCGAAATAGGCGGCCAACGCGCCGCCGATGGCTCCGGCGATATGGTCGTGGCCCGGGGCGCAGTCCGTGGTCAGGGGTCCCAGGACATACAGCGGCGCGCCGCCGGTCAGGCGCTTGATGCCCTGGATCTGCCCCTGGACCAGGTGCAGGGGCACGTGTCCCGGCCCCTCGATCATGGTCTGCACGCCCCTGGCCTTGGCCCGCTCGGCCAGCCGGCCGAGGTTGATGACCTCTTCCCACTGGGCGCCGTCGCCGGCGTCGGCCCCGCAGCCGGGCCGCAGGCCGTCGCCGAGGCTTATGGTCACGTTATGGGCCAGGCAGATGTCGAGGATTTCGTCGTAGTGCGTCAGAAAGGGATTTTCCGCGTTGTGGCGGCGCATCCAGCGGCCGAGGATGGAGCCGCCCCGGGATACGATGCCCGTGACCCGGCCGGCCTCGGCGGCCAGGGACACCCCCCGCTGGGTCACGCCGCAGTGCAGGGTCATGAAGTCCACCCCGGCCTCGGCCTGCTCGGCGATCTCGGCAATGACCTCGGCTTCGGAGAAGTCGCTGGGGTCCTTGCCCCGGGCCAGATGGCGCTGGGCAATGGCGTACAGGGGCACGGTGCCCAGCGGCAGGTCGGTTCCGGCCAGGATTTCGGCCCGGATGGCGGTCAGGTCCCCGGCCGTGGACAGGTCCATGATGGCGTGGGCCCCGGCCTTTTTGGCCAGCTTGACCTTTTGCATCTCCATGGCCACGTCCGTGACCAGCATGGAGGTGCCGATGTTGGCATTGACCTTCACCCGGGCCGGCTGGCCGATAATGGTGGGAGTGACGCCCTTGTGGGCCGGATTGGCCAGCACGACCATGCGCCCGGCGTCCACGGCCGCCTCGATATCCGCCACGGCCAGGGATTCGGCCCGGGCCAGATCGGCGCCATGCGTCCGCAGCAGGGCGGCCAGGTGCCTGTTTTTTTCGAGCAGGGACATACGGTTTCCTTGAAAAAGTTGATGGTGGCCCGCTTCTAGCACGAAGGCCGGCAAAGCTCAAAGCCGGATCGACCGGAACAGGGTGCGTCGCGTCAGGCAGGATGGGTTTCGACCGGCAGTCTGGCCGCAACCGCAGCCACGAGGCGCTGGGCGATAGCGAAAGCGGCCTGGGCTTCTTCCAAGGCCGGGGATTGGGGCTCTCCCGGATACCGAAAGGCCCAGGCATATTCCGTCAGGGGGACCGCTTCGTCCACAAGCCCTTTGAGGCTTGGATCGAACGTCAGACATGCCTCGCCGATCTCCTCGATGCTGTGTGTCTTGCGGAAGGGGCGGTCGTGAAACGTGAGATACGCCTTCAGGGCCTTTTCCACGGCCTGCTGGCAGTGAAAAACCACGTCCTCAAGAAAGGGAGGATCGGCAGCCAGATCGATTTGCGCGCCGCGCAAATCGCCGGCCGCTTTGATCAGCCAGGAGCGCGTGTCCGCCCAACGGACCGGATCAGGCGGCATACAGGAGCTTTCCTTCCCGGGCCACGGTGGCCGGCAGGCTGGCCCGCAGGTGCAGCCGTTCGGCAAAGGCCGTGTGGGTCCAGACAAGCACGTCCACGGCCACGCCCGTCCCCCGCAAGGCCTCGTAGGCCAGCCGACTTCTTTTGCGTTGCGCTGCGGCATCGTCCGGGACCACGACCAGTACGTCGTAATCGCTGTCCGCTCCGGCGTCGCCTCGGGCCTGAGAACCGAAAAGGAATATTTTTTCCGGAGCGTAGGCCAGGATGAGGCGGCTTACGACTTCGTTGAGGATGCAAGGCAGCGTATCCATGGCCAACCGATCTCCTCGATCGATGCGTTTTGCGGTTTGGGTGTGCAAAATCCGTTTTGCCGCTATCGGATACATTGCCCCAAGCCCAGCCGGGACGCAAGGGAACCGGGGCAGGGACGTCGGCCGCCTCGGCCGAAACTCCCGCCGACCCCCTTGCCAAGCCCCGAAAAAGGCGTTATTTGGTCTCGCTTTCCCGCTTGGGAAATTCAAGGAGTCGAGCGATGAAAAAGGATATTCAGCCCAAGGTTTACAAAGCCAAGATCCGCTGCAACTGCGGGTACGAGGCCGAAGCCCTGTCCACCAAGGGCGAGGAAATGCTCGTGGAAATCTGCTCCAACTGCCATCCGTTTTTCACCGGCAAGCAGCGTTTCCTGGATACCGCTGGTCGTATCGACCGGTTCCGGAAAAAGTACGCCAAATTCGAGCAGAAAAAGGCCTAGTGCGGCCATTCCTTGCATCCGCCGGGCGCTTTCGCCCGGCGGCCAGCCACGGGATTCGGCCATGAAGCGCCTCGGAAGATTGCCGCTTTTGCCCCTGCTTGCCGCCGCCGCCCCGGTCGTGGGCGGCCAGGCGGTCATGGAAGGGGTCATGATGCGCGACAAGGACCGCCTGGCCATTGCCGTCAGACGGCCGGGCGGGGACATCTTCCTGGACGTGCGGCCCTGGTTTTCCCTGACCGCCGCCAAGCTGCTGCGAAAGCCCCTGCTGCGGGGGTTTCCCATCCTTTTGGAAACCCTGGTCAACGGCATCAAGGCGCTCAACTTCTCGGCCCAGATCGCGGTGGAGGAGGAAGAGGGGGGCGAAATCGGCCCCTGGGCCATGGCCCTCACCCTGGCCGCCTCCATCGGCTTCGCCCTGCTTCTGTTCGTGGTGGCCCCGCACCTGTTTTCCCTGGGCATGAAGGCCGTGGGCCTGTCCGGCGGGGTGGAGGACTTAAGCTTCCACGTCTGGGACGGGCTGTTCAAGATGCTGCTTTTTCTGGGCTACATCGTGGCCATCTCCTTTTTGCCAGACATCCGCCGGGTGTTCGAATACCACGGGGCGGAACACAAGGTCATCTGGGCCTTCGAGCAGGGCGCGCCGCTTTCCCCGGACGGAGCCCGGGGCGTTTCCCGGCTCCACCCCCGCTGCGGCACGGCCTTTCTGCTTTTTGTCCTGGCCATTTCCATCGCCCTGTACGCCTTCCTGGTGCCCTGGCTGCTGACCTTCTACACGCCGGACGCAGCCTGGCTCAAGCAGGCCTACATCGTGGGGCTCAAGCTCGCGCTCATGGTCCCGGTCAGTTGCCTGGCCTTCGAGATCATCAAGCTGGCCGGCCGGTTTCACACGAACATCGTGTGCCGCATCCTCTCGGCCCCCGGGCTTTTCCTGCAGATGCTCACCACCAAGGAACCCGACGATCAACAGATCGAAGTGGCCCTGGCCGCCCTGCGCGGCGCGGTGGAGCGTCCGTCCGCTTCCTGACCCCGGAGAGCCGCCCTGGTCGGCCCCGCCAACCCCAGCCCGGGGGCGTGACGCGCCTTGCGCCCCGCTCCGGAGATTTTCATGTTCGCCAAACTCGAAAGCCTTGAACGCAAGTACGAGGAACTGGAAAAAGAGCTGTCCGACCCCGGGGTCATCGCCGATCAGGACCGCTACCGCAAACTGACCAAGGCCCACGCCGACCTGGCCGAGATGGTGGCCGCCTTCCGGGAATACAAAAAGCTCGCCGCCGACCTGGAGGAAAACCAGGCCCTGGCCCAGGACCCGGACCCGGAAATGCGGGAGCTGGCCCTGGCCGAGGTCAAGGCCGCCAAGGAAGCCATGCCCGAACTGGAGGCGCGCCTCAAGCTCCTGCTTCTGCCCAAGGACCCCATGGATGAGAAAAACATCCTCCTGGAAATCCGGGCCGGCACCGGCGGCGAGGAAGCGGCCCTGTTCGCCGGCGACCTCTTCCGCATGTATACCCGCCACGCCGAAGTCCGTCGCTGGAAAGTGGAAATCATGAGCGAATCCGAGACCGGCACCGGCGGCTACAAGGAAGTCATTGCCTCCATCTCCGGCGACAAGGTCTACAGCCGCCTCAAATACGAATCCGGCACCCACCGCGTCCAGCGCGTGCCGGCCACCGAATCCCAGGGCCGCATCCATACCTCGGCCGTCACCGTGGCCATCATGCCCGAAGCCGAGGAAGTCGACGTGGCCATCGACCCCAATGACCTGCGCATCGACGTCTACCGCTCCAGCGGTCCGGGCGGCCAGAGCGTCAACACCACGGACTCGGCCGTGCGCGTCACCCACATCCCCTCAGGCCTCGTCGTCATCTGCCAGGACGAAAAATCCCAGCACAAAAACAAGGCCAAGGCCCTCAAGGTCCTGCGCGCCCGGCTGCTCCAGATCGAACAGGAAAAACAACGCCTGGAACAGGAAGCCAGCCGCCGCTCCCAGGTCGGCTCCGGCGACCGCTCCGAACGCATCCGCACCTACAACTTTCCCCAAAGCCGGGTCACGGACCACCGCATCAACCTGACCCTCTACCGCCTGGAATCCGTGCTCGAAGGCGACCTGGACGAACTCATCGACGCACTTATCGCCCACTACCAGGCCGAAGCCCTCAAAGCCCAGGCCGATGCCGCGTAAGGGGAAGAAGAATGCCTCCGGCGGCCGGGAGGGGGTCACCCCCTCCCGGA
>CAZBER010000007.1:48103-82093 GCA_964490985.1 uncultured Desulfovibrionaceae bacterium | reverse complement strand
CTTTCACGCCGGTAACAGGGGTTCAAATCCCCTTGGGGACGCCAAAAAAGAATGCAGCGGCTTACGTCAAAAGCGTAAGCCGCTTTTTCTTTGGTCCATATCTTGTCCACATTTCCGACTTCGGAAGTCCAGAACTTTCCCCCTCCTCCTGCACGGTCTTTTGAAGGCTGACGACCTTCCCCAGCCCGCGCTTGCCCATGGCTGCTTCCATGGCCTCCTGGGTCTGCTTGAGGCCCAGGCTCTGAAGGTAACGGGTCGTGGTCTGCGGCGACTGGTGACGCAAGACGGCCTGGATGACGGCCACCGGCTGCCCTGCCCGGTACAGGATGCTGGCCGTAAGATGCCGGATGGCGTGAAAGTCGAACTGCCTGACGCCGGCCGTCTTGCACAGCCGCTCCATGAGGTGCTGTCAGTCGGTGAACGGCTGCCCCGGGTACTCCTTGCAGAAGGCGTGCTCCCCCACGTTGACGAGGGCGTACTCGGAGGCGAACGTCACGAAGCACTGAAAGGGCCAACAGGTCCAGAGCGTTGGGCCTGGGGTGACTTTGGCTTCAGTCGCCCTTGCCAGGCCAGCGGCGACAGGCCTGACCAGCGACGAAACGCCCGCGTAAATGCGCTTGTCTCGGCATAGCCCAGGGACGCGGCGATCTGGCCGATAGGCATACTCGTATTATCGAGGAACTGACAGGCAAGTTCGTACCGCACGCTCTCTGCCAGTGCATGGAAGGTGGTGCCCTTTTCCGCCAGCCGCCGGTTTAACGTCCGGGGATGCATCGAGAACAACTCTGCAGCCTGCTCCAGGCAGGCGCGTTGCGTCAACGTGAGGGTCGCCAGTGCACAACGCAACTGGCCAACCAGGTCACGTGGCCCCCTATGCTCCACATTGGCGATCTGCGCCTCCAGTCGCTGCCGTTGCAGCGGATCAGGATCTGCGGATTTGCTCTGCAACCAACGGGACGGGAACACGAGCGCCGTCTGTTCCCTGTCAAAGCACAGCGGCGCTTGGAAAAAGCATCGGTAAGGCCCGAGTTCCTCGGGCTGGCGATGGGCGAAGAGAACTTCAGTGGGTACCCATCTCGGCCCACAGAGGGCGCGCATGATGTTAAAGATAATGGCAACGGCCGCATCATAGATATGGTAAGTCCCTTTGATCCCTCGCCCGTAGATCATGTAGCTCAGAATGGCCACGTTTTTCTCCACGGATAACAGTGAAGCAGCCCCCCGGTCGTGCAGATGCAGGTGCCGAATGAGTCCGTGCAGGGACGTGCCCACGTCCGCGACATGCGGCGACCATTGGCCGATCAACCCCAGGCAGTCGACACCCGCCCGCTGCCCGACCAATAGCCCGAAGTGGGGACATCCGGTCCGCTTGGCGCAGGCCATGAGCAGTTGGCCCAACGCGTCGTAGGAGATCGTGTTTTCGAGGTCGGTCAACAGCGCCGGATCAAGACCCACGGACTGGAGCATGGCAGCGGGATCGATGCCGAACTCCAACAGCAACCCTGGCATGCCGACCAGGGGGGCTACCCTGAGGCTGCCTTCCACGACCGGATGCGTTTGCGTCCGACCGCCGTAGGAGGGGTCAAGGGTTGGGACGGAGTGGTTCATTTAAAGATAATTCAAAAAATTGTCGCGATATGTCAAGCGACTGAAAGGCGTATTCAGTAATAGTCGTCATCTACCACCGGAGGCATTTCCGTCAGGTCTGCATGACTGCGGGGTTCTGCATCTTCCCTCGTTGGGCGCCTGGCTTGCTCAACGGTTCGGTGGCGGATATTTGAGAGGATAGCGCATCTTGGGCGGCAAGCCTCTTCCGTCTTCATGTTTATGGCAGTAGCTGCCTCGGCGGATGCCTTCTGGTAATGTCAGAAAGACGTTCTGAAGTGGGGGTAGCGTGCATGCGTGGCAGCGTCCTGGCAAGATTCGTATTTATCTTCACAGTCGTCCTGATTGCAAACACATCCAACGCACAGGTTGCCCAAGAAAAAAACCAGGGCGATTTTCGTTGGACTATAGCGCCCTATGCTTGGCTGACCGGGATCAGCGGGACGATCGGAGCGAGAGGCTACGACACCACTGTCAACGCCTCATTCGCCGATCTTTCAAGATATTTAAATATCGGTGCAATGGTGCATGTTGAAGGAATCTATCGGGATCGCGTAGGCCTTTTCACGGATTTCAACTACTCGTTGCTCGGCGACCAAGCCTCGGGCAAGCGGGTGTCCCTCAGCGGCAAGACAAGCCTGCTCCTCACGGATATCGCCGCCTTCTACAGGGTGGGGACCGTATCCCTGGGACAGGCGCAGCAAGGCTCGATGGACTTCGACATCCTGGCCGGGGCGCGCATCTGGAGCCTGGCCCTCAAGCTCGACGGCGACAGCCGCCGAGGCGGGCGCGACATCTGGCAGCAGCGCACCTGGGCCGATCCTCTTGTCGGGGCCAGGGCCGAATTCCATCTGGGCAAAGCCTGGGTCATGAGCTTTCGCGGCGGGATTGGCGGTTTTTCCATCAGTTCGGCCCTGACCTGGGATGCCACGGCCCTCGTCGGCTATACCTTCTGGGAGCATGGCACGCTCCTTCTCGGCTACCGGGCCGTGGGCGTCAATCACGACGAAGGGAGCGGCAAAAGCGCCTTCACGTTCGACGCGACCCTGAGCGGGCCGATCCTCGGCGTGGGATTCACCTTTTAACCCCTGGCAGGCCTCCCGGCCGATGGGTATGTGAAACGACGGAGAATGCCATGCGACGTATCCTTGCCGTGCTTTTGGCAGCCTGCCTCCTGGTCCCGCTGCTCTCGGCCCGTGCCCTGGCCCAGGCCGACGCCGACAAACCGGGCTCGCCCAGCGCCGCCATCACCATTCCGGGCGACCAGCTGCCGCCTGCGCCGCAGAAATTCGGCGGCAAGATCGCGGACACGGCCCAGCAGTCCGTGCCCTACTGGCCGGCCCGGGTCGTGCCGCCCAAAGGTGCGCCCAATGTGCTTCTCATCATGACCGACGATTCCGGATTCGGCGTGCCGAGCACCTTCGGCGGCGTCATTCCCACGCCGGCTCTGGACCGCATCGCCCAAAGCGGCCTTCGCTACACCAACTTCCACTCCACGGCCCTGTGCTCGCCGACCCGGGCGGCCCTGATCACCGGCCGCAACCACCACTCGGCCGGCTTCGGCGTCATCTCCGAGCAGGCCACCGGCTATCCGGGCTACGACAGCATCATCACCCGGGACAAGGCCACCATCGGCCGCATCCTGAAAGACAACGGCTACCGGACCTCCTGGTTCGGCAAGGACCACAACACCCCGGCCTTTCAGGCCAGCCAGGACGGCCCCTTCGACCAGTGGCCCATCGGCATGGGCTTTGAGTACTTCTACGGGTTCGTGGGCGGCGACGCCAACCAGTGGCAGCCCAACCTGTTCCGCAACACCACGCAGATATACCCCTTCCTGGGCAAGCCCGGCTGGAACCTGACCACGGCCATGGCCGACGACGCCATTGCCTACATGAACCGCTTAAACGCCCTGGACCCCAACCAGCCCTTCTTCATCTATTACGTTCCGGGCGGCACCCATGCGCCGCACCACCCCACGCCGGAGTGGATCGACAAGATCAGCAGGATGCACCTGTTCGACAAAGGCTGGAACGCGCTTCGCGAGCAGATCTTCGAGAACCAGAAGAAGCTCGGGGTCATTCCGGCCGACGCCAAGCTGACGCCCTGGCCGGATGAGCTCCTGAAAAAGTGGGATGCGCTCACCGACGATGAAAAGAAGCTGTTCGTGCGCCAGGCCGACGTCTTCGCCGCCTACGCGGCCTACACCGACCACGAAATCGGCCGTGTGATCCAGGCCGTGGAGGACATGGGCAAGCTCGACAACACGCTCATCATCTACATCAACGGCGACAACGGCACGAGCGCCGAAGGCACGCTCAACGGCACGCCCAACGAAGTGGCCATGTTCAACGGCGTGAACGTTCCCGTAGAGGACCAGCTCAAGTCCTTCTACGACGCCTGGGGCTCGGACAAGACCTACAACCACATGGCCGTGTCCTGGGCCTGGGCCTTTGACACGCCGTTCTCCTGGACCAAGCAGATCGCCTCGCACTTCGGCGGCGTCCGCCAGGGCATGGCCATTTCCTGGCCCAAGGCGATCACGGACAAGGGCGGCATCCGCCACCAGTTCCACCACGTCATCGACATCGTGCCCACCATTCTCGAAGCCACGGGCATCAAGCAGCCCAAGACCGTGGATGGGATCGAGCAGAGCCCCATCGAGGGCGTAAGCCTCGCCTACACCTTCGACGCCAAGAACGCCAAGGCCCCCTCGACCCACAAGACCCAGTACTTCGAAATGATGGGCGACCGGGCCATCTACCACGACGGCTGGATAGCCAGCACCAAGGTCATGCGGCCGCCCTGGGACGCGTTTGGCCCGGCCAAGGACCCCATGGGCTTTCCCTGGGAGCTCTACGACCTGAACACGGACTGGACCCAGTCCACGGACCTGGCGGCCAAGAACCCGGAGAAGCTCAAGGAGATGCAGGCCCTGTTCATGGAGGAGGCCAGGAAGTACCAGGTGCTGCCCCTGGACACCTCGGTCGCGGCGCGCCTGATCGCTCCGCGTCCGAGCATCACCGCCGGCCGCCACGTCTTCACCTGGACCCAGCCCATGACCGGCACGCCCAACGGCGACGCGCCGTCGGTCCTGAACGCCTCATACACCTTCAAGGCCGAGGTGGAGATTCCCCAGGGCGGGGCCGAAGGCATGCTCATCACCCAGGGCGGCCGGTTTGCCGGTTACGGCTTTTATGTCCTCAAAAACAAGCCGGTCTTCCTGTGGAACCTGGTCGATCTCAAGCGCGTGCGCTGGGAAGGGCCGGAACTGACACCGGGCAAGCATGTGCTGGAGTTCGACTTCAAGTACGACGGCCTGGGCATGGGCACGATCGCCTTCAACAGCTTCGCCGGCGTCGGCCGGGGCGGCACAGGCACCCTCAAGGTGGACGGACAGGCCGTGGACACGAGACAGATGGAACGCACCCTTCCGTTCATCCTACAGTGGGACGAGTCCTTGGACATCGGCTCCGACACCCTGACCGGAGTCAATGACGCTGACTACACGCCGCCGTTTACGTTCACCGGCACGCTTGACAAGGTCACTCTGACCATCGACCGTCCCAAGCTCTCGCCCGAGGACGAGAAGAAGCTGGCCGGGGCGCAGCGCAACAACAAGGCGAGCGAATAGCCGTCAAAAAAGGAGCGGGGCCGGCGATACGACAATGGTATCGTCGGCCTCCGATTGTTGACAATGCCACGACAGACGGCAGCCTTGGAATCCGTTTGTCCGTAACGACCCGGATGGTCTGGGAGATGATGCGAGTCCTTGTCCGAGCCGGCATCCTGATATTCGTCCTTCTCGGCCTGGACTTCACGTCCCTGGCCGGCCAAGCCCGCGTCCCGCCGTCGACCTCCGGCTCCTACGCCGGCTCGGCCGGTTGCCGCAGTTGCCATGAAAAGTTCTACCGGCTCTGGTCCACGTCCTTTCACGGCCTGGCCATGCGGCCTTATACCCCAGCCTTTGCCAAGGTGTTTCTGACGCCGCAGCCCAAAGCCATACCCATCGGTCAGGCCGCCTATCGGATGGAAATCGGCTCCGGCCAGGGGATCATGGTGGAAGCGACGGGAAAGGCAGAGAAGAAATATGCCGTCACCCAGGTCCTCGGCGGCAAGAACGTCTTCTATTTCCTGACTCCCCTGGACAAGGGGCGGCTGCAAGTCCTGCCTCTGGCCTATGACGTGCGCAAGAAAGAATGGTTCGACATGGCCGGAAGCGGCGTGCGGCATTTTCCGGGTGGCGCGACCCCGGCCGTCACTTGGAAAGAATGGCCTTACACGTTTAATACCGGCTGCTACGGCTGCCACGTCAGCCAGTTGGCCACCAACTACGATCCCGCGACAGACACCTACCGTTCCACCTGGACCGAACCCGGCATCAACTGCGAAACCTGCCATGGCCCGGGCCGGGAGCACGTCCGCGTGTGCGAGGCGGCCCCTAAGGGCCAGCCTCCCACGGACATGAAGCTCATCCGGGGCGGCCGGGATTTCACCCATGCCCAGCAAAACGACGCCTGTGCCGGTTGCCACGCCAAGACCGTGCCCCTTACCACGTCGTTTCGACCCGGGGACCGGTATTTCGACCACTTCGACCTCATCGGTTTCGAGAGTCCGGACTTTTATCCCGACGGCCGCGATCTCGGCGAAAACTATACGCTCACCTCCTGGTCACGAAGCCCCTGCGTCCGCTCCGGCCGGCTCGACTGCATGCACTGCCACACCTCGAGCGGCCGCTATAAATACAAGGAGGCGGCCACGGCCAACGAGGCATGCAATCCCTGCCACGCCGCGCGGGTGGCCAATGCCCCGAGCCACACGCATCACCCCGAAGGCAGTCCCGGCAATCGCTGCATTTCCTGCCACATGCCCATGACCGATTTCGCCCGCATGCGTCGCAGCGACCATTCCATGCTGCCGCCGACACCGGCCACGACCCTGGCCTACGGCTCGCCCAATGCCTGCTCCCTCTGCCATGCCGACAAGGATGCCGCCTGGGCCGACGCCCGGGTGCGGGAGTGGCATCCGCGCGACTACCAGGAGCCGGTGCTGCGCCAGGCCGGGCTCATTGACGCCGCCCGCCGCCGGGACTGGAGCAGGCTTTCGGACATGCTGGACGCGCTTGGCCCCAACGGAGCGGACCCGGTCCTGGCCACGTCGCTCATCCGGCTCCTGCGCGCTTGTCCCAACCCGGCCAAATGGGATCGGCTCATCGCAGCGACCGGGGCGTCTTCGCCACTGGTGCGGGCGGCTGCGGTCGAAGCCCTGGAGGAAGTTCCGTCGCCACAAGCTCTGGAGGCGCTGCTCGCCGCAGCATCGGACGACTTCCGGCTGGTGCGGGTCCGGGCGGCCGCCTCCCTGTCCGACCTGCCCCGAAGCATGGTCCCCCCGGCCAGCCAACCGACGGTAGACAAGGCCCAAGGGGAATACTTGGCCTCCCTGGCGGCAAGGCCCGACCTGTGGACCTCGCAGTACAATCTGGGGAATTACTATCTGGCTCAAGGCGATGCCGGGAAGGCGCTGGCCTGTTTCGACAAGGCCCGTTGTCTGGATGGGCAAGCCGTGCCGCCGCTGGTCAATATGTCCATTGCCTACAGCCGGATGGGCGATGTGGCAAAGGCAGAAGCGGCTTTGGTTGAAGCCCTGCGCCTCGCCCCACAGGATGCTCCGGCTCTTTTTAATTTGGGGCTGCTCAAGGCAGAGCAGGGTGATCGGGTCGTGGCCGAGAAGCAACTGCGCGCGGCCTTGGCGGCCGATCCGATCATGGCCGAGGCCGCTTACAACCTGAGCCTTCTCGTTGGGCGGGACCATCCCGACGAGGCCCTGGAGTTGATTCGCAAGGCTTGTGCGCTGCGGCCGGACAATCACCGGTACGCTTACGTCCAGGCACTGTATCTGTCCCGCGCCGGGAATCCGGATCAGGCCCAGGCGGTGTTGCGCCCATTCGTGGAACGCCAGTATGCAGACGAGGCGGCGGTCGAATTATATCGGCAGATTGTAAAAAAGACCCGTCAGCAATAGAGTCTTTTTGCCGGACAGACACTATGCGCCCGACACGCCGAAGGCTTGGTGGGCGATGATTTCACCTGTGGGAAGCGTGTCGCCGAAACATGCCGCCAGGACATATTGGTCCGGCACGCCCGGCCAGATGAGGCCCTGCACGTTGCCGAACCCGAAGCGGGCGTAGAATCCGGGATCGCCCACCAGCACGATGCCGGCGGCCCTCGCCTCGCGCATGCGCCGCAGCGACTCGCGGACCAGGGCGGAGCCTATGCCCTGGCCTTGGAAGGGCGGCAGGACGCCGACGGGTCCAAGCAGGAACCAGCCGTTGCGCGTCTCGCCCACGACAGCAGGCGAGAGCGCAATATGCCCCACCGCCTCCCCGCCGACTTCCGCCAGCAGGGAAAGGGCCAGGGAACCGGAAGCGCGCAGGCGTGCAACAATACGGTGCTCCACGGGCTCGGCCCCGGGCGGGTGCATGGGGTGCCCCTTGAAGGCGGCGTACTGGATTTGCGAAATGCGCGAAACGTCATCAAGTCGTTCGTCTCTGATCTGCATGGCGGCACTCCTTGTGCGCGGTGGCGTCACATGGTCGGACATAGGGTCAGACCCATGCGATGCATGCGGCTTGTTAGAGCCAGGAAAAACGCCAAGGAAGGGTTGCCGGACGAAGCAACAAAGAACCGGCCCGGGGATGCCGGGCAGGATCGGTACGGGCGGAACGGATCGCGCCGCAGGGGAAGACGCCTCCTTAAGGCAGGAGGCTCATGCTTGGGAGGCGCTTACCGGCCGCGGCTCTCGCCGGCAACCAGCGCCACAAGATCCATGGTGTTGGGTCTCAAAAAATCCTCTGCTGGAAAAGCGGTTGATGAAGGATTGTTACGCAATGGGCGACATGGCGTCAAGGTCGCTGGGGTGGCCTGCCAAGGGCAGTCTCCTGTCCCATCCTGTCCGCGCCAGCGACTCGACTGCCGGAAGGCGTCCGCATTGCCGCCTGGCGTCTATTTTGTTCTTTTTTTCACAAAGTCAGGCACTAAAAAGGGCCGTTGCCGTCTCCGGCAAAGGCCCGCTCCGGGCTCGTTCGCCCGGCGGCTTCTTCATGCCTGCCAAGCGCCGGATTGGCAAGCGGCAACAGGTCAGATTTCAAAAAAATAAGGAACGCTCCCAAGGCCGTCCGTTACGGATGCGCCCCGCCTTGCCGAGGCCCCTTTTCCAGGCCGGCTGCACCCATCCACGAGTTCTGGTGGCAGGGTCGCTGTTCGGCTGCGGCCGGGATGCAATGCGGCTCCTGTTTCGCAGCCCAGGGCCGGGCGGGTCGCAGCAACCGCCGCAGCCAGCCGCGACCGGCCGAAGGAACTCCAGTCCCGTTCAGGTCAAATCGGCTTCCCGCAACAACGCCGACAACACGATCCCGGCGTCAAAGAATTCCTCGGCTATTTGCCTGGCCGCCCGGCGGTGTCGCGGGTAGGCGCGAACCACGTCCTCGATGGCGGCCTGGGCCTGGTCCGGACTTGCGAACATCAAAACGCCCTGGCCGACAGGCAAGTAGGTGTCAAAGCCGGTGTCCTCGACAATGACCGGCCGGCCGGCGGCAAGGTAGCAGGCCGACCGGTCCGAGAACCAGCCGCTTTTGAGGCGGATGTTTTGTTCCTTGGCCATGGTGAATTCGCCGGTCGAGGCCAGGATGTACTCCCGATAGCCCGGGATGTCGCGGGAAACGGTCAAGGCGTCCCGCACGATCCACCCGTGGGACGCGTAGCGTTGCGCATCGTCCTTCATGCCGCTCATGGTCAACTCCAGGGAGACGCCGGGAAGCTTGGACGGCAGGTCGAGAATCCGCTCGTATCGGACGCACTTTCGCCAGGAGAGCTCTTCTCCGTTGACGACAATGTCGCGCCCCTTGGAATCCCAGGAGCCTATGGTGGTAAAGCCGATCCCCGCGCCATCCCCCGGCTTCCATTCTTCCAGCACAACAGGCGGCCTGGTCGGACGCCACTCGATGCCGGACAGGGGAAGCCCCGTGCTTCCGGCCGGGATGTTGCATCCAAAGGTGAACATCAGGTCATGGGCGGTGTAGTAGTCCAGGGTCCACTGGTCATGATGGATCTTGTGCTGGGTAAAGACAGGGTCCGTATCCACGATGGCCTTGACCTTGGCCTGCAGAAACATGTCCCGCAGCGGAATGACGCCGGAGACGTTGAGGAACAAATCGGCCTTGGCGCAAAAGGCTGCGAGCGCGTCATGCTCCATGCCATAGCGCCTGTCTTCGAACTGCGAATAATAAGACCAGCGTCCGGCCAGCCCTTTGTGCCTGAACATTGCGTCCAGAATGCCGCGCCCGAACGTTGAATCCACGCTGCCGTATCCTTTTACCGGATCGAACGGCAAAGCCCAGTCCGACGAATCTTCCACAAAAACGACGTCGTGTCCCAGCCGGGCCAGGCCCAGCACCCAATGGAGCATGGACCAGACCTGGCCGCCCAGGGGAAAACCCACGGCATAGCCGCCAACGACGATCTTGAGCTTTTTGGGCATGCCCGCCTGTTCCTCCCTGGGTCTTGCTGTGGTGCTGCCCGCCGTATAGGGTGCTGGGCAAATTGCATCTGCCGGGTCATCGCCGGATAAGCGCCGCCGCTTCCGCATACGCCTCCGTGGCTTGCCCCAGGCCGGTCCGAACGGCGTTCGCCTTCATGACCAAGGCAGGACCCAAAGGCCATTATTTTCTGGTGGAAAAAATATCATGGACAAAGAAATTTACGGGGTTATCCGCAATATGGTTCTGGAAGGCCCGAAGACGGCCAAGGAGGTAGCCGAGGAGGTGGGGAAGCCCTACCCCACGTTGATGCGGGAACTCAATGCCATGGACTCAAGCGCCAAGCTGGGCGTCGAGATGCTGCTGCCGCTCATGAAGTCCTGCCGGTCCGTGCTGCCCTTGCGGTTTCTGGCCTCCCGCATGGGGTGCCGGGTCGTCGCGCTGCCGGATGTCTCGATCGATTCCCATTCGCTTTCGGAAAAGCTCCTGGCCACGTACCCGGTCCTCGCCGAATACCACCGGGCCATCATGGAGGAGCAGCCGTTGGAAAAAGTGGCGGAGCTTCGCGAACGGGTCATCCAGCAGGCCCAGGCGGATTTCGTGGCCTATGCCCGGAAGAAGGCGGAGCAGGACCGATAGGGCATGAGCAGCGGCCGATATTCCCGACCGCCGTGGTCGATGCCGGCGCCGGGAATGCGCCCTGTCATTGGACGCAAATCGGAGGGTGTCGGGGCGTCTCAATCCAATCGGTAGCCCACGCCGGTTTCGGTCTTGAGGTGGACCGGCCGGGCCGGCTCGCGTTCGATCTTGTGGCGCAGCTGATGCACGTACACGCGCACGTAATGGCTCTGCTCCGTGGCCGCGCGGCCCCAGACCTCCCGCAAGAGCTGGGCGTGGGTGACCACCTTGCCGGCATGGCGGACCATGACCGCCAGGAGCTTGAATTCAATGGGCGTCAGATGGGCCTCGCGGTCTCCCACCATGACCTTGCGGGCCGCGAAATCCACGCGCAGGTCCCCGGAAACGAAGACGGATTCCTCCCGGCCCGAGCCGATTGTGGCGGCATGGCGCAGGGCCACCCGGATGCGGGCCTCCAGTTCGCCCACACTGAATGGCTTGACCAGATAATCGTCGGCCCCGGCGTCCAGGCCCGCAATCTTGTCGTTTTCCTGTCCCCGGGCCGACAGGATGATGATGGGCGTTTGCGTCCACTCCCGCAGCCGGGACAGCACGGTGAGGCCGTCGATGTCCGGCAGCCCCAGGTCCAGCAGGATGACGGCCGGATTGTGCGAGGCGGCCATGGCCAGGCCCTGGGCCCCGGTCGCGGCCTCGAGCAGGGAAAATCCCCGGCCGTGGAGATAGGCCCGCAAAAAGCGCCGGATGGGCGCTTCATCCTCGATGGCCAGGATCGTGGTCGGCGTCTGGGCCATGGTCGGCGCTCCCGGGCGCGGCGGTTTCCAGAGGCAGGGTGACGATGAACCGGGCGCCGCCCCTGGGCCGGTTTTCGGCCCGGATGCTCCCGCCGTGAGCCACGGCCACGGCCCGGCTGATGGCCAGGCCCAGGCCGTAGCCCCGAGGGGGATGCTCGCCCGGGACCCGGTAGAAAATGTCGAAGATCCGTTCCAGGGCGTCGGCAGGCAGGCCGGGCCCCCGATCCTCCACGGTCAGCTCCACGGCATCCCCCACCCGCCTGGCCCCGATGTTCACCGGCGAGCCGGGCGGGGTGTATTTGCCGATATTTTCCAGCAGATTGACCAAAAGCTGCTCCATAAGCAACCCGTCCAGGGGCGGCATGGGCAAATCGTCGGGCAGGGAGATGGCCACGGGCCGCTCGCCCAGGATTTTTTCCACCCGGGACAGGGCGGCCCCCACCACCTCCTCCAGGGGCATGGGTTCCTTGCGCAGGCGCACGGCTCCGGATTCCAGGCGGGTCAGGCGCAGCAGGTTGTCGAGCAGGCGGCTTAAGCGGGCGGCCTCGTCCCGGATGTTTCGGGCCAGCATGGCGCGCGTCTCCCCGTCGGCGGCGGCATCCGGCAAAAGCAGGCTTTCGGCCGAGCCGGATATGGCGGCCAGGGGGGTTTGCAGGTCATGGGTCACGGCGCTTAAGAGCGAAGCCTTGAGCCGCTCGGCCTCGGATTCCAGCCGGGCCCGGCTGGCCGAGGCCTGCAACCGCTCCACCTCCAGGGCCAGGCCGATCTGCTTGGCAAAGGAATCCAGCAGGCGCGCCTGGTCCGGGGAAAAGGCGGCCTGGGCGGGTTGGGGCAGGGCCGCCAGCACGCCCACCGGCGCATCCCGGCCGGAAAGGGGCAACAGCATGGCCCGAACATCGGGCAAGGTGTCGGTGCCCAGGCCGGCAATGCGGTTATGGGTATAGGTCCATTGGGCCGCGCCGAATGCCTTGGCGTCCAGGCGGTCGATATCCTGGCCCAAAGGATGGCGCAGGCCGCCATGGCTGTCGGACAACAGCACCACCACGCCGCAGCCCAGCAGTTCGGCAATGGCGCGCTCGGCCACGGCGGCCACGGTTTCCTCGCCCCGGACCTCGGCCAGGCGCTGGGAAAGGGCCAGCATGAGGCCGGAGCGGCGCTCCAGCTCCCGGGCCAGGTCGGCGTGGTCGCGCATGCGCGTGGTCAACCGGCTGATGGCCAGGGCCACTGCCAGCATGATGCCAAAGGTCAGGATGTATTGGGTGTCGGAAACGGCAAAGGTGAGCCCGGGCGGCACGAAAAAGAAGTCAAAGGCCAGCACGCTGGCCACGGCGTTCAGGGCGGACGGTCCCCGGCCGCAGTACATGGCCGCCACCACCACGCCGAGCAGATAGACCATGATGATGTTGGCGAGCTGAAAGGTCGGGAACATGGCAAAGGATATGGCCGTGGCCGCCGTCCAGACGGCCAGGCTGAGGACATAGGCCCGCAGCGGGGAACGCCGCCGGGCGGCGGCCCCGACAATGCGCCCGGCCTCGCCGCCGACATCGCCCCGGATGACATGGACGTCGATCTCGCCGCTTTTGCGGATGAGCTCATCCACCGGGCTGCCGAGCAGGAAATCCTTCCAGCGCGGCCGCACGGGCTTGCCGATGATGATTCGGGTGACGTTTTTCGACCGGGCCAGGTCCACGATCTCCTCGGACACCCGGGGGCCGGCTATGGTCACAACCTCGGCTCCGAGCTTTTCGGCCAGGCGCAGGTTTTCGGCCGCCGAGCGGCGCTGGGCGTCGGAGAGGCGCGGGGCTTCCACATAGGCCGCGATCCAGGGCGCGCGCAGGGACGCGGACATGCGCTTGGCCGCCCGGATGAGCTTGGCCGAGGTGGGGCTTGGACCCACGCACACCAGCAGGCGCTCGGCCGTGGGCCAGGTGGTCTCGATGGCGTGGCCCTCGCGGTAGACGAGCACCGCGGCGTTGATGCGATCGGCCGTGAAGCGCAGGGCCAATTCCCGCAGGGCAATGAGGTTGCCTGACCGGAAGAAGTTCCTGGCCGCCCACTCCGCCTGGCGGGGCATGTAGACCTTGCCTTCCTTGAGGCGGCGCTGCAGGTCCTCCAGGGGCAGGTCCACCAGCACGATGGCGTCGGCCTGCTCCAGGATGGAATCCGGCACGGTCTCGCGCACCAATACGCCGGTGATCTGGGCCACCACGTCGTTTATGCTCTCGATGTGCTGGACATTGACCGTGGTGTAGACGTCGATGCCCGCCTCCAGAAGCTCCCGGATATCCTGCCAGCGCTTGGCGTGGCGGGAGCCCGGAGCATTGGTGTGGGCCAGTTCGTCCACCAGAATCAGGGCCGGCCGCCTGGCCAGGGCTCCGTCCAGGTCGAATTCGGCCAGTTCGTGGCCCTTGTAGCTGATGCGCCGGCGGGGCAGGATTTCCAGGCCCGTCAGGAGCGCTTCGGTTTCGGCCCGGCCATGGGTCTCAGCCACCCCCACCACCACGTCCAGGCCCTCGGCCCGCTTGGCCCGGGCCGCCTCCAGCATGGAATAGGTCTTACCCACGCCCGGGGCCGCGCCAAAGAAAATGCGCAGCCGCCCCCGGCTCTCGTCGGCTTCGGCCTGGCGGGCCAGGGCCAGCAAGGCGTCGGGATCGGGGCGGCCGTCGTTTTCACGAGGCATGGCGGGCTCCTCGCGTCGCGTCCTCGAAAAGGGGGTATAGAAATTCCAGAACCAACTCCCTTGAATGGTTATTTTTTAAGGGACGCAACACCAGGGCGTGACGGGCTCCTAAGGAGTGGCGGCTGCCTTCTTGTCCGCCGTTCCCGCCAGATCGTCCAGGGCCAGGTTGAGGGCCAGCACATTGACCCGGGGTTCGCCCAGGATGCCGAACTGGCGACCCTGCACATGGGCTTCCACCAGCTTTCTCACGGCGTCTTCAGGCATCCCCCGGACCTTGGCCACCCGGGGAACCTGATAAAAGGCCGCCGCCGGCGTGATGTCCGGGTCCAGGCCCGAGCCCGAGGCCGTAACCAGGTCGGCCGGCACCGTCCCATTGCCATTGGCCTGAGCCATGGCCGTGGCCCGGTCCTTGACCGTGGTCAGGTAATCCGGGTTGGTGGGGCCGAGGTTGGAGCCGGACGAGGCCGCGGCATTGTACGGATTGGGCGCAGTGGCCGAGGGCCGGCCCCGGAAATGGCCGGGGTCGGCAAACGGCTGGCCGATCAGCCGCGATCCCGCCACCTTGTCGTTTGATGCGATGAGGCTGCCGTTGGCCTGCACCGGGAAAAAAACCTGGGCCAGGCCGGTGATCAGGGCCGGATAGGCCAGGCCGGTGAGCACGGTCAGGACCACCGCGACCAGGAGGGCCGGCTTCAGTTGACGCATGAAAGGAGTGAACATGGCTTTCTCCTTGGGCTGGCTAAGCCAGATGCAGGGCCACCAGGAGCAGATCGATGGCCTTGATGCCGACAAAGGGCACGACGAGCCCGCCGATGCCGTAGATGACCAGGTTGTCCCGCAGCACCCGGGCCGCGCCCAGGGCCCGGTAGCGCACGCCCCGAAGCGCCAGGGGAATAAGGAAGACGATGACCAGGGCGTTGAAGATGACCGCCGACAGGATGGCCGATTGCGGCGTGGCCAAGCCCATGACGTTTAAGGCCCCAAGCTGGGGGTAGATGCCGACAAAGGCGGCCGGCAGGATGGCGAAATACTTGGCCACGTCGTTGGCAATGGAAAAGGTGGTGAGCGACCCCCTCGTCATGAGGAGCTGCTTGCCGATTTCCACCACTTCCAGGAGCTTGGTGGGGTTGGAGTCCAGGTCCACCATGTTGCCGGCTTCCTTGGCCGCCTGGGTGCCGGAGTTCATGGCCACGCCCACGTCGGCCTGGGCCAGGGCCGGGGCGTCGTTGATGCCGTCGCCGATGATGGCCACCAGCCGGCCCTCGGCCTGGGTCTTGCGAATGAGCGCCAGCTTGGTCTCGGGCGTGGCTTCGGCCAGAAAATCGTCCACCCCGGCTTCGGCGGCAATGGCCGCGGCTGTCAGCGGATTGTCGCCCGTAACCATGACGGTCTTGATGCCCATGGTCCGCAGTTCGGCAAACCGCTCCCGAATGCCGCCCTTGACGATGTCTTTGAGCCAAACGGCCCCCAGGATGCGGTCGTTTTCCGCCACCAGAAGCGGCGTGCCGCCGGATTCGGCAATGGCGCGCACCATGTCGTCCACGGAGGCCGGTGCCTGGCCGCCCTGCTCGGCCACGAAGCGCTTGATGGCGTCGGGCGCGCCCTTGCGCAGTTGCCGGCCGGGCAGGTCCACGCCGGACAGGCGGGTCTGGGCGGTAAAGGGCACGAAATGGGCGCCCAGCTCATGGATGTCCCGCCCCCGGATGCCGAAGCGTTCCTTGGCCAGGACCACGATGGAGCGGCCTTCCGGGGTCTCGTCGGCCAGGGAGGAGAGCTGGGCCACGTCGGCCAGATCGGCCTCGTCCACGCCCGGAGCGGGCAGGAACTCGGACGCCTGGCGGTTGCCCAGGGTGATGGTGCCGGTCTTGTCCAAAAGGAGCACGTCCACGTCGCCGGCCGCTTCCACGGCCCGGCCCGAGGTGGCGATGACCCCGGCCGCAATCAGCCGGTCCATGCCGGCGATGCCGATGGCCGACAGCAGGCCGCCGATGGTGGTGGGGGCCAGGCAGACGAAAAGCGCCGCCAGTACGGTGATGGTCACCACCGCGCCGGACCCGCCCTGCTCCACGGCAAAGGCGGCATAGGGGCGCAGGGTCAGGCAGACCACCAGGAAGATCAGGGTCAGGGCGGCCAGCAGGATATTGAGGGCGATCTCGTTGGGGGTCTTGCGGCGCTTGGCTCCCTCGACCAGGGCGATCATGCGGTCGAGGAAGGTCTCGCCCGACTCGGCCGCCACCTTGACGATCACCCAGTCCGAAAGGAGCCTGGTGCCGCCGGTGACGGCGCTGCGGTCGCCGCCGGCCTCGCGGATGACCGGGGCCGACTCGCCGGTGATGGCGGATTCGTCCACCGAGGCCACGCCCTCGATGATGTCGCCGTCGCAGGGCACGAAGTCGCCGGCTTCGACCAGGACCACATCGTTTTTTCGCAGGCTGGCGGCGGGCACGACCTCGACCCTGGCGTCCCGCCCGGGCGCAGCCAGTTTCCTGGCCTGGATGTCCCGCCGGGCCTGGCGCAGGGAGGCGGCCTGGGCCTTGCCCCGGCCCTCGGCCATGGCCTCGGCGAAGTTGGCGAAAAGCACGGTGAACCACAACCACACCGCAATGGCCAGGATAAATCCGGCCGGAGCCTCGCCATGGCTAAGCAGAGCCTGGAAAAAGAGGACCGTGGTCAGGATGGAGCCCACGTAGACCGTGAACATGACCGGATTTCGGACCTGGTTTCGGGGGGTGAGCTTGGCAAACGCGTCCAGGACCGCCTGCTTGACCAAGGGCGGATCGAAGAGCGGACGCGGCTTTTTATGGTGCACACTCATGGCAGTGTTTCCTTTTGACAGACGGTAACGGGCGTTACCGGGCGATCATGGCCAGGTGTTCGGCAATGGGACTCAGGGCCAGGGCCGGGAAGAAGGTCAGGGCGCCCACCACCACGACCACGGCAATGAGCAGGAATACGAAGAGCGGCGTATGGGTGGGCAGGGTGCCGGCGCCCACGGGCACGATCCTTTTCGCGCCCAGGGACCCGGCAATGGCCAGGGTGGGCACGGCCAGCCAGAAGCGGGCCAGAAACATGCACAGGCCGCCCACGCCGTTGTAGAACAGGCTGTTGGCCGAGAGGCCGGCAAAAGCGCTGCCGTTGTTGTTGCCCATGGAGGAGAAGGCGTAGAGGATCTCCGAGAATCCGTGGGCTCCGGGGTTGGCGATGGCCGATTTGGCTTCGGTGGCCACGGCCAGGGCCGTGCCCAAAAGCACCAGGAAAGGCGGAATGAGGATGACCAGGGCGGCCATCTTGGTCTCGTAGGGTTCGATCTTCTTGCCCAGGTATTCCGGGGTGCGGCCGACCATGAGGCCGGCGATGAACACGGCCACGATGGCGAACACCAGCATGCCGTAAAGCCCGGAGCCCGCGCCGCCGAAGATCACCTCGCCAAGCTGCATGAGCAGCATGGGCACGAATCCGCCCAGGGGCGAGTAGGAGTCGTGCATGGAGTTGACCGAGCCGTTGGAGGCGGCGGTAGTGGCCGTGGCCCACAGGGCGGAGTTGACAATGCCGAAGCGGACCTCCTTGCCCTCCATGTTGCCGCCGGCCTGGGCGAGCATGCCTTCCACGGGCTTTTGGTCCACTCCCACGGCGGTCAGGGCCGGGTTGCCGGCCTGCTCCGAGGTGACGCACACCCCGAGCAGGACCACGAACACGATGGTCATGGCCGCCAGGATGGCCACGCCCTGCCGCTTGTCCCGGACCATGACGCCAAAGGCGACGCACAGGGCGGCCGGAACAAGCAGGAGGGCCAGCATTTCCATGAAGTTGGACAGGGGCGTGGGATTTTCGAAGGGATGGGCGGAGTTGGCGTTGAAAAACCCGCCGCCATTGGTGCCGAGCTGCTTGATGGCCACCTGGGAGGCCACGGGGCCCCGGGCAATGGTCTGCTCGGTCATGGTGGCCGCTTCGGTCCTGGGCTTGCCGTCCGCATCCTTGACCGGATTGTCAGAGCCGGTGGACTCCAGAACGGTGGCCGTGGCCGCGCCCGCAAACGTCTGGGGCACGCCCTGCCAGACCAGGACCAGAGCCCAGACCACGGCCAGGGGCAGCAGGATGTACAGGACGCTGCGGGTGAGGTCCTTCCAGAAGTTGCCGAGGGTAGGGGTTTCCCGACGGGTCAGCCCCCGAATGAGGGCTACCAGCACAGCCATGCCGGCGGCGGCGGAGGTGAAGTTGTGCGAGGTCAGGCCCAGCATCTGGGTCAGGTAGGCCATGGTGGATTCGCCGCCATAGGCCTGCCAGTTGGTGTTGGAGGAGAAGCTTACGGCCGTGTTGAAAGCCAGGTCCGGGGCCACGGCGGCCAGGCCGTCCGGGTTTAGGGGCAGCACGGCCTGGAGGCGCTGCTGGAGGTAGAGAAGCAGGATGGAGACGCCGGTAAAGGCCATCAAGGCCGCGGCATAGGCCTTCCAGTCCATTTCCTCCTCGGGCCGCACGCCGCAGACCCGGTAGACAAGGCGCTCCAGGGGACCGAGCACCCGGTCAAGGCCGCAGGGCTTGTCCATGTACACCCGGGCCATGTAGGCTCCCAGGGGCCAGGCCAGGCCCAGGAGCACCACCAGATACAGGCCGATCTGGATGCAGGCGTTGGCGGTCATTCGAACATCTCCGGTTTGAGCAGGGCAAAGAGCAGGTAGACGAACAGGCCCACGGCCACGATCCCGGCAATGACGAGCATGGCGTCCATCGGTCAGCGCTCCTTGAGGCGTTCCAGAATTTCGATGAGCATGATGGTGGCCAATGTCGGCCCCACGATGCCCAAAACAGCCAGAAGATCCTGCATCAGGCGCATGGCCATGGCGAATTCCTCCCGTATCGTGCGTATCACGATACCCAGGCGTCCTAACAGGTCCCGTGTCAGGGCAGTGTAAAAAAAGGGAGGCGGGGCGTAAGGATTTCGTTAAGGCCGAAGCGGTTTCACCGGCGTGGCGGGCGCGAAGCCAGGGCGGCCAAAACCGGCCGCCAGCTTGCCTCGACCGGCAGGCCGAAATCATCCCGCAGGCACGCTTCGAGCCGGTCAGGCCCAAGTTCCCTGTGCTCGGCCGGAACGCCGGGACGGCGAACCGTAAGCCGCGCATCCACCAGCACGTGCCGCACCTCGTCCCGGGTGCGGCTCGCCACCAGATGCTGGCGGAAGGTGGATGCCGGATGGTTGGCGATGAGCCAGTTGGCCGCTACGATGTCCACGAATTCCTGCGGGGCGGGGACCAGGTCGTAAATCGGAGCCCAGGCATCGCCCAGCAGCCGCTCCAGCCGCAGCTCACCCTGAACGGGCCTCAGGCGCGCCGGTTCGTGGCGGGTGTCCTGGGGGCTGTGCACATCCATCCGAAGGGGAACCGTGATCATGCAGGCGCCAAAGCCCACATCGGCCAGCCAATGGCCGCCATCCAGTTGGACACGCACGGCCATGTGCGTCCGGGCCACCAGTTCGTGCAGCGGACGCCTCCAGCGCGACCGGGCGATCATGGCGTCCGCCTGAAAGCCAAGCGTCCGCAAGACCCGAAGGAACAGCACGTTTTGTTCGAAACAGTAGCCGCCGCGGCGCGCGTCGAGGAGTTTGGCGTCGATGGCCGCCGGGGCGATGTCCACGGCTCGGCCCATAAGCACGTCCAGGGACTCGAAAGGGATGGCGGCCGGATGCAGGCGGTGGAGCTGGCAAAGCGTCGCCAGCGTGGGCTCCCGAGGGCCGGTGTAGCCCACCCGGGCGCAGTACGCATCCAGATCAACCGGCGTCAATTGCCAATCCCCCAGAAACAATCCGCCCATATGGTGCTCTACCCGGTGCAGCCGGTCCGGCTGTTCCGCCAGCAAGACCCGTTGCTTTCTCGACATGGGCATGGCCCACTCGGCCCGGTCCGTCAAGAAGGGAGCATTCGTTGCAGAAAATGAAGTCGTTCACATATTGCCGTCAGTCCGCCGTAACATCAAAAAGCAGCATGATCGTTCCAAAAGTTGTGCAACAGTCTTCATTCCAGCCAAAAGTTTTCCCTTGACAAGGAGCCTTTTCCAAGATGACGCTCTGGAGAACAGAGCTGGGATTCACTTGCAATTACGGCGTCCACCTCGTGGTGCGAACAGGATACGGCATGCAGGCTGGGCTTAACATCCCCACAATGTTTTTGATGATTGTCCTTTCCTGTCTCATCTATGCATTTACAATAGGCTTGGTGAATTGGCGCGACAACAAGGATGGCTTGCGCACCTGGGCCATCGCGTTGTGCGTCCACGCCGTCGGATATGTGCTGCTGGCATTGCGGGGGACGATCTGGGATTTTTTATCTATTGTCGGGGCCAATGTAAGCGTTTCCCTATCCTATTCGCTCTTCCTCAAGGCATTGCTCATTTTTTTGGGCAGGCCGCAGACAGCCGCTTCGCTTTATATCCCGCCTGCCCTTATGGCGATCATTTTCAGCATATTTATAAGCAACATACAATACAGAATATTTTTCGGTAATATAATTTATGTCCTGCAAGGTATCATGATCTGCCGTATTCTTCTCCGGGCTGATTTACATTTCAAGTCCCGGGGACGCATCTTGATTTTCGGCGGCATGTGTATCGTAATAGCCGTCACAATCTGGCGCGGCTGGGTGGGCTTGCTGCGGCCGCAGGAGCTGGGGGTGCTCTTTCAAGCATCGCCTGTGCAGATTGCCTCCTATGTGGCAGTGTTTATGGCAATCATGCTCATCTCCAACGGATACTATATGATGGCCAAGGAGCGTTCGGACGACTCCTTGCGAACCGTGGCCATGAAAGACAGGCTCACGGGCTGTTGGAACCGCATCCACATCGAAGAAATCGCCTGGCAGGAGATGAAGCGCCTCAAGCGGTACGGCTATCCGGTCACGTTGATCATGGTCGATCTGGATCACTTCAAGGCCATCAACGATCAGTACGGCCACGATGCCGGGGACGCGGTGCTGCGCCGCTTCAGCGAGGTAGCCCGGCAGACCATTCGCGCCACCGACGTGCTGGGCCGCTGGGGTGGCGAGGAGTTCGTCATCATCTTGCCTTCCGGCAGCTTTTTCGATGCCCTGCACATGGCGGAGCGCATTCGTCTGGCCTTGGAACAGACCGTGTTTGCAGAAGGCTATCGGGTGACGGCCAGCTTCGGCATAGCGAGCTGCCGCTCCACGGATAGCTGGCGTGACTGGCTGGCCCGGGCGGACAAGGCCTTGTACCGCGCCAAACATGCCGGCAGAAACCAGGCCAAGGTAGAGGACCTCGATCTCCATGTCGGCGAATTGGAACACGATGCGGTGCACGTCATCCAGCTGCCCTGGCAAACGGGTTACGAAATAGGCGAGCCTGTCATCGATGCCCAGCGCCGGGCGTTGCTGGTCGAACTGAACATCCTGCTGGCGTTGGGGCAGGAGCCTGCGGACAGGGAGCGCATCAAGGGCCGCATCGCCGAGCTCCTCCAGATCGTTTCCGCCCACTTTCAGGACGAGGAGCGCATTCTCGAGGCATACGGCTACCACGATGAGGACCATCACAAGGCGCTGCACGCCCAGCTCCTCAGCCGGGCGGAAAATCTCTTGCAGATGTTCACCGAGAGGCGGGTCGGCGCTGCGGAGCTCTTTCATTTCGTGGTCTACGAATTCACGGTGCAACACATCCTCATCGAGGACCACAAGTTCAGGGCCCTGTTCGGTTGAGCCGATCGGGTCCGTTCCGGTCAACGGCGGATTGATGGCATATGCAACAGCGTGTCCCAGGCAGGTTCTGTTGCCAAAACCCGGCGGCTGACGCAGCCGCGGCAGCTCGCCAATGAATAGGCCAGGCAACCATGCAGAGTGAATTCGATAGCTCTCTGGAAATTGTCATCTTGCTCTTCCTCGGCGTATTCATGCTGCTCTTTGGCCTGGTGCTCTTTCCAATAGCTGCGGGAGAGTTGCCATACAATCCGGATAGCACGTACGGCCTCTTTCTGGTCATTGTCTCGTTTCAGATAATCGCCATGGGCAAGACGCCGTTTGGCGATCTGCGCCGATCATGGGCCAGCATCCTAACGGGAATGGGCGCGGCCCTTTTGGGAATGGCCGCATGCTTTATCCCCGGCTCCCTTTCAGGATTCATACGCCTGTTCGTCGGCATTATTCTTTTTTTCGGCGGAATCAGTCTTTTCATGCAGTTCTGCTTTTCCGACAAAAAAGCACGGGCATGGATAAAAATCCCGGGCATATTGCGACAATTGACCATAGCCTGCGCAGCCATCTATCTATTGACCATCATTTCGGGAGCCATAACCCTTTTTCCCGGCATCGCAACAGATCGACAGACGGCATTTTTTCTCATTTGTTATGGCGTAAATTTTTTCTATCTGGCCTGGTGTATCCGGAAGGTTGCCAGGGTATACGCCCCTGCCAAGCCGGATGCGTCGGCGCCTGGGCAGGGAAGTTCAGGCCGGGTCGATCCGAAAAGGCGTTTCGGCTTGTTGCGCGAGGCGTCTCTCCCGCTCTCGCTTGCCATCCTGCTCCTCTTGGGAATGCTTCTCACCCTGCTTGGGCTGCTGCTCTTTCCGGTCAACCTGGGCCTGCTGCCGTTTTCTCCGGATGGCCAGATGGGTCTGCTTCTGACCATTATGGCCATCCAGATGATGGCCTTGGGCGATACGCCGCTGGGCCGGTATCGGCGCTCAGGGCCGATGCTACTCGCAGGCCTGGTCTTTGCCGGATTGGGAGTCGTCTCCTGTATCGTCCCGGGCAAGCTGACGGGCCTGGTGCAGACACTGCTTGGACTTTTGAATGGTATGGGGGGAACGCTCTATTTAGGTAAACGATTTTTTCCGAACGTGCATGGAGCCGGAACCCGTCACGAGGCATCCGCCCTTGTCCATTCCCTTGCCAGACAACTGGATGTGACGCAAATACTGATCAATATGGTCGCAATGCTCTTCGGAACATGCATGATTTTTCCCGGGCTGGCGCCTGGCCTGGTTGTTGCTTCCATTCTCGTCATAAACGGACTCCTTCTCTTCACCTTGATTTTTCTCCTACAAAAAGCAACGAAAATACCCGAAGCCGCACTTTCGCTGGCGCGCCCAGGTCCGGAACATATGCCAAACCAAGGCGCGGCATCGAATCGAGCAGAACAAGGAGGGAAACGGCCATGAGCGAAACAGGCGCGTATTACCGGGGCAAGGTCGCCGTGGTGACGGGCGGCGCTTCGGGCATCGGGCTGGCGCTGGCAACGACCATGCTTTCTTACGGCGCAAAGCGGGTCGTCCTCGGGGATGTCAATGAAGCGAACCTGGCCCGGGAGATTGCACGACTCAACACGGCCTACCCCGACCAGGTGCTTGGAATGCGCTGCGACGTCACAAAGGAGGAGGAAGTCGGGCAGTTGATCCGCCAAGCGGCCGCATACGGCAGCGGGCGCATCGACCTTCTCTTCAACAACGCGGGCGCCGGCTTTGGCGGGCATTTTGAACAGCTGACGAACGAGCACTGGGAGAAGGCGTTCGCGCTGAACTTCTACGGGGCCGTTTACGGCATCAGGGCCGTGCTTCCGGTCATGCGGGCCCAGGGCGGCGGGCACATCGTCAGCATCATTTCCGGCATCGCCTTCTATCCCATGGCCTACCAGACCATGTACGCCGCCACCAAGGCCGCCTTAAACGGGCTGACTCTCGCCCTGCGCTACGAATTCTGGGACGACAACATCCGCCTGACCTCGGCCACACCGGGGACGACAGCCACGGCCATCTGGTCCGCAGGCGGCGTGACCCCTCCCCCGGGCGCCCAGTCGTCGGAACAATCCGCCCAAACGATCCTCGCGGGCGTGGCCAACAACGAGCGGCTGGTTTTGGGCGATGCAAACGACGTCTCCGGGGCCAAAACCTGTTTCGATCCTGACACCGCCCAACATGCCGATGACTACCTGCTGGACGTGGCGCGGCAGCGCCGCAGCGGCACCTGGGCCGTGTGAACGCCGTGGCTCGGCAAAAGAAGAAACCGATCCCTGGGAAACGGCAGTCAAAAAAAGAAGGGGGTAACGCTCACGGCCTGGATTCCTCGAAAATCCGGCCTTCCGGCATCGATCACCCGCCATATCCCGAACGGCGCACCGGCCGGATGAAACGTCCAAGAACCAGGTGACGGCTCACCCGCCAACGCGGCCTGGCCTGGTCTTGACAAAACGATAGCTACCTATTAAATAGTGAGGTATCAAATAGACAGGGACAAACCATGCCCGCACGCCTCAAGGAACATCTCGGGAGCAGCCTGACCCGTACCGCCCGCCTCATGCGGACCAGGCTCGACGAACGTCTGGCCCCGCTCGGGCTTACGCAAGCCAAGTGGCTTATTTTGCTTTACCTTTCACGAAGTGGCGGAAGCATGCCCCAAAAGGACATTGCCGAACGCGTCGGCGTCGAAGGCCCGACCGTGGTCCGTGTCCTGGACGGACTGGAGCGTATGGGGCTCATCGAACGCCGCGACCAGCCCGCCGACCGGCGAACCAAGGACGTGTGCCTGACCCCGCAGGCCTCGGACATCCTGGCGGAGATCACCCGGATCACGGAGGCTTTCCGCCAAGAGATGTGGGCCGGCGTTTCCGACGAGGACATCGCCGCCTTGGAACGCGTCATCACCATACTGCAACGAAACCTCGGCGTGTCCGGACGGGACCGGCGATAAGCCCGGCCCGCTTCCGCCTGCGTCAAAGATACCAGCAAGGAGCTTTCGCGCGCCATGTCTGCCGAAGCCAGCCAACCATCGGGGGCCGCAAGGCCCCCTTTCCTGTCGCCGCGTCGCAAAAAACGCCTGCTTGTGGCGGCCGTGATCGTTGCGGCCATGATTCCAGCCTTCTGGTTGTACCTGCGCTGGAACCACGTCACCGAAAACGACGCCCATGTCCTGGCCGACATGGTCACCATCAGCAGCCGGGTGGACGGCTGGGTCGCCGCCCGGCCCGTCACCGACGGCGACACCGTGACCCAGGGAGAGGAACTCGTCGCCATCGACCAGCGGGAGACGGCCTTGCAGGTGGAGGAATTGCGGGCCAAGCTCGACTCGCTGCGCCTACAGTCCGAACGGCTCAAGGCCCAGTTGGCAGTCACCCAGGGCTCCACCGAAAGCGACGTGGCCGCCGCCCAGGCCCGCTACGAGGCCGCCGAAGCCGGCCAGCACGCCGTCGAGGCCGAACTGGAGCGCAACAGGCTCGATTTCACGCGCAACCAACAGTTGGTGAACCAGGATGTGATCTCGCACCAGGCCTGGGATGTGACGCGCACCACCACCCAGCAGGTGGCGGAGAAGCTGCGCCAGGCCCGGGCCGAAATCGCCGAGGCCAAAGCCAATCAGGCCGCCGCCCTGGCCAGGCGCGGCGATGTGGTGGTGCTCAAAAAGCAGATCGAGCAGTTGGACGCCGACATGGCCCAGGTGCGCGCCCAGATCCACCAGAAAGAGGTGGAGCTGGCCGACCGGGTGGTGAAAAGCCCTGTGGACGGGGTGGTGGACCAGAAGTTCGTCGAGCCCGGAGAATACGTCATCCCCGGCCAGCGCCTCGTGTTGCTGCACGATCCCAAGGGCGTGTGGATCGAGGTGGACCTCAAGGAAACCAAGATCGCCGACCTGCGTCCGGGCCAGCCGGTGGACATCAGCGTGGACGCCTATCCCGGCCGCCGTTTCGCCGGTACGGTCGAGCGGATAGGCAATGCCGCCACCAATCAGTTCGCCCTGCTGCCCAGCCCCAACCCGTCCGGCAACTTCACCAAGATCACCCAGCGCGTGCCGGTCCGCATCAAGGTGAACCAGCCCGACGACAATCCCCTGCGCCCGGGCATGATGGTGGAGGTGGACATTGACACCTCGAACGGTTGAATCCCTGGTGGGGCGGTACGGCCCGGCCTACAAATGGTACGCCACGGTCGCGGTGATGCTGGGCTGCATCGCCACGGTGCTGTCCTCCACCATGTTCAATGTCGCCATGCCCGACATCATGGGTGAATTCGGCATGGGCCAGGATCAGGTGCAGTGGCTGTCCACGGCGTTTCTGGCCGCCATGACCGCCAGCATGCTGCTGACCGGCTGGGCCCTGGCCGCCTACGGCCCCCTGCCGGCCTACCTGGCGGCCCTGGCCGCCTTCATCGTCGGCTCCCTGATCGGCGGGTGCAGCGGCGGCCAGGAAGTCCTCATCCTGTCCCGGGTGATCCAGGGGGCGTCCGCCGGGCTGATCCAGCCCGTGACCATGGTGGTCATCCTGACGGTGTTCGATCCCTCCCGGCGGGGCACGGCCATGGGCATCTACACCCTGGGCATCGTGGTGGCCCCGGCCCTGGGCCCCACCCTTGGCGGCATGCTGATCGACAATTACTCCTGGCGCTACATCTGCTTCATCGGGATTCCGCTGTGCTTTGCCGGGGGCGCGCTGGGCCTGGTCTTTCTGCCCCGGCAGGCCAGGCGCGAGGCCGGCGTCTTCGACCTGGCGGGCTTTTTCCTGTTGTGCCTGGCGGTGGGGACGCTTTTGGCCGGACTTGCCAACGGCCAGCGCCTGGGCTGGGATTCGGGCTTCGTGCTTGGCGCGTTCGCGGTCAGCGTCTGCGCCTGGGCGGGGTTTCTCGTGCGCGAGCAGACCTGCCGGGCGCCGCTGCTGGCCCTTGGCGTCTACAAAAATCCCCGGTTTCTCGCTGCGGCGGTCCTTTCGTTCATCCTCGGCATGGGGCTTTTCGGCTCGACCTACCTCATCCCGCTGTTCGTGCAGACCGTGCAGGGCTACTCCCCGACCGAGGCTGGGCTCATGCTCATGCCCGCCGGCCTGGCCCTCGGCCTGGTCTCGCCGCTGGCCGGCCGATTGGCGGACCGGATGCCGCCGTATTCGCTCATCATCGTTGGACTTGTGCTTTTCGGCTGGTCGGGACTGCTCATGACCGGGGCCGGCGCCTCCACGGATTTCTGGGCATTCACCTGGTGGGTGCTGCTTGGCCGCGTGGGGCTCGGCTGCATCACCCCGGCGCTCAACAGCGGCGCGGTGCGCGTCCTTAAACCCGCGCAGATGGGCCATGGCGCGGGCAACATCAACTTCATGCGCCAGCTTGGCGGCGCGGTGGGGGTGAGCCTGCTGTCCGTGTACCTGGAGCGGCAGACAACGCTGTATTGCCAGGCCTTCAACGCCTTGCAGACCCGCACCCACGCCGCGGCCGACACCCTGGGCCTTATTTCGCTGCTGCTGTCCAAGGCGGGGATCAGCGACAACCTGGCCCAGGCCCTGCGTCCCGAGGCCGCCTATTATTTCCTGTCGCAGATGATCGCCGCCCAGGGCAGAATGATGGGGTTTCGGGAGAGCTTCCTGCTGACCGCCGCGGTGTTCGTGATCGCCATTGTCCCGGCCTGGTTCATGCGCCAGGGCCGTGGCCGCGCCCGCCCTGGCAACGCGGCCTCCCCGCCAAAATAGCCGGTCCGCGAAACCGGGCCAACCTCCCGCCGGCGCGCGGCCGGCGGCCAGGGACGCGCCAACGCAGCGCCGGCGCCTGCGTTGACGCTGGCGCGCCCCTGGCAAAAGGGCGATCAGAATTTGTAGTTCAGCCCAAGGGCCACGAGCCAGGTGTTGTTGCCGTTGCTTTCCGCCTGGCTGACCAGGCGGCGCCCCCAGACGCTCTCCTGGAATTGGCCGTGGGCCCAGCCGGTCTGCAGGATCAGATCAAGATTTTCGTAAAGGCTGTACTTCGTGTCGAGGTTGAGGCCCATGAGATGCTCGTTTTGCGACAAATCGTGGCCCATGGTCATATACGAGGCATTCAGAAGCCGCGCCTCCCGGATGGCCCGGGGACTGTTGTTGCCCCAGACGTAAACAAAGGTCAGGCGGTTGGAGAGCTTTTCGACAAAGGACATGTTGGCGAGCGAAGCGCCGATGCCGTAGATGCCGACGGGCGTGGCGTAGGTGGTGGTGTCGCGGGGAAGGTCCTGCCCGCTTTCGAACAGGAAGCTCCGGCCCGGGCCCCATTGGGAACGCAGGTAGGGCATGCGCTCCGAGCCGTTGCGCGTGGAATTGTCTTCACCGGTGGACCAGAAGGCGAACACCTGAGGGATGACTGCGCTTAAGCCCGTATATTGCATGCCGAAATCCGCCATCCACCCATGGCGTTTCGCCGCCTTGGAATCATGCATGGCGCCTTCGCCGTATATGACGTCGGCGGAGAAGCGGAAGGATTCGAGCGGGGAAACCTCGACGCTGCCGCCGACCCAGACATACGGATTCTGGGAATGCTGCCAATGCCCCAGGCCGCTGGCGGCGGTCATGTTGGCCGCGCTTGCCGCCGAAAAAAGGGCGTTGGCAAAGGAGTTGCCCACGTCCGGCACGTCGGCCGTGTTTTTATACGTGTAGTTGGCGTTGCGACCGGCCACCGCCACCATGGCCCACGGCGTGGCCTTGAATTCCTCCAGGGTGACGGGCAAGGCCAGAAAGTAGGCGTCGAGCTCGTCGCTCTCCTGGGTCGTGGTCGTATCGTAGGTCCGGTTCGTGTCAAAAAGGCGGCCAAACCCGGCCAGCAGCGACAGGGAGCCGGGGACAAGCGGCGCGTTGACCATCAACGCGGCCATGGTGTCGGAGTACACGACGCTGCCGTTGAAAATGGAACTCTGGGGCAGGTCCAGGACCTGCAGGCCGGCCGTCACGTCGATCTTGGTTTCAGGCAGCCGGAACTGGAGATAGGCGAGGTCGACCAGGACTTCCGCCGCCGGATTGGCGGCAGTGAACGTGCCCTGGCCCCAGGTGTTGATGATGCGCAGCCCAAGGCGGAAGTAAACCGCCTTGTTTGCTTCGAAGTCGGCCCGCAACCGAAAACGTTCCCAGACCTCGAAGCGGTCCTCGGTCTTGGTTCCCGTCTTGTTCCAGCCCGTAAAGTTGTGGTTGATATAAAAGTTCCCCATGATGAACGCATCGCCGCGCATCTTGACCAAGGTCTCGGCATTCGCCTGCAAAGCGGTGCCGAAGGACAAGACAAATGCCAGGATGCAAAGAAGTTGCCGTTTCATGCAATTCTCCCTTTGACTGGTTTACAGGGCCGCATGGGACACCGAGCGCAACCGCCGACGCGTCCATGGCGCCTCCCGGCCCGGACCAGGGCCGCCATGGCATTCCCGGTTCCGCCTCCGGCCAAGCGCCTTGGGGACGCCAGGCCGGCGCGCCGAGGACCAGGTCTTGAGGCGGAACATCCTTGCAATTTTTAGAGGGAGTTACGAAGAGACGGCCGGCGGCAACAACTCGTAAAATTACGAGGTCGGCCCACAATTTTTTCGAGTTGCGGGTGTGCTGCGGCTCAGGCCGATACGCGCTCAAATAAGCACGCTGCTGTGAAAGACATCATTCCGGCGAAAGCCGTAATCCACTAAAATAAATGGGAAAATATAGACCCCGGCTTTCGCCGGGGTGATGAAAAGAACGGGCGCGAAGTCTTAAGTAACGCCTGTGCCCCCTCCTCCCCTGGGTCGGCTCCCTTCCTTTCCCCCGCATCTTCGCCCCCTGGCGCGGCCTCGAAAAAAAAGGCCTCAAACCTCGTAATTTTACGAGTTGTTGGGCCGACGGCTTTTTCATTACCTGGCACAAACAACAAGCGGAAGCTCAAGCCGCAGGCGAAAAACGGCAGGCGCTGTCCGCGTCAATGGTGCTTGGCGATTGTATTGCCCAGGGATCAAACGGTGGCCGCAAAGGAGATTGATATGGCGGACAAGAAAATCAAGAATGTCGTGTTCATCATGCTTGACACATTGCAGTACAATTATTTGGGCTGCTATGGGAACAAGACGGTAAAAACCCCGAACCTCGACCGCTTCGCCCGCAACGGCTTTCTCTTCGAGAACGCCTACAGCGAAGGCCTGCCCACGGTGCCCGTGCGCCGGGCGCTGCTGACCGGCCGTTTCACCCTGCCCTTTGGCGGCTGGCAGCCGCTGTCCCATGAGGACACCACGCTGACCGACATCCTGTGGGGCCGCAAGGTGCAGACCGCCCTGGTCTACGACACGCCGCCCATGCGCCTGCCCAAGTACGGCTACTCCCGGGGCTTCGACTACGTGAAATTCTGCCCCGGACACGAGCTGGACCACACCACCTACGCCGATGAGCCCCTTGATCCGGGCATGCGGCCCATCGACTACACCTCGCCGACCATGGTCTACAATGAGAAAGGCGAACTGATCGACGACGCCAGCAAAGCCCTGCTCGACGAAATCGAATGCTTCCTCAAGTTCCGGCAGCAGTGGCGCAACGAGGACGACAACTACGTGAGCGTGGTGGCCCGCGAAGCCGACCGCTGGCTGCGCGACATCCGCATCAAGACCCGCCCCTTCATGCTCTGGATCGATTCCTTCGATCCCCACGAGCCCTGGGACCCGCCTTCGGTCTGGACCAAGGAGCCCTGCCCCTACGACCCCGAATGGACGGGCAACCCCCTGCTGCTCGCGCCCTGGACCCCGGTCGAAGGCCGCATCACCGACGAGGAGTGCGCCCACATCCGCGCCCTGTACAGCGAGAACATCGAGCTCGTGGACAAGCAGATCGGCCGGCTCCTGGACTCCATCCGCGACCAGGGCCTGTGGGACGAGACCATGATCGTCATCACCAGCGACCACGGCCAGCCCATGGGCAAGGGGCAGCACGGCCACGGCATCATGCGCAAGTGCCGGCCCTGGCCCTACGAGGAGCTCGAGCACGTGCCGCTTCTGATGCACGTCCCGGGACTCCCCGGCGGCAAGCGCATCAAGGGCTTTGTCCAGAACGTGGACATCGCGCCCACTATCCTCAACGCCCTGGGCCTGTACCAGGACATCAACGACCTGGATTGCGGCCACGGCTTCCCGGTCTACGGCTGCATCGACATGCAGGGCAAAAACCTGCTGCCCCTTTTGCGCGGCGAGGTCGACAAGGTGCGGGATTTCGCCATTGCCGGCTACTTCGGCATGTCCTGGTCCATCATCACCGAGGACCACACCTACATCCACTGGCTGCTCAAAAACGCCAGCCAGCGCGATTACGCCAATGCCGACAGCCCGGGCAAGGAGATCATGAAAAACGAGGCCATGTGGTCCTGCACGGCCGGGGCCAAGCAGGAAGTGCCCGACAGCGACGAGCTCTACGACCGCCGCACAGACCCTTTCCAACTGCGCAACATCATTGCCGACAACAAGGACCTGGCCGCCGACCTGCTGCAAAAGATCAAGCTGTACATCGGCGAACTCAAGACCCTGTAACCACTGCCGGGGCCGCGGACCGGCATCCGCGGCCCCGGACGAGGACGCGCCATGATCAAGGAAATCACCCAGGCCGATTACAAGGAAGCCATTGCAGCGACGCCGGCCGGCGTGTGCATCGTGTTCAAGGAACTGTGCCCCCACTGCAAGAACATGGAGAAGGTCCTGGAAAAGTTCGGCCAGCTCCAGCCCGCCGCCGTGCTGCTCGGCCTCGACATCCAGAAAAATCCCGAGGCCGCGGCGGACCTCGGCGCCGAACGGGCTCCGACCCTGTGCATCATCAAAAACGGGGCGGTCACCCAGAAAAAGACGGGGCTCATGAACCCCAAGGAACTCCTGGCCCTGTACCAGGCGGGGTAGCCGCGCCATGAAACCGGAACACCACTACGACTGCATCATCCTCGGCGGCGGCCCGGCCGGCATGACCGCCGCCATCTACGCCGCCCGGGCCAGGCTCAAGGCCATTGTCCTCGAGTCCAACATCACCGGGGGGTTGGTCAATTCCACCTATATCGTGGAAAACTTCCCGTCCTATCCGTCCATCCACGGCATGGAGCTCATGCAGCGGATGCGGGATCACGTCGACGGCCTGGGCGTGCCGGTGGAGGAGGTCTGCGAGGTGGAAGGCCTCGACCTGGCCGGTGAGGTGAAAACCGCCGAAACCGACGAGGCCGTGTACCGCGCTTCGGCCGTCATCCTGGCCACCGGCCGCAAGCCCGTGCCCCTGGGCGCGCCCACCGAGTGCGACCAGGTCCACCACTGCGCCATCTGCGACGGCGCGCCCTACGCCGGCAAGCGGGTCCTGGTGGCCGGCGGCGGCAACAGCGCCTTTGACGAAAGCCTCTACCTCCTGTCCCTGGGCGTGGCCCACATTACGCTCATCGAGATCATGCCCCGGTTTTTCGCCGCCGCCACCACCCAGGAGACGCTTTTCGCCTCGGGCAAGGCCGAGGGCCATACCGAGACCCGGGTGGTCGACCTGGAAGCGGTCGACGGCCGGCTGACGGCGGCCCTTTTGGAAAACGTCGCCACAGGCAAGACCTGGCGCGAGCCTGTGGACGGCGTGTTCGTCTTTTTGGGGCAGATCCCCAACAACGCGCTTTTCAGGGACCAGATCGAGCTGACCAAGGCCGGCTACATCCCGGCCCGGCCGGACCTGTCCACGAACCTGCCGGGCGTCTTCGCGGCCGGGGACATCGTGGACAAGCCCTTCCGCCAGATCACCACGGCCGTTGCCGACGGCACCGTGGCCGCCCTGTCGGCCGAACGGTTCCTGCGCGGCCGGTAGCAGGCCTTCGTGAAAGAAGGCGCGGCAGGGGCGTTTGCATCCTTAACCCGCAACGGACTGGGAGGACTGCGACGTGAAAACGGGAATCAAGACGATGGCCCCGGCGCTGGCGCTGGCGGGCCTGCTTCTGGCGGCGGGCGCGGCCTGGGCCTACGAGGCCATGGTCGGTCCGACCGGCGTGCTCGGGTACGACAAGGGCCGGGCCTTCGAGGGCTACACCCTGGTTTCGCCCACGGTCAAAAGCAAGACCACCTATCTGATCGACATGGAGGGCAACGTCGTCCACGCCTGGGAGTGCCAGTATCCGGCCGGGCTGTACGCCGAGCTGTTGCCCAACGGCAACCTGCTTCGCGGCGGGCGCATCGAACAGAAGGACAACGGCTTCGGCGGCATCGGCGGGGTCGTCCAGGAGATCGACTGGGACGGCAAGGTGGTCTGGGAGTACCGGCTGGCCGACAAGGACCACTACCACCACCACACCTTCCACCGCATGCCGAACGGCAACACGCTGCTTTTGGCCTGGGAGCGCAAGTCCAAGCAGGAGGCTCTGGCCAAGGGCCGCGATCCCGGGACCATTCCGGATACGCCCGTGGTCAGCGACGACGTGGCGCACAACGACTTCTGGGTGGATTTCGTGCGCGAGGTGGACAAGGACGGCAAGACCGTATGGGAATGGCACGCCTGGGACCACATCGGCCAGGGGGCCGACAAGCTCGACATCAACTACCATCTGCCCCAGTCCACGGGCGACGTCTATCCCAACTTCGACTGGACCCATTTCAACACCGTGTTCTATCTGCCCGAAACCGACCAGATTCTGGTCAATTCGCGCAATTTCAGCGAGTTCTACCTGATAAACCACAAGACCGGGGCCATCGAGTACCGCTGGGGCAACCCGGCGGCCTACGGCGGCGGCAAGGCGCCGTCCTGGTACGATGACGGCGACCAGCAGGTTTTTGGGGAACACTGCGTCACGCCCCTGGAAAACGGCCACATCCTGCTTTTCGACAACGGCTCCGAGCGTCCGCAGGGCAACCGGTCCCGGGTGGTGGAGATGGACCCCGCAACCGGCAAGGTCGTCTGGGAATACGCCACCAGGGACATCAACAGCTTTTTTAGCTACCGCCAGGGCGGGGTGCAAAAGCTCCCCAACGGCAACGTGCTTGTGACCTCGACCCACCACGGGCACCTGTTCGAGGTCACGCCGGACAAGCGGATCGTCTGGGACT
>CAZBER010000007.1:0-48093 GCA_964490985.1 uncultured Desulfovibrionaceae bacterium | reverse complement strand
CGAGACAGGCCAGGACCCCATCGCCATGGCCCAGGCCAAGTGCCTGCTGGACGAGGACCACGATTCCCTGCCCGGCCACCATAAAATGATGAGCAACGCCATCCATCGGGCCTACCGCTACGGCCCGGACTACCCCGGCCTCAAGGGACGGGACTTGAGCCGCAAAACGCCCCTGGCCCCGGGCTGTCCGCAATTCCGCAACGTCTATGCGTCCGCCCCCGCGGACAAGCAGTAGGACTGGCCGGCCGCCGGTCGCCGACAACCGGCCGGCGGCCCACCCGTGGAGCATGGGAGGCAACCTCCGGCTTCCTGCCGGGCGTGACCGCAACCACAGGCAGAACGCGGCGTGACCGGGACTTGGGCGCCACCGCCCGAAACCCGGAGCCTTCTTCCGCGCGCCTTCGCCGGAAGGCCTTGTCCCGGACCGCGCCGGTTCGGGACAAGGCGGGTCCCGGGGCCACGGGGCGGAGGCAACGCCGAATATTTCGCAACGACAGCCTGTTACCGTCTAAAAGAGAGGAACGTATCATGGCCGAGTACAGCATGGGGAAAGCCCTCGAAAACGTCGGCGGCGCGGCGGCCCTGGGGCCGGACGAAGTCTGCGTCCCGGCCTCGGACGACGCCGGGCGGCGGCATCCGACGCAGCGCTTTTCCAACAACTACTTTGACGGCATTCCCGTCAGCGGCGTGCACAGGGTGCTGTTTTTCATTATCATGGTCGCTTATTTCTTCGAGCAGCTCGACAATTGGAATTTCGGCTTCGTGGCCCCGGCCCTGTCCCAGTCCTGGAACCTGGCCATGACCGATATCGCGACCATTGTTTTCTGGTATTTCATCGGCATGACCTCGGGCGGCTTTCTCGGCGGCGTCATTTCCGATCTGATCGGCCGGCGCAAAACATTCCTGTGCTCCATTCTGGTCTTTTCCATCTCCTCCATCATCACCGGGTTTACGAACAGCTTCGTGGTCTTCACCGTTTTCCGGGCGCTGACCGGCTTTGGCGTCTTCTGCATGATGGTCACTTCCCAGACCTACATCGCGGAGATGTCGCCGTGCGAAAGCCGGGGAAAATGGCAAGGCAGCGTGGCGGCCGTGGGGTTTTGCGCCGTGCCTGTTGTCGCCTTGCTGTGCCGCCTGATCATCCCCATGGGCCCCGAGGCCTGGCGCATCATCTTTTACGCCGGCGGCGTCGGCCTGGTCGCCTTTGCCTTTGGCCTCAAATACCTCAAGGAGTCGCCGCGCTGGCTCGTCTCCAGGGGGCGGGTCGCCGAAGCCGAGTCGGTCGTCGCCTTCATGACGCACCGCAACATCGACCTGTCCGAGGCGAGCAGGAAAGTCGAACCAAAGGTCAAGGTCGTCAATGTGCTGACAGGCATGTTCACCCAACGCTACCTGCTGCGGACCTCGCTTTTGATCCTGCTTTTTATCACCATCACGCCGGCCGGCTTTCTGCTCACGACCTGGACCACCCAACTGCTGAAGCTCAAGGGCTTCACCGTAACGGAAAGCCTCACCGCAGCCACCATCATCAGCATCGGCGTGCCCATCGGCTGTTTTCTGGCCTCCCTCGTCTCGGACCGGGGCGGCAGGAAGATTCCCCTGGCCCTTTTGAGCGTGGCCACGGGCCTAAGCGCCATTGCCTTTGCCTTCATGGACGGCCTGGCGGGCCTCATCTGCGCCGGCTTCACCGTGACCGTCGTGAACATGGCGGTGAACTTCATCCTGTTCTCGTATACGGCCGAATCCTACCCGACCAGGATGCGCAATACCGCCACCGGGTTTCATAACGGACTGGCCCGGCTGTCCGTGTCCGCCTCCCAGCCGCTCATTCCGCTCATACACCAGGCCTACGGCTTTGCCGGCGTCTTTGACGCCGTGGGAATCCTGTACCTGGTGCCCGTCATTCCGCTGCTGCTGTGGGGCAAGCGGACCGGCGGCAAGAGCCTCGAGGAAATCGAATAGGTTGCGCTTTGGCCCAGGCAGGGAAGCCGGGGAGTTTCCCCTGAAACATCCCCGGCTTTCGCCATGAGGACTCCACAAGCAACCAGGCGTCCGCTTCTGTGGCCATGACGGCGGACTGGAAAAGCCGCGCGGCAGGGGCGCTTGACCGGGCCGCGCCTTGTCGGAGACTATGGTCCGGTCCCGGCCGGGGCAAACCGCCCACCCCGACGCCATGACAAGGAAAACCATGTTTTCCAGAAAATGCTTTCTTGCCTTCCTGTGCTGCCTCGTCTGTTCGGGTGGCCTGTGCGCCCTGTTTTTTTCCGGAAACGGCGGATCCGTGCTGGCCGCCGACAACGCCGCTCCAGCCAGAATCGAAAAGCGGGTGGTGATCCTGTACTCCATGCCCCTGGATTTTCCCGCCACGCAACTGGTGGAAAAAGGTCTCCGGGAGGCGCTCTCCGAGAAGACCCCCTTTGCCGTGCAGATTTTTTCCGAGTACCTGGATTTGTCGCGATTCCGGCACGAGAAACAGCGCCAGGCCCTGGCCGACCTGCTGCGCCAGCGGTATGCGTCCGCCCCGGCCGATCTCGTCATTGCCGTTGATGTGCCGGCAACGCATTTTCTGATCGAGCGGGCGGAAGACGTCTTTCCCGGCGTTCCCATCGTGGTCTGCGACATTCCCGAACCGTACAAGGAAACCATTCTCGCCGCATCCTTCGGCAAACGCGTCAGCGGCGTCCTGGAGCCGTCGCAACTCGCCCGCCGGCTTGTGGCCTCGGCCCTGCGCCTCAAGCCGGAAGCCAAGCATGCCGTGCTCATTTACGGGGCTTTTGAGAACGACGAAATCAGGGCCATACTCTTGCGCCAAGCCATTGCGGCGCTTCACCCCCGCCTCGAGCTCATCGAGCTCGGCGGCTTGTCCCTCGGCGAGATTCTGGACCGCTGCCAATCCTTGCCCCCGGATTCGCTGCTTTTTTTCTCAACGCTCTTCGTGGATGCCAGGGGCCGGTTTTTCGTGCCGCGGGATGTGATCCCGTCCCTCTCGAATTACGCCGAAAGCCCGATCTGGGGCATTTATGACTCCTACTTCGGCAGCGGGATCGTCGGCGGTCCCATGGTCAGCATGCGGTTGCAGGGACTGGAGGCCGGGAAAATCGCCCTGCGCATTCTGTCCGGGCAACCGGCGGGCGAAATACCCTTTGACGACGGCTCGGACACCACAGTCACGCTCTATGACTGGCGGCAGCTCAACCGCTTTCATCTCGACGAGCGCCTGCTCCCGCCGGGCGCGGCCGTTTTGTACCGGGAAGCCACGACCTGGGACCGATACAAGCACTACATCATCGGCACGGCGATTCTTTTCGCCTTGCAGTCGCTGCTGGTCGTCGGCCTCCTGTTCAACCTGCGGCAGCGGAAAAAGGCGGAAATCGCGTTGCGGGAAAGCCAACGGGAACTGCAAACCCTGGCCGGCCGCCTGATCTCTTCCCAGGAAGAGGAACTGAGCCGGCTGTCGCGGGAATTCCACGATGATTTCGTCCAGCGCCTGGCCGCCATTGCCATTGAAATCGGCACCCTCGAGCTCCATGCTCAGCCTCCGCAAGACCGGATCCTGGGTGTCATTGCCGATGCGAAAGAAAAGATCATAAACCTTTCCGAAGACATGCACGCCATGTCCAGGGAGCTGCACCCCTCCATACTGAAGGATTTCGGCCTTGCCAGGGCGGTCAAGGCGCTGTGCCTCAATTTCACCGACCGGGAAGATCTCGCCGTTGTTTGCAATTTTGCAGGAGAATACACGAACGTGCCCTTGGACACGGCCCTGTGCCTGTACAGGGTCATTCAGGAAGGACTGCGCAACGTTGCGAAACACGCCCACGCCCGCCATGTTGACATTTCGCTGGAAGACAAAGAGACTGCATTGGTCCTGACCATTAAGGACGACGGCGCGGGTTTCAAGCCGCAATGCGCCAAGCTCACCCCTGGAATCGGCCTCGCCAGCATGCGGGAGCGGGTGCAGTACGCCAAAGGGGACTTCGCCATCCATTCCGAGCCGGGCCAAGGCACTGTGATTCACGTTTCTGTTCCTTTGGGGGAGAAACGACATGAGGAAGCCGAGAATCCTGCTGGCCGATGACCATCGCATGGTGGCCGAGGGTGTTCGCGGCCTGCTCGAACCCGACTACGAGCTGGTCGGGATCGTGGAGGATGGCCGGGCCCTGCTCGAGGCCGTGGACAGGTTGCGTCCGGATGCCGTGGTGGCGGACATCTCCATGCCGCTGCTCAATGGCATCGAGGCGGTGCGACAGATCAAAAAACGGCATAAATCCATTGCCGTCATTTTTCTTACCATGCACGTGGACATCAATTACGCGTCCAGCGCCTTCGAGGCCGGGGCCTCCGGCTATGTGCTCAAACATTCCGCCTCATCGGAGCTCCTGACGGCCATCCGTTGCGGGCTCAAGGGGAAGACCTACATCACGCCCCTGCTTGCCGGCGAACTGTTGCAGTTCCAGCGGGAAAAGCCCGCTGTATCCGAAGACGCCTTTTCCCTGCTGACTCCCCGGCAACGCGAAGTGCTGCAACTCATTGCCGAGGGATTCTCCGTCAAGGAGTCGGCCGCGATTCTGGGAATTTCGTCGCGCACCGTGGAATTCCACAAGTACACGATGATCGAATCCCTTGGGCTCAAAAGCTCGGCGGAATTGATCCGGTTCGCCGTGCAGCACGCCAAAGGGGTCTCCCGAGCCGGAGGGCGTCTCGCCTGCGACATCGACCCGTCGTCTCCCCGCTCGTAAAGCGGCCAGCGTTTCCAGGACGCGGGTCGTTTGCCGCCTGGAGAGGCCCCGAGGAGCAAGGAAAGGGATGCCCGGAACGCATCGAGGGCCAGGGAAGGGAACCAGGGGAAGGGACAATGGAAGGCGGGGCTCACCCCGTCGCGGCAAGGCCCGTGGGCGGGGCGCCAGCGCCGATAACGGCCCATGCCGTGCCCAACCCGCCAGGATGGCTCATGATGGCCGGTACGGCTTCACCCGAATTGCCGCCATGTCGGGAGAAAGGGGTCGGCCGATTACCAGCCGCCCCATTTCCTTAAAGAGCGGCCGTGGTTTTCAAGGGTTTGATCCTGCGGAACACCCTCGAAGCATCTCATACAACCGTAATCTTTTTTTAATCCTTACAATCAGACCCACCAGCGAACTGCCTGGCAAGCTTTACCAAATTTATAGAGTCTTTCTGTTGGCGAGACTCCATACCAGGAGAGTGGTTTTCTACCTTGCGGTCATCCCCGTGGAAACGAACATTGGCAAGTACCTTGGGGACATGGACAAATTTGGCCCCCCCCATGGCAAACCGGAGATACATTTCGTGATCCTGGGAGACAAAGTCGGTGCTGTATAAACCGAACTTATCGTGCAGCGCCTTCTTGTACAGCTTGCAAACACCGCATAAATACCAATCGCAGAACGAAGACTCGAACGAATACTCAGGAAGAGAAAACTTGCGCAAAATGCGGCCAGAATCATTTACAATATGCATGTCTGCATAGGCAAAATCCGCATCAACATTGACAAGCGCAGAAAACAAATCAGTGCACATGGAAGGTAACAAAATGTCGTCAGAAGCAATAAAAGAGCAATATTCCCCCTTGGCTTCATTTATCCCCGTGTTCAATGCTGCGCTCAACCCTTGGTTGACATTCTTGCGCAACACCTTCAAAGTCCTTCCTTCCTTTTTGTACCTGCCATGAAAAGTTCTTTCAACAACATTCGTCTTTTCGTTGTAGTAGGAAGCAAATGAAGCCATATCTTCTTCTAATTCTATTTTGTAGTTCGATAATACTTCACAAGTGTTATCAGTAGAACAATCATCGACAACAATAATTTCCAATTCCGGATAATCCTGGAACCAAATGGAATCTAGACACAAAGGGAGATACTGGCATTGATTATACGTCGGGACAACAATGGATATCAAACGCATCATTCCCCCCATGGCTTAGCTATTTTCGGCTAGTCTCCACATGCCCTCTCATGCAGGAAGGAGATCAGTGGCTCTCGACGGCCGAAACATCCTTGAAAAAGAGGTTCTCCAGCCAACCGAACTATAAACAAAAACAGGAATGAGCGCATTGCATGATGACACCGCTCGATTTGTTGGCTTTCTTCACGAAAGCGTTGCCAAAGCCCCTCCCCCAAGGAGACGATGTAGGTAAGTCCGGTGGCGGCGTGGATCGTTGTGATGCCAGCAAGGGAGTGGATGATTTTTGTCTTCTCTTTTCGGCACAGCGATGAGCCGCAGAGTCTTGGGCGAGAGAGACAATGGTTTCCGCCAACTCCCGGATTGTCGTGCTGGTCTGGGTCCTGACATTGAAAATGCCGCGCAGGGGCTCAATACCCCGCAGCATGCCGGCGCGGCAAGAAGGAAAATTGCCGCGCCGGTGACATGCAGGAACCCCTGTCATCCGGCATATCCGGCCGAAATGCGCCTGTCGGGGGTGCGATGGGGCGGAGGAATCGCGTCCATGCCGCCCCAACGCATCCCCAGGGCAGCGTCACGGGTATCGGACTCCGGCCCAAGCCAGGGAGAAGCAAAAGGCGGACGCCGCCAGGGCCGCCTGCCCTTGGAGGCGAAACCGTCCAAGAAACCCTGGACCGCTCCAGCGGTATGGGGCATGTAGCCCGTGTCGCAGGAAAAGATGCTGGGATGGTCGCTTGCCAGGGCCGCCCGATCTGGGCGTCTTGCGCCGCGTCTGCGCGCACTGGCCCAGACCGATACCCTCAATCGCGGCATGAATTTTGAAAAAGCCAGGGCATCGGCAGGCCCGGAATACGGCTGCGCGCGCTCCAAGCGGCGGGGCGGCGTCGACTTTTCAAGCGATGGGGGGTTAATTTTTTATAATTATGGTCGATCTCCAGCGTATGGTCGATGGCTGGCTGCAGGGACACAGGGTCTTCTGGGACACGGGCTTGGACACGGAAAATGGCTGTCCGGAAGATGCCGTGCCGGCATGCCGGGCCTTACGTCCCGCAAACAGGAGCTGTATTGACCACGCAGGCCAGGACCGGGCTGCGGCGCCGTCCCGTTCACGGCGAAAGGCCTGGACTATCCGCCGGACCGCAGGCCGAAGGATCAGGGCTTTCCGGCCTCGGCGCTCCGCCCGATGCCACGGGCGGCTTGCAGGGCTTCCCGAAGCACTGTGGTCCCCATCAAGGAATTTTTCTTTGCGCTTGCAGCTTCCGCACCGCTCAGGAACGAGGGCCAGGGCTTTGATCCCGTAAAAACCCGACACGCAACACAGGCCTGTCGGCCGGCAGAGCCTTGGCAGGGCATCTCCCAAACAAACTTTTGACCGATACACATGCAAAACGCGAAGGATGTTGTAGCATGAACATTTTAGTTACAGGCGGAGCCGGGTACAAAGGGGTTATTATTGTTCAAAAGCTGCTCGAACGCGGGCATCGGGTCACCTTGATGGACAATTTCATGTACGGGTATGATCCCGTGCTGCATTTGGTGCAACATCATGATCTTGCAATCATCAAGCACGATATTCGAAACAAGATTGATGGGCTGAAAGATTTCGACGGTGTCATCCATTTGGCCGGCATAAGCGGTTATCCGGCTTGCGAGGCCAATCCCCATTCTGCGGATTTGATAAACGTCGAAGCAACCAGAAGCTTGGTCAGGGACCTCAGTCCGAATCAATGGATCATCAATGCCTCGACCACATCCTTTTACGGGAAATCAGGGAACCGCTGCGATGAAACAACCCCTGTGGATCCTGTGAGCATGTATGGAATCACCAAGCACAAGGCCGAGCAGATCGTCAACGAACATCCGCAGTCGGTCAATCTCCGCTTCGCTACGGTATTCGGACCGAGCCCAAAGATGCGCATGGATCTGATGGTGAACGATTTTACCTATAAAGCCATGAAAGAAGGCGTGGTGGTGCTCTTTGACAGCTATGCCAAGCGGACATTCATCCATGTCGAAGACGCGGCTGAAAGCTATATGTTTACGCTGGACAACTGGGACAAGATGGTCGGCGACACCTTTAATGTCGGCGGTGACAACCTGAACTACTCCAAAAAGGAGATAGCCGATCTCGTTCGGAAGTACATCAATTACAATATAATTGATTCAGACATCAAGGATCGCGATGTCCGACATTTTATCATAGCATTCGATAAAATACACGGTCTTGGGTTTATGCCCAAATATACCGTTGAAGACGGCATCAGACAATTGATCAAGCTGTATTCATTCTACACCTATTATTCCCATTTCAGAACCATATAGGTTTGCCGGGCTTTGAACGTCAGACGCGCAAGCGAGGTGCGGCTGCCATGAAAGTAATTTATGAAAAAGGCACGAAGTTGGCCTTGCTCCTCCAGTGTGAAGATTTTAAGGATGGACTCTCTTTTTTCACAGAAGATGGCGATTTTATTCAACTTGGTTCCTGGCGTTACGCGGCTGGGGTGCAACTTGCCGCGCATAACCACAACCGCGTCCCGCGGCAAAACACGCGTACCCAGGAAGCCGTTGTCGTCCTGCGCGGCCGCCTTCGCGCGTCGGTATATTCCGAAGAGGATGTCCTTGTTGACCGTCTCGAAGCCGGGCCAAGCGAGGTGATGCTCTTTTTGGCAGGGGGCCACGGGTATGAGATTCTCGAGGACGACACGGTGGTTATCGAGGTCAAAAACGGACCCTATCCCGGTCCGGAGGCGGATCGACGCCGTTTGTCCTTCTGACGCCTGGAGATGATCATGGATTTCTTGCACCAAGTGGCGCCGGTCCTCACCGGAACCGAAGCGGAAGCGCTTACGCGCTATCTCGAGTCCGGCGGCTGGCTTACGGAATTTCGGCAAACCCGGTTGTTCGAAACCATGCTCGCTGACTATGTCGCCGCCCGCCACTGCGCGGTGGTGACAAGCGGCACCGTGGCGCTGTATTGCGCCTTGCTCGCGGCGGGCATCGGTCCGGGCGACCGGGTGCTTGTTCCGAACTATACGATGATCGCCACGCCCAACGCCGTGGCCTGGACAGGCGCGACCCCCGTGCTTGTGGATATCGAGCCCGACACCCTCTGCCTCGATTTGCAGGCCATCCCTTCCGACGTCACGGCCGCGGCCATGCTCTACGTCCCTCTCAACGGCCGGTGCGGGGACATGGACGCTGTAGTCCGTTTCTGCCGGCAGCGGGACATGATCCTCATCGAGGACGCCTGCCAGGCCCTGGGCAGCCAGTGGCGGGGCCGCCGGCTCGGCACCTTCGGCCTGGCCGGCGTGTATTCGTTCACCCCGCACAAGATCATCACCACCGGGCAGGGCGGGGCCGTGGTGACAAACGACGACGCCCTGGCCGCCAACGTGGCCAAGGTGAAGGATTTTCACCGCACCGCCCCGGCTACCGACGAACACGACGGCTTGGGGTTCAATTTCAAGTTCACGGACCTTCAGGCGGTGATCGGCATCGAGCAGCTCAAGGACATTGCGGCCAGGGTGGAGCGGAAAAAGGCGATCTTTGGCTGGTACCGGGAGATGCTCGATCCGGTCGCGGCCGTCAGCCTGCCGCCCACGGATCTGGGGGACACGACGCCCTGGTTCGTCGACATCCTGCTGCCGTCCAGGGACGATCGGGATGCCCTGAGCGGACACCTCAAGGCCCGGGGCATCGGCAGCCGGCCGTTTTATCCGCCCGTCAACCACCAGCCCATGTACGCCGCGGCCCATGAAGCCGGGTCGTTTCCGGTATCCGAGGGGTTGGCGGTGCGGGGGCTGTGGCTGCCCTCGTCCCTTGATCTCTCCCGGAACCAGGCCGAGGACGTGTGCCGGGCCATCAAAGCGTTCTTCACGGGAGGCGGTCGTTGAAAAGGCTTGTCCATCTCGGCTGCGGCAAACGCCGCCTCGAGGGATACATCCACGTGGACATCGCGGATTACCCGCACATCGACCACTGCCACGACATCCGCACCCTGCCCATGTTCGCGCCGGACAGCCTGGACGGCATCTACGCTTCCCATGTGCTGGAGTACTTCGACCGGTCCGAGGTCGGGGACGTGCTGCGGGAATGGCGGCGGACGCTTCGGCCTGGCGGATTCCTGCGCCTGGCGGTTCCCGATTTTGCGGCCTTGTGCGGGCTGTACCAGGAAACGGGCCGGCTGGACCTGGTGCTTGGCCCTTTGTACGGCCGCTGGAGTCCTGCCCCTGGGGTGGTCATCCACCACAGGACCGCCTATGATTTTAATTCCCTGGTCCAGGTTTTGCAAGAAAATGGTTTCAGAAACGCCCGCCGCTGGGACTGGCGCGCTGTGTTCACCGGGCCGCACGCGGGGTACGACGATTATTCCCAGGCGTACTATCCGCATATGGACAAGGACAACGGCCGGTTGATGAGCCTTAACGTGGAAGCCGAGAAGGCCCCGGCATAGCTTACGCAGAGGAAGCCGCATGCGCCTCCCGGAAATAATGATCCCATTGGGACGCCGGTTTAAGGGAAAAAAGGTCCCGTGGCTGCTTGTGCTGCTGGCCGCCGCCAGCCTGCTGGCCGGGGTGGCCATCGGCGGCTTGGGGGCCGGGCTGGCCGCCCTGGGCGTCGTGCTGGTGCCGGGCTACCTGTACTTGGGCGGAGACGAAGTCGGTCCTGCGGACAGGCCCTGTTCTCCGGCGCCGGCGAACAGATCGGACGATCTCAGGGAATTGGTTGAGAAAAGATATGAACATACGGCCCTGAGCAATGCGTCGAATTCGGAAAATTACCAGATATTCAGGCGTCGGCTCAGTGTTGCGACGGCCAAGACGATGGCGGAAACCGTTCCAGGCTTGTTCGGATACGCATTGGGCCAATATCCTCTCGTATACATGGCTCATGCCGCCTGCATGGTTGAGGACCGGTGCCAGGGACGCCTGGCCACGGATATAGAGACCTTTCTGATACGCGCCATTGTGGCTGGCGGGCTGCCAGGGTCCAAGGTGCATGTCCTGGAAATCGGTTCGCTTTTCGGTATAGGGCTCGCCGCGTTGTATGAGGTGTGCGCCAGGCGCTATGACGATTTCACCATGACGGCCATTGATCCCCTTGACGGCTATTATGGGGAAGAGTGCGATGTTATTACGGGCATTCCGGTAAATGAGCGGATTTTTCATGAAAACATGCAAAGGGCGCATGTCCCCCAAGCAGCCTACCGGATCATCAAGCGGCGCAGCGACGATCCCGAGGCAGTGCGGGAAGCCTCGCGGCACCGCTACGACCTCCTGATCATTGACGGCGACCACGCTCAGGAGGCCGTACAAAACGACTGGCGCCACTATGCCCCCCTCGTCCGGGTCGGCGGCTACGTCATTTTCGATGATTACGACGCGCCGGACTGGCCGGCGGTACGCCAAGTCGTAGATGCGGAAGTCCTTGGCCAGCCCGGGGTTCAGGCGGTCTATTCCGGATTCCGCTGCATGGTCATCCGAATTGAAGCATCGTTTGCGTAACAAAATCAATCGATTCGAAAAACCGCGCCATGCATGTCCCGCCCTCCCCCCACTCCCTTCTGTCGCTGCCGGCAGCGATGCTTACCGGAGGACTTGCCTGCATTCCGGCCCGGGCAGGGTCCAAGGGCATTGCCCATAAAAATATCCAGGACCTGGGCGGCAAGCCCTTGCTGGCCTACTCCATCGAGCGGGCCTGGCAGACACCGGGCGTCAGCCGGGTGATTGTGTCCACGGATTCCCCTGTCATCCGGGACATTGCCATCAAGTGGGGAGCGGAAGTGCCTTTTTTGAGGCCAGAAAGCCTCGCCGGGGACAAGGCGGATCTGGCCGAAGCCACGCGGCATACGTTGGCGGAGCTGCAGAGGACCGGATATCAGCCGAATTTCCTTATCACCCTGCTGCCGACCCATCCGTTTCGGACCCGTTCCTTGATGCAGCGCACCGTGGAGAAGCTGTCCCAGGGATTTCATGAATTTCTCACCGTACGACCCATTGCGGCCCATCAATACCGCTTCGCCACCATGGCGGCGGATGGACGCATGCGCCCGCTGGCCAAGGAACTTTTCCGTAAGACATATTACCGTCCTTACGGCCTGGTGCATGCCGTTCGTTTAGACCTTCGATTCCATAAGGCCCTGTACCTGGAGCACGTGACGGATCCCGTCATGCTCATCGACATCGATACCCCGGACGATCTGGAACGAGCGCGCACCGTGCTTCGGGAACGGCGCTTTTGCTTCGAGTGAAGCCATGTACTGGTGCATCCTCCCCTTGCGCCTTTTTCCCCGCGCCGAAACGACAAAGGACTGTCCCGACATCGACGGGATCAAAACCTTTGTCCAGGAGATGCCGGCGGTCAGGAGCCTGGTGGTCACGTCCAGGGAGGCCGTGTTCCGGCAGTGCCGGGCCCAGGGCCTCGACTGCCTTTTGGCTGCCCCGGCGGCGGCGCAGGAATCGGGCGCCGGCCTGCTCCCCCCGGGATTTACGACCGTGCTGCGGGCGGTTCTTGGCCGCCATGCCTTGGGGGCAGACGATAGCGTGGTCTGGGCGGACCTCTCGGACCCGGCGGTCGATACGGCCGAGGTCCAGGCGGTGCTGGCCAAGGCGGAAGCGACCGGGGCGCCGGTCATTGTCGGTGTGACCGAACCGGAAGATCATCCTTGCCAGTACAAAACCTGCTATTCCCTCCTGCAGTTCGATGTGCTGGCACTGCCGGACCACGGTTGGCGCCATCCCTTGCCCGGGCAAAACGCCTGGCGCGCCAGCCGCGCCTTTCCGTTCCAGTGGAGCCTGCTGCACGTCAACAACAGCTTTCCGCCGGACCTCTTTGTTTTTTCTCCCGATCCGCTCGTGCCTGTCGTGCCGTGGGTGTTCGCCCCGTCCGATCCTCCCCTGGCCACGGCCTATTATTACCAGGACCAGCGCACGGCCCGCCGGCTGGATGTCGTGGCGTCCGGGCCGGGTGGGATTACCCCGGCCCGGGCCGTGTCGCTTTTCCGCAAAACCCGGCGCGGGCCTTTCACCGCGCTTTGCCAGGCGGACGGCGCCATTGGCGTATTTGTGTCGCAAGAGGCCGCCTCTCCCCAGGCAATACTCCGGATCACGCCCAGAACCAGGAATGGGGACGTCTTGCCCACGCAACAGGCGTGGATGCCCTCTGCGCCGGAAGTCCGCGTAATCGATGGTCGGAAATTCGTTGGGCCGCTGTTTCAAATTCAGGATAGCGATATATCGACGCTGACCTGTCTGGCGCTCAAAGAGACGGACCAAGCCGCAGATTATTGTGAAAATTTGGATCACGCATCGCTTCCGTGGTGGTATGACGAACGCACCATGAATTGCAGGCTCCGAGAGACGAATGATACAATTTTGGGGCGTCAACAGTTTCCTCAAGTCTTCATCATCAATCCCTCGATCTTCTGTTGCAAGCGGACGGATTTGGAGAAAGCCGAGGAGCTGTTTGAGCAGGGGCAGTTCCTTGGACACGTCCTGACAAACGACCGAAAAACGGCCATCAGCCAACAGGAAAAGCCTGGGGTTGCGCCTGGCGGACCGGTAGCCGGAGCGGCGCGGTTTGGTGAAAACAAGGGCAATGTTTCGCATTGGATGCTGGAGGGAGGGGCAGGCCGTGACCCCAAGGCTTTGCTTTGCGATTTAAGCGACTTGGAACGAACGTTTTCCTGGCTCAATGTCCTGGCCATGCGGGAAGGCAACCGGCAGGCCGCCAGCTTTGCCCAGCGCCAGGCCACCATGATCCAGCACACGCTTTCGGGGTTCGACCGGCGGGGCCTTGGCAACGTGGGGGCGCAAGGGGTGGCGGCGGCATGCGATCCGGATTGGCTCCAGGACCGGCCTTCGGCCGTCCGGCCGGACGGAGCCGATGCGAAGGATGGAATCCTCCTTCCGCCAGCCGCCAGCCATTTTTCGGCCGGAACAGGACGTGGTTTTCGCCACCTGCATACCTTTGGCAGGGGATACCTCGAAACCTGCTGGGGAATGCATTTCGAGTCCCGAACCGGCCTGCTGTGGTGCGCCGATTACGCCACAGGGCGGATTCACCGTTTTGACGCGGCAGGCCATCATATCGATGCGCTTTCCCGCTCCTTTCACCAGCCCAGGGGGTTGTTTGCCGATAGCCGGGGGAGGGTATGGGTCTGCGAAGCCGGCGCTGGGCGGCTTACGGCCCTTGACGCCAGCAGCGGCGCGGATGCCGACCGTCCGCCCTGGTGCGATTTTGGCGCATTGACCGGTCTGCGGCCCTTTGGGGGCGCGATCCAGGGCAATTGCCTGTATGTCCTGCTGTACGCCGCGGATTTGTCCCGGGGCGGCATTGTCGGGTTCGATCCCGACATTCCCGGCTCCCTGGAGTCCCTGGACTGCGGCATGGGCATTCCCTGGGCCATGGAACCGTTCCAGGGTGGCCTGGTCGGGGCAACGCATCCACCGGGCAATGTGATCGTCTGGCATCCGGAAACCGGCTGGCAACGGTTTTCCCGAACCTTGCTGCCCATTCCCGGCAGGGCCTGCTGTCCGGTCGATGAGGAAGTGATTGTGGCCGCCGGCAGTTATTTGTGTAAGCTTGACCCCCAGGGGCAAGAAATATGCAGACAGGACCTGAGCGCCTTGTTCGGTGCCGATGCCGCGACTGCCGCCGTGCGGGAGGGGACAATAGACGGTTGTCGTCGCATCTTTGTCAGCGATCTCTCGAGTAAGGCAATACATATTTTCGAAGCGTAATGGGAAAGGCTATTCGATCCCGTGGAGCGACACTGGGAGAAAAGGAGAAGACTTTGAAAGGTATACTTAAGGAGCCGATATTCAATCGCCGTTTCGATTATCCACGGGAGCTAGTGGCGAATCATTATTTGCGAGAATTGGAGAAGGGAATTGCCAGCATTGAAGAAGCTGAGAAAAAAAGCGGTTATACTCCTGGGTATCCAAGCTGGAATTTGTTGTATTATTGTCTCTATTGTACGCTCAGAAAAGACAAATTTAATATTATTCTTGAAACAGGCACAAATTGGGGATGTTCTACCATCGTGATGGCTCAAGCATTAAAGGATTGTGGCTATCCAGGAAAGGTATACTCTGTCGAAATTGACCAGGAAAATTACAACATTGCCAACAACAACATAAATAAATCTGGCATTCATGATCTTGTTGAACTGTATCACGGAAATAGTATTGATTTTCTAAGAAATTTTTCATACACGCAATCACCGAGCTTAATATTTTTAGATGGCGATCACAGCAAAAAAACTGTGGTTGAAGAATTCGATATTATTTACAATCACATAGATCATAAGACGATAGTTTTTTTTGACAATACCTATCTCATTGATCCGTCAGACGGAAGAGTGAACGCGGCTTTAAAATATATCAAGACGCGTTATGGCGGTAACCTGATTAATCTGGAAAATACTTCCTACTACACTCCTGGAAATGCGATATGGCAGATGGATCCCTTTCGCGATGACTGGGCAGGCGATTCGTAGGATAGGTGGTGACTTGACCGGGTCGAACCTTCCCAAAGGAAGGGCGTGGACTGCACCTTGCAAGGATGATGCGGACCCGGCCCAGTAGGGCTTTTCCGATAGCCAAAGGAAGGTAGCCGACGGAAGCATCTTGCGGCATACCCTCCTCTATCAGACAAAGAGCTTTCCATGCGTATCATTCACTATCCGTTTATCCGCACCCAGGCCGAACTCGACGACCTCTACCACCGCGCCTGCTGGTATCTGCCGGACATGGGCGAACATGCGGTGGTGTTCCCCTTCCATGACGGGCCGCTGCGGCCGGGACGGCCGCCGCAGGCCTTTGGCGTGGACGGCCCGCCGCAGTTTACGGCGGAATTTCCCGTGGCCCGTGACAATCCCGAGGTCATGCGGCTGCTTAACCGGGCCGATTACATCCTGCTGTGGCGCGATGACCTCAACCGCATGGAGCGCTACAACCTCCAGGGGCTTTCCAAACGTCTCCTGAACGTCAGCAAAAGTTCCTTGGAATCCCGCCATGAAGCCTACCACAACGCCATCTTGCGCCATGAGCTCTTAAGCCCCGAGGCGCGCCAGGCCCTGGTGGCCGAAAACCAGGCCCGGCTTGCGGCCCTGGCCCCGCGCCTGCAGTCGCAAAAGGCCTATGTGTTCGGTACCGGCCCCTCCCTTGGCCTGGCCATGGACCTGGATTTTTCCGACGGCGCTTCCATCGTGTGCAACGCCGCCGTGCGCAACACGGCCCTGCTCGACCACATCAAGCCCGCCTGCATCGTGGCCGCCGATCCGGCCCTGCATTACGGGGTTTCGCGGTACGCCGCCGCCTTTCGCGAGCATCTGGCCGAGGCCATGCGCCGCTACGGCTCGTACCTGTTTATGCCCATGGGCTATTATCCCTTGTTCGTGCGCCACTATCCGGAACTCGCCCCCCGGACCTTCGGCGTGCCTGTTGTTCCCGGCCGGCCGGAGAACGTGAGCGTGGATCTGGTGGCGCGCTACCAGATCGCCTGCTATGCCAATATCCTGACGCTTTTCCTGCTGCCCCTGGGCGCCACCCTGGCCCCGGAGGTCCACATCCTCGGCTGCGACGGCCGATCGCCCCTGCCCGGGGACCAGGACGGCAATCCGTCCCCCTTTTGGAAGCATCACGGCGCTTCGGAGTTCGAAGCAATTTACGACACCCTCAAGGCCTGCCACCCGAGCTTTTTCGACCTCAATTACGAAGACTGGTACGCCGAGCATTGCCAGGGCGTTGCCATTTTGACGCAAAAGGCCGAGGAGGCCGGGCGCGCCGTTTGCGTGGATACCCCCTCCTACATTCCGTGCCTGGCCCAGCGGCTTGCGCCCCGCTACCGCGACGCCTGCCTGGCCGCCCTGGAAAACGCCCCGGCCCCGGTCCCGGCCTACAGCCGCATCAGGGATACGCGCACCAAAAGCCGCTACACGGTCTCGGTCATCGTCTCCATGTACAAGGCGGAACGCTTCGTGGCCGCCATGCTCCACAACCTGCTGTCCCAGACCCTGTACCGCCGGGGCGAGGTGGAAATCCTGCTCATCGACAGCGCCTCCCCGGCCAATGACGGCGGCGAGGCCGCCCCCTTCCTGGAGGCCAACCCGCACATCTTCTACGGCCGCACCAGGGAGCGCGAGACCGTCTACGGCGCCTTCAACCGGGCCATCCGCGAATCGCGCGGCCGCTACATCATGAATCTCGACACGGATAACCGGCTGCGCCTGGACGCCCTGGAAGTTTTCGCCGCCCAGTTGGACAGCCGGCCGGACATCGGGCTGGTCTACGGCAACCAGTACATCGGCCAGTTCGAGAACGAAACGTTTTACAACCACGTCAAGTTTGGTCGCTGCCGGCGTCCGCGGTTCTCGCGGGACATGATGCTGCACAAGTATTATTTCGGGTCGGAATTGATGTGGCGCAGGGAACTGCACGACAAGGTCGGTTACTACGACGAATCCTACGTGGTGGCCGGCGATTACGAGATGGTGTGCCGCCTGGCCACAGTGACCGACTTTCTCCATGTGGACCGCTTCTTCGGCCTGTACCTCAAAAATTTGGGCGGCGTGGAGTACAGCAATCTCGAACTGTGCAATGCCGAGGACCAGCGTATCCGCAATGCCTATTCCCACGTCTTTCCCAAGGCTGTGGACCCTCCCCGGGTGCACGTCCATTATCCCATCGATCCCCAGGCGCAAAATGACTACATGACCATCGTCTGCCACTCCATGAGCTTTGACAAGCCCTTGGACCGGCCGGTCATGAAGCTCTTCGAAAACCTGGAGTTCCCTTTCATCCTCTACAGCATCGACCAGAACTCCTCCCAGGCTACCCGGGACAGCATCGCCTCTCTGCAGGGCGAGGGGCTCATCGTCTCCGGCGACGCCCTGCTGCCCTCGGTCCGCTCCCTTTTTGAAGAGCGTATCGCCTACCGGCCGACCTTGCGCTTCCTGCTTTTGGCTCACGGCCAAACCAGACTGCTGGACAAGGACTTCCTGTCCATGAAGCGGCCCGCCCTTACCGCCTATTTCAAAAAAAACCACCTGGAGTTGACGGCTCCCCTGCGCAGGCCAAACGGTCGGTTCGATCCGCTTAAGGTCCCGGTTTACTGCGATTATCATGAATTCGAGCGCCTGGACCTCGGGCCGCACGTCACTGTGGACGATCGGGGCGTCGCGCCTGGCGCCGCCGACGGCGAGATGACGGTGTTCATCCAGCACTATACGCCTCCGGGACAGGAAAACGTCTACCGGGAGGCCCTCAAGCGCTGCATCGATTCGGTGCGGCGGCAAGATTTCGCCGCAACCGTGCGGGTGGTGGTCACGGACGACGGCTCGGCCTGGTCCTCGGAACTGGCCGGCGACGATCCGGACAGGCTGATCCGGGCCCATGACCGGGCTTCCCTGGCCGGCCGTGCGGCCTTTGCGGATATTGACGCGGACCTCTACCTCTACAAGCCGCGCACCGGCTATTTCTCCAAGGGCGTGCTCTGGAACGCGGCCTTGGCCATGGCCGGTTCGAAACGGCTGGTTTTTCTCGACGACGACCACCACTTTTTGCGTAGCGATTCCCTGAGCCGCTACGCCGCCTTGCTTGACCGCTACGAGCTGGTGGTGGGCGACACCCGGGAATACCGCTTTCGGGACATTGACGGCGTGCGCCACGCCATGCGCCTGGGCTTTGACAGCCCGGTGGTCCAGGGGTCGAACTTCGCCCTGCGGCGCGATCTCCTGCAAGCCGTGGGCGGCTTTGACCAACGCACCTTTTTGTGGGGCACCGGAGACGATCCCGCGCTTTTCTGGAAGCTTTTCCAGCACCTGCGGCCGGTCTCGCCCGAGGCTCCCCGTCGGGCCTGCTACGCCGAGGCCATTGTCACCGAAAATCCCTATTCCGGGCGGTGGCGCGAAGACTGCCGGGTGGATATTGAACTTTTTTTGCGTGATTTTTTGAGACTTTATGGAGTCCATCCCAACGCCAACCCCAGCCGGGACCGCAAGAACTGGATGGATCGCATTCCCGATGCTCAGGCGTCGCCCCCAGCCGCTTGCGGCCAGTCCCGGATCGACGCTTCGGACGAACCTGTCCTGACCGTGGTCATAGGAGCCCAAGGCGCGCCCTTCAAGGATGTCTGGACCACTGTCGCCGCCTTGCGGCAACAGCGCCTGCCCGAGCCGCACCGCTTCGTGATCGCGGCCGGCCCGGACTTCGACCCTGCGGATGCGGCGCTGTTGCCCCGGGCGGTGGAGGTCCGCCGCCTGGAGACCGACCCCCGGGGCGGGGCGGTGTTGCGCTGCCTGGAGCAGGCCGCAACGCCCTTTGCCGGCTGGATCATGGCCGGCGACCTGCCGGGGGAAAAGCTGCTCAAGGGGGCGCTGACCCGCCTGCGCGAAACCGGGGCCGGGCTGGTCTACGGGGCAAGCGCCCGGTTTGACCGGCAGGGATTTGGCCTGACGTATGCCTCTGCGCCCCCCCTGGACGCGGCCACGGCCCTGGCCCTGGCCGGACTTTGGCAGCCGGGCCAGCCGGTATTCGGAAAAAGCGCGCTCTTGCGGGAACTGGCCGCCACAGCGCCGGACCACGACGCTTGGGACCTGGAAGTGCTCTTCCGAGCCGCTGCCGCAGGGCTTGCCGTTGCGGCCACGGACCAGGTCTTTTCCCTCCACGGGGCCGACGCGCCTCCCGGGGTGCCGGCTTCCCAAGCCGGCCGGCTGGTGACCGGGCATTTCGGGGACCGTTTGGCCGAGGCCCTGGCCGGAGGCGTCGCCTGCCTTCGCGGCCAAAGCGGCCAGGAGCGCCACCGGGAAAGCCGACGCCTGGTGCCGTGGAGCAGCGAGCTTCGCGCCGGGCTGGATGGGATCAGAACGACCCTCGAGCGCAGGCGCGGCGTCGCCGGCAAGGCGGCCATCTTCGGGGCGGACCAGGACGGCGAGCGGCTGCTGACGCTTTTTTGGCCGCGCGGCTTGGAGGCGGTCTGCTTCATCGACGAGGGGGTGGCCGGCTCGACGTTCGCGGGCCTGCCCGTGCTGCCTCCGACAGCGGTCGATCCCAAAGCGCTGGCCACGGTTGTGCCCGCCTCTCCCCGGCATGAGGAACGGTTTTTGCTTCTTTCGAAGGAACTGGCCTGGCCGGGGCAATGAAATCCCGGGGCCTGACGCTCTAGCGGAAAGGAAAATCATGTTCGATTACGCCAAGATCTCGACGACACTTGCGCTCAATGGCGACGATGTGGAGGCCTTAAGCGAGAAGGGCAAATGCGTGCGCGCCTGGGAATGGCCGTGGACGCTCGGCGTCGCCCGGGACTGGCCGCGCCGGGGCCCGGGGCTTGATGCCGGATGCGGCACGAGCCAGATGCCCAAGTGGCTGGGCGAACTCGGCTACGAACCCTATGGCGTGGACAATTTCGATTACGCCGACGCCAATCCGCAATACGTGGAACACGCCAGACGGCATTTTGCGGCCAACGACGCGGCCACGACCGGCATCACCCTGGTGGAGGCGGGTCTGGACGCCATGCCCTTTCCCGACAACCACTTCGAGGTCATTACCTGTGTGTCCGTCATGGAGCACATCTACGACCCCAAGCGTCCCACCGCCCACCACCGCCACCTCGACGAGATGCGGCGGGTGCTGCGGCCCGGCGGGGCGCTGATCTGCACCTACGACGTCCACGTAACCCCCGGGGTCAACGACCGGGTCATCGGCTTCGACTACCAAGTGGACATCGCCTACCTGACGCGCACGGGCATGCGGCCCCTCAAACCCGGTCCCATCGCCAACCGGGTGGACATGGCTCTGGACGACGACACGCTGTATTATCCTCCCTACATCTTCATGAAGCACCACTACAAGTCCCGGCCGGCCTTCAGCCGACAGACGGCCTTCGGCTTTGTGCTGGTGAAAATTTGAAGAATTAGAGGAGGCTTTTTCTGTTTCAGGGCGCATCATAAGACGGTTGAGGAAAAAATAAAAAAGTATACTTTTGATTTGGCGGTAGTACTGATGACAAGGTTTTTTGTGGAAAGCTATAAAGAAGTAGCAAAGTTTTTGGAGGGGGCGGGCGTCGATAAAATTGCCTATTATTCTCTTGAGAACATTGTTTCGAATGATTTTCGAGATAAACCAGCACTTCAAGCACGGCATTAGCCTTTTAAAAATTTTATTGCAGCCTCAATAATGGTGGTGCCATTGGATTGCGTCAGCATGGACTGATCAAAGCCCCCCCTGAAATCATGATGCAGTACGGGAGAACGGAGAATGCAATTTACGGTACAGGAATTAATCGCCACCCGGCCGAGTTTGCACCGCCATGGCGACGGCCGCCACGCCAATTGGGGGGTGAGCGAATCCGTTTTGCGCTATATCGCCACCCATGCCGGTCCGCACACGAAAACCATCGAGACCGGCGCCGGCCTGTCCACCGTGGCCTTTGCCATGGCCGGAGCCGAGCATCATGCGGTCTTTCCGGAGCCGTACCTGGCCCAGACCATCACCGCCTTTCTGGATGACAAGGGCATCGGCCGCGACCGCTTGCACCTGCACAACGCCCCGTCCCAAGAGTTCTTGCCCGGGCTGGCTGAGTCCGGTTTCGACATCGCCCTTATCGACGGAGAACACGCCTTTCCCATCCCGTTCCTCGACTGGTACTACCTGGCCAGGCGGCTGAAGGTCGGCGGCCTGCTCATCATCGACGACACCCAGATATGGACGGGCCAGGTGCTCAAGACGTTTTTGAGCGTGGAGCCGGAATGGCGCCTGGTCTGGGATATCTACGGCACGTCCTTTTTCCGCCTGGAAGCGCCCTTTGCGGAGAAGTGGTGGGCCAAGCAGGCCTATACGGTCCTGCACAGCCAGATCACGCCGGAAGCCGTGCCCTATCTCCCGGACCACGCGCTGGCGGTGCTGGCCCCGATTTACGACGCGGAGCCCAAATGACCGGCGCCACCGACCAGGACCGCCTGATGGCGCTCCTTGACGCCCTCAAGCCGTATTTCGGGGACGTGCCGTCCGCCCGCAGGCATTTCGCCCTGGCCCAGCAGCGCGGCCTGCACATCACGCCCGTGCATTTCTATTCCCCGGTGCCGGACACGGCCAAGCTGCCCCCCCGGACCTGGACCGTAGCCTCGGCATTGCCGGGCGTGGACATGAACGAGCCGGGCCAGCTGGAGCTGCTCGAAACTGTTTTCGCTAAATATTACGAAGAGTTCTTGACTTTTCCCTTGAAGCGCACGGACAACGACCTGGAGTTTTCCTTTGAAAACGACCAGGTTTCCGGGGCCGATCCCTTCATCCTGCACGCCCTGATCCGGGAGCTCAAACCGCGACGCATCGTCGAGGTGGGGGGCGGCTACACGACCCTGGTTTCAACCAAAGCCGTGCGGTGCAACGGCTCGGGCGAGATCGTGTGCGTCGAGCCCTATCCCAGGCCCTTTCTGGACCGGGCCCTGGAGGGCGTCGGCCGACTGGCGCGCTGCCCGGTGCAGGAGGTCGACCTGGATCTGTTCACGTCCCTTGGCGAAAACGACATCCTTTTTATCGATTCCACCCACGTGGCCCGCATCGGCAGCGACGTCAACCGGCTGTTCCTGGAGATCCTGCCCAGGCTCGCGCCGGGCGTGTGGGTGCACGTGCACGACATTTTCCTGCCCTACGACTATCCCGAGACCTGGACCAAGGACATGCATTTCTTCTGGTCCGAGCAGTACTTGCTCCAGGCGTTTCTCATCGGCAACCGGATGTATCGCCCGCGCTTCGCCGTCGGCTACATGGGACGCCGGCATCCCGAGGCCATGCGCCGGGTTTTCCCCGGCTGGGCCTTGGGCCTGGGCGGCGGGAGCTTCTGGATGCGTCGGGAGGACGGACGGTGAGAACGCGTTCCCACGGCTCGCGGGAAAGCCCCCCGTCCGCGCCGCCGCGGCGGAAGCCGTACGGTGCCACGAGGTTTGAAAACGCCATGGATACCGCCAAATACGCCATCGCGGCCGCAGCCGTGGCCGGCATCAGGGAGCAGGTCCGTTCCGGAACCTGGCGGAACTCCTTCCGGCACGAAAGCTTTACGGACAAGTTCGTCGAAGTGGCGCGGCGCAGCCGGTTTTTTGTGGATGCAGGGGCCGAGTTCGGTTTTTACGCCTGGCTGGCCCTCTCCCACATGCCGGACCCTAAGCGCATTGTTTTATTTGAGCCCGAGCCCGAGCGCCATCTGGCGCTGCAACAGGCTTTCGCCCCCCATGCCGCGGTTTCGGTGCTCTCCCTGGCCGTGGCGGACCAAACCAGAACCGTCCGGATGTACAAGGAATCCATCAACCATTCCTGCACGCTCGACCCTGCCCTTTCCCAGAGCGCCGCTTCCGTGGCGGCCGAGAGCTTCGAAGTCGAAGCCGTGGCCTTGGACGCCTATTTCGCGGACGCGCTCCAAGCCGTCGATCTCGTCAAAATGGACATCGAAGGGGCCGAGGTCTTCGCCTTGCAGGGCATGGAACGCATCCTGGCCGCGGGGCGGGCGGAATTGTTCCTGGAATACCATCCTGCCTACGTGCGGTCCTGCCATCCCCAGGGAGAGCGGCTGGTCCACGATCTCCTGCGCCGGCACGGCTACGGCATGTTCGCCTGCCAGGACCTCGCGGTCACGCCCGTGGACGCGTTGGCAGACAGAACCTATCTCAAGCCCAACGCCGCCTCCTAAGGACCGGGCCGACATCCGCAACATCGCGCCAAGGAGCTTCCCCGGGCCATGAACATTCAGATCCAGACCACATCCGCCTGTTCGGGCAAATGCATCATCTGCCCTTACGGGGACAGCTGGCACAAAAAGCATCCCGGCCGCATGCGCGAGGCGGTCTTTGACCGCATCCTGGACCAACTCGCCCGGTATCGCCTGGGAAAAGTATGCACATACCTCGAAAACGAGCCCCTGCTCGATCCGGACATCTTCCGGCGCATCCATTCGATCAAGAAACGGCTACAGTTTGATTCCCTGGAATTGTCCACCAACGCGCAGGCCCTGGACGCGGCGGCCGCGGCCCGGCTCGCCGCGCTTTTCGCAGACGTCAAACACGAAATCTGGGTCAGCTTCCACGGCGTGGACAAGCGCAGCCATGAAGGCGTCATGGGCCTTGACTACGAGCAATGCCTGGAAAACATCGTCGGCCTTTTAAAGCTTTCGGACAAGCTGCCGCTTCGGATCATCATCCGGGGAGCAGGGCTTCCCCAGCACTCGGACCTGAGCCACGACTTCCAATTCAGTCAGGAGGCGTACACGGCCTTCTGGGAAGGGCAGCTGCGCCGCCACGGCATCCGCACCCGGCCAGGCATCAACTGGATCCGCTTCCACGACAGGGCCGGCACGATCCGGCGCACGCCCATCCGCCTCAAGACGCCCGTGCGTACGGACCTGGCCGGGTTCTCCTGCCCCAGGCTGGACCACTGGCTGCACTTTCTGTACACGGGCGAACTGATCCTTTGCTGCATGGATTATCACCGCGAAACCGTCTTCGGCAACGTCCTCGAACAGGACTTGGAAGACATCCTGGCCGGGCCGGCCTTTTGCGCGTTGCGGGACAAAGTCACGGGGGCGGCGGCGTCCCCCCCTGATTTCATCTGCAAGCGCTGCATCAGCCCTGGAGGATGAACATGCCCGACATGCGCGATTTCAAGGCCATCCACTCCGGGCGTCGCTGCTGGATCGTCGGCAACGGTCCGAGCCTCAACCTCATGAATCTTGCTCCGCTGCGGGACGAGATCACCTTCGGCATGAACTGCATTTTCCTGGGCTTCGACAAGTTCGGTTTCCGGCCCACCTATTATACGGTGGAGGACAACTTCGTGGCCGAGGACAACCGACGGGAAATCGACGCCCTCACGGGGATGGTCAAATTCCTTCCCCAGGATCTCGGCTATTGTCTTTCGAACGGGCCGCACACCTGCTGGGTGAATTTCGTTCGCCGCTACGCCCCGTACCCTCAATTTTCCGCGGATGCCGCCGATAAGGTCTACTGGGGATCGACGGTGACCTATTTGGCGATCCAACTGGCCTATTTCATGGGCTGCGATCCCATATACCTCATTGGCGTGGACTTTGATTACACGGTGCCGGCTTATGCCCAGGGGCAGGAAGAAATCACGTCGCGGGAGGAGGACATGAACCATTTCCATCCCGCGTATTTCGGCCCCGGCAAGCGCTGGCACCATCCCCGCCTGGACCGGGTCCTGCCGTCGTATGCGCTGGCGCAGGAATTTTTGACCCGGCAGGGACGGAGAATCTTCAACGCCACGGCGGGCGGCAAGCTGGAAGTCTTTCCGCGGGCCGACTACGCCGCCGTATCGGCGCCGGGAGAGTAGCATCCCATGGCCGTACGCTGTTCCATCATCATCCGCTGCTACAACGAGGCAAAGCATCTCGCCCGGCTCCTCTACGGCATCTCCCAGCAAACCCTGCGGGACTTCGAGATATTGGCCGTGGACTCGGGATCTACGGACAATACGCTGCGCATTCTCGAACGCCACGGGGTAAGGACGCTTTCCCTGACGCCCCAGGACTTTTCCTTCGGCCGCTCCTGCAACATCGGAGCGGCGGCCGCCCAAGGGGAACTGCTCGTCTTCGTCAGCGCCCACGCCTATCCGGTATACAGGAATTGGCTCGAATGCCTGCTTGAACCGTTTGCCGATCCCGACACGGTCATCACGTACGGCAAGCAGCGGGGAGACGCCTGCAGCCGCTACTCCGAGCGGCAGATATTCAAGGCCTGGTATTCCGATCAGGATCAGGCGAACCAAGAGCACCCCTTCTGCAACAACGCCAACAGCGCCATACGCCGGCGCGTCTGGCAGGAATTGCGTTTCGACGAGGGCCTCACAGGGCTTGAGGACCTGGACTTCGCCAGGCGCGCCGCCAGAGAAGGGGGCAAAATCCATTATGTCGCCGCCGCCGAGGTCATTCACATCCACGAGGAGCGTCTCGGCACGATCCGCAACCGCTACCGGCGCGAAGCCATAGCCTATCGCCGCATCTACCCCCAGGCCCGGTTGACCGCCTGGGACTTTTGCCGCCTCTATGCCAGCAACGTGGCCAGCGACTGCCGCGCCGCCCGCAGCGAAAAGACTCTGCGGCGACACGTTTCGGAAATCCTGCTGTTTCGCCTCATGCAATTCTGGGGCGCATACCAGGGGATGCGCCAGACCGAACCTGTTTCCGACCCCCTCAAGCGCCGTTTTTATTATCCCGCCGCCCCCGAGTCCGCCAAACCCCGGCAGTCCGGCGCGAAAAGGGCCGGCCGCGTCGTCTATCCGGAGCAGGTTCATGAAAAAACTTTGGTCTGACGCGGACCGGTCTTGGCTCGTGAAGGACATCTCCGTCCCCCTTGACGCCGACCTCCCGCTGTGGCCGCAAAGCCCGGGAGTCCGGCTCGAATGGGTCAAGCGCCTGGCGGCCGGAGACGGTTGCAACAATGCGGTCCTGCACTGCGACCTCCATGCCGGCACCCACATCGACGCGCCGCTGCACCACTTGGAAACAGGGGCCGATGTGGCCGGCATCGATGTGCAAGCCCTGTGCGGCCCGGCTTTCGTGGCCCATTGCCCGGGCCGGGCGCGCCTTGGTCCGGCGGAGCTGGCGGGCCTGGACATCGCCGCGGACTGTCGGCGGTTGCTGCTGCGCACGGACAACAGCCGGCTTTGGAAAACGCCGGGAAAGGCGTTTCGCCCGGATTTCACCGCCCTGACGGAAGACGGCGCTCAATGGCTGACGGCTCGGGGGGTGCGGCTCGTCGGCATCGACTCCCTTTCCGTCCAGCCCTACGGCGGGGAGCAGCCCCGTGTCCACGCCATCCTTTTCGAGGCTGGGGCCGTTGTGCTGGAAGGACTGGCCCTTGACGGCGTGGATGCAGGCTGGTGGGAACTGCTCTGCCTGCCCCTGCCGTTGGCCGGGGCCGAGGCCAGCCCGGTGCGGGCGGTGCTGCGCCGGCCGGCCCTGGAGGATCGCCGATGACCGCTTCCCCTTGCCGAATCGCGGCCCTTGTTCCCATGCGCCATGCCAGCGAACGGGTGCCAGGCAAGAACTACCGCGACTTCGGGGGAATTCCCCTGTACCACCACATCCTTCGCGCCCTTCAAGAGTGCGGGCGCGTCGACCGCATCGTCGTGGACACCGACAGTCCGTTCATTCGGGCCGATGCGGCCAGGCATTTCCCGGAGGTGACCGTAATCGAGCGCCCGCAGGAACTGCTTGGCGGCGAAGTGCCCATGAACAGCATCCTGCTGCATGACGTCTCGGTGGTGGCCGCAGAATTCTACCTCCAGACCCACAGCACCAACCCGCTGTTGCGGCCGCAGACCATCGCCAGGGCCGTGGATGCCTTTTGGGCCGCCCTTCCCGAATACGACTCCCTGTTTTCCGTCACGGCGAGGCGCACGCGGCTGTGGAACGCCAAAGGCCGTCCCCTCAACCATGACCCCGGGGTGTTGCTGCGCACGCAGGACCTTGAGCCGGTGTACGAAGAGAATTCCAATCTGTATATTTTTTCCGCGGCCTCCTTGCGCCGGAACGGAAACCGCATTGGGCAGCGGCCGCTCATGTTCGAAATCTCCTGCCAGGAGTCCATGGACATCGACGAGGAATTCGACTTCAAGCTGGCCGAACTGGTTTACCGCGCAACCCAACCCGAAGGTGCTCCCTCATGAAATGGAAAGTGCTCGTGACCGCGCCCTACCTGCAACCCGTTCTCGACCGTTTTCGGGACGAACTTGCGGCCAGGGGCGTGGCGCTTATCGTGCCCCCTGTGCTCGAACGTTTCGAGGAGGCGGAACTGCTGCCCCTGATGGCGGACGTCGACGGCGTGATGTGCGGCGACGACCGCTTCACCCGCCGGGTCATCGAAGCCGCTCCCCGGCTCAAGGTCCTCTCCAAATGGGGCACGGGCGTGGATTCCCTGGACGCCCAGGCCTGCCGCGAGCGGGGCATCGCCATCTGCCGGACCCCCGACGCCTTCAGCGTGCCTGTGTCGGAAACCGTGCTCGGCTTTGTCCTTGCCTTCACCCGGCAAATCGTTGCCGGCAACGCCCACATGCACGGCGGGGTCTGGAAAAAGCTGCCGGGCCGGGTCCTGGCGGAATGCACGCTCGGCGTGATCGGGGTGGGCGATACGGGCAAGGCCGTCGCGCGGACCATGCGCGCCCTCGGCATGCGGGTGCTCGGCCATGATATCCGGGAAATTCCCGCGCCCTTCGTGGAAGAAACCGGCCTGCAGGTGACCGGTCTGGAGACCTTGCTCGCTCAGGCCGATTTCGTTTCCCTGCACACGGACCTCAACCCCACGAGCTATCATCTCATCGGCGAGGCGCAGTTCGGGCTCATGCGCCCGGGGGCGGTGCTCATCAACACCAGCCGCGGCCCGGTGGTGGACGAACAGGCTCTGATCCAAGCCCTGAAGGAGGCCAGGATCGCGGGAGCGGCCCTGGACGTTTTCGAGCAGGAACCGCTGCCCACAGACAGTCCGCTCCTGGCCATGGAAAATGTGCTGCTGTCGCCGCACAACGCCAACTCCAGCGGCCTGTACTGGGAAAAAATTCACCGCCGCACCATCGACAACCTCCTTGCCGTGCTGGAAGGCTGTCAATGAAAGGCGCGGCCCTGGTGACCGGCGCGGCCGGAGGGATCGGCCTGGCCTGCGCCCAGGCCCTGTCCCGGGAGGGCCTGCGAGTTTACGGCGTGGACAAGGCCTGTCCCCCGGACGGGGCGGGGTTCGCGGATTTCTGGAGGCACGACCTGGCCCGGGAAGAGCAGGTGGCCGAGGTGGCCGCGCGCCTGCTGCAAAGGGAATCAGGGCTGGCCTGTCTCGTCAACAACGCCGCCTTGCAGATCACCAAGCCCCTGGCCCGGACCACTGTTGCGGAATTCAACGCCGTTTTCGCCACCAACCTCTTCGCTCCGTTCCGGTTGACCGTCGCCCTCCTGGAAGCACTGGGCCATGCCAACGGGGCCATCGTCAACATCGCTTCGGTACACGCCCTGGCCACTTCCCGCGAAATCGGCGCGTACGCAGCCAGCAAAGCGGCCCTGCTTGCCCTCACCCGGACCATGGCCCTGGAATTTGCGGCCATGGGCATACGGGCCAACGCCGTCCTGCCCGGGGCCGTGGATACGCCCATGCTGCGCAGCGGACTCGAGCGCGACCTTTACGCGTCCGAACCGGCATCGAATCCGCTCGCCGCCTTGGCGCTGCGCCATCCCTTGGGCCGCGTCGGCGCACCGGAGGACATCGCCCAGGCCGTAGTCTTTTTGGCGGATTCCGCGAAATCGTCCTTCATGACCGGACAGGGGCTTGTCATCGACGGGGGATGCCTTTGCAAGCTCGCAACCGAGTAAGAGCATCGCATGTCTTGTCCGGACCTTATATCCGTCATTATTCCAACATATAATTACGCGCATTTTCTACCTGAGGCGATCCAGAGCGTCTTTCGACAAGAGAAGGTCGTTTGCGAAGTCATCGTTGTGGATGATGGTTCGACGGACGGCACGGCGGATGTTCTGGAGCGGTATTCCGGAAAAATTACGGTCATAACCCAAGAGAATAAAGGGCTTTCCGCAGCGCGTAACGCCGGATTGCGCAAGGCTGGCGGTCGCTATATCGTTTTTCTTGATGCAGATGACCTGTTGCTGCAACAGGCTCTGCGGTCGCAGCTGCTGGTGCTGCAGGGCGATCCGCAAAGGACCATGGCCGTTTGCCGCAGCCTTTTTTTCGAAACCTGCGATGCGCAGGGCCAGCCGCAGCCAACAGGGTCGTGGCGCCTTTTCCGGGACACGCTCGAAGCTCATCTTTGCCACTTCAACATTGCGCCGCCGCATGCCTTTATGGTCAGACGCGACGCCGTGGAACGCTGCGGCGGCTTTGACACCGGCCTGGCGGCCTGCGAGGATTACGACCTGTGGTTCCGGCTTGCGGTGGCGGGACCGGCGCCGGCGCCCAATCCCGCCGGGATGGTCGCGTACCGCCGCCACCGCGGCAGCATGTCGCAGAACCTGGACCGGCAGTGGGCCCATGACGCATTGCTGCACCGCCACGTGGCCGATGTGCTGTTTCAAACGGGTTTCCCCGCCTCAGCCCGCCAGGAAGGGCTCTTCGGCTGCCTGGCGGGCTGCTTGCTGACCTATGGACGCCTGGAGTCGCGGCAATCCGGCTTGGCCGCAAGTCTCTTGGACCCTATCGCCGCCATGGCGGATTGTCTGGTCCGGGAGCCGTCCCGGTCCAAGCGGATGTCGGAAACTGCCGAATACTTCGTATTACGCATCGCCACGATGCTCCGGCAGGCCTGTGGGGCCGGCCGTGTCTTTGACAGGCCGATCCGCGACCTCCTGCAGCGGCTGTTTCCGGACTCTATGGCGGCCCTGAACGCCATGCCCGATCAGGATATCCAGGGTAGGCTGGAACAGGTAACAACGAAACTGGTTTTTGCTCCTCTCGAGAAAGACTCAGGCCACTGACAAAACAAGGCCTTGCGCAATCGCTTTATCGAGTGCGAGGGAGCAGATGGCAAGATCCTGCAACGCCATTCCCGAACTGTCGAAGATGGTGATCTGCTCTTCAGCCGTCCGACCCGGGCTGCCGTTCAGGACCGCGCCGAGCGGGGTAATCCGGTCCGTTTCGATGAGACCGGCCTTGAACGCCGCTTCATACTCGCCGACAGTGATCGACTGCTGCACCACATCGGCAAATAGCGATGCTTTTGCCACCAGCTGCGGATCGAGTTCCTGCTTGCCTTCCCCATCGGCCCCCATGGCGGAAACATGCGTGCCGGGGCGCACCCATGCCGCCTCGAAAAGCGGCTCGCACGCCGCAGTGACCGTGGCGATGATATCCGCGCCCTGCACCGCTTCTTTGGCCGCCACCGCAACGGCATCAAGCCCGAGCTCTTCGCGCACCCGTTTGGCAAAGGCCTCTGCCGCCTCCCGGGACCGGTTGGCGATCAGGACCTTTTCGATCGGCCGGACTTGGCGGATGGCCAGCAATTCGAACCAGGCCTGGTGGCCTGCCCCGATGATGGCAAGGGTGGAGCTGTTCTGGCGGGCGAGTTGGCGCACCGCGACGGCATCAGCCCCGGCCGTCCGCAAGGCGGTCAGATGGGAAGCGGCAACGAGCGCCTGGGCATACCCGGTTTCCGGGTCAAGGAGCAGCGTTGTCGAAGCGTGGGCTTCCTTGCCTTGAGCGCGATTCCCCGGCCAGTAGCTGCCGACTTTGAGCCCGACAACCCTGCGGGTCTGCAGCAACCCGCTTTTCATGCTGAACCGAGTCACGGGATCGGGACCATGCCCCAACACCACCGGGAACACCGTTGCTTCCCCTCGCCCATACTCGCGGAACATGGCTTCGATCGTTTCTATGGCATCGGGTATCGAGACAACACGTTTGGCCACATCTTCGCTGACAAATAGCATAGACTCTCTCCTTACCAGCCTGTGAAGCGCGGCCACTCTGCCGGAGCTTCGTTCCCGCCTTTCCCGATTACATGGTATCTGTCGTGCTGCGTGGCGGTTGCGCAGGCATGGTTGGGGAGGATGCGCAGCCTGGTCCCGATCGGCAGGTCCGGCGCGCCTCCTGGAACGCCGCCACGCCTGGCGACAATCCCATGCTCCTGATTGGCATTGACGACAGTGAGGCCAGGAATTGGGTTGCCGAGCAGGTCACAGACCACGCCGTAGCCTTGATCGACTGTCTGCGCCGCCGTCCCTGTGTCGCACGACAAGGCCGTCCATCCGGCGTCAATGATCGTCCACCCTTTTTCCCGTTGATGCCCAATGACCGTGGTCAACACGGAAAGCGCGATGTCTTCTTGGGCGCATACGCCGATACCGGCCTGCACCAGGTCGAAGAAGACGAAGACTCCTGCTCGGACCTCGGTAATGCCTTGATAGCTTTCGGCAAAGTGGGCGGTCGGCGTTGAGCCGACACTGACGACAGGACACGGGTGGCCATGGGATCGCAGTATGTGGGCCGCCGTGACAGCGCTTACGCGTTCGTTTTCCGCCGCTGCCGCAAGTTTGGCCGGACCGCGCGCCGTATAGCTTTCGCCGGCATGGGTCAGCACGCCTTGCAACCGGGCTGACGGGGTCAGCTTGTTGGCGATGGCAAGCAGCAGCCCGGCATCCCTGGGTTTCACCCCAGAGCGGTGTCCGTCGCAGTCCAGCTCGATCAAGACCGGAATCGGATCGTCAAAACGAGACACCGCCGCGACCGCGTCAGCCTGCTCCACACTGTCAAGCAGTATGGTCAGCGCAGCTCCGCGTTTCCTGAGGGATTGGACCCGCGGGAGCTTGCAGGGTGAAATGCCAACCGCATACGTCAGGTCCGTAATGCCTGCCGCAGCGAATTCCTCTGCCTCGCGAAGGGTCGATACTGTTGCCGGACCATTGGGCCCGGTGATGAGACGGCGGGCGACCGCAATGGATTTTGCCGTCTTCAGATGGGGACGAAATCCGACACCCGCGCCTTCGAGGCGTTTCCGGAGCCGGGTAATGTTGGCATGCATCCGTGCCTCATCCAGAAGCAAGCAGGGAGTCTCCAGCTTCGACAGGGAGCTTGCTCTCGTCGGAGCGTCCCCCGGCGATTCCGTAGAACATGCGGGCATGAAAATCCTCACTTGGCCCAAGAATGCCCCAGACCTAGGACGACGTTGACCAAATTTCAATTTACAAGCCTTGAATCGGCTATTAAGTTTGACTTAATGCTCTCAACAGACGATATGCTTTTTTTTGCGGCGATAAGCCGTTCGCCCTCTCTGGCGGCTGCCGCCCGACTCCTGAATGTAACCCCTCCCGCCGTCACGCAGCGGCTGCGCACCTTGGAAACGAGACTTGGCGTGCAGTTGGTGGACAGGGGAACCGGTCGGATCATGCTCACCGACGAAGGGGAGCTTTTGGCCAAGCGTTCGGTCGCCATCCTCACTGCGGTCGAGGAGGTCGCTGCGGCATTGCAGGAGCGCAAAGGCATCGTCTCGGGGCATTTGCATATCGCAGGCCCCACGGGTTTCGGGCGTCGCCATATCGCCCCCCTGGTCCGTGATTTCCGCAGGCAACACCCGCAAGTCAGCATCAGCTTGGACCTCTCTGACAATCCTATCCGACTCAAACCTGATGCATGGGATATCATAATTCATATTGGGGCATTGCATTCCCAGCCGTTTCAACTGGTCAAGCTCGCTCCAAACGATCGAATGCTGTGCGCTGCACCGGAATATCTCTCACAACGAGGCACGCCAAGGACGCCTACCGCCTTGGCAGATCATGAGTGTCTCACGCTGCGCGAGAATGATGAGGACGTGACGCTTTGGCGCTTTCAGAAGCACGGCGGAAAATCAGAAACAGTACGCGTTGCGGTCGGCGTGTCGTGCAATGATGGCGATGTCATTCGAGACTGGGCTCTGGCCGGTCTTGGCATTATCCTGCGCTCGGAATGGGATGTGGCGGATGACCTTTCTGCCGGACGTCTGGTCCGGCTGCTGCCTGATTGGAGAATTCCCGATGCTCCTGTGGTTGCGCTCCTCGGGCCACGCCATAGACGAGCGGCCAGGACACGCTCTTTTCTCGAAAGCCTTCGTAAAGCCTTCAATCCCGCGCCTTGGCGCGCAAAGCATTTGCTCTCGGAATAAGCAGCAGAGTACAACCGGGAAAGGAGCAGGCCGTGCTCAGCCACACTGTAATAGCGCTGGCAATGGCCGCCAAAGCGGCACTGCATGGACAGGCTATGCGCGATGTCTCGGATAGAGATGTCCCGGGAGGAGGGCTCGACAACATTGAAGGTCCGGCCCGAAAAGGTCGGAATCCAAAGACGTCCCGACTTGCGGGCGTCATGTCCGGATTGCTCCGGCGAAATGGACCCTTTTTCAATGATGGCAAGGCGCTGCATGGAGATATCCGATCCGAAACAGTTGTGTTCCGGGATTTGTTTGTTGGCGTTTCGGAAATTTTCCAACAACACGGTTCTACTTGTCCTCAAGCAACTGTTCGACCTGATGCATCTTGCCCTGGGCCAGCTGCTCCGGAACGAGCACCAGGCCGCATTGCGGGCATCCCAGCAGTTCGACCTGGAACAGCCCTTTCATATATTGCATGGAGACTTCCTGATAGGTGAGTTCGCAGTTGCAGGCAGCGCATTTCCAGCCCGCAACCTCCGCTTCGGGCACTCGTACGGCGCTCATGCCTGCCCTCCCATGATGCGCAGCCGATGGCTCCAGGTGTTGTGGACGAGGTAGCCTGCGGGCGTGACCTCGTATTCGACCCAGTAGGTCACGACCGCCGACTGGTGCGAGGCCAAGAAGTGGCCGGTTGCGGCATGGACGAACCGCCGGCCGGTTTCCTCCACGTGGCGCAGCACTTTTTGGATGTCCGAGGCAAGGATGCGCCGTTCTTCCATGCGGCGTTCGGCCGTGTCGGTGAAGGCCACGGGTATGGCCTCGAAGGCCGCCTTGAATGAGGCCGCCGGCTCCTTCCAGACTTCCGCCAACAGGCGTTCCTTGAGGCGGATCCGGTTTTCCCGGCGTCGGGAATAGCCTGTGGCCGGCCGGATCGCGGGATCGTCCCCCCGGGGAAACAGGAGGTCGAAGAGGTGCAGGGACCGCTTGCCGGCTTTGGCCAGCATGTCGCGGCACATGGCGCAGTAGGTGACGAAATCCTCTTTTGCGGCTTCGGCCCGGTGCTTGGCCGCCCGGGCTCCGAGTTCCGGGTTGGCTTCCACAAGGAGCCCGCCATAGCCGCAGCACTCGGTCGTCCTGCCCGAAAGCGCCGGCTCGACCAGAGACACGCCGCATTCGCCAAGCAAGGCCCGCACATCCTGCTGTAGGGCCTGGTCGTGGCGCGCGGCGCAGGGGTCGTTGACGGCGAGGGCGGCCCCGTAGGCCGTTGTGGCTCCTGGGGGGGGACCCATGGTCCGCAACAGGGACCAATAGGAGACAAGGGACGCTTCGGGCAGGCCTTCGGTCAGGGTGGCCCGGCAGCTCGGGCAGGCCACGATCAAGGTGGGCTGGCCCAGGGCCCGCCACTGCTCGCCAAGGACGGCCATGGCCTCTTGAAACAGCGCGTCCCGCCCGGACCACCGGGCCGGAGCGCCGCAGCAGGAAAGCAGCAGCCCCACGCCGCCCAGCCGTTGGCACAGGTCGTCGTAGGCTGCCGCCACTCCGTCCGGATCGCAGGCGGCAAGCTGGCATCCGGGAAAAAACAGGTGCCGGCTCAATACCGTTTTCGGGGCATGGCGGGCCAGGGCGCAACGGTCGCTGTTGGCAAAGGCCATGTCGCGCAGGGCGAATTCGTGGGCCGAGGGCGGCATCCGGTCCTGGGCCACCATGACCCGTCGCGCATCCCGGCAGACGGCGGCCATGGAGAAACGTCCGGGGCACAGCTCCTCGCACAGGCCGCACAGCATGCACGAATTGATCATGGTGTTGGCCTGGCGGATGCCCACCACGTTGGAACTGTTGTTGTAGATCTGCCGGGCGTAAGCCTTGGGGTAGGACTTGTAGTGTTCCAGAAACACGCAGTGCTTCACGCAGGTCAGGCACTGGCAATTGAGGCACCGGCCGGCCTCGGCTGCGGCCGTTTCCTCGGTGAACCCGGTATCCGGGGCAATGGCCGGGGCGGGCTCCACCCCGGACATGTCCGTGACCAGGCGGGTTTGGCAGGGGCCTTCGCCCTCCCGGGCCGTGGTCAGGGCAATGCCTTGCATGAACCGCTCCACGGAAATCGCCACCCCACGACCGACAGCCGCCCGCATGGCAAAGGACGATTCCCCGGGCCGGTTGGCGAAAATGCCGGTGTGCGTGGTGCCGCAGGTAACGGCATCGGGCTCGCCGAGTTCGGCAAGGGTCTCGGGCAAAGCGTCGGCATCCACGAAGACGGCCCGGACTTCCCGGAGCAGGACTTTGGGCAGGTTCGGGTCCGGAGATGGAGCCGGCGCGAGGACCACGCCCATGCGCTCCAGGTTTTCCAGCTCGGTTTCCATGACCGCGGCCGGCAGATCGTCCGGTATGCCGGCCAGAGCCGTCCGGTACAGGGTGACCTCGAAGCCCCGACGGGCGAGCTCCCAGGCCGTGCACAGGCCGCTTAGGCCCGAGCCGAGCACCGCCACTTCCCAATGCCGCGACGGCAGCGGCCGGGGTGGGGCCACCGGCTTGGCCACTGCGGCGCAAAACCGCTCCAGCTCCCCTATGGCCATGGCGCCGCCGTGGTCCCGGCGCAGGCAGGCTTGCCGGCAGGGCGCGTCGCAGCACCGGGCGAGAAGGCCAGGCAAGGGCAAGGTCCTGGCCAACAGGCTCCAGGCCTTGCCCCATTGCCGGCTGGCCAAGTGGGCGCAAAATCCGCGCACGTCCAGGTGGAAGGGGCAGGCCGCCGTACACTCCGGCGCGGCCTCCTGGGTGCAGCGGGCCTCCCACTCAGTCAATTCCTTAAGATGCATGGCTGTGTTCTCCAGGGCCATGGCGCGGGCGATCGCCACTGCTGGGGGTGGCCAAGCGGTCGCCGCGCCATGGCATGGTGAGGCGCTGGCTAGTTCTTCTCCTCTGCGGACACCACCGGGTGCTGCCGGAGGTATTCGAGGCGTTCGTACATGTCGCTGCCCAGATAGTACTTGGGCGGCGGCAGGAGTTTGCCGCCCTTTTCCAGGGTCTTAAGGCCCTTGAGCACCTTCTCCGGCGAGGCCGGCAGCTCGAAGATGCGCACGCCCGTGGCGTTGGCGATGGCGTTTGCGATGGCCACATGGCCCGAGGTCAGGGGCAGCTCGGCGCAGCCCGCGGAGCCGAAGGGGCCGGTGGGACGCGGGGTTTCGGTGTATTCCAGCTCGATGTCGTCGGGGATGTCCATGATGTAGGGGAAGCCCTGAGCTTTCAAGGTTACGTCCTTGGCCGGATCGAGGAAGTCTTCGGTCAGGGCCAGGCCAATGCCCTGGGCAATGCCGCCGTACATTTGGCCATCCACGGCGAGCTTGCTGCCGATGGGCCCGAAGTCGGCGTGCAGCGTCATCTTGACCACCCTGGTCTTGCCCGTTTTCGTGTCCACTTCGACCTCGGCCATGAAAAGGCCATAGGTATGGGTCGGGTTGGGGTCGCCTTGCATGGTGTTGAAGTCGCAGGGCGAGGAATAGCCCACAGTGCTCGCCTTGCCGGTGTAGCGGACCGGGATGTTCTCCTGGGTCATCTCCTCGTAAGACCGGTAGGCGCCGTCGGGTTTGCGCATGGCGTCCATGAGCTGGTTGGCCCCGTCGATCATGGCCTTGCCGCCCATGTAGTGGGAACGGCTGCCGGCGGCCGCCCCGTAGTAGCCGTGCAGCGCCGTGTCGTTCATGACCAGGCGGATCCGGTCGGGCGCAAGCCCCAGCGGACGTAGGGCCTCGTGGATGAGGACCAGGGCCCCGGCATCGGCGCCCTGGCCCATGTCGTGCCAGCCGCAAAAGAGGGTGACCGTGTTGTCGGGATTGAGCTCGACGATGATTTCGCAGAAGTCGTTGCAGCTAAACGAGCTGTCGTACATGCCGAACGCCAGGCCGACGCCGCGCTTTTTCTCCGGCGTGGATTCCTTTTTGGCCCGTTCCAGGGCGGCCTTGTACTTCGGTCGCATCATCTCGATGAGCTTGGGGAAGGGATGCACGTCCATGGTGCAGCCGGAGGTCATGGTCGTGCCCGGCCAGTAGGTATTGCGGTAGCGGAACTCCAACGGGTCCATGCCGATCTTTTCGGCCATCATGTCGGCCAACTGTTCGGTGGCGAACAGGGCCTGAGGGGAGCCGAAGGCCCGGAACGCGGTGCCAAAGGCATGGTTGGAGCAGCAGATGCGCCCCACGCCCCGGACGCTGGGGAAGTACAGGCCCGCCCCGCACCAGCGGAAGCCCTTCTCGATGAGGGGATCGGACGTGCCGTCGTGGTAGGCCCCATGGTCGAACAGGAAGTCGTACTCCATGGCTTGCAGTTTGCCCTTTTCGTCGGCGGCCAGACGCACGTTGAAATAGCTGGTGGAGCGCTTGCCGGTGAAAAAGGACTGCTCGGCGTAGTTGAAATGCAGGCACACGGGATGATCCAGGATAAGGCAGCAGGCCATGAGCACGGCTTCCATGTGCGGGCTCATGGTGCAGCCGAAGCTGCCGCCCACGGGGTTGTTGATGACGCGGACCTTTTCCGGGGCGATGCCCGCGGCCTCGGCGACCATGAGCGGCACGGCGTGGAGGAACTGGCTCTTGCTTTGGACCGTAAGCCGCCCCTCCTCGTCGAAATAAGCCAGGCCGACCATGGGCTCCAGCACGAGATGGGGCTGGCGCGTGGTGTGGAAGCTCCCTTCCACGACATGGGGCGCGGTCTCGAAGATGGGCTTGGTCTCTTCGCCCTTGATGCAGGCCATGTCGCAGAACATGTTGGGCGTGCCGGGATGGATCTCCATGGCGTCCTCGGCCACGGCCGCCAGGCCGTTCATATAGGCCGGCAGTTCCTCCAGCTCCACCTTCACCGCGTCCGCGGCGGCCCGGGCCTCCTTTTCGGTGTGGGCGGCCACCACGGCCAGGACGTCGCCGTATTGGTAGACTTTTTCGTCATTGATGATGCAGCGTTCGAAGCCGTCGCTCTTGTTGGTGGGATAGGCGCACAAGCCGTTGATGCGGTTGGTGCCCTTGATGTCCTTGGCCGTGATGACCTTGACCACGCCGGGCATTTTCTCGGCTTCCGAGGTGTCCACGGAAAGGATTTTGGCGTGAGAGACGCGGGCGTGGACCTGGGCGAGGTGCCAGACCGTAAACGGCAGCTTGAGGTTGATGTCGTCGCCGTAATCGCACAGTCCCGTCACCTTGGCCAAGGCCGTGGGTTTGGGCACGTTGGAGTTGTAGATGCGCTGGTCGTCCGGCATCGTAAACGACAGATCGTCCATGGATTTTTCGCCGCGCACCACCTTTGCCGCGTCCATGACGGCATCGACCAGCTGCTTGTAGCCGGTGCAGCGGCAGGCGTTGCGGTGCTTTTGGAACCACTGGCGCACTTCCTCGCGCGTCGGATTCGGATTGGCGTCCAAAAGCCCCTTGGCCGAAACGATGAACCCCGGGGTACAGATGCCGCATTGGACGCCGCCATGGACGATCCAGGAAAGCTGCAAGGGGTGCAGGTTCGTGGGCGTGCCCAGGCCCTCGATGGTGACGATCTTGCTGCACTCCGGGACATTTTTCATTTTTCGCGTACAAGACCGGATGACTTTGCCGTCCAGGAGCACGGAACAGGTACCGCATTGGCCAATGGCGCAACCGACCTTGGTGCCCGTGAGGCCCAGGGCGCGCAGAGCATTGGCCAGGGACTCCTCGGGATCGGTCACGATCAGTTTTTCCACGCCGTTGATGTTCAGGAGCATTTTTCGTGGCATCATATACGAAGACCTCCAATGCCTGTTTATGGACGGAACTCTCCCGTCACACCGCCGAACAAGGGCGGTGCGTTCCAAGCAACGCTCTTGTGCGAAACGGCGAGCCTGTCAGGCCTGCCGCTCCAGTTGACTAGAAGATGAATCCCAGGCGGACCATGATGGTGCTGGTGCGAACGCCGTTGGCCACGGCGGCGTCAGTGCTGCAGGCGGTCATGACCTGCATGCGGGGCGTCACCATGTAGGCGCCCGACACGCCGACGTTGTGGGTGGCCTGCCAGTCGTTCTGCTCTTTACCGCCCAGGATGGTGCGACCGCCGCCCGTGAAGATGTAATCCAGGGAACCGAAGAACTCTTTGGTGAAGTTGTAACTTAGGTGCGCGTCAGCCCCGAACAGCGGATCCCGCGACGAGGTTGCCCGGCGCCCTTCGACATTGAGGGCGTTGTCATTGTCGGAAAAAAATTGGACATAGCCCGACAGTTCCAGCCAGGTCCGGTCGCCGAATCCCTTGGCGAAGCAGATTTCCTGCTTGGTGGCCCAGCGATTGGCCCCGAGGTTGATGCCGCTTTCCCGGTCATACTGCCCGGTGGGGACGGTCAAAAACGGCGTCCAGGCGAATATGAAGTTGGTTTCCTTGTTGTTGACGAACCAGACCGTGGAGGCGAACGTGGCGTCGCCGATGCCCGAAGACTGCTGGTGGGGGAGACTGACCTCGCCGATGGGGAGCAGGATTTGCGGATCAATGGTGAACGGCCCAAGCTGGGTGAAATACACGGGACGCAGCACGCTGACATTGCCTATGAAGTTCGCGGAATTGCTCTTTTTCGAGCCGTTGACGTAGAATTCATTGCCGAAGCTGTGATTGTAATACAGAGCGAGAAAAAACGTCCCTGGATCAAGCGGAATATAATCGCGCGCGTTGTTGGCAAGCACCTGGCCGGAAGAAAGAAGAACACCGACCAGCAACGCCGCCGTCATGCCCCTTTTCATATCCCCTCCCCTTGTGGTTGCATGGTTGCCCTTCGCCGCATCCCTGATGGACAGGGCGGGGCGGCCAACGGGGACGCCGGGGCGTCCCCGCTGGCCGCGTTGTCCGCCTTCGGCTACATCTTCAAGACGCCCTTGAGGATCTTGCCCTTTTCCAGGTCTTCCACGGCCTGGTTGATGTCCTTGAAGTCGTAGTAGGTGACCAGCCTGTCGATGGGGAAACGGCCCTGCTTGTAGAGTTCGATCATCTGCGGGATGAAAATCTGCGGCACGGCCTCGCCCTCGATGACGCCGCGCAGGCCCCGGCCAAAAAGAACCCCGTTCATGTCCAGCTTCACTTCGGTGCCCAGTGGCGTCATGCCGACCAGGGCGCAGAAGCCCGTGGTGGAGAGGCAGTCCACGGCCTGGCGCAGCACGTGGGGATTGCCGATGGCCTCGACGGAGTAGTCCGCGCCGCCGCCGGTGATCTCCTGGATGGCTTTGACCGGGTCGGTTTCCTTGCCGTTGATGCCGTGGGTCGCGCCGAAGGTCTTGGCCAGTTCCAGACGCTCGTTGTTGATGTCCACGGCGATGATCTTGGTGCAGCCGCAGACCAGGGCGGCCATGATGGCGCTTATGCCCACGGTGCCCACGCCGAATATGACAATGGAGGAGCCGGCCTTGGGATGCAGGGCGTTGATGACGGTGCCGGCGCCGGTCTGCACGCCGCAACCCAGGGGGCCGAGCAGTTCCAAGGGCATGTCGGTGGGCACCTTCACGATGTTGCCCTCGGTGGCCAGGGCGTGGGTGGCGAAGGTGGACTGGCTGAAAAAGCAGCTGTTGATCCTTTCGCCGCCCTGGCTCAGGGGCGAGGTGCCGTCGGGGCGGCCGCCGCTGAAGTTGTGAAGATACATGCCGTTGCAATAGCCCGGCAGGCCGCTCTTACAGGTGTCGCACGCGTAGCACGACAGGAAGCTCATGACGACATGGTCGCCGGGCTTGACGGATGTGACGTCGGCTCCGACCTTCTCCACGATGCCGGATCCCTCATGGCCGAGCACGCAGGGAAGCGGCGTCGGGTAATACTGATCGCGCACGCCGAGGTCCGTATGGCACACGCCGCAAGCGACCACGCGGACAAGGACCTCATTGGCCCTGGGATCTTCGAGTTGCATGTCCTCGATCAGGAACGTTCCGCCTTTTTCCCGAACCACAGCAGCCTTGATGTCCATAATCCACTCCTTTTAGAGGGTCGTCGAAATGCGCCGGCACGGTGCGAAGGCGTTTCCCAGGCACAGGGACACGCCTGTCATGGCGCGGCGGCCGTTTACGTGGTTGCGGCGCTCTCTCCAGCAAGCAATGCTCTGGGAGTCTCCCGCAGGACCGGACAGAATATGGCCAAGGAGGCTGTCGATTGGTCGCCGATATCGGCACGGCAGGCGTGGAGGGCTGACATGGTGCAATGCAGTTCTCCTTTTCCTTGGTCATAAATCAGGTGACAACATGATTTATGACTGTTTCGTCCTGGATTACACAAGTAATGCTCATGAATGAAACGATAAATTTGATTTCAATGTCGCGTATTGAAAGAGAAAAGTTTTGTTGTAAGCAATCAATCGCAGGCTACTCCATAATATAAAAATGGATGGTATCGTTTAAGTATCCCATGTTTTGACAATATAACGTTATATTTTATCACCTTTTCAAGTTCCAATACGAACGTTCCCCTGGTTTTACTCGGCAGAAAGCAAACGGTATGCCAAATTTTGTTATGTAAAATTTGACATAACAGAGCACGCCAAGCCGGTCGCTTGATTCGGTTCGGGCGAATCGTTGCCTGATTCAGGATTATTGAGTGTTTTTATTGCGTTAGCGTGTTGAAGCGGGAGAGGGAAGGCGCTTCAATGATCAGATCGACCGGGGAGGAGGGTACGCCATGGGCAGGGCGATTGCAGAGCGCTCCCCCGGTGGAGGGGCAAGGATCAGGCGGTTGCGGGTTCCTGGTGGCCGACCAGGACCGGATACGAGCACCTTTCCTCGCAAAGCGTCGCATTGTGAGACACTCGCGCCGGCCAGCCCCCGAAACCGGGAAGGGAATCGTCGCAATTTGAGACACGATTGCCAGAAAACCAGTGGCAACGATCCAAAATTTTTATACTATATCAGTGAATTATATTTGATTTGAATCGATTTGGGCCAAGGGCGGAGTGTCTCATTTTGAGGCAAATCCGTGACTGTTCCGAGACAAACGAGCGTCCTGGGCATCTGCGACACGCAGCCGCCCTTTTTCGAGACTCGGGAGCCGGTCCGATCCGTTGTCCGGATTGTCGGGGAAAAACCGTTGTTGCCACATCACCGGTCAAGCGCCAGCGAAAGGAGGGCCACGGCCATTCCCCTTGACCAGGTTTTCAAGACCACGCAAGATATCGCAAGCAATCGGGTATGGCAGACGGATAGAATCCATGTCCGCGCGCAGCGATAGCCTTTTCCTCCCGACTCGTTCCTGCCCACTTCGGACCAGGCGTGGGCGGCTCCACCTGGGGAGCGCACCGGCCCAGCGACACAAGGCCATGCAGCGTGAGTGACATGGAGGAGACGTGAAGATGCGCGAAGCAAACGGGCACCCACACGATCCGAAGCAGCAGCTTGTCGTCACCGAGCAGGCGTGGGACAAACTCGTTGCCGTGCAATACATCGACAGGTCGCTGCTGCGTCAGGAGATCGCACTGTCCTGGCAACGTTGCCTTTCGAGCAATGTCAGTCCCCATACAAGCAGAAATGAGAACGTAGAAAAAGACTATCTCAATCTGGAGAACAAGCGGTACTTGCTGGAAGTCGCCCTGCCCCACATGCAACAGCTCTATGGGCTTGTGAAAGGCAAGGACTTTATCGTCATGCTGGCTGCCGCCGATGGAACGCTGCTCAGCGTCTTTGGCGACAAGAAAATGTACAGTACCGGCGAATCCCTCAATGTCGTGGCCGGAGCCAGTTGCCTGGAAACCGTGCTGGGCACCACCTCGCCCGGCATCTGCCTTGCCCGTAAGGTGCCGTTGCAGGTTTTCAGACAGGAGCATTATTGCCAGCTCTACCACACCTGGTGCTGCTCGGCCGTACCCCTCTTCGATAGTCAGGGCGAACTGATCGGGACCCTCGATCTGTCCAACCGCGACAAGAGCCTGCACCCGGCCTCCCTGCTCGATCTGGTCAAAATGACCGCCAGCACCATCCAAGCCGAGTACAATTACCGGATCCTGCATGACGACTTCAAGAAATCCTACTATTATTTCAATATGGTGGTCAATAACCTGCCAGAGGCCTTGATCTTCTTCGATCGGGACGACAGAATTTCCCATCTCAACAAGAATGCGGCCAAATTGCTGGGGACATCGGCAAAACAGCTTGTCGGCGAACAAGCCAAAGCCGTATTTTCGAATTACGACGGCATCAAGCAAGACATGACGACTGGGCGACACTGGAAGGAGTTGCAGTTTAAAACCAGATCCGGATTGGTCGGCATCGAAGCCTATCTCAAGCCGTTGACGAACGAATACATGGAGCCCTTGGGCATTGTCTGCACGCTGAAGGAAGACAAAAAACTGAAGCCGGTGCACAACATCGCCCGGTATACGTTCGATGACTTCGTGCATGCCAGCGAGCCCATGGACATCTTGGTCCGCAACGCCAAGAGGATCGCCGCCACGGACGTAAACGTCCTCATCCAGGGTGAAAGCGGCACCGGCAAGGAGATCCTGGCTCAAGCCATCCACAATGCAAGCATCCACCGCAATGCCCCCTTTATTGCCGTCAATTGCGCGGCCCTGCCCCCGGAACTCATCCAGAGCGAACTCTTCGGCTATGAAGAGGGTACGTTCACCGGCGCCAAACGCGGCGGCAAAGCCGGCAAATTCGAACTGGGCAACGAGGGCACCATTTTTCTCGATGAAATCGGCGACATGCCCCTCGACGCCCAGGCCAATCTCCTGCGCGTCTTGCAGGAGAAAAGCATTGTTCGCGTCGGCGGCGCTCACCCCATGCATCTCGACATCCGGGTCATCGCCGCGACCAATAAAGTGCTGTCCAAGGAGATCGAGGCAGGCCGTTTCCGGCTCGACCTGTTCTATCGACTGGCCGTCATGAATCTCTCTATTCCGCCCTTGCGTGAACGCAAAGAGGATCTGATGCCCCTCGTGGAACACCTTGTTCGCAAGCACCGGCCGATGCGGGAAGACATCGTATTTTCACCTCAGGTGAAATCGATTTTCCAGACCTATGCCTGGCCTGGCAATGTCCGCGAACTCGAAAATGTGATCGTCAACGTCCTCACCAAAATAACGCAGCCGATTGTGACGGTGGATGACTTACCGGAATATTTCGGTACGGCCCGCAATCATACGACTGACATAGCCTTATTGAAAGATACTGAGCGCAACACGATTTCCCTGGCACTCACAAAATGCAACAATAATATTTCAAAAGCAGCCAAGCTACTGGGCATCAGTCGAGCAACAATCTACCGAAAATTGAAAAATAAATAACTTCACGGATGGCTTGATTAGCGCAACCGCAAGCAGGGATTTTTGAAGTGGTCCGATAGTTGGACAGGTTGACGGCACAGTCAAGTTGGATCGTCGCGGCTTTTCCATGGGCAAGTGACCGGCTATGATCTCCCCTGGAAGCAGGCCCCTGTTGCTGCTTTAAGGATTCAGTCGCTCCGAAAGAAGGCGGGCCTGACCCAACTGGAACTGGCTGAAAAGGCCAATTTATCCTTGAAGCACCTCGGGGAAATTGAACGCGGCAGCGGTCGTCGACAAACCAGCAGTGGAACTCGTACGTGATGGCCACGTTTCCCGCGCGAATCCGCGGGCCAGGAGAGGGAACCCTCCGGGAGAAGAAAGGCGAGGCCCCGGGCTGACCTTGGCGCAGCGCGACTCTTGGTCTTGGTATCAGCGCTGCTTGCCGCCCAGGTCGTGCACAACCTGCCGGAATTGCCCGCATGGCCCGACAACGCACGAGTGGCGTGCCATTTTGCGCCGCCAACGCATCGGAAATGTCTACAAGTTCGCTGCCAGCCAGGATTTTTTGTGTACTGCTGGAATTCTTTCCAGGTAACCGCTTGAGGAACTTGCCAGAAGCATTGGGTTAGTTTCTCATTAAAATCGAAGAAAATAGCTGGAAAAGATTCTGTGGCAGGTTCCAACACCGCAGCCAACAAACCCTATTGGCGCTGGTGCTTTTTTCAAAAGAAAAAGGGGTCACCGATTTCTCGGTAACCTCTTGGCATTCATTCTGGTGGACCTGGAGGGAATCGAACCCACGACCTCTTGAATGCCATGCCAACAATATAATGAAATCATTAACTTTTTTCAAAAAATCACAGGGTAACCGCATAGCCTTTGTTGGCTCCTGCCAACAGTCACTAGAACTCATTTCATAATTCCCTAAGCACAATTTTCTGATGAGAATCATGGAACAAGCGAGATAAACGAAGGCAGTGAAGCGCTCGTAACAATGGTCCCAGCGTACCATTGTCCGCTTAAACTTATTGAGCCATGCGAACAGACGTTCAATTCTCCACCGGCGGCTATAGCGTCGCAATGGACGACCATCCTGTGTTGCCTTTCGCTTTCTGTTTCTGCGGTGTGGCGCAATCAGTTCAATGCCTTGGGCAGCAAGAGCCTTATCGAGCGGATCACTGTCATAGGCACGATCCCCAACAATTCTTCTGGGTCGTCCCACGGTGACAGTTTCATCGAGTGTAGCTTGGACAAGGGTGACTTCATGAGGGCTAGCAGAAGCCGTGTGCACGGCGAGTGGAAGACCAGAAGCGTCTGCAATAACCATGAGCTTCGTACCTTTGCCCCGCTTGGTCTTTCCCACTTTTGCGCCCCTTTTTTGCCACCGTGAACGTGCCGTCAATGAAACATTCCGAAAGGTTGATAGTTCCTCGCTCTTCAAGGTCACGGGCAAGTGCCTCAAGGATTTTTCGGAACGTGCCGGACTTAACCCACTTGCTGAATCGCCGGTAACATGTTGATGAAGATGGAAATCTTTCCGGCAAGTCGGCCCAGCAAGCTCCAGTGCGCAATACCCACAAGATGCCGTTCAAGACACAACGGTCATCATGAACAGGAGGTCTGCCTCTACCAGGCGATGGCTCGCTTGCAAGGAGAGATTCCAGGATCGACCATTGCTCATCTGTTAATCGTTCATATTTGCTTATGAATCTCGACGAGTCGATTTTCATGATATTTTCTAGGATCATGAAATGGCTTCTAGTCATACGATATCCTTTTACTTAAAATGGTTGAAGATCCTTTTAAGCTTAAGGATATCCTGGGCCAGGGGAGGCGGTCACGGTCCCATGGGACTGGTCCCGATACTGTCAGGGCGATGGGTGTCGCCTAGCGCTGCCCTGGCTCCATTACGTAATCACGGAATGGCTCCATAGCCTGATCACCCAGGGATCCATGCGGGCGGTCGCCGAAAGCCTGGGACGGAAGTGATTTCCTTGCCCGGGTAAGGGAGGGGGAATGGATCACTTGCTGAAAAGAAAAAAGGACCCCGCCCGATGGCAAGGTCCCCTTACGCAATCACGTAGTCTCGCCGCCGTCCCTGATGATCATGACCCACCAGGGAGGGCAGCGCCACCGGACATCGGCAACGTGATCAACATGGACATCCACATGGCCTCCCGCCGTGTCCAACTCGACGTCGGCAACAAGCCCCGGGTCGCTCAGCCCCAGAATCCGAGAATACAGGTGTCCGTGTCCTTCATGGCATCCCTCCCGGGAAGACCATAGCCGGTCACTTACCCACGGAAAAGTCGGAAGGACCAAAAAAATTAGTAATATCTTCCAAATCAGACTGTTGAGCAAAAGCGAGCAAATTTCCCCACGAATCACGATCTTCAAGTTCACAGGGGTATTTTTTTAGACATCTCCAATCATGCCGATAGCCATATTCAACAATAGGATGCCATTCGCTGACAAGCAATTGATAGCCTTTGTCGATGAGGAAATCAGCCATTTGTCTCATGTTATAACCAAGAGGTAATGATTTTTTGTCTTCAAACTCGCACTCTATCACACATGGCTTGTGATAACTCCAAGGAAATCCTTTTAAAACAAAAAAATCATATCCTTCTGTATCGATTTTTAGAAAATCTACTCCAGGCAAATTGTGATTATTGAGAACGTTGGTCATTGTATCTACATCAACTCTTGTTAACTCCTTGTGAGAACTATGAAATTTTGATAGGCCGCTAATACCGGAGCTTATCTCTGAGGAAAAAAAGGGAACATTTTTTGCGATTTATCACTTATTGCTATTTCGTACAATGTAAAATTTTTTTGTATCTCAGGTGAACTATTTGCAACTTTGTATTTCAAGTGCTGGCTGTTTGTATGATTTGGTTCGAATGCTATAATGCGCCATCCAGACAGTAGAAAAGGAAAGCAAGTTGTTCCTGTATGAGCACCTACGTCTATCATGACTTTAAAAGAGGATCGATTTTTAAGAAATCGAAATAAAATTTCTGTTTCATCTAAGTTTATTTTCTCGCATCGCAAATACGGACCAATAAGCATCTCTCTATTGGACGATAATTTTGTCGCTGAGTAAATTGGTTTGATATCAGTGGGCAGCATTTATATCTCCCTTTGCTTAAGCATGCTTTTCACGATGCTCATGATTTCGTTGCTCAAAAATGAAGAAGTTTGCCGATCGCGACCTCGCTTGTCCGCACCACTGCATCCGCGGTGTTGGCGCTGGTGCTTTTTTCCAAACAAAAAAGGGGTTACCGATTTCTCGGTAACCCCTTGGCATGCTTCGTGGTGGAGCTG